>JACPGB010000014.1 GCA_016182655.1 Deltaproteobacteria bacterium
ATAATCAGCCATTAAGGCACAACCCCAAAAATAACGGAGGCCACTATGCAGTCGTTGACATTACATTACGACAATTCAATTGGCTTTCAGGCGCCTTTGCTCTGCGTCTGGTATCCCGGCGGCGGCGGGTTCGAGGCCGAGCCGGTCTCATCCGACCAGTTCGGCCCGGTCTTTAAAGTAGATGTCGAGAGGCCGAGCTTCTCGTTCAAATTCAGGGACAGGCACGGCGCGTGGGAGCCCACGGGGCTCGACCGTGAGTTCATCCCCTACGGGCGCATCTCAGGCCCAGGCATCCTCGACGAGGTATGGTGCAAGGCGGACAAGCCCTTCATCTATCCCATCACGCCGAGGCATGTGGAAGGGGAGTCCGCCGCAGACTTACTCGGCAGGCTCCGTTTTAACGACGCGTCTTACATCCCCGGCACCGGCGGGTTTTCCGGGCTCGGCGCGACCCAGTTGGAGGACGGGCGCATACTCTTCGGCCTCTACCACCCGAACGCCGCGCGCGTATTCGTTCGCGGCAACTTCAACAACTGGCAGAGGCCCGGCGCGGACAAGGAAGAGAAGTCGAAGTTCATAGAGCTGAACCTTTATCGCGGGTATTTCGGCGTGCCCAACACATGGCTCGCGATAACCGACAAGGCGAAGCCCGGCGACGAGTACGAGTTCTGCGTATTCGGCGGCGTGCCGCCCGACGACAGGAACCGCCTCATGCGCGACTGCAAGGACCCGTACGCGAGACAGCTCGGCGCGGATTTTGCCCGCAACAACTCCGTAATCGTGAACCCGTCTTACCAATGGGCCGATTCAAACTGGAAGACCCCGGAGATGAGCGACCTCATCATCTACGAGCTATCGGTTTTCGGCTTCACCGAGGGCGACTACGACATACCGCAGGAGATAAGGGGCAAGTTCAGGGGCGTGACGGAGAGGATAAGGCGCGGGTACTTCAACGACCTCGGCGTGACGGCTCTCTCCATCATGCCGCTTGGAGAGGTGCCCTCGATGCAGGGGCCGAAATCGATGGGGTACGACCCGTCTCTGCATTTTACGGTCGAGAGGGACTTCGGCGGGCCGAACGACTTACGGGAGCTCGTTAACGAGGCGCACAACCACGGGCTCGCCGTCATCTTCGACATGGTCTTCAACCACACCTCCAACGACTTCAACCCGCTCTGGCAGATGATACCCGAGCACCCCAGGGAGATTACCCGGAACGAGGGCGGGCTCTACTTCAACGGCCAGTCGGACTGGGGCAACAGGCTCGACACCTGGAAGTCGGATGTCCAGAACATGCTCATCGACTGCTGTAAGGCGTACATAAAGGAGTACCACGCCGACGGGTTCAGGTTCGACGCGACCCAGCACGACAGGTGGATGTCCGCCGAGTTCCTCCACAGGAACGCGTGGGAGTTGCGCGGCTATAAGCCCGATATCCTCCTTATCGCCGAGAACCTGCCGAACCAGAGCGATCTCAACCTGAACGGCTATGACGGCTACGCACAGTGGAGCGACTTTTTCCACGACAAGGTGAAGTCGCTTCTCCGCGAAGGCGTCTACGACAACCAGGACCTTAACAACACGGCGAACCTCGGGGACATCTTCTACTTCTGCAAGCCGCAGTTCGCCTCTCACACGAACAATGTCGTAAATTATGTCGAGTCCCACGACGAGACGTCCCCGGCCTTCGAGGTGGGGACGAACCCGTCTCTGGGTAACGGGGCCGCCAAGGACAGGAAGAGCAGGCTCGGCCTCTTCGCGACGATGACGGCTCTGGGCCAGCCGATGCTCTACATGGGCGGCGAGTTCAACCCGGAGCGCGACAGGATGGTCGTCCGCTTCGACTGGCCGCGCGATCTTAACTCGCACGGCTTCTTTCAGTGGGCGAAGCGGGTCATCAGGCTCCGGAGGCGTTACCCGGGCTTGAAGATACACGGCTTTAACCCGGCTGAAGAGGGGAAGTTCTCGTGGATACTCGGGCCGTGGATGGGCGGGGAGAGGGGAGGCGGTCAGAAGGTCGTCGGCTGGAGGGCACAGCCCAACGGCGCTCCGAACGACGCGCTCGCGGTGCTCCTGAACTTTGAGAACCACGATGTGTCCGTGGACCTCGACCTCGGCATGCCCGGCTCGTGGGTCAAGCTCGCGGACATCGAGAATGTGAACGACATCGCGCCCGAGGGTACGAACTCCACGGGAGACCCGGCGACGATAAGGTCGGCCGACGGAAGGTTCGCGGGCTTCAACCTGCCGTCGTCGTCGGCGTTCATCTACAAGTGGGAGTCGCCTGCGGTCTGAGGATGCACGTGAAAAAATGTTGGGTTACGCTTTGCTGACCCAACCTACGGCTGAGTTGTCCGGAGCCCAACGACTGGATTCCCGCTTGAGATGCGCGGGAATGATTGAATATGTCATTCCCGAGGTTTTAATCGGGAATCCAGTTTGAATAAGGGGGTAATATCTCACCCTCCCCTCAATCCCCTCCCGTCGAGGGAGGGGAGGTTAAAGATGCGAACTCATTATTAATTCCCTCCCCCTCGACGGGGGAGGGTCAGGGTGGGGGTGAAAAAAAGCATCCTCTCGATTCAATGTCAAAACAAAAGCCGTAACCCTTCCGGGTTACGGCTTTTTTAATCCAAAAAGAGAAAACGCCCCTACGCCGCCTTTTTCCAAGCCTTCGTGTTGATCGCGTTATCTATCCACTTCAGGTGATTCTGCTCGTCCTGGTAGTTCCTCTCGATAAGGGTCTTGATGTTCGTCGGAAAGTCCAGCTTTACGGCGGCCCCGTACTTCTTGTTCATCGTCTCCTCGCCGCCCTTAAGCGCCTTCAACGCGCCTTCGGTCCCGGTAAGGGACCGCACCTTCGTGAACACATAGAGGACATAGCCCTTGATGTCGCGGGAGAACTCCGGCGGCTTCTCGCCGAGCGTTCGCAACTCTTCCGAGATGTCTTTTATGTGCCTCTCGTGGTCTATCCTGAACCGCTCGATATTCGCCTTTATCTCCTTTTCATCTATGTGGTGGAGCGTCTCCTGATACGCGAAGTAGGCGTCTATGTCGAGCTTGCAGAGCGAATGGAGTTCCTTGACCAAGTCCCTCTTTTCCATAAAGCCTCCTTGGTTGTAAACGCAAAAGGGGTTATCTATTAAGAGTATAGATGCTCTCCTGAGTGCGTTCAAGGGGGGCGGGCGTAAACAGGGGTTTCCATGGGCTTTGCGGTTGATCGAGGGAGAGTAAGGGGGTGAGGCGGGCAGGGTGTTTAAATCCCGGGGCTGTTCGAGAACTCGAAGACCCGGCATATGACCATTGAGCGGCTCTTTACGCCGAGCTTTGCCATTATCCTCTTCACATGGTCCTTGACCGTATGCTCGCTTAAGGAGAGCGCGGAGGCTATGTCCTGGTTTGCGCCTCCCTTTATGAGCTCGGCCACGACCTGGGCCTCCCGCTCGGTAAGCCTGAAGGATTCACGGAACCGCGACATGTCGACCCTCCCGCGCCTCCTCTGCCTCTCGACGATGACCATCAGGTGGGAGGAATCTCCCCTATTCAGGGACGCCCTGTGGAGGGGGACTGTCCTCGTCATCAGCAACTCACCGTTAAGGACGAAGCTTGCGGTCATTGGGGCGGACTTGGACCTCCTGCCGGAAAATGACAATATCTCGCGGGGCAAGGCCGCCTTTATCTCTTCCGGCGAAGCCTTAAGCAACTCTCCGGCTTCTTTGTTCAGGAAGACGAGTTCGCCGTTGGAGTCGAATACGAGTATCCCCGGAGGCCGCCTTCTGTGGATTGTGGGATCGAAGTCCATGCGTTGGCCTTTTGCCGCAGTTCGATTTTGAGAGATAGTCTTAATTTATTCCATAAGCGCGGTTTGTGTCAAGCAAAACCCCGGCTGGCGCCATTGACATTTTCGGCGGGAAGTAATATATAAGATGTAGGTGAAAAAAATAAACGGGGGCTTGAGGATGGCGATAAAGAAGAGGGCGTTTCCGAGGACCGAATACAACAGAAAGGGGCTCTGCGAAACGGGGCAGGGGGCTGATGTATTTGAGACCGAGATAATAAACTTGAGCCCTGCCGGGGCCTGCATCAAGGCCGAGAGGGACCTCACTCCAGGCACGGTCGTCCGCCTCATGCTCACCATAAAAGACACCTTCATCCAATACCCCTGCCTCGCGGAAGTGAAGTGGGCGAGCCTTGGGACCGGATGCACGGCAGGCCTTGAGTTCCTCATCTGACCTGCCGCTTAAACCGGAGTTTAAGTACGAGACCTTCCGACAAAACAAGCCGTACCTCGCATGAGTTACAGCCTGTCTTCCGCATATCAATTCTGCCTGCCAGACATTAGCTACCGTGTCTCTTCCTTTTCGCATGTTCTGACGGCCCTTTCCCGGCCTTTTCAGCAACGTACCTCTTCGGGTCCGTGTCGAACATCTCCTTGCACTCGCGCGAGTCGAAGTAGAAGACATCGCCCTTGTACATGGACTGGAACATTGCCTTGTCCACGCCGAACCTGTTATGGCAAACGGGGTCTATCTCCATCTCATCCACCTCTTTTCTCTTTTCCCGTCATCCTGCTTAAATATTAATAAGAATCCGGAGCAGGGGCAAGTGGAGGGAGCGCGGAACGCGTATGGCGGCCTTGCATCCTCCTGCATCCAAAGAGTACTTCGAAATAGTCTTACCCTTCAGCCCCTTGCCAAAAATCCCTGGTAGTGTTAATATTTTCCGGCTCTTTCGTCGATTTCCACTGTTATACTCAGATCAAGGATATATGGGCCCGGAAGGCGATCTCTCCGGGGTCCGCCCCTACAATGCTTAAGCGAGAACACATCCGGAATGCCGTAGCAATAGCTATCATATTCCTGATAGGCGCGTACATACGCCTCATCCCGTGGGACAACTTCGTCACGAACGCGGGAATATACTTTCTGGAAGCCGACAACTACGAGCACTTCAGAAAAGTCCTCATCCTCCTGAAGCAGTTCCCGAACATCCCCGGCCACGACTTCTACATGGGCTTTCCAGTGGGCACCGGAAACATCTGGGCCCCGCTCACGGACTTTTCCTTCGCCGTGATCATAAGGGTCTTGTCGTTCCTCCCGTCGGTCGACGGGGACATAGCCTACATCCTCGCGACGCTCCCGCCGTTCGTGGGCACGCTCGCGGTCATCCCGCTATACCTCTTCTGCCGGGAGGCCTTCGGTTTCAGGGCCGCTATCATCGCATCCGTCATATTCATACTCCTTCCGACGCACATATTCACGACGGTCGTAGGCAGGCCCGATAACGAGCTCTTCGAGCCGATATGGGCGGGGATAACATTTTACCTCTACGCGCTTGCCGCGTTAGAATCGGAAAATGGAGAGGCCCGGGGAAACAGGCTTATCGTGATCTCCGCGCTCGCGGGCCTTTCCGCCGCCGTCTCGCTCTTATATTGGAGGGGCGCGGTCCTCTGGTGGTCGATACTCGGCCTCTATTCGTTTGTCATGGTATTCGGCTGGTCCTTCAAGGAAGGGAGGAGGTGGCTCGGCTTTTTCGTCTCAGGCGCGGTCGCATTCCTCACGATAGCGTTCGTCATAGCGTTCGTCCTCGTCTTCAACCCCTTTAGCTTGAAGGGCGGCACCGAGTTCAACGTGGTCTCGTGGTTCCATGTAATAACGGCGCTCCTCGGCGTAGCGTCATTCAGCGGCCTCGCCCTCGCGGTCTACCTTAAAAAGGAAAGGTCGGCGGGGACGGCAAAGGCGGCGGCCGCCGCCGTCGCGTTCCTTCTGGCCGTTTTCATCGTCTTCGCCATTATCTCTCCGTCTTTTTTCAAGGGGATAATGGCGGGGCTCGGGGTCGTCGGAGGCGGGAACAAGTGGACCTCTACTATCGCACAGTACAAACCGCTTTTGTCCGACGCCGGTCGTTTCAGCATAAAGGCACCGCTGGTGTTCTCGACCATATTCCTCTTCGTAAGCCCCATAGTCCTTCTCTCGCTCTCCAGAAAGTGGAGGCGCATTTCAGCCGCCGCGCTCTTTTTCGTCTTCGCCGGGTGGGCGCTCCTTGCGGTCACGCTCGTAAACGGCAGGTATGAGAACGTATATACATTGATAGTCGCCGCCACGGGCGGCGTCTTCCTGAATTCCATCGGCGGCTTTGTTGAGGCGCGCATAAAAGGCGCGTCCGGCAAGACCGCCGGGACGATAGCCGTCGCCGTGCTTATCGTCATAGGGCTCCTCCCTTCGCTTTCTTTCTACAAGGGCCTTTCGCACACAGGGCCTTTCCTCATCGCCGGCGACCTCGAGGATACACTCTTCTGGGTCAGGCACAACACGCCTCCGACGAGCAACTACCTCGAGCCGCAGAAGAAGCCCGAGTACGCCGTCCTCGCCCAATGGGAGTTCGGCGGATGGATAGAGGCGGTGGCCCAGAGGCCGTCTGTGGCGACTGTGATGGGCACCGAGACCCACGGCATGAAGGAGTCTGCCGGGTTTTATCTCGCTGACGACGAGCGGGAGTTTTTGAAGATACTCGACGACAACGGCGTAAAGTACTTCATCCTCTCAAAGACCCTCGCCAACCTTCCGGAATATGCCGCTATCGTCGGCGTGGACCCATCCGGTTATGTGAACAGGAAGGTCCTGCCGGACGGCAGAGAGATCGTAGAGACAGGGCCCAGGTTCTTCGACCTCATAACTACAAGCCTGTATCTGAACGACGGACAGAGGGCGGCCTCTCCCATCCCGTTCAGGAGTGTGCCAGGCGTCAGGCTCGTCTACGAGTGCCGGGGGCAGTCGGACTTCAAGGGCCTCCCTCAGGAGGTCAAGAAGTACAAGGTATTCGAGCGCGTCAAGGGCGCGATAGTAAAGGGCACTGCCAGGCCCGGGGAGACGGTTGCCATGGCCGGGCTCGTGATGACCAACACCGGCAGGAAGTTCTTCGTCACCGCCGACACCTCAGCCGACGGGGAGGGCGTTTTCTACCTCAACTTCTTCTACCCGAACGTGGATATGAGGGAGGGGAAGACCGGGGTCGTCAGCGGCTACGTCGTCCAGGTCGGCAAAAAAAAGTACGACCTGCAGATATCTGAAAAGGACATCCTTGAAGGTAATGTGATATTGTTTGAGAAGTAAAAATAGTTTTTATAATCCCCATTGGTCCCCCTTTGAAAATTTGAGGCTATCTCTAAAAATTAGGGATTTTTTCCGAGGTCAAGGAAGGGCGGAAATAAAAAGCGGAGCATATATGGCAATATGTGAGCAGTTTTATTTCCGGCCTGACGGTCCTCGCCGGACTGGCAAATCCGTATCAAATGACTTATGATTCGGTTTGCCGCTGAAGCTCCAGTCGAGTCTGGCCCTGCGCCGAGCAGTCGGGAAAAATAACAATTTTTAGAGAGCAAGGAACTCCATGCCCCTTAAAGACCAGACATTCGTAATCGGCCACAAGAACCCTGACACAGACTCTATCTGCTCGGCCATCGGCCTTGCTGAACTGAAACGCCTCGAAGGCCACTCCAACGTCCTTGCCGCGAGGGCGGGAGACATAAACCCCCAGACCTCGTTTATCCTCGATTACTTCAACTCAGTTGCCCCGAGGTATCTCCCCAACGTATACCCGAAGGCCTCTGACGTCATGTCGACCGAGGTCGTGAAGGTCGGGGGTGCGACACCGCTCCTCAAGGTCATGGGCCTCATGCGGGAGGAGAAGATCAGGTTCATCCCGGTCGTCGATCCGACCGGGAGGCCCGAAGGGGCGTTGACCCTCATGGACCTGGCGAGAAAACAGATGCTCGAGACCGACGGACAGAGGGAGGTGACTACTACGCTCCCGAACATCGCCTCGGTCCTGAACGCCGAGGTCGCGCTCGACTTTATCGGAGGCGGGGACCGGACGTTCTCGCTTTTTGTAGGGGCGATGGGGGTGGATTCGTTCCTGGGCATCCTCGGCAAGAGCGACCCGAAGGGTTGCGCCGTTATCGTCGGAGACCGGGCCGATATACAGCGTAGGTCTATCGAGAAGGGGGTAGGCCTCCTCATAATAACCGGCGGGTTCAGGGTAGATGCCGAGGTGCTCGAAGAGGCCCGCGCCAAAGGCGTATCCATTATAATAACGCCGTCCGACACGGCGACCGCGGCACAGCTCGTGCGCCTGTCGACCCCGGCGAGGAGGGTCGTCGAGGGGAAGTTCGAGAGCGCCTCTGCCGACGAACTCGTCTCCGACCTTAAGCACAGGCTTGCGAACTCGACGGGCATAATCGTTGTGGACCCCGAAGGCAGGATGCTCGGGATAGTCACCAAGACCAATATCCTACGCCCGCCGTCCTTGAACCTCATACTCGTGGACCATAACGAATTGTCGCAGTCCGTCGACGGCGCGGAGTCCGTCAACATCATAGAGGTGATAGACCACCACAGGATCGGCAACTTCCACACCATCCACCCGATCCCCTTTATCTGCGAGCCGGTCGGGTCGACTTCGACTCTTGTAGCCGAGCTCTTCAGGAGAAAGGGCCTTCCAATCAAGAAGGAGACGGCCGGGTTGCTGCTTGGCGGCGCTCTCTCGGATACCGTCATCCTTAAATCGCCCACGACGACGCAGAGGGACAAGGATATCGTCGGATGGCTCGAAGAGAAGTCCGGGCTCGACCACAGGGCCTTCGGGACCGCCATATTCTCATCCACATCGAGCCTCAAGGGGCGCGGCCCAGAGGCGGCCGTAGGGGGGGACTTCAAGGTCTTCGAGGCCAAAGGCAGGAAGTTCGGCATCGGCCAGTTCGAGACCATAGGGTTTGAAGAGTTCCACGAGGAGAGACTGAAACTCAAGGACGAGCTCCTGAAGATCAAGGACAAGAAGGACCTGAAGCTCTCGGCCGTGCTCGTGACCGACATAGTCATGGGCACTTCCCTCTTCCTCGCCGTCGGTGAAAAAGAAGTCATGCTGAAGCTCGACTACCCTAAACTCGACGACGGCGTATATGAGCTCAAGAACGTCCTTTCAAGGAAAAAGCAGGTCGTGCCGCACATACTCGGCCTTTTCAATTCACTCTATTGAACAAATGACTCGATCCCCGGCATCCGCGGCCGTAGCCTGCCGACACCGCTTTACCTACCCGGTGGACCAGCGGCATAAAATGGCTTTTTTATCGGCCATGAGGTGTGTTATATAGCATAGGGAGAGTCCCTCTGGCCTAACGAGAGGCGAATGTCGAGCGAGCTTACTGACAGGCAGAGGATAATCGAGGCGCTCAAGGGCGGGATGCTGACGGCAAAGGATATATCGAAGGCAGTCGGCCTCAAGGAGAAGGACGTCGTCGACCACCTCCCGCACGTGGCGAAGTCCATCGATGCGAGAAAGGGCGGGGGGCTAAGGTTCGTAGTCGAACCGTCGAGGTGTCTGGATTGCGGTTTCGTTTTCAGGAAGAGGGAAAGGCTAAAGAGTCCGGGTAAATGCCCGATATGCAAAGGGGAAGGCATCACGGAGGCACGGTACGGGATATTGGACGGGGAATAAGGCATCTTTAACCTCAAAAAGGAGAGTTGGATGAGACCGGGAGCAAGGAAGCTTCTACTGCCTATAGCCCTCTTTTTTTTATTCGCTTTTGCCGCGAACGCCGGGGCTGAGATAAAGCCGGAATTCAAGCTCAGCGCCGGATACAGGTCCGACGAGCTCAAGTGGAACATCGCCGGAGACTCCTCGGGGTGTTGCCCCAATACGCTCTCGGAGCTCCAGTGGACGGACGTCCGGAGCTTTAACGTAAAGGCCTCGATGAACGCGGATATCGGCAAACACATCTATACAAGGGCCTATGCCGACTACGGGTTCATATTCGCGGGGGACAATCAGGATTCCGACTACGCCGGGGACGACAGGACCCTTGAGTTCTCCCGCTCCAACAACAGCGCTGATTCAGGCAACCTGTACGACCTCTCAGCCGGTTTAGGGTATATAATAAGGCCGAGAAGGTCGAATGTCGCCCTCATCCCCATGATAGGGTATTCATATCACAAGCAGAACCTGAACATAACCGACGGGTTTCAGACCTGGCCGCCGTCCGGCTCGTTCGACGGCCTGGACAGCTCTTATGACGCGCGCTGGGACGGCCCATGGGCCGGTTTGGACATCAAGTTCCTGTTTGACAAGTGGACGGTCGCCGCGGCTTTCGAGTACCATGTGGTCGATTACTACGCGGATGCCAACTGGAACCTCCGTGATGACTTCGAGCACCCGAAGAGCTATGAGCATCTGGCGGACGGCGACGGGTTCATAAGCTCGATAACGGCGGATTACAGGTACAACGCCAGGTGGTCAGCCGGTATCGGGGTCGACTATCAGGACTTCCATACGGAGCCCGGAATAGACAGGACGTTCTTCTCGGACGGTTCGGAAGCGGAGACACAGCTTAACGAGGTCGTCTGGTATTCGTATTCGCTCCTCATGTCGCTTAAGTACACCTTCTGAGTCTGTGAAAAGGAGGGTATTTGCATAACAGGTATCTGCCCGCTGTCTTTGTGTTAGCGCTCGTCGCCCCGTCTTTTTCATGGGCGGCGCCTGCAATAGACAAGGCCTCGGTCGAGTGCATGGAGTGCCACGAGGAGGTCGAGGGGACTTTTCAGCACACGGGCGACACGGGGCACGCAGTCGGGGTCGATTACTCGCTCGCCGCTTCGAGGAACCCCGGGCTTGTCAAACCAGCGAATATAGACCCTGCCATAAGGCTCGCCGATAATAATATCTCATGCGTCACCTGCCACAAGCCTTATGATGAGGCAACCCACGAATCGCTTGCCGCGGAGCGTGCATCCTCGGCCGTTGACCCGTTGCTTTCCGTCGATAACTCGAAGTCCGGCCTCTGCACCGCCTGTCACGCCAAGTAGCTAAAAAAACAACCTTTGGGGGAAGTTTTCCTGTCAGGCCGCAGGGTACTGCCTGTTGCTTGTAATGAGGGGCAGCCGGCATAAGGGCTTCAACACGGGCCTGAATAAAAAAGGAAAAAAACCTTGACATGCCCCTGATCTTATATTATAAGTCTTAGTACAATTGAATATTGGATTCTTATCCAGAGTGGCTGAGGGACTGGCCCGTTGAAGCCACAGCAACCGATACTTCGCGTATGTCAGGTGCTAAATCCAGCAAGGCGGGAAAGCCTTGGAAGATAAGAAAGGAACCGTAACCTCTTCTTAGCTTCAAGAAAGAAGGGGTTTTTTATTGCCCGGAACGGGGCGGTTTTAGCTGAGCCGGGGCCGTTTTAGAGTGTTTGTTCCGCATCTGATAATGCGCACAAAAAGAGTTTAGGTATACAGGGAGGGTAGAGCGATGAGCTACATGAGGAGTCTGAAGTGCAGGGAGTGCGGGAAGGAATACCCGAAGGAGGCGTTGCACGTTTGCGAGCTCTGCTTCGGCCCGCTTGAGGTCAACTACGAGTATGACAAGATAAAAGAAGTGCTCACAAGGCACGCGATAGAGAAGAGGGCGCCGAACATGTGGCGCTATAAGGAGCTCCTTCCGCTCGACGGCGAGCCGTCGGTCGGCGCCCAGGTCGGGTTCACGCCGCTCATCCGGGCCAAGAACCTCGGAAGAGCGCTCGGCGTAAAAGAGCTCTACATAAAGAACGACGCCGTCAACTTCCCGACCTTGTCGTTCAAGGACAGGGTCGTCTCGGTCGCGATATCGAGGGCGAGGGAGCTGGGTTTTCAGATAATCGCCTGCGCCTCGACCGGCAACCTCGCCAATTCGGTCGCCGCGAACGCCGCGGCCTGCGGCATGGAGAGCTACGTCTTCATACCTTACGACCTCGAACAGTCGAAGATACTCGGGACCCTCATCTTCGGCGCGACGGTCGTCGGCATAAAAGGGACATACGATGAAGTGAACAGGCTTTGCAGCGAGATAGCCGGAAAGTACGGCTGGGCCTTCGTGAACATCAACATCCGCCCCTACTACGCCGAGGGCTCCAAGACCTTCGGGTACGAGATAGCCGAACAGCTCGGCTGGAAGCTCCCGAAGCACATCATAGTGCCGATGGCAGGGGGCTCCCTCATAACCAAGATATCGAAGGCCTTCAAGGAGTTCCAGAAGCTCGGGTTCGTGAAGCAGACCGATACGCACATCTACGGCGCGCAGGCGACCGGATGCTGTCCCATCATAAACGCCGTAAAGGAAGGCAGCGAGCTAATAAGGCCCGTAAAGCCCAACACCATCGCGAAATCGCTCGCCATCGGTAACCCCGCCGACGGCTACTACTCCGCGAAGGTCATAAAGGAGAGCGGAGGCTGGGGCGAGAGCGTAACCGACGAGGAGATAATCGCCGCGATGAAGCTCCTCGCCGAGACCGAGGGCATATTCGCCGAGACCGCCGGAGGCGTCACGCTCGGCGTAACGAAAAAGCTCATCGAGCAGGGGGCAAGCTGAACGAGGTGACGGTCATAAACTCGCGCCTCTCCGAGTTCGACGAGCTCGTAAAGGCCAACGGGAAAGAATACGCGCTCAAGGCATAAAAATTGTTATTTTTCCCGATTTCTGCGTCAGGGCGAAAATAAAAGTGCTCACATATTACCCATATATGCTGCGCTTTTTATTTCCGCCCTTCCTTGACCTCGGAAAAAATTCCTAATTTTTAATAGTAAAATTCACTACCAGAGGCTTGTTGTTTCTGGTAATATAAAAAGACCGTATTTGACGGCTATTTCACGAAGGGAGCTTGGGATCGCGAGATGACGGACCACTTTATAGAGGACAAGACCACAAAGGTAAACGTAAACCTTGATAATGTCGGAGAGAGGGTAGACTTCAACGACCTTAAGTCCGGCGGTTTCATAAAGCAGAGACAGAAGGACCTGTTTGCCGTAAGGCTCCGTTGCCCCGGCGGCAGGATGGACACGAAAAAGCTCGTCGAGATATCGAAGATAGCGGACAAGTACAGCAAGAAGGGGGTCGTTCACTTCTCCTTCCGCCAGTCGCTCGAGATACTCTATGTCGATTACAAGGAGTTCAGGAACATAGTCTCCGAGCTCGAAAAGATCGGCCAGAAGGTGGCTTCCTGCGGCCCGAGGGTCAGGGTCCCAACCGCCTGCGGCGGGTGCGAGTACAACCCGAACGGCCTTACCGACACCCAGGGGATGGCCGCGATGGTCGACCAGAAGTTCTTCGGCACGCCCACGCCGCATAAGTTCAAGACCTCATTCTCAGGTTGCCCGATAGACTGCGCGAGGACCAAGGAAATGGACTTCGGTTTTCAGGGCATCGTCGAGCCAGTATGGGAGGACCCGCTCTGCACCGGTTGCACCATCTGCTCGGAGGCCTGCAAGGAAGACGCGATAGTCTCGGATCCGGACACGGGCAAACCCATATTCGACCCGAAAAAGTGCATTTTCTGCGGCGACTGCATAAGGGCCTGCCCGACCGAGGCCTGGAAGCCGAAGCGCTACGGACACATCGTCAGGATCGGCGGCAAGCACGGCAGGCACCCGATGGAGGCGCTTGAGGTCTGCACGTTCCTGCCGGACGACAAGGTCGCCGAGGCGATAGAGAAGACAGTAGAGTGGTACAACGCCAACGGCAAGCGCGGGGAGAGGATCGGGAACGCCATAAAAAGGGTCGGCGTTCAGAAGTACCTCGACTTCATGGAGCCTGTATTCAAGCACGGCTCCCCGGTAAACTATCTGGCGCCGGGGGTCTGAGGGCCTTTTGTTGTCATTGCGAGGGGCTTTATCCGAAGCAATCCCAAGTCGATGATTTATTAAAAGATGAGATTGCTTCGCTTCACTCGCAATGACAGGAGGTTCATGCGGCCTCCCTTATAAAACCGTTTCTGAATCCAATTTGAAGGCCAAAGGAGCCTTATGTCAGATATAAAATCCAACGCACAACTCGACCTCCGGGGCGTCATGTGCCCCATCAACTTCGTAAAGACCAAGCTCAAGCTTGAAACGCTTGAAGCCGGAGAGGTATTGGAGCTCGTGCTCGATTCCGGTGAGCCCATCCAGAACGTGCCCAAGTCGATAAAAGAAGAGGGGCACAAGATCCTGGAAGTCAAAAAGGAAGGCGAGTACTTCAGGCTGAAGATCCAGAAAGGCTGATTTTTCAAATACATACAAAAGGATTTTGAGGAGGATTGATAAGATGGCGATAAAGGTAAGGATCCCCACCCCGTTAAGGAAGCTCACGAACGGCTCCGACGAGGTAGCGGCAGAGGGCAGGAACATCTCGGAGATAATAGAGAACCTCGAGAAGAACTATCCGGGCCTTAAGGAGCGCATCTGCGAAGCCGACGGCAAGCTCCGCCGTTTCGTGAACATCTACCTGAATGACGAGGACATCAGGTTCAAGAAGAACCTCGAGACCGAGCTCAAGGAGAACGACGAGCTCTCGATCATACCCGCTATCGCCGGAGGCGCGTTTTGAAGAAGAGGATATATCTCACATATCCGAAAGAGCAGGTCAAGGAGCCGCTTCTTTACCACGTCGGCAGGCTCTTCAAGGTCGTGACCAACATCCGTCAGGCCTCGATCTCCGATAAGATAGGTCTTGTTGCCCTCGAGCTCGACGGCGAGCCGGAGGAGATAGACAAGGCTATCAAGTATTTCATAGACAACGGGGTCAAGGTCGAACCTATCGAGCTCGATATAATCGAGTAAGCGGCCCTTAAGCAACCCATTTGCCCCGCCTCCTGGCGGGGCTTTTTTTTATAAAAACCCTTTAAATAATAAGGTTATTTTTGTCTTTTCAGGTCTTAAAAAATTCTTGACAGGTTCACTAAGGTATTATAAACTTGATTAGCCTACTAAGGTATTTTTGTGTCCCGCGTCTGGGGCCGGATAGCCTATCCGAATAGCTCGTAAAATTTTTATATCGCCGGAGAGAGATAGTATGAGAGGACATAAATTCCTGGACGCCGCAGAGCCGGATAATGCCTTCAAAGCCCCCGCAAAGGGCTCGGTATTGGACCTCGTCGGAAATACCCCCCTCGTAAGGATAAACAACATCACAAAGGACCTCCCCTCCGATGTCGAGATATACGCCAAACTCGAAGGGTACAACCCCGGCGGGTCGGTAAAGGACAGAGCGGCGCTCTCGATGATACTCGACGCCGAGAACAGCGGAAGGCTCACGAAGGACAAGATAATACTCGATTCCACCTCGGGCAACACCGGCATAGCGTACGCCTGGATAGGCGCGGTCAAGGGCTACAGGGTGGAGCTCGTCGTGCCCGCTAACGTGAGCGATGAACGCAAGAAAATACTCCACGCCTTCGGCGCGCACGTCATATTCTCGAACCCGCTCGAAGGCTCGGACGGCGCGATAAGGCTCGCCTGGAAGCTCTATGTCGATTCACCCGACAAATACTGCAAGCTCGACCAGTACAACAACCCCTCGAACCCGCTCGCCCATTACAACGGGACCGCGGCGGAAATAATCGAGCAGACTGACGGACGCGTCACGCACTTCATCGCCTCCATCGGCACCGGCGGCACGATCATGGGCACAGGCAGGCGCCTTAAGGAGTACAGGGAGGAGATACAGGTCATAGCTGTAGAGCCCGAGACCGCGTTCCACGGCCTCGAAGGCTTGAAGCACATGGCTTCATCCATAGTCCCGGGCATCTATCATGAAGAGGAGCTCGACTACAAGGTCCCGGCCCCTACTGAAGAGTCGTACAACATCGCGAAGAGGCTCGCGAGGGAAGAGGGGCTCCTTGTCGGCCAGTCCTCCGGGGCGGCCATGTGGGGGGCGCTCGAAGTGGCGAAGAAGATAAAGAAGGGCGTAATCGTAGTCATCTTCCCTGACGGCGGGGACAAGTATTTGTCAACCAGGCTCTGGGAAGCATAGGGCGGCCTCTAAAAATTGTTATTTTTAGAATCGGCCTTAACTAAACGCAAAAGGATTGAATATGGCGCTTTTCGGACTCGACAAGGTTCTCGGCAAACCCGCAATAAAGATATCGCAGGCCATATACGACCAGATAGTACAGCACGCGAAGGACTCGTACCCGAACGAGTGTTGCGGCATACTCATAGGCGCGACTATGCGGGTCCGGTGCGTCCTTTACATACACCCGACCGTGAACACTAACAAGGAGAGGTCGCAGGACCGTTACATCATCGACCCCCGCGAGATATTCCTCATGGACAAGGAGGCGAAGGCGCAGGGCGCGGAGATAGTCGGCTTCTACCATTCGCACCCCGACCATCCTGACAAGCCCTCGGCGACCGACAGGGAGTGGGGGCAGGCCGGGTACTCCTACATGATAGTCTCCGTGAACGGCGGCAAGGACGTATCCGTAAAGTCGTGGATATTCCACGACGAGAACGAGCCCTTCAAGGAAGAGAAGATAAAGTTAAGCGAGTAGGATCGCTTCAATACCACCCCTTTTCAAGGCCGGACAAAACCGAAGGAACCATTGAAGGCGTAAAGAGCGCCCCTTTGCGAAGGGGCTTCTTTTTATTCTCTCCTAGGGGCAAATAAAGAGCGGCTTGCCGTATTTTTTCACCCCCTCCCCCTTGATGGGGAGGGGGTGGGGATGAAGCGTGCCGGACAGGCAAGTCCGTAATTAATGACAGATGATTCGATTACCTCGGCGGCTCCATCCGACTTTGGCCGCGCGCCGAGCGCCTCACTCCCCTCCCGTCGAGGGAGGGGAAGTATTAGAAGATACCCCGCTGTCTTCCGCGGGGTAGTTCATTTCAATATCGTTCAGAGAATCGCGCGAGGAGATGTCGTATGGACTTTACCGAAGAGCAGATAGAAAGATATTCAAGGCACATAATACTCCCGGAGGTCGGCGGCAAGGGGCAGGCGAAGCTCTTGAAGAGCAGGGTCTTTGTGCTCGGCGCCGGAGGGCTCGGCTCTCCGTCTTTGCTTTATCTTGCCGCGGCGGGTGTCGGCACCATAGGGATCGCCGACGGCGACTGCGTGGACTTAAGCAATCTCCAGAGGCAGATCATACACAATACCGAAAGGATCGGGAAGCCCAAGGTCTTATCGGCCAAGGAGTCGATAAACGCCATCAACCCGGATGTGAACGTCAACGCCCACCACGGGAGACTCACCGTGGAGAACATCAGGGAGATAATCCGCGACTACGATGTCGTGCTCGACGGCAGCG
Source organism: Deltaproteobacteria bacterium (assembly GCA_016182655.1). Taxonomy (GTDB): domain Bacteria; phylum Desulfobacterota; class GWC2-55-46; order GWC2-55-46; family GWC2-55-46; genus GWB2-55-19. The sequence continues at coordinate 17,084 of JACPGB010000014.1, forward strand.
ACAACTTCCCGACGCGGTTCCTGATGAACGACGCCGCGTTCTTCGAGCAAAAGACGCTGGTGTCCGGCTCCATGTTCAGGTTCGACGGCCAGGTCGCGGTATTCAAGCCCTCCAAGGGGTTCCCCTGCTACAGGTGCCTGTACCCCGAGCCGCCGCCGAAGGGGCTTGTCCCGAGCTGTCAGGAAGCAGGCGTCCTCGGCGCGCTCGCCGGAGTCATAGGCGTGTTGCAGGCCGTCGAGACCGTTAAGGAGATACTCGGCATAGGGGACTCCCTCGCCGGGCACCTATTGATATTCGACGCGCTCAAGATGACATTCAGGAAGGTGAAGGTCATGAAGGACCCCGAGTGCGCGCTCTGCGGCGAGAACGCGACTATAAAGGAGCTCGTCCAGTACGAGGAGCAGGCCTGCGAGTTCAGGGCGCCTTCGGCGTGCGAGCGTTGATCAGGTTCAAGGGCGCAAACTAAAGGCATACGCGCCCCCCTCTAACTTCCCCTCCCTTGACGGGAGGGGACAGAGGGGAGGGTGAACTTCGGCCAGGGCCAAAGTAGGTACGGAGTCTCCGGTTAAATCGATTCTCCTGCCGTTCGATATCGAATTGCCCGCCCGGCACGTTTCACCCCCACCCCGCCTCCCCCGTCAAGGGGGAGGGGTTTTGTAAGATACAGGAACCATACCCGAGCCGATGAAAAAAAAGACCTACCTCCATAACCCGGCTACCCTTAAGATAGACCTCATGCTCCGGGGCACGCGCATCGACGATCCCGTTGTGAAGGCCTGGGCGTGCGGCTCCGCGGGTGTCGACATAATGCTCCCGGAAAAGACGCTCGTGAACATCCCATGCAGGGAGGAGTTCACAAGGAACTCCCCTTACCTCATAAAAAAGAAGGGGAGCGGGTATCTTATAACCGACGGCGCGTCCGATGTAGAGGTCTCGCTCGTTGAGAAGCCTTCGTTCTACAACAGGCGCACTACGACCGGCGTCCCGTTTTCGAACATAGCGTCAGTCCACGGCAGTTATACGGTCATCACGCCTTCGCCCAGGTGCGACTTCTTCAACAGGAGTGTCGAGTGCAAGTACTGCGCCGGGAACTTCGACGTCACGGGCCGTGAAGGTGTGGTCTATTCGGTCGAGGAGGTCCTCGAGGCGGTCGAGGCTGTGTTGAAGGAAAAGGCCTCGGGGATAATATACTTTTCCATCGGCTTCAGCGATAACGACGACGGCGGCCTCGGGTTCCTCAAACCCTATATCCTCGCGGTAAAGAAGAGCTTCAACTGCCTTGTGGCGGTAGAGGCCCTGCCGCCGAAGAAGAACCACTGGATAGACGAGACATACGCGCTCGGGGCGGATTCCATCCTCTACAACCTCGAGATATTCGACAGGGAGCTCTTCGAGATAATATGCCCGGGGAGAGCCACCCTCATCGGTCAGAAGAGGTATTTCGAGGCGCTCGAGCACGCGGCAAAGGTATTCCCGAACGGGACGGTCGCGTCCCACCTGATCGTCGGGCTGGAACCCCCGGGGTCGACCTGCATGGGCGTGGATTATCTCTCTGGCATCGGGGTCGTGCCGATACTGCCCATATACAGGCCGTCGGCGAACAGGGCTCTCCGGATAGAGCCGCTCGATACGGAGATAATACTCCCGGTCTACAAGCACCTGTATAAGTCGATAAAGAAGAACAAGATAAATGTAAACTGGGTCCGGGACATAAGCATGGTAACGACCCCCGTGGAGCTTAAATCCATCGTGAGCGGCGAAAAACAGAAGTCGATAGTCGACGGGTTCTACAACTCCAGGCTCGGGAAGAAGACAGCCTGGGGGCTCGCAACGCTCCGGAGGAAGTTAAGGGTCATAGACAGGGATGACGATTCTGAGTAGGGCATTTTTAAAAAAAACCGCCACAGGGGCTTACGGTGTCGATTGAGATAGACACAAGGCCCATCTGGGTGATACTCCTCCTGAAGGCCTTGAGGCCCGCCTTTTATCTGGCGGTCGTCCTTATCTTCTGGGGACTCATCGCGATGCCCACGCCCGAGGGGCTCTCGATCGAGGGGCAGAGGGCGATAGCGATATTCGCGGTCTGCCTCATCCTCTGGGTCTCTAATATCGTGCCGCTCGCGATAACGAGCATCTTTGCCATCGTGCTCGTGCCGGTACTCGGGGTGTTGCCAAAGAAAGAGACTTACGCGCTTTTCGGAAACGAGGCGGTCTTTTTCATACTCGGCGCGTTCATACTCGCCGGGGCCGTCATGCATTCGGGGATATCCAACCGTTTGGCGCTCAACATAATGAAGAGATTCGGCGGGTCTCCGAGGACGCTCCTCATATCCGTTTTCCTCCTCTCCGCCTTTCTATCGTTTTTCATGTCCGAGCACGCGGTCGCGGCCATGCTCTTCCCGATAGTGCTCGAGATAGCAAAGGGGCTCGGGTTGAAGCCCGGGAAATCCAACTACGGCAAGCTCCTCTTCTTCGCCCTTGCGTGGGGCTGCGTCATAGGAGGGGTCGCGACCTTCCTCGGAGGCGCGAGGGTCCCTCTCGCAGTCGGGATGCTTAAGGAGACGACGGGCGACACGATCGGGTTCCTTGATTATTCGGTCGCCGTCTTTCCGCTCGTGGTCATACTCCTTGCCGCCGGGTACCTGATACTGACGAGGTTCTTCCCGATAGACATAGAAGGAGTCGGGTCGGCGAGGGCGGTGCTCGAACGGAGGATCAAGGGGCTGGGGAAGCTATCGGTCATTGAGTACGCGACGGGCACGGTCCTCGTCTTCACCATCATCGGCTGGATAACGCTTGGAGAGGGCTTTGGGCTGGCAACGGTTGCGCTCACTTCGGTCGTCGTCCTCTTTGTCTTCAAGCTTGTGAAATGGAAGGACATAGAGGAGTACGTAAACTGGGGAATAATACTCATGTACGGAGGCGCAATCGTCCTCGGCGCGGCGCTCGATAAGAGCGGGGCCGCGGCCTGGCTCGTCAAATCCTCGGTGGGCAACTGGGCGGGGTCTCCCTGGATGGCGTTCGCGCTCTTTTCGTTCCTCTCGATACTCCTTACGGCGGCGATGAGCAACGCGGCGGTAATAGCCGTGCTCCTGCCCGTGAGCCTGGGGCTCGCCTCAAAGCTCTCGATGGACCCGGCGGTCCTCACATACGCCATAGCAGTACCCGCCGGGCTCGACTTCATGTTCCCGATGGGGACCCCGGCGATAGCGATAGCGGCGTCGTCGAACTACATAAACGTAAAGGAGTCGGCCAAGGGCGGGTTTATCATGTTCATAACCGCATGGGTCGTCTTCAACCTCGTCGCGGCGTGGTGGTGGCCGCTAATAGGCATGGGGTACTCGCGATGAAAAAGATGCTGATAGTGCTGTCGACCTCGGGGACCTCGGAGGAGGCTATAGACTACGCGGTAAAGAGGGCGAAGAAGGAAGGGAGCGGGCTTGTCGCGCTCTATCTCCTCGAGACCGGGCTCGCCAACGAGGTCTTTGACAAGTTCTCGGATATAGGCTTTATCGGGGACAAGCCCTCGACGCAGTTGTCCGAGTCCATCATGAAAGAATACCGCCAGAGGGGCTACGAAGAGCTCGGCAAGGTGCAGATAAAGGCGATGGAAGAGGGGGTCGAATTCGAGCCCCTGGTGGAGCAGGGCGACTTCATACAGAAAGTCCTCGCCACAATAAAGACCATGGACGTCTCCGTGGCCGTGCTTGTAAAGAGGCGCAAACGGAGCTTCGTTAAATACTTCTCAAGGTCCATGGCCGACGAGGTCAAGGAAAAGGCCCGGTGCGAGGTCGTGCTTTTCGAGGAGGGTTAGATGGATAGGAATTGGACTGAAGAGGAATTGAAAGAGGTAAACGCGTCGCTCGAAGGCAAGGGCCCGGGGGCCGCGATAAGATGGGTCGTCGAGAATTTCAAGCGTGACGAGTTCGCGCTCGCGTGCAGTTTCGCGGAGCTTACGCTTTTAGACCTCGTCGTTAAGATCAAGCCCGACGCGCGGATATTCTTTCTCGACACGGGGCACCTCTTCAAGGAGACGCTCGACGTCGTAAAGAGGGCGGAAGCCAAGTACGGGATAAAGGTCGAGAGGCACACCGCCTGCGTCACAGCCAAGGAGATGGAAGAAAAGTACGGCCCGGAGCTCTGGAAGACAAATCCGGACAAGTGTTGCGAGATATTGAAGGTCGAGCCCCTTAAAAAAGCCCTTTCCGGCCTCAAGTGCTGGATGACGGGCCTCCGGCGGACAGAGGCCTCGACAAGGGCCGGTGCGCCGGTCGTTATGTGGGACAAAAAGTTCAACCTTGTTAAGGTCAACCCCATAGTCGATTGGACCGAGAAACAGGTATGGGACTACATCGCCGCGAACGACGTCCCGTACAATAAGCTCCTCGACGAGGGCTACCCATCTATCGGGTGCGAGCCTTGCACGTCCCCTGTAGCACCGGGCGAGGACCCGAGGAGCGGCAGGTGGGCGGGCAAGAAGAAGACCGAATGCGGGCTCCATAAGTAGCGCATGGGACTTGTCACGCTTGCAAAAGAGGCGCTCTCCGTCGCGCTTAAGGCCGGTGAGGAGATATTAAAGGTCTACGAGGGGGGCGACCTCAAGACGAGTTACAAGGAAGACAGCTCTCCCCTGACCGCCGCCGACGAGGCTTCGGACAGGGTCATATCAGAGGGGCTTAAAAGGATCGCGCCTGATATCCCGGTCCTTTCGGAAGAGACGAAGGCCGAGCCGTATGTTGTGCGGAGAAATTGGAAGCGCCTCTGGATAATCGACCCGCTCGACGGCACAAAGGAGTTCATAAAAAGGAACGGCGAGTTCACGGTAAACATCGCGCTCGTCGAGGACAATAAGCCGGTTTTGGGTGTGGTCCACGCGCCCGCGCTGGGGGTTAGCTACTTTGGGGTAGTAGGCGAGGGGGCGTTCAGGATTGACAAGGACGGCGAGACCGTGATAAGGGTCTCGGACTACGGGCAGGGTCGGTTGAGGATAGTGGGGTCGAGGTCTCATGCCGGTAAAGAGCTTGAGGAGTTTGTGAAAAACACCGGGGACGCGGACTTCGTCTCCATGGGCAGTTCCCTGAAGTTCTGCCTCGTCGCCGAAGGCAAAGCGCATTTGTACCCGAGGTTCGGCCCGACCATGGAGTGGGACACGGCCGCGGCGCACGCCGTTGTAAAGGCCGCTGGTGGAAGTGTAACGGACCTTGAGGGCAGGGAGCTCACTTACAATAAGGAAGACCTCTTGAACCCGTTTTTCATGGTCACGGGCGCGCCGTCGTTTCCGTGGCAGAGGTTTCTAAAAAAATAAATAATGGCTACCTCTAAATAACAATTTTTAGAGGAGCCTCAAACAGGAAGAAGGAGGATCTGTACCGTGTCAAACATCACCGCGCCGCATGGAGGAGTTCTAAAGGAGTTGATCGTACCCGAAGCCGAGGCCGAACAGCTTAAAAAAGAGGCCCGCGACTTCGTATCCTGGGACTTGACCGAAAGACAGCTCTGGGACATAGAGATGCTCTTGAACGGCGGGTTCTCGCCGCTCGAAGGGTTCCTGGGCAAGGCCGACTATGATTCCGTCGTAAAGAAGATGAGGCTCGCTTCAGGCGTCGTCTGGACGATGCCCATAACGCTCGACGTGACCGAGGCGTTCGCGGAAAAGATAAGCGCCGGGAAGAATATCGCGCTCCGCGACCAGGAGGGCGTCCTCATCGCCGTCATGGCAATCTCCGACATCTGGAGGCCGGATAAGAAGGAAGAGGCGTTGAACGTCTTTAAGTCCGACGACACCGTCCACCCGGGCGTAAACTACCTCTTCAACAGGGCTCACCCCGTATACGTCGGCGGAAAGCTCAAAGGATTGGAGCTTCCGTCCCATTATGACTTCAAGTCCTTGAGGAACACGCCGAAGGATCTGCGCGAGAAGTTCAAGAAGCAGGGCTGGCACAAGGTCGTCGCCTTCCAGACGAGGAACCCCATGCACAGGGCCCATCAGGAGCTGACCTTCAGGGCCGCGCAGATGGTCGAATCCAACCTCCTCATCCACCCGGTCGTCGGCATGACGAAACCCGGCGACATCGACCACTATTCGAGGATCCGTTGCTACGAGCACCTCGTAAAGCAGTACCCCGAGCAGACGACGATGCTCTCGCTTCTTCCCCTTGCCATGAGGATGGGCGGGCCCAGAGAGGCCGTATGGCACTCGATAATAAGGAAGAACTACGGTTGCACCCACTTCATCGTCGGCCGTAACCACGCCGACCCGGGCAAGAACTCCAAGGGCGAGGCCTTCTACGGGCCGTACGACGCGCAGGACCTTCTCGGGAGCTTACAAGCCGAGATAGGCATACAGATGGTCCCGTTCCAGGAGATGGTCTACGTGCAGGAGAGGGCGCAGTACTTCCCGGCCGACCAGATAGAAAAGGACATGACTGTGCTGAACATCTCGGGCACCGAGTTCAGGAGGCGTCTCATGCTCGGCCTCGACATCCCGGACTGGTTCTCGTATACCGAGGTCGTTAACGAGCTCCGGAGGACCTACCCCCCGAGACACAAGCAGGGCTTCACTGTATTCTTTACGGGCCTATCGGGCTCCGGTAAATCGACGATAGCGAACGCCCTCATGGTAAAGTTGATGGAGTCAGGCGGCAGGCCCGTTACGCTCCTCGATGGCGACCTCGTGAGGAAGAACCTTTCGAGCGAGCTCGGGTTTTCGAGAGAGCACCGCGACTTGAACATCCAGAGGATAGGGTTCGTCGCCGGGCAGATAACGAAGAACGGCGGCGCGGCGATATGCGCGCCCATCGCCCCGTACGCGGCGACGCGTAAGGCCGTGAGGGAAGAGATATCGAAGTCCGGCGGCTTCATAGAGGTGCATGTGGCGACCCCGATAGAGGTCTGCGAGGAGCGCGACAGGAAGGGCCTTTACGCCAAGGCGCGCGCCGGCATCATAAAGGAGTTCACGGGCATCAGCGACCCCTACGAGGCACCGGAGAACGCGGAGCTCGTTATCGACACCCGCGACTGCTCGCCTGACGAGGCGTCGCAGAGGATCATCTTGAAGCTTGAACAGATGGGGTTTATAAAGTAATTTGAATGAAGGCCCCCGAAGGGGGCCTTCATTATGCAGTCATTGCGAGCCGTGGCGAAGCAATCTCATCTTTAAGGTTTCAATGACTCTTGAGATTGCTTCGTCGCAAGCTCCTCGCAATGACAAGATGATATGAAATTATGAAAGACTTAAACGCCATAAAAAACGAGTTCGTCGCCTCAGCCGAATCGCTCAAGCCCAGGATACTCGACCTGAGCGACTCCATCTTCCGGACCCCGGAGCTGGGGCTAAAAGAGTACAAGACCTCTGCCGCTATGCTCTCGCTCCTTAAAGAGGCTGGCTTCTCGGTCGAGGCGGGCACAGCCGGTATGGAGACCGCCTTCAGGGCGACATTCGGTAGCGGCAGGCCGTCGATCGCCCTCCTTGCCGAGATGGACGCTCTCCCCGGCATAGGCCACGGGTGCGGCCACAACATCGCCGGCATGGCATCCATCGGCGCGGCGATATCTCTTGCCAATGTGCTCAAAAACCATCTCAAGGGCAGAGGCTCGCTCATCGTCCTCGGCACCCCTGCCGAGGAGCTCGGCAAGGGAAAGATAGAGATGGTGAAGCACGGCGTTTTCACTGGTATCGACGCCGCCATGATGGTCCACGGGTCGTCCAAACGTACGGTGGTCAAACACTTCCTCGGGCTCGTGCGCCTGAACTTCGTCTTCCACGGAAGATCATCCCACGCATCGGCCTATCCCGAAGAGGGGATAAACGCGCTCGACGCAGTCATTCAGACCTTTAACGCCATCTCGGCGTTAAGGCAACAGTTACGCGGGGATGTCCGCGTACACGGCATAATCACCGACGGCGGAAAAGCGCCGAACATCATACCTGAGAGGTCTGAAGCGAGCTTCTATGTACGGGCGAAGGACCTGGACGAGCTCGCCTCCGCAAGGGAGCGCGTGATCAACTGCGCGAAGGGCGCGGCCATCGCCACGGGCTGTACGCTTGAGGCGAAAGAGGTCGGCGATCTTAACGCCCCAATGAAGCTGAACGACGCCTTCGCCTCTGTCTACAGGGACTCTCTTGCCTTCCTCGGCCTCAAGGAAGACCCGTCGCCGGTCGAGAAGAACGTCGGGTCGTCTGACGTTGGCAATGTATCGCAGGAGGTGCCGACCATCCACCCGCATGTCCCCATCAGGGACGGCATAAACATCCACACGAAAGAGTTCGCCGAGGCGACCGTTACGCCCGACGGCCACCGCGCCCTCATGGAGGGGGTAAAGGCCCTGGGACTTACGGCAATAGACCTCCTCCTTGATGAGAAAAAGCTCGCCCTCGTAAAGGCAGACTTCAAGCCTTAAGCCTCCGGCCCCTCTTGATAAAAAATCCGTAATCGAATATTATTTAACGGGGCGTGTGTGCGTTTGCTCACAGCCTCGGGCGCACTGCCGTGCGATTATCGGAAAAAGCGGTCCTCGCCCGGTCTGCCTCTGGTCTTCCCATCTCGAACGGTCCTTAAGACACTCAAAACGGAGAGTATTGATGTCGTTTACCCGCAAAAAGATCATCATAAACCCGTACCAGATAAGGCTCGCCATGAGCCTTTTCATCTACATCATCATCTATTCGGTGATACTCGGGTTCATAATATTCTACCCGCTGTACCAGGACCTCAATTACGCGACCGACGCCGAGGAGCAGGCGAGGATATCGGCGACGGTCCTTTATCTGCACAAGCGTGTCTGGATAGGCCTCTTCGTGGCCGCCATGCTGGCGGGCATACACGCGATATTCTCTTCCCACAAGGTCGTGGGTCCCATGTACAGGTTCGAGGTCCTTGTCAAGGACCTCCTGGCAGGCAAATACGGTTCGCGGATAAGGATCAGGAAGGGCGACGAGTTCAGGGAGATGGAGGGGCTCTTGAACGAGCTCTCCGCTTTTTTGGAGCTTGACAGGAACAGGGCCTCCCAGTCCTTCGAGGACATAAAGAACAGGCTCGAGACCGTCCAGGCCATGCTCGACGCAGAGGGGGCGAAGTACCCGGAGGACGTCAAGCTCCATATACGGTCGATAATAACGGAATTGAACAGCAGGGGATCCCGAAAATGACGGCAGGCCCCGTGAGAACGAAGGAGGGGGCGGCTTTACGCCGCGCGCGCGGCTTTACCGTCGTCGAGCTCCTCTTCGTCATGGGCATACTCGGAATACTCGCGGTCATCGCCATCCCGGCGTACACGTCCTTCATCCAGAAGGCGAGGGAGACGGCGGTCCAGACGATGCTCTCCAAGATCAAGAAGGCCGAGGAGGTGCACAGGATCGCCGACTCCTCGGGGCTCTACGCAGGCGACTTTCAGGAGCTCGTCGCGACGGGTATTCTGTCCCCTGCCTCGGGAACAACGACGAGGGACGAGCACGACTACAGGTTCACGCTCGCCTCAGGTGTAGCCGGCGGCATCCCGTACTGGACGGTGAACGCTAACCCCTTGAACGGAAGCGCCACGGTCCGCTGGTTCTTCATCGACGAGACCGGTGTAGTAAGGTTTGAGACAGGCGCTCCGGCCACCTCCACGAGCCCGCCGGTTTAGGCTTCCGCAGACCCTTCAGCCGCAATGGACTTGCAGGGGGAAATGTGATATATACTCCGTAACGAGGGCCGCCGCTTACGGCGCCGCGATCCGGCGGCGTCCGCGGCCAAAACACTACGGAGGTCTTATGCAACACGGGTCCGAAAGGCCTGCAAGTCTCCATCTCAAACGTTTTTCACTCGCTCTCATCCTCGTAATACTCGCCATTTTCTCAATCCCACTCACAAATTCATTCGCGGATGAGCCGCGCGAAAGGACCGTCGAAGCTACAGGCATAGCGACAGTCTCGGGCGGCGATCTGGCCGTCGCGAGGGACGCCGCCGTCGCCGACGCGCTCAGAAAGGCGATAGAGCAGGCCGTCGGCACTCTTGTGGCCTCGGACACGCTCGTCGAGAACTACCAGCCCTTAAGGGACAATGTATACACGAAGACGGCCGGGTACATACGCTCGTATACGGTCATACGCGAAGGGCAGTCGCCGGGGCTCTATCAGGCCACGGTAAAGGCGATCGTGGCCATAGGCAACATAAAAGACGACCTCGGCGCGATGGGGCTCATGCAGGTCAAGGCCGAGCGCCCGAGGGTACTCTTCATGATAGCCGAGAAGAACATCGGGAGGAGGTATTACGCCTTCTGGTGGTGGGGGAGATCCGAATACATGGGAGAATCCATAGACATGTCATCGGCGGAGGCATCTCTCAAGGAGAAGTTCATGGAGAAGGGCTTCAATGTGGTCGACTCATCCGCCGGGACAGTCGTCATAGATGACGCCTTCAGGGTTGAGGACCTCTCAAGCGAGAGGGCCGCGCGGATCGGAAGGGACCTTAACGCCGAGGTCGTGGTATACGGCAAGGCGCTGGCCACCGCTGGCCCGCGGACGCCTGGGTCAAACGTAGGCTCTTACATAGCCGACATAACGGCGCAGGCGGTCAGGGTAGACGACGGCGTAGTCCTCGGCTCCGCAAAGGGACACGGCGTCTCACGGCACATATCCGAGGTCACGGGCGGGACAGAGGCGTTGTCAAAAGCGGCGATCGATGTAAGCGACAAGCTCATCGCGCAGATAGCGGCGAAGTGGTCTGGCGGCGCTCAGCCGGTGACATTGAAGATAACCAATATAAACGATTACAAGAGACTCTCCGACATTAAGAACGCCCTTAAGTCCAGAGTCCGCGGGGTCTCGGCGATATACCAGAGGAAGTTCGAGGGCGGAACTGCCGTCTACGGCGAACACCATAGATGCAACGCTGGAAGACGATATCCAGAGGCCGTGACGGCTTACCGGCTTTTAACCAAGGAGCAATAGATGCGGAAAAAGTTTTTTGTCCTGTCGGCCGTGCTTCTCTTGATCGTAGCGGCCTGCGCAACCCCGCAAAGGCGCGTGCGCCCAAATCCGTCGAACCCGGTCTATACGGTCGCGCTTCTCCCCATGTACAACGCGACGAACGACGTCGACGGGCCCAGGACCGTAAGGGACGAGTTCTTCAAAAGGCTCGACAACAAGAATTACCTCCCCAAACCCTTGACCGAGGTCGACCAGATACTCATGGACAGGATGGGCGTTACGCTCGGGAGCCAGTTGGAGCTTACGAACCCCAGGGAGCTTGGAGAGACGCTTGGTGTGGACGGCGTCGTATACGGGTATCTCCTCAACTTTGACGATGTGACTACCGGCCTGTATAATATGAAAAAAGTAAGGGCCGCCTTCAAACTCGTCGATGTAAAGACAGGAAGGGTCGTCTGGGCGAGGGCCATGGGCGTAAAGAGCGGGATAGCCGGGGGCGACATCGGCGCTGGCGTGACGCTCCTTAAGGAGATGAAGGGGGACGGGATAGAGGACTTCAAGGACATAAAGGGTCTCTCCGAAATACCGGGCCTCACCGACTGGCAACTGCTCCGCGCCGGGAAGACCGAGAAGGTCGAGGACGCGGCTGTAATAGCGATAGGAGAGAAGCTCTTTTCCAAGGCGCTCGGGGTGCACCTTAGATTCGAGACCGACGAGATGATTGACAAGCTCATGGCGAGCTTCCCGGCAGGGCCCGGGACGGCAAGGACCGTTGAGCCGGTAGAAGAGCCGAGGCCGAGAGACCTGCCGCCGCCACCGCCGCCGGGAAGGCCCATCCCGCCGCCGTGGAGATAGTTGCGGGGAGCCTTAAAAACATGGTAAACGGAGGTACACCTATGATAAAAAGCCTAAAGGCAGGAGGGGTAGCGCTCTTTGCGCTCGCGCTTCTTCAGGCCCCGTTCCTTGCCGGTTGCTCTCCCACTACGACCGGCGCGGTAAAAGACGACGTAACGCTCACCGGGCAGACGCAGAGGCTTGAGGGCGCGGGAGGTCTCTACAGGGGCCCCGAGTACAATATAGCCATACTCCACTTCGATAACAGGACCCCTTCGAGGGTCATAGGCGTCGGAGAAGCGGCATCCGAGATATTGAGGACCATCGTCAAGCAGTCCGGGTTGGAGCCCGTGATGCTCACGCGGGACGAGATGCGCGAGCAGGAGAGGCTCATTGAGCTACAGCAGTCCGGCGCGGTCAAGACCGGCAGGAAAGACGCGGCTGAAGGGTTCGCTTCCGTGGACTTCAGGATATCCGGCGCGATAACGTCCTATTCGGAGCTTGAGGAATCCTCCGACGTCCTCCTTGCGCAGTCGAAAACCCGCATAGCGCGCGTCCAGGTCGACTACTCACTTGTCGATGTGGCCACAGGCATGAGCCTTGTGTCCGAATCCGGTGTCGGCGAGTACAGGAAAAAGACCGGCGGCGTCCTCGGCATGGGATCGAGGTCCACGGCCGACCCGGGGCTCCGTGACGGGGCCCTCAGGGACGCCCTCTCCAAAGCCATGACGAAGATGATAGAAAAGCTCAGCGCCATCCCCTTTACGACGAGGGTGGTGCTCGTCGAGCCCGGCGCGGTGGTCATAAGGGCGGGCACGAAGTCGCGCCTTGAGCCTGGCACGGTCATGGGCGTCTACAGGCCAGGGGCCGAGCTCATAGACCCGGATACCGGAAGGAGCCTCGGCAAGAGGGACAGGCTCGTAGGGGAAGTGATAATAACGGCGCACCAGAATGAGAAGATATCGGAAGCGTCCGTAAAGTCCGGCGCGGGTTTCCAGGCCGGGGATGTGGTCAAGGTTATAAAATAGGGAGGTCTTGATGAACAGGTTCCTGGGCGCTTTTTCCATCCTTCTGCTCGCGGCCTTTGTCTTTTCCGGGTGCGCGAAGCAGATGCCGAAGTGCGACGGCATAGAGGACAACCCGGCCCACCACTACAGGATGGGCATGGAGCTCCTTGACCGGAAGAAGCTGGATGAGGCGGCTTCCAAATTCGAGCGAGCCTCTTACTGCGACGATACATACGGCCCGGCCCACGCGGGGCTCGCAATCGTCGAGGCGATGAGGGCCGCCGTCAAGAAGGACAACGCGTATAAGAAGGTCGATTCCGAGCGCGCTACCGAGCATTTGAAGGCCGCGTACAAGAACGCGTCGAGACCCGAAGACGAGTTCGCCTACCACCTCGCCTCCATGCGCGTCTATACTATACTGAAGGCCTCGAAGAACTGGCTGGGAGAGGTCGAGGACGACTACAAGGACGCCATGAAGCTCAAGGTCGACGAGAAGAAGCTCGTCTACTACGACGGAGGCGAGGCCGCAAGCTATTTTATGGGCGCGGCGTATCTCGAGGCCCGGGAGTTCCAGAGGGCGCGGGACATGTTCGGGAATGTGATCGGAGCAAAGGCCGAATCCAAGTGGGCCTCACGCGCAGAAAAAGGCTGGAAGAAGACGGATAAGATCGTGAGGGCCCTTGCCGGGACGACCCTCGGGGACGCGGGCAAGGAAATAGCGTTAAAGGATTCCGTCGGAAGGGCCGACATGGCCGCTCTACTCATAGACGAGCTCAAGGTCGACAAGCTCTTCGCCGGCAGGATCCCTCTTGCGATGAATGATAAAAAGAAGGCCGAGTTCGTACCGGCCGACATGTTGGGGAACCAGTTCAGGGAGGAGGCCGAGACCCTCATGAAATGGAATGTGAGGGGCCTGGAGCCCATATACGACGAGACGACGAAGGCCTATCTCTTCAAGCCCGAGGACCCCGTGACGAGAAAGGAGCTCGCATTCGTCATCGAGGACGTGCTCTTGAAGATAACGGGGGATGAGGGGCTCGCCACCGCCTACTTCGGCCACGAGAAGTCGCCGTTCCCGGACGTCGCGCCGTCCGCGGCGTGGTACAACGCCGTAATGAACGTCACGACCCGGAACATCATGGAAGGTGACCTCTCCGGCGAGTTCAGGCCTAACGACGCGGTAGACGGGGCGGAGGCGGTGCTTGCGGTAAGGGTATTAAGACAGCACTTGAATGTGCATTAGTCACTGAGAAAAAGCCGTTTTGAGGGTATAAGCCACCTTAAGGAGGAAGGATGAGAAGACTCAAGGCTCTTATCATACCCGTTGTCCTGTTCCTTTTCGCGGTTGCGGCCTGGGCCGAGGTAATGCCGCAGGTGACGGCCGACCAGAGGCAGGCGTTCGTGGCAGGCTCTATAGTCGTAAAGGGCGAGGCCGTCGCCGACAGGGACCTCCCGGCCGGACAGAGGAGGCTAATGGCTCTACGCGGAGCGAAGGTCGTGGCCTTCAGGGAAGTCGCGGAGTTCATGGACGGCGTGACAGTCACTGGCGAGACGACGGTCGTTAACATGGCCGCCGAGTCCGACACCGTCCGCTCTACGGTACAGGGCATAGTCAAGGGCGCGGCGATAGTCAAGGAGGGCTACGACCCGCTCTCGGAGACGGCCGTTGTATACCTCTCGGTGCCTTTGACCGGCCCGAACGGCATATTCGGCCAGCTCATGCCCGATGTGGTGCAGATATTGCCGCCACCAGCGTTCCTGCCGTACCAGCCGCCGCCCTCGATCGAGCAGGCGAGGCACGACGGCCTCATAATAGACTGCAGGTCGCAGGCCTTCAAGCCAGCGCTCATAAACAGGATAGTGACGAGGAACGGCGAGATGATATACGACCCGGCGCGCATAGCGCAGGACATACTCGTCGAGAGGGGCGCGGCCGAGTACACGAACGACGTCGGAAAGGCGAAGGCGCTCCTGTCCGAGCGGGGCTCATCGAACCCGCTTGTCGTCAAGGCGGGCGGCGTTGTGAAAGGGACCGACGTCGAGGTCTCACCCGACGACGCGTCACGGATATTCTCGTCGAACCAGTCGGCCAACTACCTCGAGGGCGCGAAGGTAGTGTTCGTCCTTAGATAGTAACGTCAATGAACTACCGGTAGCAAGCAGCGAGGTATCTTCTACACCTCCCCTCCCTTGACGGGAGGGGATTGAGGGGAGGGTGGAGTTTTTCACCCCCACCCTTACCCTCCCCCATAAAGGGGGAGGGTAAATGCGCGGCAAGCCGCGTGGCATTAACCCTAAAAGAGAATAAAGAAAAATCCCTTCCGGAGGTGCATGTGAAAAAGTTTTTGGCGGCTTCTTTGGTCTTTGCGGCAACCCTTGCGACCGCGGCGACCGCTTCGGCGGTAGTGGACGTCGAGGGCAGGTATTGGCTCACAAATATGGACGGCACGGTCCAGGTCTCGAACGGCGCCGTGGGCACCGAGCTCGACCTCACCGACGACCTCGGCATGGAGGACAAGAACTTCTTCGAGGGCAGGGTCACGCTCGAGCTCGGCAGCCACAAGCTCCGTTACGGCTTCGTGCCGCTTAAGTGGAGCGGCTCTACGACGCTTACCGAGTCCGTCACGTTCGCCGGGCAGACCTACACGGCGAACGCCGACGTGGACTCCGAATTGAACCTCGCGTACCACAGGCTCGGGTACGAGTACGATTTTATCGACATGCTCAACAACAAGCTCGGCGTGATAGTGGAGCTCAAGTACTTCGACGGCGACGCCTCGCTCGCCTCCACCGCCCTCGGGCTTGACGAGTCGGAGTCGTTCAAGCTCCCGATACCGACCGTGGGTGTGGCCGCGCAGGTGGGCCTTCCGATGATATTCTCGGTAGGCGGCGAGATAACCGGCATCACGCTCGGGAGTTCCGCGTATCTCGTTGACGCCGAGGCGGCCGTGAATATAAAGCCCGCGCCGTTCGTCATAATCTCCGGCGGGTACAGGATATTCAAGATGCACGCCGAGAGCGACAACGATCTTGCGGATGTGACGCTCTCCGGCCCGTTCCTCGCCCTGAGGGCCGACTTCTAACTTTACAGGTTTCTCGTTTCACTCTGAATAAACGAGGGGGACTTCCGGATGACGGAAGTCCCCCTTTAGAGTTTTCGGCAAACCGTTAAGACTATGATGAAAATGAATGGATACGCTTAAGAGATTAGGCAGGACTCTTCTGGAGAGGGCTCGGGTCCTCTTCGAGTTCTGGAAGATTATTTTCCATACGGCGGAATCCGTTATTTTCCGGTTCAACCTCGGACGCAAGGCCACCCTTGACGTCCTCCTTAAGCAGGTCTATTTTACAGCTTTCGAGGCGCTCCCGATAATCTCCTGGATAGCCCTCATCATCGGGCTCATCATCGTCACACAGTCCCTTTCCATTTTGCCGAGGCTCGGCGGAGAGGGGCTCATAGGGGAGATACTCGTCTGGGTCCTCGTAAGGGAGCTCGGGCCGGTATTCGCCTCCGTCATAGTGATTGCGAGGAGCGGCACCGCCATGGCCTCCGAGCTCGGTCTCATGAAGAGCTCGAACGAGGTCTCCGCGCTCGAGGTGATGGGGATAGACCCGATGCACTACCTCGTCGCGCCCCGGGTGCTCGGAGCGATGATAAGCGTATTCGTGCTGACGTTTTATTTCGAGGCGATATCGATATTCGGCGGCTACATACTCGCGGGCTTCGGGAAGAACATAGCCTTTTCCGTCTTCGTCGACTCCATCATGCAGGCCATGGGCTTCATCGAGATCTCGGTCTCGCTCCTTAAAAGCCTCCTCTTCGGGCTTATTATCGGGACTGTCAGCTCTTATTACGGCTTAAGGGTAAAGAAGTCGATAACCGAGATACCGCAGGCGACGACAAAGGCCGTCATAGGGAGCCTCCGGCTCGTCTTCGTAGCCGACGCCGTCATAACCATACTGTTTTTCATCTGAGTATCATGGGAACGCTTGTCGATATAAAGTCTGTATCCTGCTACACCGAGGCGGGCCGCCCTCTTTTCGAGGACGCGAGCCTTTCTTTCTCGGACGGGGAGAGGGTGCTCATCATAGCGCCGCTCGCCTCCGGGAAAAGCGTCCTCATAAGGATGCTCGCCGGGCTCTCGACCCCGGACAAGGGGACCGTTACGGTCCTCGGCGAGGATATAGCGGCGCTTGCGAAAGAGGATCTCAACAGGCTCAGGCAAAGGATCGGGTTCGTCTTTCACGACTCCGTCCTCATAAGCAACCTCAAGGTCATAGAGAACGTCGCGCTCCCGCTTATCTATCACCGCTCCTCGCTTTCCTACGAGGAGGCGATGCAGGGGGCGGCAAGTCTGATCGCTGAGACCGGTTTCAGGGGCGACCTCTGGGGGCTTCCGGGGATGCTCCCGCTTTACGCAAAAAAGGAAATTGCGCTCGCGAGGGCCTTGATATTAAAGCCTGAGATAGTCATATGCGAGAACCTCTGGGACGGCCTCACGGATACTGAAAAGAGGGGCCTTTCGTTGCTCCTCCTCAAGTACCAGGAGTCGAACCCCGGGAGCCTCCTGATATTTACGGCCCTCTCGGATGCGGACGCGCCGCTCGTACGGCCGGGGCGCGTCTTAAGGATTGACGGAAGCAGGATAATAGAGGAATCAAGGGCTTGAAATGACGATAGGGCAGAAAGACCCGAGGTTCAAAAACCTCGAGATCAAAACTGGTATAATGGTTGTAATCGCCATTTTGGGGGTCGCGCTCGTCATGGCCTTCATAGGCCTTGAGAAAGACCTCTTCTCGGCGAAGTACAGGGTCTATTTCATATCCGAGAGCGGCTCCGGGTTTATAGAGGGGATGCCCGTCAAGCTATCCGGTTTCAGGATCGGGCGCGTAAGGAAGATAGAGCTTACCGAGGACGCGAAGGTCAGGGTCGCCGCCGAGATAAACAGGAAATACGAGCGCTGGATAAGGGTCGATTCCGTTGCGCGCCTTTCCAAGGAAGGTTTTATAGGCGACTCCTACGTCGAGGTCACGGCCGGGAGCGCCGAGAGGCGCATGCTCGTCAACGGCGACGCGATCTCGTATCTCAAGGAGGGCGGGATGGAGGAGCTTGTCGAAAAGGCCAAGCCTGTCTTGAACGAGATAACGGAGATCATCCATTATGTGAACGACCCCGAGGGCGATATAAAGGTGATGCTCTCGAACCTCAAGGACCTCTCGATAGAGGCGAGGGAGACGAGGAAGGCGGTCGACGCCACGCTTAAGGACGCCGGAAAGTCGATCAGGGACGCCGACAGGCTCGTCCTCGACATGAACGACAGGACAAAGGCGATAATCGAAAACGCGGACAGGACTATCTCCAGGCTCGACCCGGTCATCACGAGGATAGAGGAGATGGCCGGCAAGGCCGGGACCGCTTTTGACAAGCTCCCTGAGACGATGGAGAAGGTCGACCGCATAGCGGACAACATGAAGCTCCTTACGGACGCGCTCGCGAAAGAGACCCCGAGGATAAGGGAGGCGCTCGTAAACGCGGACGAAACGCTTCGCGAGAGCAAGGATATGGTCAAAGGCATAAAAGGGAGCTGGCCCGTAAGGCTTATGGTCCCTCCGGTGAAGGGGCCGGAGCTCGTCCCGTTCGACGGCTATCTCCTCAACGGCGGCAAGCCCGCGCAGGTGAAAAAGACAGAATGACAGGGTCGGGCAGGCTCATAGCGGTATTGATCGGTACCGGCTTCATCTTCGGGTGCGCGCCGCGCGCCGTGGATCCGCATCCCGTGTCCAGGTCCGTACAGGAGCGGATGAGGGGTGTTGCCGAATACGGCGATGGGGACTACCACCGCGCCTTAGGGCGTTTCACGGAGGCTTTGAGGATGGACAGGGCCTCTGACGACAGGAAGTCCGAAGCCCTTGACCTCGTGGACATAGGCAGGGTATATATAGCGGTCAACGACTCTGTGTCCGCGCGCATGGCCCTCTCCGAGGCCGTGAAGCTCGCTTCAGCGGAGGGATACCGCGAGCCTCTCTCGGAGGCCTATGCCACGCTCGCCAAGGCGGACCTCATGGAAGGCGACAGCGGCGCGGCCCTTCTCCACATCGACGAAGCCTTAAAGGCCGGGGCGGCCCTTGACGGAAAAGGATCCGGCGGGAAGCTCAACCTCAAGGCCGCGGTCTTTTTATCCGATAACAGAGTTGGCGAGGCAATATCGGTCTTCGAGAAGGCGCTCTCCGTTAACGAAACCGCCGGAGATGACGGAGAGGCCGCCAACTCCTTGAGGGGGCTCGGAGACGCCGCGTTCGCTTCCGGCGACCACGCTCTTTCTCTTAAATACTACGAGGCCGCGTACGCGAAAGACAAGAGGCTCGGCCTCTCGGGCAGGATAGCGCGCGACCTCTCAGGCATGGCCGAAGCCCAGCTCAGGCTCGGCAGGAAAGACGACGCGCTCTACCTCCTTGAGCGCTCCTATTACGTCAGCCTGGGCGGGAAGGATATGTCGCTCGCCTCAAGGAGCCTTGAGCGGATGATATCAGTATACGAAAGCGCCGGTGACATTGAAAAGGCCCGCGGTCTCAAGGCCACGAAAGAGGGGCTTGAGACTGAAAGGAATACGGGCGAAACCAGGAAATGAAACCAAGGGTACTTGCGGTAGACGACGACGAAAGAAACCTCGCGCTCCTGACGGCCAAGCTCGAAAGGGAGGGCTACGAGGTCGTGAACGCGAGAAACGGGATCGAGGCGCTCGCCAGGATCAGGCAGAACCCTCCGGACTTGATCCTGATGGACGTCATGATGCCCCAGATGGACGGGTACGAGGCGCTCCGCCAGCTCAAATCCCGCGAGGAGACGCGCTATATCCCGGTCATCATGCTCACGGGCAGGACCGAGATAGAGGACAAGATCCTGGGCTTCGAGGTCGGCGCGGAGGACTACATAAACAAGCCCTACAGCCTGCAGGAGGTCGCTGCGAGGGTAAAATCGCTCCTTCGCATGAGGGCCCTCCAGACGAGGCTCAGGGATACCGAGAAGATGGCGGCGCTCGGCGGTATGGTCGACGGCATAGCCCACGAGATAAGAAATCCGCTTACCGCCATCGGCGGCATGGCCAGAAGGCTCTCCGAAGGCGAGACCGACCCACAGCACAGGGAGTACGCCCAGTGGATAATAAAGTCGGTGGAGCGGCTTGAAAGGATGCTCCAGAGGATCGACGAGTACAAGCGCATACTCTCATCCACGCTCTCGCCCGGAGATATCAACAAGGTCATAGGGGAGGCCGTAAAGGACATAGAGGAGTTCATCGACGGGCAGAAGAAGGATATAAAGGTCGTCAAGCTCCTCATGCCGGAGCCGCCCGCCGTGAACCTCGATTACGGCAATTTCAAGACCGCGCTCTACAACATCCTCCAGAACTCGGTCGAGGCGATAGACAAAAAGGGAGAGATAAGGGTCGAGACCATGCCGTCGCCGGATTCCGTACTCCTCATCAGGATAACGGACACCGGCTCCGGTATAAGCCCGGATGAGATAAGGAAGATATTCAACCCGTTCCAGTCGTCCAAGTTCGAGGGGGCTGGGCTCGGCCTTACCATCACCTACAGGATTGTAATCGACCACGGCGGCGACATAGAGGTAGAGAGCAAGAAGGGTGAAGGAACGGTCGTCACCATTAAGCTACATCCAATCAGACAGAGATAACCGGCCTTTTTTGGTGCGCCGCGCGTACCATTTGTGTGGGACGGTCATAATACGGAATTGTCGGGTTACGCTCCGCTAACCCGACCTACGAGACTGAGCTCGATCAAGTTGTTCGTAATTTTAAAGTCCCGGCCTTGTAGGTCGGGTTAGCGGAGCGTAACCCGACGCAAGCATAGGATGTGCTGTATCGCAAGTCGAATGCAAAAGTTGCTACACACCATTAAGCTGCGTAGACCTAAATCATCTCGTGCGCGCGGTATGAACAGGGTATGTGGGGCGGTTTTCGAGGCGCTCTTCAGGCCTTCGTGGGGTGGGGGAGCCGGAGGACCGTGTCCTTCAGGAAGTTCGCGTCGTCTTTTTCGGGATAATCCATGTTGTAGTGGAGGCCGCGGGATTCCTTCCTCTGCCGCGCGGACCTGATGATGAGTTCGGCGACGGTAGCGATATTCCTGAGCTCTATCAGATTATTGGTGATCTTGAAGTCCCAGTAGTAGTCGTTGATCTCGTCCTTCAGAAGACCCATCCGCCGCTCTGCCCTCTCGAGCCTCTTGTCCGACCTAACAATCCCGACATAGTTCCACATGAAGCGCCTTATCTCGTCCCAGTTCTGCGTGATGACGACAGCCTCGTCGCTCACGATTGCGCCGCCCGGCTCCCACGCGGGGATGGACGGGACGGCTTCTTTCGTGGTCTTTACTACCTCTCCGGCGTGCCGGGAGGCCCTCTCGGCTATGACGAGGGACTCAAGCAAGGAGTTCGAGGCGAGCCTGTTCGCGCCGTGCAACCCGGTGCAGGCGCTCTCACCGGCGACATAGAGCCTCTTTATCGTGGAGAGTCCGTCCGCGTCCGTTGCTACACCTCCGCAGGCGTAGTGGGCGGCAGGAACGACCGGTATCGGCTCCTTTGTAATGTCGATTGAGAACTCGAGGCACTTTCTGTAGATGTTAGGGAAGCGGTCTTTGAGGAACTCCGCGGGCCTTGAGGTCATGTCGAGGTAGACGCAGTCGTCGCCGCTCTTCTTCAATTCGAAGTCTATGGCGCGCGCCACTATGTCCCTCGGCGCGAGGTCGGCCATGGGGTGGTGCCTCTTCATGAAGGCGTCGTTGTCCTTGAGCCTTAAGATCCCGCCTTCGCCCCGGAGCGCTTCTGATATGAGAAAGCTCTTTGCCTTCGAATGGTACAGGCAGGTCGGGTGAAACTGGATGAACTCCATGTTGGCTATGTCTGCCCCGGCCCTGTATGCCATGGCTATGCCGTCCCCGGTCGCTATGTCCGGGTTGCTCGTATACAGATAGACCTTGCCCGCGCCTCCGGTGGCAAGGAGGGTAGCCTTGGCGAGAAAGGTATTCACCTCTCCGGCCGTCTTGTCGAGCGCATACGCGCCCCAGATGCCCTCCTCATCGGTCGGCCCGACGAACTTGGCGTGGGAGATTAGGTCTATGGCTATGTGGTTTTCGTAGACCTTTATATCAGGGTTAGTCTCGACGGCTGTGACGAGAGCCTCTTCGACCGCCTTGCCGGTAAGGTCCTCGGCATGTACTATGCGCCTCTTCGAGTGGCCGCCTTCCCTGCCGAGGTCGAGCTCGCGCTCGAGCCCGTTGACCCTGCTCGAAAACTTCACACCGAGCTGTATCAGTTCCTGGATGCGCGCAGGGCCGTCCTTTACGACGAGCTCGACTATGTCCTCGTGGCAGAGTCCGGCCCCGGCGTAGAGCGTGTCCTTTATATGGGCCTCGAATGTATCTTCCTTGCTTATGACCGAGGCTATCCCGCCCTGGGCGTAGAATGTAGCCGACTCCCTGATGGCGCGTTTGGTTACGACGGCTACGGTCCCGATTTGGGCGGCCTTGAGCGCGAAGCTCAAGCCCGCGATGCCGCTCCCGATGACCAGAAAATCTGTCCTTATCTCCACACTCATTCCTTTAAAAATAGTAAAGTACAGGCCCCGGGTATCCGATAAGAATACGGGGCCTTCTGTGAAGAGTAAGACAATAGGGAGGCTTTGTCAAATTAAACTCTGGCCGGACGGGCAATGACATATCGATTTGATTGTGGGTCAAAAAGGCCTTAAGTGCCGATTTTGAACTCTGGCCGTGCGTCAAGCACTGTGACTTAAGTGCTTGCCAAATTTTCAGTTAAGTAATACACTTTAGGCGGGGAAAGTTCCTTTAGCCGGTGTGTATCCGAAGGGCGTTCAATGTATAATAGGATGATAAATATATTTTTTTTGGGGGCCGTCGCCGTGTTCCTGCTCTCCGGCGCGGCATCGGCGGACTTCTACAGGTATGTGGATGAGGACGGGGTCGTGCATATAACCAACGTCCCGACCACGACCAAGTACAAGTGGATGATGTCCGAGAGGAAGCCCAAGGCGTCGAACTCGACTGAGTCCGCCTCGTACAAGAAGACGACCTATTCCTCTTCCTCGAAGATCCCCACGAACTCCAAGTACGAGGATATCATCTACAACGCCGCGGAGCGCTACGGCATAGACCCGAAGCTCGTAAAGGCGATAGTAAAGGCCGAGAGCGACTTCGACTCCTCAGCCGTATCCATCGCCGGGGCGAGGGGGCTTATGCAGTTGATGCCCGAGACCGCGAGGATCATGGGCGTAAGAGACATACACGATCCCGAGGAGAATGTCGAGGGCGGCATAAGGTACTTGAGCAAGCTCCTTAAGATGTTCGACTGGAAGATACCGCTGGCCGTCGCCGCGTACAACGCCGGAGAGAACGCGGTATTGAAGTACGGGACGATACCGCCGTATTCCGAGACGCAGACCTATGTGAAGAGGGTGCTCTATTATTACGGGAAGTATAAAAATACAGGGGCTTAGTGGCCCACGATAACTTAGGCATAACGACCCCATAAACCGGAAGGTTTATGGGGTTTTTTTAATGTCATTTGAAGTGCCATGTTTTTGAAGCGAAAACCGGTCTGGCTGTGATATATCTTATACGCATGCAATAACGGCAAAACACTGGAGAAAGGCAAGAGTGTCTGAAAAGCTGAAAGAAGAATTCCGGTTCCTTGACCGTTGGGCCGTCCCTCTGCTTATATCGTTCATCGCCTTGCGTTTTTTGTGGCTCCTTAACTTCCCCATATTCAACGACGAGGCCCTTTACATCAATTATTCCCAGCTGATGCACGCGGATTGGGACGGCGCCAAGTTTATCTCTGTTGCAAATCCGAACCATGACTGGAAGCCCCCGCTGCTATATTGGTTTGGAGCGCCTTTTATCGGGTCGGCCGGGGACCCCCTGCTGACGGCAAGGCTGGTCTCGGCATCGGTCTCTATAATCGGTTTTTTATCGGTATATTATTTCGCGGGATATTTTTTTAATGATAAAAGGACCGCCTTCTGGACAGGCCTTCTCTGGATACTCAACCCGTTAGTGCTCTTTTATGACAGGGTGTTTATCGCCGAGACATTCGTCTATTCATTCTCGGCGGCGGCCCTCCTGTTCACATATCTTACGATATCGAAGAGCAGGTCGTTCATATTCCTCGCGGTGCCGTTCGGCGCTTTCGCTCTGTTATCAAAACAGTCGGGACAGCTCACTATCATCTCGCTCTTATTCCTTGCCTTGCCTGGTATCAAAAAAGCCGATGCCGGGCAACGCCGATGGAATATGGATTTTAAGAGCGCCCTCCTTGCCGCCGCAGTCGCGCTACTATCATATCTGCTTTACCGGGTGATAATACCGGCGGAGTATTTCAGCGATTACGGGATGTTCATCGGGAGATGGACCTTTTCGCTCGCGGATCTGATGAAATTTCCTGTTGGAAGCTGGCTTAATAACCTTAAGATGGCGTATACGCAGTATTCGCATTACTACACCCTTATTTCGCTGGCGGCCGTATTGCTGTTCATTTACTGCGCTTATAGAGGAGGCAGGCGTCATCGGATACTCCTTGCCCTTTTTCTTTTTAACACCTCTGCTGTCGTCTTCGGCTTAAGGTCGTTCAACGAGTACATATACAACACGTCCAACGCGGTCTATCTGACGCTGATACTTGGAGCCTCAGCCGGGCATATCATGGGCTTCGCCGAAAAAAAAGATGCCCCTCTCATTAAATACATCTTTAAAAGTTCCGTGGCCATATTGCCGGTCCTGTGGATTTCCACCTTGCCCTGGTACTACGGCCCGGCTGAATCCTATATCGAGAAGTACGGCACGCCCTGGATGGAGGAAAATTTTCTTTTGGGCTGGCCAAGCGGCTTCGGGATAAAGGAGGCGGTCGATCTGCTCCAAAAGGAAAGCGGCAAGACCGTTTATCTCGACCCGCAGCCCGGAAACCCCCGCACAGCCATACTTGTCTACAGGAAGAGATACCCTTCTCTTGAATTCATGCCTATAGACCGGAGCGTGATAGACGGCCTTCATGACATCGACGCGAAAAAGGCGATATTCCTGTTCAGAGACAGGCCTGGACTCGAGTGGTCCGACAAGGTATTAAGGCACGATGTCTGCAAAAAAAAGATAATATTCAAAACAGTTGACCGGCAGATACCGCTCGTTTTCTGCAAAGGGGAATAAGCAGTAGTAGTGGTAGATTGGGCTGAGCGCAGTGAAGCCCAACAATCAAAAGACCGGACCAGCAAGACCGTTGGGTTACGCTCCGCTAACCCAACCTACCCGGCTTTAAAAATTCGGACTGTCTGGTTTAGGTTAAAAATTCTTTTTTTGTTTTTCAAAACCCCCCAGGCATGGGGTGAGCGACCTTAAGGGAGGTAGTGACGCGCGAGCAGGAGGGAGGATCGACGCGGAGCGCTCGGGGGAGGCGAGCGGTCCTCGCCGGACGGGCAAATCCGTATCGGACGGCAGTGCATCAGGTAGATTTAAGCGACCCGATTTGAAATTGGCCCCGCGCCGAGCGGTGGGAAGGGGAGGGCGGAGGGAGCGAAGCCCCATGCCGAAAAAAGCTTGGCAGGGCGCAAAAGGCTTTAGCAGAAAATTATGATAGCTCGACAAGCGCATATCGGGTCACGAAATAATGGGTTCAGGTTGCAAGCCTGAACCCGCAATGAAAAGACCGGACCTGCAAGGCCGTTGGGTTACGCTTCGCTAACCCAACCTACCCCTCTCCCGTTTTTCCTTGAATTCTCGCCACTTTTTGATATAAATAGACAGGGAACGAAATAGAACGGAAAAGCCGTGAGCCAGATATTAAACCTGCCAAATAGCCTCTCCTTCGCGAGGATCGGGGCGGCGCCTGTATTCGCCTTCCTCCTCCTCTATCCGGGGGAGACGATGAGCATAGTCACTACGATTATTTTTATTTTGGTCTGCATCACCGACTGGCTCGACGGCTACTTCGCGCGGAAGATGGGGATCATAACGACATTGGGCAAGTTCCTCGACCCTCTGGCGGACAAGCTCCTCATAACGACGGCGTTCATCATGCTCATACCGCTCGGGAGGGTCCCGGCGTGGATCGTCGCACTCATGATATCGAGGGAGATGGCGGTGACGGGCCTGCGCGCCATAGCCTCGAACATGGGTGTCGTTATCTCGGCCTCCAGGCTCGGCAAGCTCAAGACCATCTCCCAGATAGTATGTCTCGTCCCGCTCCTCCTGCATTACCCCTTCATGGGTCTGGATTTTCATCTCATAGGCACGGTATTGCTCCTCGTCTCCTTCATGCTCACCATCTGGTCCGGGATCGACTACTTCTGGAGCTTTTTCAGGAACCACAGCCTCCAGGGCAATTGACGAAATCCGCGCGGTAGAGTAATATTCAGATAGCCTCGCACCTGGGATCCCCGCGCCAAAAAACGAGTCGCCCGGGAGATTCGTCCTGAAAGGCAAAGGCATAGGATGAGGCTCAAGCTCACCAACAGGTTCGCCTTCTATATCGGCGGGATACTCCTTGCCGGCATACTCTCCCTTATAGCCTACGACATACATTCCAATTCCGTACTGCTGAGGGATATCGGCAGGAACGAGGCATCTCTGTTCCTCAACACCGTCTCCGAAGAGCTGTTCGTCTCCATGCGCTCAGGCAGTGGCAGGGCCGGCAACCTGGCGGTAATCGAAAGGTTCAAGAAACTCTCAGGCGTCGAGGACCTCCGCATCATCCACGGCGCGAGCCTGGATAAGCAGTTCGGCATAGAGGAGGGCGAGATACCGGTGGATGCCATGGACAGGAAGGCCCTCGAAGGGGTTCCCGCGTTCGGCCTGGAGTACAGGGACGGGCACAGGGCCGCGAGGCTCGTTATGCCCGTAACCATGAAGGAGGATTGCACGGGTTGCCATATCTCGCGTCCAGGGCAGGTGAACGGGGCGCTCTCCGTCAGCCTCTCCCTCGGAAAATACGAGGGCGTCATAGCCGGGCACACGAGGAAGTTCATTTACTGGGGAGGCGGCATACTCGCCATTACTTCCATCGCCGCCCTCGTCCTTGTCAGGAGAAGGCTCCTTGATCCGATGGATAAGCTCAAGGAAGCCGCGCTCGCGATAGCCGGGGGAGACTTAAGCTGGAGGGTCAGGCTCAGGACCGGGGACGAGATAGAGGACCTTGGAAGAGCCTTTGACGAAATGGCGGAGTCTCTGTCCGAGGCCACAGAAAGGCTCGAGTACCTGAGCGAGAGGCACTTGAAGCTTGTACAAAGCGCGGCCGACGCCATAGTGTTGAAGGACATAGGGACGAAGATGATAGTCGACGCAAACCCGGCCGCTTCGGTCCTTACCGGCTATTCCGTCGATGAGCTCGCCAATACGCCCTCCGAGCGCCTCTATCCCCCGGGGAGGCAGGAAGAGTACAGGGAGGTCTTCAAAAGATGGGTCCACGACGGAAAGGGCTACCTCCACGGCGGGGCAATAGTAAAAAAGGACGGGTTCGAGGTGCCGATAGAGATTGCGGCGTCCGTGCTGACGCTCGACGGCAGACCCATGATGCAGGAGATATGGAGGGACTTATCCGAGCGCAAGGGCTTCGAGGACACCATAAGGCGCCACGTCGTGGAGCTGCAGGAGACCGTAAAGGAGAGGACGCTCGAGCTCAATAATTCCCTTAAAGAGCTCGGGGAAGCGTACCGGAAGCTAAAGGAGTCCGAACAGAAGCTGATCGAGGCCGCCAAGCTCGTCTCCCTGGGCGAGATGGGGGCCGGGATCGCTCACGAGCTCAACAGCCCCATAGCAGGGATATTGTCCATCACCGAGGCGCTCATCAAAAGGACCCCCGACGACAACCCGAACCACCACCTCCTCATGAAGGTGAGGGAGGCCGCGGTGCGCTCCAAGTACATCATCATGGACATGCTCACCTACGCGAGGCCCTCGAAAGGCGCGTTCGCCCCCATGTACCTGAACGAGACGGTAAAGGCGACCCTCGGGCTCTTTGCCTCTGAGCTGAATGTCGGGGCGATAACCATCGTCGCCGATTACGAGCCGGGTCTCCCTGAGGTCTTCGGCAACCAGGGGCAGATGATGCAGGTGCTTCTGAACATCATAAAGAACGCGAGGGACGCCGTAGGCCCCGGCGGCACCATATTCATTTCGACGAGGTCCGTACAGGACAGGGAGGGTGTGTTCTCGGTCGTCGAGATCCGCGACACGGGCCCCGGCATAAAAGAAGATATAAGGGACAGGATATTCGACCCGTTCTTTACGACAAAGGAAAAAGGAGGCGGGCTGAACATCGGGCTCGGCCTCCCGATAGCGAAATCCATAGTGAACGGGCACGGAGGCAGGATCGAGGCGTTCAACCACGAGGGAGGCGGGGCGGTATTCAGGATACGCTTCCCCGCACACAAAGAGGGGCTTACGGTCCCGTAATCAGACGGCTTCGTTTTATATGTTTTTCAATGGCTTGGGCTGTTTTTTCTAAAAACGGCCAGGTGCCGAAAATTATATATTTTTTCAAGCTTTCATACTATCATCCGATAAATGAAAGGAGGCCGGGAATGAGCGGAATGAAAATAAGAGGGAATGTCCTCATAGTCGATGACGAGGAGACAGTGGGTATCGGCATGTCCGAGATGCTAAAGGATGCCGGTTTTAACGCTATCTATGTCACCAACGGCTCTGACGCGGTCGTCGAAGCGCAAAAGTCACAGTATTCTCTCATATTTATGGATATGGTAATGCCCGGGATGAACGGGCTTGAAACTTTCAGGAACTTGAAGAAGGTCAGCCCCGCGACAAGGGTCGTCCTCTTTACCGGTTTTTTCAAGGACGCGGAGAATACCATATACCAAGGCATCCGGGAAGGGATGATAGACGAATTCATAAGAAAGCCGTTCTTCGCGGAAGAGATCATCTCGACCGCCAGGAAGTACGCATCCTCCACTTGAGCGCGGATTGCTTTCGACGCCTGGAGGCCATAAAACATAGCTTTTACAATTAGTTATCTTGTCGGCGATTAAGGCCGGAAGGCCTATTTACCTTGACATGAAAAGTTAATTTTTATAATATAGGCGAGGATCGACAATTTTTGTCACCCTGATAATCGGATACTAAATGACCGACCGGATAGGCGAGCTTCTATTAAGGGAAAGGCTCATAACGCCTGAGCAGTTGAAGAAGGCGATAGAGGAGCAGAAAAAAAGCGGGGGCAGGCTCGGTTTTAACCTCACGAAGCTCGGCTTTATAACCGAGAAGGACCTGACCGCGTTCTTAAGCCGCCAGTACGGCATTCCAACCATAGACCTGTCCAGCCAGGAAATAGACCACGAGATAATAAAGCTCATCCCCGAGGACGTCGCACAGAAGTACCAGGTCATACCCATAAGCAGGACCGGCTCCACGCTCGTCATGGCCATGGCCGACCCTTCGAACATCTTCGCCATAGACGACATCAAGTTCCTGACCGGCTACAACGTAGAGCCGCTCGTAGCCTCGGACGCCGCCATAAAGGCCGCCATAGAGAAGCTATACGAGACCCCGGAGATGGGGCTCGAGGGGGTGCTGACCGAGTTCGACGAGGGCGAGATGGAGGTCATCAAGGAAGAGGAAGAGGTCGATATTACCGACCTCAAGAAGGCGGTCGAGGACGCGCCTGTCGTAAAGCTCGTGAACCTCATCCTTACCGACGCCATCAAGAGAGGCGCGAGCGACATACACATAGAGCCCTACGAGAAGCACTTCCGCGTAAGATACAGGATAGACGGCATCCTCCTGGAGGTGATGAAGCCTCCGATGAAGCTCAAGAACGCGATAGTATCGAGGATAAAGATCATGAGCAACCTCGACATCGCCGAGCGGAGGCTCCCGCAGGACGGCAGGATAAAGCTCAAGCTCTCCAAGAACAAGGAGATGGACTATCGCGTCTCGGTCCTGCCGACGCTCTTCGGGGAGAAGGTCGTCCTCCGGTTGCTGGATAAGAGCAACCTCCAGCTCGACATGACCAAGCTCGGCTTCGAGGAAAAGGCGCTCAAGGACTTCATGACCGCCATCCACAAGCCCTGGGGCATAGTGCTCGTCACCGGCCCGACCGGGTCCGGCAAGACGACGACCCTTTACTCGGCGCTCTCCGAGCTCAACAAGATAAGCGAGAACATATCGACCGCCGAGGACCCGGTGGAGTTCAACCTCATGGGCATAAACCAGGTCCAGATGCACGAGGATATCGGCCTCAACTTCGCGGCATCGCTAAGGAGCTTCCTCAGGCAGGACCCCGACATAATCATGGTCGGAGAGATAAGGGACTACGAGACCGCCGAGATCGCCATAAAGGCGGCCCTTACCGGCCATATGGTCCTATCCACGCTCCACACGAACGACGCGCCCTCGACCGTAAACAGGCTCCTTAACATGGGCATCGAGCCGTTCCTCGTCTCCTCGTCCTGCAATCTCATACTTGCGCAGAGGCTCGCGAGGAAGATATGCAAGGAGTGCAAGGTGAAGCTCCCCATAGCCGAGAAGGTGTTGATCGACCTCGGCGTGGCCCCGCAGGAGGCGAAGAAGATGGAGTGCTCCAAGGGGAGCGGGTGCGCCGTATGCGGCGGCACCGGCTATAAGGGCAGGATAGCGCTTTACGAGGTCATGCCCTTTACGGAGTCCATAAAGGAGTTCGTCCTGAACGGCGCGTCTACCGCCGAGATAAAGAGAGCGGCGATAAAGGACGGGATGAAATCGCTCCGCATGAGCGGCGTTACAAAGGTCGCCGAGGGCGTGACCACCATAGAGGAGATATTAAGGGTCACGATGGCCGATTAGCCCCTCCGCGCTCCGTCCTTCCCGGCGGACTTACGGTTTTTTTGCGATTTTATGGCTTGGGCCATGTAACTTTAGTCCTTACGCCGCATATAAGGATGGTTTAAGATTTTAGAGGCGCTCGGGAGAGGCGCAGGAGGCTTTAATGGCGGTAGAAGGCGGCAGTTCAAAACTCAGCCTGCAGGAGCTCCTCCGGGTCATGGTCGACCAGGGAGGCTCGGACCTGCACATCGCGGCCGGCTCCGCCCCGAGGATAAGGCTCCACGGCAAGCTCTCCCCAATGAACACCCCGGCCATGAACGGCGTAGAGACCAAACAGCTCTGCTACAGCATCTTGACCGACATACAGAAGCACAAGTTCGAGGAGGAGAACGAGCTCGACTTCTCCTTCGGCATAAAGGGCTTGAGCCGCTTCAGGGGCAACCTCTTCGTGCAGAGGGGCACCGTCGCCGGGGTCTTCAGGACCATACCCTTCAAGATAAAGTCGTTTCAGGAACTCGGACTCCCGAATATAATCGAGGACCTCTGCAAGAAGCCCCGCGGGCTCGTCCTCGTAACAGGCCCGACCGGGAGCGGCAAATCCACGACACTCGCCTCGATGATTGACAAGATAAACACTGAGAGGGCCGAGCACATAATAACGGTCGAAGACCCGATAGAGTACCTCCACAACTCCAAGACCGCGCTTGTGAACCAGAGGGAGGTCGGCTACGACACCCACGCCTTCAAAAAGGCATTGAAGTACATCCTCCGGCAGGACCCGGATGTCGTCCTTCTTGGAGAGCTCCGCGACATGGACACAATAGAGACGGCGCTCACCATAGCCGAGACCGGGCACCTCTGCTTCGCGACCCTCCACACGAACTCCTGCGTCCAGACAATAAACAGGGTGGTCGACGTCTTTCCCGCGCACCAGCAGCCGCAGGTAAGGGCCGAGCTCTCGTTCGTCCTCGAAGGCGTGATCTCTCAACTCCTCATACCCAGGGCGGACGGCAAGGGCAGGGTCGTGGCGCTCGAGATAATGATACCCAACGCGGCCATAAGGAACCTCATAAGGGAGGATAAGATCCACCAGATATACTCCCAGATGCAGGTCGGACAGACCAAGTTCGGAATGCAGACCATGAACCAGAGCTTCGTGAACCTCTACATGAGGAGGCTCATCTCGCTCGAAGAGGCGATAGGCAGGAGCTCCGAGCCTGACGAGCTCCGTCAGATGCTTTCGAACGCGGGAGTATTGAGGGGAGGCGCGCCTCCCGGGAGGACCTAGATAATGCCGACATTCGTATATACCGGAAAGACAGCGGCAGGCGATATGAAAAAAGGCGAACTGCAGGCCGCCAACCTCGCCCAGGCGACAGCCGCGCTCAGACGACAGGCGATAGTGCCGGCCTCCATAAACCAGAAAAAGGCCGGCGGCCTCTCGCTTAGTTTTAAGATCCCCGGGTTTGGCGGGGGCGTCAAGACAAAGGAACTCGTCGTCTTCAGCAGGCAGTTCGCTACCATGATAGACGCCGGGCTCCCGCTCGTCCAGTGTCTCGACATACTCGCGAGCCAGCAGGAAAACCCCGAGTTCAAGAGGGTCCTCCTCGATGTAAAGGGCTCGGTCGAGGGCGGCTCGACATTCGCCGATTCGCTCCGCAAGCACCCCAAGGTCTTCGACGACCTCTATGTAAACCTTATAGCCGCCGGAGAGGTCGGCGGCATACTCGACACCATTCTTAACAGGCTCTCGGGTTTCCTCGAGAAGACCGAAAAACTCAAGGGAAAGATCAAAGGCGCGATGACATACCCGACAGCGGTCATCGTCATAGCCTGTCTCGTCGTCGCAGGCCTCCTCCTATGGGTCGTCCCGATATTCGAGGACATGTTCGCGGGCTTCGGCCAGGCCCTGCCCGCGCCGACTCAGATAGTCGTCAACTTGTCCAAAGCCCTCCAGCACTACTGGTACATGATGATAGGCGCGGGCGTCGGTATCGGTATAGGCCTTAACCGGGCGTACAAGGTCCCGAAGGGCAGAAAGGTCATGGACGCCATATTCCTCAAGCTCCCGGTCGTCGGCGACCTCATCAGAAAATCGGCCGTGGCCCGGTTCACGAGGACGCTCGGCACCATGTTATCGAGCGGCGTGCCCATCCTCGAAGGGCTTGAGATAGTCTCCAAGACCTCGGGCAATGTCATTATCGAAGAAGCGATCATGAAGGCCAGGACGAGCTTGAGCCAGGGCAAGACGCTCGCCGAGCCTCTCATCGAGACAAAGGTCTTCCCGGGCATGGTCACCCAGATGATATCCGTCGGCGAGTCTACAGGCGCGCTCGACACCATGCTCACCAAGATCGCCGACTTCTACGAGGAGGAGGTCGACGCCGCGGTCGACGCGCTCACCTCCCTCATAGAACCGATGCTAATGGCCTTCCTCGGAGTAGTCGTCGGCGGACTCGTCATCGCCCTCTATCTCCCGATATTCCAGATCGCCGGCGCGGCGGCAGGCTAAAGCTCTGAAAACCTGGGGGGAACTTTCTATAGAAAGTGCTTGCGCACGGCAAATTCTCAAATCGAAATTTTTGAGCCGGTTAAAGTAATAACCGAATGATACAATTTGCCAGTCCGGCGAGGACCCCAGACCCCATTCAAAGATTTTTAGTTCCTGAAAAATTCCCCCTTTAGAAACCAGGGGGGAATTTTTCAGGAAAACCTATAAAAATTTTTTGGAGAGCCTCTGAGAGACACTTTATAGAAGCCTCTCTCAAGTTTTCAGCCCTCTAACTAAAATGCTCGTAGCACCGACAAATGCGTTAAGACAGAAGATCCTGGCCTTGATGGTCCTCCGGGTGGTGCTTGCGCTCGCCTTCCTGGGGATTACCACGTGGTTCCAGATAAAGGTCTACTCGTTCGCCCATCTGAACTTCTATCCGCTCTACGGGATAGTCGTTACGGTCGGGCTCCTGACGATCCTTTACGCGCTCGCGCTCAAGAAGGTAGAGAACCAAAGCCTTTTTGCGTACCTCCAGGTCACGGTCGACATAGCGCTCGTGACCGTCATCGTCTATGTCACGGGAGGGACCGAGAGCTACCTCCATACTTTATATCCGCTCTCCATTTTAGGGGCCTCGACCCTTTTGAGCAAGCGGGGCGGTCTTTACGCGGCGTCTCTGGCGTCCATCGCCTATGGCGTCCTCATTGACATGGACTTCTACGGGATGCTCCCGCAGAGGTTCAAGGTAATACACGCGATACCCGTGCAGGGCTGGGAAGAGGTCTTCACGACGGTAGCGACGAACATACTTGCCTTCTTCACCGTCGCGTACCTGACCGGGTATCTCGCCGAGAAGACCGCGAGGGTGGAAAAAGAGCTCGAGGAGAAGGAGATAGACTTCGAGGCGCTCGAACAGCTCAACAGACACATCGTCGAGAACATATCGAGCGGCATAATGACGCTCGACGAGAAGCAAAGGATAACATCGTTCAACCGCGAGGCCGAGAACGTCACTGGCTACGCGCTTAAGGACGTCTATTACAG
The DNA here is from genome assembly GCA_016182655.1 of Deltaproteobacteria bacterium. Classification (GTDB taxonomy): domain Bacteria; phylum Desulfobacterota; class GWC2-55-46; order GWC2-55-46; family GWC2-55-46; genus GWB2-55-19. The sequence continues at coordinate 51,207 of JACPGB010000014.1, forward strand.
GCCGGTCGAGGGGATATTCCCGGGTATGACGGACGGGCCCCTTTCCTCCGGGACGAGAGTTGAAAAGAGGTTCAGGCGCAGGGACGGCAACGAGATCTACCTCGGCTTTTCCGTCTCGCAGGGGCAGGGCGCGGACTCATCCTCCATAATCATATTCCAGGACCTGACCCATCTTAAGGCGATGGAGGAACAGCTCCGCCGGGACGAAAAGCTCAAGGCCCTCGGCGAGCTCTCGGTCGGGATAGCTCACGAGATCAGGAACCCGCTCGCTTCCATCAGCGGCTCGATCCAGCTCCTCAAGGACGACTTGAGCCTCCAGGGCGAGGACATGAGACTTATGGACATCGTGCTCCGCGAGACCGAAAGGCTGAACCTCCTTATAACCGACTACCTCCTCTTCGCCAGGCCCGCGCGGGAGAAGAGGGAGACCGTCGACTTGAGCTCCGTCGTAAACGGCACCGTAACGCTCTTCAGGAACTCCCCGGAGGGCGCGTCGATGGCGGTCCGTGCCAATATACGGGACGGCATATTGGTCAAGGGCGACGAGCGACAGCTCGGGCAGGTCTTCTGGAACCTTTTTTTGAACGCCGCCCACGCGATGGCCGGGGGCGGCTCGCTCTCCGTCTCTTCGAGGGTAGACTGGGGAAGCGGCCCTGACGCCGTCCGGAGGCCCTTTGCCGTCGTAGAGGTCGCCGACACGGGCAAGGGCATGGACACGGAGCTCCTTGGCAGGATATTCGACCCGTTCTTCTCCACAAAGGACTTCGGCACGGGGCTCGGGCTCTCTATTGTCCACAGGATAATCGAGAGCCACGGCGGGACGATAACGGTAAAGAGCGCGGTCGGAAGCGGCACGGTCTTCACGATCAGGATACCCGTGCAAACACAGGGCGCATTGAATTGAAGAGGGATGCATTGATGCCGAAGCAGAAGATACTCATAGTGGATGACGAGAAGGACATGCGAGACTTCCTCGAGATCATGCTCCGCAAGGAAGGGTACGAGGCGAGCTCTTTTGCGAGCCCTAAGGCGGCGCTGGACCTCTGCAAGAGCGAAAAGGTCGACCTCGTCATAAGCGACATAAGGATGCCGGGGATGGGCGGCGTCGAGTTCCTGAAGGCCCTTAAGGAGCTCGACCCGGACATACTCGTCATAATGATAACCGCGTACGCCTCGGTCGAAACGGCGATAGAGGCGATGAAGTCCGGGGCGTACGATTATTTCACCAAGCCCTTCAATATCGACGAGGTAAGGATCAATATCCGGAAGGCGTTGAAGCTTAAAAGCCTCGAGGAGGAGAACAGGCTCCTGAAGACCGACCTCAAGACCAAGTACGGCTTCGCCAACATAATCGGGACGAGCCCGAAGATGGCCGAGGTCTACGGCTTCATAATGAGCATAGCGAGGACCAAGACCAACGTCCTCGTTACAGGGGAATCCGGCACGGGCAAGGAGCTCGTCGCCAGGGCCATACACATGGAAAGCGAGAGGAAGGACGGCCCGTTCATCGCCATAAACTGCGGCGCGATCCCCGAGAACCTGCTTGAAAGCGAGCTCTTCGGCCACCAGAAGGGCGCGTTCACCGGGGCGGTTGCGAACAAATCCGGTCTCGCCGAGGAGGCCGACGGAGGCACGCTCTTTCTGGACGAGATAACGGAGCTCCCGCTCCATCTCCAGGTAAAGATCCTCCGGTTCATACAGGAGAGGAATTTTAGAAGAGTCGGCGGGACGACGGACATCTCGGTCGACATACGCCTCATAGCGGCGACCAACAGGGACCCCGAGGCCGAGGTGAAGGCCTCTCGCTTCAGGGAGGACCTCTTCTACAGGCTGAACGTCATAAGGATAGATCTCCCGCCGCTACGCGAAAGGAAAGAGGATATCCCCATGCTTGCCCGCTACTTCATGGAGAGGTACGGCAGGGAGCACGGAAAGAACATAAAGCTGATATCCGAAGAGGCCCTCAAATGTCTTATGGGCTACGACTACTCGGGCAATGTCCGTGAGCTTGAAAATATAATGGAGAGGGCAGTGACCCTCGAGAACACCGAGGCCGTTACGGTCGAGGCGCTCCCCCCGGCCCTTAAGGAGAGGGCGGGCGCGCTGCAGGCCTTGCAGGCCGTCCCCCTGTCAAGCGGAGAAAACGCCTGCGCGCCATCCAATGTGGTGGACCTCGAGAAGACCGTCGAGGAGTTCGAGAAGGCTATCATCATGGACGCGCTCAAAAAGACCGGCGGCGTCAAGAAGCGGGCCGCGGAGCTCCTGGGCCTGTCTTTCAGGTCCATGAGGTATAAACTCAGCAAATATGACATCCCCGAATAGGCCCCTTTCCCGCGTGCTCGCGGCGATCTTCCTTGCTGCGCTCGGCGCGCTCATCCTCGTCATCTCATACCAGAAACAGCACTGGGATACAGACATCCTCTGGGCGTTGAAGAGCGGGGAATGGATACTCTCGCATCTTGAAGTCCCGAAGACCGACCCGTTCTCGTACACGTTCGGCGGAAGGCCATGGGTGGACTTCACCTGGGGCTTCCAGGTCATGGCGAGGGTCTTTTACTCATATCTCGGCGAGTGGGCGGGACTCTACGTCCTGCAGGTGGCGCTCATCTCGGCGACGTTCGCCTTCATGTACGTGACCCTCAGGCGGACGGTCGAGGGCATTTGGCCCGTGGTCGCGCTCATGTACCTCGCGTTCATCACCGCTCACGCGAGGTTCCTTATAAGGCCGCACCTCTTCGAGTACTTCTTCGTCTCCCTCTACTTCATGCTCTTTACGCTCTATGAGAGGAAGAACAGGCCAGTTTATCTCTACGCCCTGATACCGCTTCAGGTCGTCTGGGTGAACGTCCATTCGAGCGCGGTGCTCGGGCTTTTCATGGCGGGCTCGTATGCCGCCGGCGAGATAATAGACGCGCTTCGCGAAAGAAGGTTCAGGCGCTCTCTTGAGGGCGATGTCAAAAGGTATTCGTTTATCGCGGCGGTCCTCCCCATAGCCGCGCTCCTTAACCCGTACGGGCTCAAGCTCGTCGTCTTCGCGTTCATCCACAACAGCGTGGACAACAAGGACGCATTAAGGCACATCGGCGAGTGGACGAAGCCTCACCTCAAGGAGCTGTTTTTTTATTTCTATCCCTTTCCAGTGGACCGCTTCGCCTTCACCGTGCTTGCGGCCGCAACGGCGCTCTTTATTCTGCTGAACTTCAGGAAGCTCAAGGCGAGGTCCGTCTTTCTCATGGCGGCGGCCGTCTATATGGCAATATCCCACGTCAGGTGGATCCAGCTCTTCGCGTTTTTCGCGGCCCCGGTAATCGCCCTTAACTTCGCCGGAGCGTTTGAGGAAAAGAAAGACAGGCCGATACTCAAGACGGCCGCCTTTTTGCTCTCGCTCTGCCTCGCCGGCGCGATCGCCTATGAGGTTGCGAGCCCAGGTTTCAGGAGGCACCTGGGCCTCGGCCTGAACGATGGGCAGTTCCCCTCGGGGACAGTGGACTTCATGAGAAGGAACAAGATCAGAGGGAACATCTATAACGAATATGTCTTCGGCGGATATCTCATAAACGAATACCCTGAGGTCAAGGTCTTTATAGACGGGCGCACGCCCACTGTCTATTCGCCCTACTTCTATTGGACTTCCAGGCTTGTTAGCGACAGGAAGCTATGGGACAAGCTTGTGGACGAGCACTCGATAGACATGGCGCTCGTGAAGCTGGATAGCCCTTTTTGCGGAGACCTCCGCAAGAACGACGGATGGGTCCCGGTGAGCTTCGACCAGTCGTCTGTCCTCTTTCTGAAAAAAGACGGGCCTTTCGGGGATGTGGTCTCAAGGTTCGGGTTCAAGGAGCTTAACCCGTGCTCGGACTCATCCAAATACACGCTGCCGGAGGATACCGAAAAGCTGAAGGCCATAAGGCTTGAACTCAAAAGGGCGCTCGAAGAGGGGGCCGACGGGTACGCGAGGCCCCACAGGATACTGGGGCTCGTCGACTTGAAGCTCGCAGGCGAATATCTTGAGGAAGGGGCCTCGGAGCTGAAAAAGGCCTCCGGGATAGCCGGGGACGCCGACACCTGGTACGATTACGGGACGATACTCGGGAGGCTCAAAAAGAAGGAAGAGGCGACTGAGGCGTTCAAGAACGCCATAGGCGCCAACAAGGGATTCAAGGACGCCTACCTTGGTCTCGGGCTCGCTTACCATGACATGAAGGAATATAAGGAGGCCGTCTGCTATCTTAGGAAGTACATTACGATGGCCGACGACAACTCCGACCTGGAGGCGTACAGGGCGCTCGGGCTCTCGAACTTCGAGCTCTCGAAGTTCGAGGAGGCGGCGGCGTATCTGAAGAGGGCCGCGTTCCTTGAAAACGGCCCAAAAGAGGCGGGGAACCTGAATTACTTTACGGCGAACGCCCTTATCGAGAGCGGTGAATTCGAAGAGGCGGCCGTCTATTACGAAAAGGCCTTGCGGCTCGACCCCGAGTACAGGGCCGTCTACACAAACCTCGCGGACAGGTTCAAGGGCGATAGAAAGGGCGATATATTGAAAGGCGTCCTTCTGAAAGCCGCCCCGACAGGCAAACGGCCCGATGGACGATAAGACCCGGCGCGGGCTCCAAAGGTATCTGCCGCTTCTTCTCATACCGCTCGGGTTACTGCTTTATTCAAACGTCCTCGGCGCGCCGTTTGTATACGACGACGAAGGGTACGTAGCCGCCAACCTCCAGATAACCTCACTCAGTAACTTCCTCGACTTTTCGGGCACAAGGTATGTGGGATTTTTGAGCTTCGCGCTCAATTACGCCGCGGGCGGGCTTGTGCCCTTCGACTTCCACCTGACGAACATAGCCATACACATCGCGAACGCACTGCTTGTTTATGCGCTTGTGTCGACTGTATTCAGGACGCCCGCCATGAAAGGCGCGGGAGAGGGGGGAGTGGCGGTCCTCGTTGCCTTTACAGCCGCGATCATATTCCTCTCCCATCCGATAGAGTCGCAGGCCGTATCGTATGTGACCCAGAGGTTCACTTCCCTCTGCGCGTTCTTCTACCTCCTCGCCATCCTTCTTTACGCGAATAGCAGGCTTGCGCGGGAAGAAGGCAAGGGCTGGCTTGCCCGATACATGGGGTCGCTCGCGGCGACCGTCCTTGCAATGAAGACGAAGGAGATAAGCTTTACGATACCCTTCATGATAGTCCTCTTCGATCTCGTATTCTTCGGGGACGGGTTCAGAAAGGGCAAGTGGTTACGAGTCCCGTTCTATCTTACGCTCATCATAATACCGCTTTCCGTCCTCGGGCCAGACATCGGCCTCTCCGTTGCGCATGACACGAACGCCGAGCACTTAAGGAGCCTGCAGGTCCGCGACATCGGGAAGCTTTCCAAGATCACCTATTTACTTACCGAGTTCAGGGTAGTCGTCACTTATTTAAGGCTGCTTTTCTTCCCTGTGAACCAGACCCTTGAGTATGATTATCCTCTGTCGCAGTCAATCTTTGAGCCTGCTACGCTCCTATCTCTCATCTTCCTGCTCTCGATCGCTCTCCTCGGGGCGTACGCGCTCTTCAAGTCGAAAAAAGGCGGGAGCCACTGGGGGGCCCTGTTCTCGTTCGGCATATTCTGGTTTTTCCTGGCGTTGTCCGTTGAGTCAACGATTATCCCTATACAGGACGTTATCTACGAGCACAGGGTCTATCTACCCGGCATAGGGATCATTATCTCGTTCACGGCGGCGTTCTTTTACGCCATGGACCGTGTTTCATCGAGAAGGGGCAGGGAGGTATCAAGGGCCGTTGCCGCGGCAGTCCTCCTTATTATCGTATGCCCGGTGCTTTTTACAACGCTTTATCTGAGGAACCGCGTCTGGACGGACGAGATGGCGCTCGTAACCGACTCTATATCAAAGGCGCCGGGGAAGACCAGGCTCTATTATGCGAGGGGGCTTCTGTACCTCAAGAAGGGCGGATATTGGGAAGCCCTCTCAGACGCCAACGAGATATTAATCCGTGAGCCGATGGTCGCGGAGGCTCATAATTTGAAAGGGGTGGCGTATTCCGGCCTTGGAGACCACGAGAGCTCGGTCAGGTCTTTTTCGACGGCTCTCTCTCTTAACCCCAACTACGAAGTCGTCTACCTCAACAGGGCCATATCCTACTCGGCAACCGGAAGACACAAGGAGGCATTGAACGACCTCTCAAGGGCCGCCGAGGTCTACCCCGGGTTCTCCGAGTTCATGAGATCTCGGACAGCGGGAGAGGCCTTCGGGGACCTGATAAAAAAATGCAAAGGAGAGAGACTCCCTGGGTGTAAACATCTCATCCCATTTCAACAAAGTACGGGGTATTGACAAAAATTGTCATTATTTTCTGACAAAAAATGTCACCTTAACAGGGGTGGACATATGAGTGGTCAGCTAACTAACTGATTTTTATTGTTTTGTTGTTTGGCATGGCAGTTGCAAATTACTACTAACCAAGAGATTCAAGTTTCTGGCTAAAGGGCCGAAATTAATAAAAGCTGATAAAACCCCCTAAAGGAGGAGACACATGCTGCAGGAGATACTCAAAAGGATAAAGAGGGAGGAAGGCTTCACGCTCGTCGAGCTCTTGATCGTCGTGGCCATCATAGCCATACTCGCGGCCATAGCCATCCCGCAGTTCACGAAGTACAGGCTCCGCGGCTACAAGACCGAGATAGACTCCGACGCGAAGAACGCCTATACCGCCGCGCAGGCGTACCTTACCGACAACCCGGGTGGCACGGTCGACTCGCTCAATAAGCTAAAGACCGGCGGGTATCAGAAGTCAAGTAACATAAACTTCAAGGATGGCACAATGACCCTCAGTGTCGGCATCATAAGGATCAACAGCGGCGTGGCAGGCCTCGCCGACAATAACGCCGTCATCCACTACAACGGCAGGATAGACTTCCCGAACGCGCCCTGACGCGTAGCCTGGGATTATCTGAAAAAAAAGGAGGGACCTCCCGGGTCCCTCCTTTTTTTTGCCCGGACCCACTTTATTAAACGCGCCCAATCTCGTATAATATGAAGCCTATGGCGTCCCAAAGCCCCGTTGCCTCAAAAAAGACCGTCCTCCTCGTATTCTGGATAGCCATACTGGTCCTTTCGTGCCTCTTCGCGTTCGAGCTCATGGAGGGGCGGCTCTCGGCATCGAGGAGGGGAGGCGACAGCGCCTTCTACGTCCTCCTCGCAAAGGCAATCGCCGCAGGGCAGGGCTACGCCGACATAAACATCCCAGGCGCGCCGCCGCATACGCAGTACCCGCCGCTACTGCCGCTCGTGTTTTCGCCGTTCGTCGCGGCCTTCGGCTTCAACATCCTGTTTTTGCGCGCTATCGTCCTCGCCTTCGGGGTCGCATCCATTTGCGCGATAAGGTCGTACTTCGGGCGGGGCTGGGCCGCCACACTCATCGCGCTCCTTACTATCACGAACTTCTACTACATTTTTTTCATGAGAGAGCTCATGACCGAGGTCCCGTACGCGTTTCTTTCATTCCTCGCGCTCTTCTCCGCCGACAGATACCTCGCGGATAAAAAAAGAAGTTACCTTGTCCTATTGCCGGTATTTATAACCCTCGCATACATGATGAGGATGATAGGGGTCACGCTTTACGCCGGGACCATCGCGGCGCTCGTGGCAAGCGCGCTCAAGGGGCAGGAGAGGGTGCAATGGAAGACGATCGCTTTTGTCGCGGTGTCGGGTCTCGTGGTATTCGCCGCATGGGAGGCGAGGAACGCGGTGTTTAAGGACGGCGCGGCCTCCACTTACTCTTCCATCTTCATGCAGGCTGATTATTATCTGGAAGACAAGGCGGGGGTGAGCGCAGGGACGCTCGTTGAGAGGGTGTACAAGAACTATGGCTATTACCACCACGCGCTCCCGAGGACCGTCATTATATGGTCGGGTATGAACGAATTGCTCACCAGGCCCCAGCTCTTTGGGCTGGAGCTTCTTGTCCTGGGTCTCACTTTCACGGGGTTTCTCGACGACCTCCTCAGGAAGAGAGGCCCGAAAGACTTCTACTTCCTCTTCTACATGGCTCTCCTCATCTGCTGGCCGGTCTACGGCACTGGGGACGCCAGGCGATATATGGTCCCCATCGTACCGCTCGTCTACTTCTACTGCGCAAAGGGAGCGCACTTCCTGGCAGAGTCTTTTAGAAGATCGAAGAGCACCTCTCCGCTTAACGCGGCCGCTGTTGCGGTCCTCCTCGTTTTTCTCGTCATCAACATCGCCGAGGTCAGGTACATGCTCGATCCCTCGTTCATCGCAACGAGGTTTAACGCTGTCTCAAGCTTTGTTATGCGGGACTTCGGCAGGAAGATCGAAAGGATAGAGCCCGCCGCCTTCGAGGCCTCTTCATCCTACAAGGAATACGGCGAGTGCTATAAAAGATACACCGACACGGCCTTCGAGATGAGGGACGTGCTCAATTCCGACGACATCATCATGGCCAGAAAACCCGAAGTCGTCTCGCTCATCACGGGCGGATATGCCCTAAGGTTCCCTTTCACGAAAGACAAGGAAAAAACAGGCGCCTTCATAACCGCAAAAGGCGTCGACTACATCCTCCTCGACACATGCAACCCCGAAGGCCGCGAATACCTCGTCCCGTATATCATCGAGAACAGCTCGAAATTCTCTGTCCTCTCCTCAGGCCCCGCGGGCGCGGAACTGCTCAAGGTAAGGTAATTTTTTTTGGGGGGACTTTCTGGAAAAAGAAAGCGGGACAGGAATGTCCCGCCTATCCGCTCGATAGGCGGGGCATTCCAACCGCGCCTTGTTTTGAGGATTACTTGCGCTCCAGGGGCATATCCTTGATATCCACCGAGGTATGTCCGAACTCCTGGAACCTGTTCGTCTTGACCTTGATGTCGCACGGGTTGCAATGGCCGTAGGCGTTGCAGGGTCTGTAGATGTCTTCTATGTCGAATGCCGGGTCGATGATGTTGCCGATGGGGGCTCTCCCTTCATAGAGGTCGCTGTGACACCTGTAGACCGAGCCGTCGGAGCCCATGATGAGCTCTGTAGTCTTGCAGAGGACGGACTTTTCGAACTTCTTGTCGCAGGCCCCTTCGTATTTAAGCGTGCCGTGCATCTTGCCATCGTGCTCGCCAAGAAACTCCTTGAAACGGAAGTCGATGCCCAGAGCCTCGCACTTTTTCTGCGCCTCGCGTACGATTGCCTCCTGCGAGGGGTGGAGGACCCCCCAGATGCCAATGGAATATCCGGCGTTCTGGAGCTTCAATACCTTTTTGACGAGCGGCTCGAGCTCCATCGTCTCCGGGTGGTAGCTTACGCGGATCGAGGCGTAGGGCGACTTTCTCTTTACGCGGTCCGGGTCGATCTTTTTCATGAACTCGTCCTCGTCGAACTGGAGGTTCGTGAGGATGTCGATGTTCAACTCGGGCTTTATGTGGTTGATGATGTAGATGAAGTCCTTGTGCAGGCTCGGCTCCCCGCCCTGGAAGGTTATGGGGAGATCGTCCCGCGAGATTATCCTGTTAATGCCCCGCACCCACTCCTCGCCGGAGAGCCTCTTTTTGACGAAGCCGTCCTTGCCGAATTTGTTTATGCAGTATGAGCACGACAGGTTGCACGCGAGCGTGAAGAACGCGGCTATGTAGTTGTAGTGTTCCGGGATCCGGATGGGTTTCAAGTCGGTCATATTCGTCACTCCTGGAGCAGTTTGTCTATTTCAGACAAGACCCTCTCGGGCCTTATCTCATACATGCATGGCGTCTCCTTGACGCATGTGGTCGACAGGCACGGCAGACAGTCGTATTCCTTCGACGGCAGGAGCTTTACGCCGTTCTTCACATATACTTCGGTGGATAATGTCGGGCCGAAGAGGGCGACTACCTTTTTATTGAGCGCGTGGGCTATGTGGAGCCCGAGGCTGTCGTTCGTGACGAGGAGCCTGCAAGAGTTTATCCACTCGATGTACTCTTCTATCGATTTAAGACCCTGTTGCCAGGATATGGTGTATTTGCCCCCGACGAGCTTCTCCAGGTCCTTCCAGTACTCGGGCGGCCACGCCTTTATAGGCCACTTCTCCCCGACATTGTGGTTGAACCCTATGTCGAAGGTCTCCTTTGAGGTCGGCTGGTAGCCTATGGTCGGTATCTCGCCCTGCCACTTGGAGCCTATCATCTCGAAGAGGAAGTCTTCCCAGTACTTTTTGTTGGCGAGCTTGTCCTTCTGGCTTAAGCACAGCTCGAGGACATGCTCGCTCCCGTCGTAGGCGAGCGCCGAGCCTGTCTCAGGGTCGAACCTGAAGCCGTACCTTCTCCACGCCGTGAGGGAATCAGCGAATGCGCAGATGCCCGCGACCTTCTCGAGGTTTATAACAGTATCGAACCGCTCCGCGCGTAACTGAAGGACGGTCGTCAGGTCGTACGGCATGATCCTGTGGATATAGGGGTTGCCCTTGAGGAGCGCTATGGCCTTCTCATCGACGAGCCATGTGACATGCGCGTCCTTGAACCTGTTAAGGAGGACGGTCGAGCGGAGCACATCCCCGAGGCTCGTCTTCCGGCTTATCTCGCCTACGAGCGTCTCAGAGTAACCGAGCTTTATTATGAGGACCCTCTGTGTATTACCCATTTGCCAATACCCCTTCTGAAGCGATTATCTCATTTCCCGGCAAATCCATCCAGAGCCTTGACGATTGCAATTTCCTTGAGCGCGTCCTCGTGCACGGCTGACGGGAAAAGCCCCATACGCTCGAACCCCCTTTTCCTTATAAGGTATTCTATAAATGAATTGGCTCTCAACCTGAATATCCTGAGGCGGAGAAGAAATGCGGCGTCGCATGCTATATGGAATGCGAGCCCCATGAAAAGCGCGAAGATGGCGGCGGAGCCGATGAGGAGCGAGGCCGCGAGCACCGCAACTACGAACTCGAAGGTGTGGAAGGCCTCGAAGTTCAGAAAGTCGGGCCTCCCCCAGGAATCCCTCAGCGCCTCGTGGTAGCGGAACATGTTTGTAACGCCAAAGTCCCTGAAGCCGTTGTGAAAGAGGTATTCGAGGTAGTGGTCGATGTCGATAAGGACGGAGCCCGCGAAGAATAAAGCCGAGTCCTTCCCGAGCGCCGGGTAGAGCACGGCGGAGGCGAAGCCCCCGAGTATCAGATGGTCCTTGAGCCTCATTTGCCTTTGAGGGCCTTCAACCCCTCTTCCTTCGTGAGTATCTCATCCGAGTGCTTGAAGTTCTCGAGCACGAAGCTCTCGTATATTCCGCGCAAGGTATTCACGAACGAAAACTTCATCGGGTAGATCCGCGTCTTCACAAGATACGCCTTCACGAGATAGTACATGAGGAAATAGAGCCTCGGAAAGGGGAGCTTTATGAGGGTGTTCACTATAAAGTCCCTCGTCCACGGCTTCCAGAGGCAGACGGTCGATAGAAGCGAAAGGTTCCTCTGCAGGAGCTTTTCCTTTTCAGTAAAGCACTTCAGGGGCGATGTCGACTGGTAGCTCATGTGGAGCTTGTCGAAGTCCCCGTCGAAGTCGCCCCTCTTTATCGCGTAGTTGGCAAGCTCGGTTCCCGGGTAGGGGAAGAAAAGAGGGAATTCGCCAAGCGCGACCCTGCACCTTAAATTGAGGTCCAATGATTCTATGTCCTCAGCGATCGAGGTGCCTGGGATGGCGAAGATGGTGTTCGAGAAGGTCGGCACATTGTACTTGTGGCAGAGGTCGAATGCGTCGGTCATCGTCTCCTTCGTCATGTTCCGTTTCAGGACCTCGTTACGCACCTTGTCGTTACCGCTCTCGATGGACATCGATAACGACGCGAGCCCGGCCTTCTTGAGCTTCCTCATAATGGAGTCCGTCAAGAGGTTCGCGCGCATGAGGCAGTGGAACGGCACGCCTATCTCTTTCGGGTATCTCTCCGAGAACTCGTCGAGCCATTCGTCGTCCTTCAACACGAATATGTCGTCATAGAACTTTATGAACTGCGTTTCATAATTGTTTTTCAGGACCTTGAGCTCGGCGATGACCCTCTCTACACTCATGCGCGAGGCGAGCACCCCTTTGCCCTTGTACAACAAGTTGTATTTGTGGTTGAAGCAGTAGGTGCACTTGTACGGGCAACCCCGGCCTATCATGAACGAGCGCATCGGGAAGCGCCCGAGACGGGTCGTCGAGTAGAAGAGGTCGCGGTCGAGGAACGGGAGGTCGTCGAGCGCGCGCCGCCTCTCCCTCATGACCGGCGGCTGTCCTTTTTTGAAGTTGTTCTTTGTGACGATGTTGGGGATGTTGTCGAAGGATGCGCCGCGCTCTATGGCGGATAGCAACTCCGGCCATGCGTCGTCTCCCTCTCCGGCGCAGAGCGCGTCGAACGGGTGGCGCTCGATTATCTCGGGGAAGAACGTCGCGTGCGGGCCGCCTATGACGCTCTTTACATCCGGCTTCATCCCCTTTATGAAGTCGTTGGCCGCGATGTAATACTTGTGCTCGCCGGTCTTTGCGCTGAAGGCGACGATGTCCGGCGAGAAGCCCTTGACCTTTTTCTCAAGGTCGCCGTCGGCGAGCACCGCGATGGCGGTCTCGTGCCCCTTTTCCTTGGCAAGGGCAGAGAGGAGCATGATACCCATCGGGTCTATGTACTCGACATCCTTTATGACAAAGAGTATCTTCAATACGGTTCGGACCTTTTAGGGATTTTATTCCGCGGCAACGGCCCTTCTCGTGGGGTTGCCGTACCTGGCGCGCTCGGTTACGCGCACCTCCCAGAAGAGCGAGAATATGGCGCTTGCGACACTCGCGATGTTCTTCAGCCTGAATGCCTTTGTCTTGCCGGACGCCCTCGCGGTTATGTCGACCCCGACCTCTACGAAGCTCGATCCCGAACGGAGCAACCTTACGAGTATCGCGGCCATGTAGGCGAAGCCCCAGGTCTTCAAGGGGACTTTTTTGAGGAGCGAGCTCTTAAGGAGGCAGGTGCCGTTATAGTACCTGACATTCAGCCCGAAGAGCGTATTTATGATGATGACGAAGAGCTTCGAGATGACGCGCCGGGACAGCGCCCTGACCTCGGTATTGGCCGTGTACGGTATTATGCAGTCGGCCTCTCCGGCCCTGCCTATTACGCGCTTTATCGCTTCAGCCGGTATCTCGTTGTCACCCGGGACCATGATGATATAGTCCATCGAGGCTCTGCGCACGCCCTCCGAGTAGTTGTAGCCGAAGCCCATGTTCCGGGGGTTGTGTATTACCTTTACGCCCTTTTCCTTCTTCTTTATCTCTTCGGCGAGCTTGCCGGTGCCGTCAGTCGAAAAATCGTTGAATATGAGTATCTCGTAGTCGCTGAACCTGTTCGACGATGAAAGGGCGTCCTTTATCGCGTCTATCGTCCCTTTGAGGTTGCCTTCTTCATTGAGGCAGGGGACGATGACCGTGATGGAGGGCTTTCTTCCGCTCGTCTTAGCCATGCTAACCCCTCTTGACGACGCGTCTTACTGCCGCGGCTATCTCGTTTTTTCCTGGGTAATAGGCCTTCTCGAGCGCGGGGCTCGCCGGTGTAGGAGCCTCGGGGAGGTTCACCCTCTCAGGAGGCGCTTTGAGCACGCCGAAACCGTCTTCTACGACCCGCGCGATTATTTCAGAGCCTATGCCGGTATCCTTCCAGCCCGTGTCGGCTATGACGAGACGGCCAGTTTTTGAGACCGATTCGAGTATGTGCGGCATATCAAGCGGCTTCAAGGTCCGGAAATCAATGACCTCGCAGTCGATCCCTTCGTTTTTAAGGATATCGGCAGCACACATCGATTCATATACCATGTACGAGACGGCGACGATCGTCGCATCCCGGCCCGCACGCCTTGTGACGGCCTTTCCGAGCGGCACGGTGTACGGCTCGGCAGGCACATGGCCCATGTGCTCATACAGCCAGCGGTGCTCGATGAAGACCACGGGGTTGCCGTCGTAGACCGAGGCCCTTAGCAACCCCTTTGCGTCGTACGGGGTCGCGGGCATGACGACCTTGAGTCCGGGTATGTTAGTGAAGAGGGATTGCAGGGACTGTGAGTGCTGTGCGGCGGAGCCCCAGCCCCTGCCTATCATCGACCTTATGACTACCGGGACAGAGACCTTGCCGCCGAACATGTAGCGCCACTTTGCCGCGTGGTTTACTATCTGGTCGATAGTGAGGGGTATGAAGTCGACTCTCATGTGGACGAGTATGGGACGCATCCCTGCGACAGCCGCGCCAACGGCGACACCGGTTATGCCGTTTTCGGCGAGAGGCGAGTCCATGACCCGCTCCCTTCCGAATTTAAGATGAAGGCCCTTTGTCGAGCCGAAGACCCCGCCCGGGTCGTCTATGCCCTCGCCGATGACGAAGACCGTCTCGTCGGACTCGAGCATCTGGGAGGTCGCTTCGAGTAAAGCGTCTTTATAGGCAAGCCCCCGGAGGTCCTTGTTGTCCGAGAGGGCCTTTTCAAACTCGGCCTTGTTGCTGTAAACCTTTGTCCACGGCATGGGGTTAGAGAGTCTCCTTTACCGGCGCGTAGACGTCAGTGAGGAGGTCTGAAAGAGGAGGGTACTCGCTCTCTTTTGCGAATTTTACCGCGTCTTCGATCTCATCGGTTACGGAGGTGGCTATTCCCGCAAGCTCGCTTTCAGTCGCCACGCTCCTTGAAAGGAGGAGCTCCCGCATCACCTTTACCGGGCAACGCTCCATCCAGTAGAGGAGCTCTTCCTTGGGCCTGCAACCCTTTTCGTAATCGGCCTCCGGGCCTACGTGGCCCTTCCACCTGTATGTCTTGGCTTCTATAAGGGACGGGCCGCCGCCTTTTCTTGCGCGGTTGATGGAATCCTGCGTGGCCTTGTAGACCTCGATCACGTCGTTGCCGTCTATGCAGACGCCGTGCGCGTCAAAGGCGGAAGCGGCTTCCGATATCCTGCAGGCCGATTGCCGCGCGGACTGATGAGAGTTCGTCGCGTAGAAGTTGTTCTCGCAGAAGAAGACGACCGGGAGTTTTTTTAAAGATGCGAAGTTGAAGGATTCATACAGCGCGCCCTCGTCATACGCTCCGTCACCGAAGAAGATGACAGTGACGCGGCCGTCTTTCCTGATGGATGAGGCGAGCGCCGCTCCCACACCCATCGGTATGCCGCCCGCTACTATCGCCGAGGTCCCGAGGATGCCGTTTTCGACGTCTATTATGTGCATCGAGCCACCCTTGCCCCTGGAACAGCCCGTTACCTTGCCGTAGAACTCGGCCATGAGCGGCCTCATGGCGCTCCCCTTGGCGAGCGCGTGGCCGTGGCCCCGGTGGTTCGAGAAGACATAGTCGTCTTTCCGAAGGTTAAGGCAGACCCCTGCCGCTATCGCCTCCTGTCCTATGCAGAGGTGGACCGGGCACTTCATCTCCTGCTCGGGATATAAGTCGACTATCTTCTCCTCGAACAAGCGAATGCGGAGCATGGAGGCATACATGTCGAGGAGCATCTTTCGCGTTAATGTTGGGAGTCCGTATTTTAGGATGTCTTCTTTCATGGGTATAAGGGCGTCCTCAGATGAAGTTCACATGGCGGGAGGGGTTCTTGAGCTCCCAGAGGTAGCGGTTCACCTCGTCCATCCTGCAATTTCTCCTGCACTCAAGCGTGTCGAGCTCCTTTGAAGCGAACTCCATCACCTTTTTTCTCTTATCGCCCTTCCAGATATTTTCAAAAGACTCTTCATTGATGTTCCCGAGGAGAAACCTCTCGTCGCCCAGAAACGCGCTGCACGCCCAGACCCCGCCTCCTGCGTCTATGTAGGCCCAGAAGGGCAGGGCGAGGCAGTGGGAGTAGCTCCTGCCTTTCTCTTCGAGCTTCCTCATGGCGTTGGACCTGAATATCACATTGAAGCGCTTGTCCGATATCTTCCTGAGTTCGTCGTTCAAGTGCATGTAATCGCCGTATTTGAAGTCCTCGTACTGATGCGTCTTTGATTTAAGGTGCTGTGAGTAGGACTTTATGACGAGGTAGTCCGCGCCTATATCCTTGGCCTTCCTGGCGAGCATGATCGCTTCATTCGCGTTCTCCGGCAGGAGTATCATCTGCATCCCGACGGTAGAGGTGAGCTTGTTTGCGTCCCTGAACCTCGCCGCCTTCGAGATGTTGTCTATTACCCTGTCGAAGTCCTCTTCCTTTGTCCTGTGTACCCTGGCGTAGGTCTCCTTTGTGGCCGCGTTTATGGAGACCTTTATCCATGTGATCGAGGCAAGGGTCGCCTCCATCAGCTTTTCCGTGAACAGCACGCCGTTGGAGGTGATGGCGACGTCTATCCCCGAGGCCTTCGTGTGGTTTATTATCCCGCCGATCTCCTTATGCAGGAAGGGCTCGCCCTCTCCGGCGTACATGATGGACTTTACGCCGAGCCTGCCCATCTCGGAGAGCCGGTCTTTAAGGATAGCGGCGTCCAGGTGCCTCGGGTTATACTCCATGTAATCGAGGGCACAGTAGGTGCACCTGTGGTTGCACGCGCCTATCGGAGAAACCTCCATATATATCGGATAGATATCGGCGCCCTTTAGCCATCCGGCGACCCTGTCCACATGAAAGATCAGTTTATGGCTGTCTATCCGGTATTCGTCCATGGAGTATATGCACTCTCCCTATTTTGGTATAAAGCCCAATAAAAAAGATAACATAGGTTATGATACCTTAACAATATCAAAATTTTTCTTAAATCGAGATAGTAAAAAAGGTATGTGAATAGAAGTAAGGCGGTTGTATCCTTCATGCTCGACCGGGAACCGGGCATAAAGCACTGCCATGAAAGCACACCGGAGTCAAACTATTTTGGGAGGACATTAAAGGATTTCACCAGAAGGGAGGTTCAGAAGTTCATCCAGAGGATTTCTGGATGAAGAAGTCACGGACCACTGGGGCTCCGGACGTTCCGAGACGGCGTACCGCTGTAGATCCTATGAATCGTAATTTGTCAGTTTTTCTTTACCGCCCTAAGGAGGGTATAGATACAAGAGACCAACGCAATGGTGAAAACGATCAGGAAAGGAATTGTCAGGCCCCATTTTAAATGGATGACCTCATAGAAGAAGGTTTCCCGCCACGCAAAGTTTTGAGCGAAGTCTACCATGGGGGGGGCAGAGTAGCCGCTTGTATAAGACCAGAGAGGGCTGTTGCCATAAAAGTACCCGTTAGAAAGCTTGGATAATAAAGTCTTCCAGAGGATGACAATAGGTGATTGACTTGGCCAGAAATGTTTGTGAGGCAATATCCAGCCGGAATTCCAAACGTTTCCAATCCTACTTGCAGATAAGGAGATTATAATAGAGGGTAATTGTACCAATATGCCTAAGAATGCCAGCGAGTTGCATTTCCAAAAGGCATTTTTCCCATGTTGTGCATCAAGCCAATTGCCAACAATGATAAGTCCCCATGGGATCAAACTGATTAAATACCGTGGGCCGAATGCCTCATCACCTGCCCAGGAGCTTTGGGCGGCCAAAGGAAAAATGAGGATTATAGCGTGTATTAAAAATATTTGAGCTTCAAGTTTCCACTTATTTTTAAAAACGCTCCATGACACAAAGAGAAGCAATAGAAGTGGATTATACCAGAATAACCCTTTACCCGGACTCAATAGAAGGCCAAATATCCCTTCGTAAATGGGTATCCAGAGAGAGAAGTTTTCGTCAGTTGTATTAATAGGCCCCATAAAAAGAGAACCAAAAGTCAACCACCTGTCTAAAAAGAAAAGGACCGTGGCAATACCCGCAGGGAGGCTGAAAACTACAATTGAAAAGAATTTATTCCAAGGGAGTTCCTCTTTACGCCGCCATTCGCTTAAACCAATATAAAAGAAAACAGGAATCGCGATCGTGGCTGTAGTCAATTTCATTAATATGGCGAAGCCGCAGAAAACCCCGGCTCCAAAGTACCAGGCCCAGCGTTTTATATTTTTTTCCTCGAAGCGAGCGGAAAAAGCAAAATAGAATGAGGCTACCGTAATGGGAAGGCCTAATCCATCACGCGTATGCGGAGATACGTTCCAGAGGATCATGGTTGATAAAATTCCAAATAAGCTTGTCCACGAAGCTGATCGAAGTGAACAGCCCATTTTCGACAAAATTAAAAATACAAGAGTGCCTGTTGCAGGTAATATCAAGAGGTGCGGAAGCTCGATCAAAGCATATTTAACAGAAAAAATAGATTTATCCCAACCTCGCCAGAGAACCTTATCATCTAAGATGGTTGAATCGACCCAATGACCTGTTTTGATGAGGAAGCTATATAAATGAGGGATTCCGGGCTCATAGGTTGTGTGGAAATAACCATCTTTAGCCAGAGCTACTCGAGAATCACCAGGTGTCGGAACAGCCACATAATAAATACCAGATTCCACATTTTGCATGGCTATTAAATAAGTCAAGGCGTTATCAGCTTGGGGAAAGCGGAAAACAAGGAAAATGGAAATAAGTAAGTGAATACCTGTTATTGATAATAAGGCGGCTTTAAAAGATTTTGTTTTATATGTTTCGGGAATAGGAAGAGCTTTTTTCATGTAGGATAAAAAAATATTATAACTGCATGAAATGGTTGTCAATAGGAATGTTCTCAATTAAAACGCCGTTACGTTAATGGATGAGGGGTTTTCCCTCTTGTAGAAGGGGGCGCGGCCCCATGATATAATGGGGTCTGGACATGAACCGCAAGGAGAGGTAATGGCGAGAGATCCGGTCTGTGGGATGGATGTAGACCCGGCAAAGGCAAAGGGAGAGAGCCTTTATAAGGGCGAAAAGGTGTATTTCTGCGCCTTACGGTGCAAGGAAAGGTTCGACGCCGACCCCGAGTCATTCCTGGGGAATACCGACGGAGAGCCTGCCGAGACCTTTGCAGAGCCGGAAAAGGCCATCGACCCGGTCTGCTCCATGACCGTGCCGAAAAAAGACCCCAGGGGCGGCACATACGCATACAAAGGCGCGACCTATTACTTCTGCAACCCGAACTGCTTTGAGAAATTCAAGGCAGACCCTGAAAAGTACCTTGCGGGAAGGGACGGGAGGGAAAAACTGCCGCCTGTTCATACGCATCCTTTAAAAGACGCGCGCACCGCGCCCAAAAACATCAAGAGGGTGTCTCTCCCCATAACGGGCATGTCCTGCGCCTCGTGCGCGGCAAAGATAGAGAAGGGGATCACGGGCTTGTCAGGCATAGTCGAGGCCTCGGTCAACTTCGCAACTGAAAAGATCAACATAGCCTATAACCCGGATGAGGTCCACCTTTCGGACTTTATAAAGACCATAAGGGAGCTCGGCTACGGCGCCGGGGTGGCGAGTGTGACCATACCGGTAAAGGGGATGTCATGCGCCTCGTGCGTCGAAAAAGTCACGAAGGCCCTGAGCGCGATGGAAGGGGTTGTAAGCGCCTCGGTCAACTTCGCCACCGAAAAGGCGACGGTCAATTATTTGCCGACCGTGACGGGCGTGGACGCCTTCATAAGGGCGATAAACGCGGCCGGTTACAAGGGGCTTCAGCCGTCAGATGAAGAGGACCTTCTTGCAAGGGACGAGAGGGAGAAAAAGGAGGAGTTCAAGAAGCTCCGGCTCCGGTTCATCGTCTCCGCTATAGTCGCGGTCCCGGTCATGATAGGCTCCTTTGCCGGGATGATACCGGGCATACCCGACTTTCTCGGCAACAACTATCTGCTGTTCATCCTCGCCACCCCCATACAGTTCTGGGCAGGGTTGCGTTTTTACAGGGGGGCCTTCATCGCCGCGCGGCACTTTACTACGGACATGAACACGCTCATAGCGGTCGGCACCTCGGCCGCTTACCTCTATAGCTCGGCGGTGACATTCCTTCCGGGAGTTTTTGAGGCGCACGGGTTCTCGACCGGCGTCTACTTTGACACCGCCACGGCCATTATCGCGCTCATTCTCCTCGGGAGGCTCCTCGAGATGAGGGCAAAGGGGCAGACTTCCGAGGCTATAAAGAAGCTCATAGGACTCGCGCCCAAGACCGCGCGGGTCGTGCGCGGCGGAAGCGAACTCGACATCCCGGCATCGGATGTGGTCGAGGGCGACATCATCATCGTCAGGCCCGGCGAAAAGGTCCCGGTCGACGGAAAGGTCTTCAATGGATATTCGTCTATAGACGAATCGATGATAAGCGGGGAGTCGCTACCGGTCGATAAAAAGCCCGGAGACACCGTGATAGGCGCGACCATCAACAAGACAGGCTCGTTCAAATACAGGGCGACCAAGGTCGGCAAGGACTCCACCCTCTCACAGATAATAAGGCTCGTCGAAGAGGCGCAGGGTTCGAAGCCGCCGATAGCGCGGCTCGTGGACGTTATAGCGAGCTGGTTCGTCCCTGTCGTCATAGCGATCGCTTCTCTCACATTCATCGTCTGGCTCATATTCGGCCCCGCGCCCGCCTTTACCTACGCGCTTCTGAACTTCATCGCGGTCCTCATAATAGCCTGCCCGTGCGCGATGGGGCTTGCCACCCCCACTTCCATTATGGTCGGCACCGGCAAGGGCGCGGAGAACGGGATACTCATAAGGGGAGGGGAATCGCTCGAGACGGCGCATAAATTGGACGCGATAATATTCGACAAGACCGGCACGCTCACCAAAGGAGAGCCCGCGCTCACTGACATAGTGGTTGCTGAGGGCGGAACGGTCACGGCAAGAGGGCTTTCGCCTGAGGATAGCCTGCTTTTCTACGCCGCCTCGGCCGAGAAGGGCTCCGAGCACCCGATAGGCGAGGCGATAGTCGGAAGAGCGGCGGCAAAGGGGATAGAGCTTTCGGACCCCGTCGGCTTTAACGCCGTCCCGGGCCACGGGCTTGTCGCCAATGTGGACGGCAAGGAGGTCATACTCGGGAACTTGAAGATGATGGCCGAGAGGAAGATAGTGGTAGACGGACTCGTTAAAGAGGCCGAGAGATTATCCGACGAGGGAAAGACCCCGATCTTCCTTGCCGTGGACAACAGGGCGACAGGCGTCATCGCAGTGGCGGATACCCCGAAGGAAAATTCCAAAGATGCGATAGCGGCCCTTAAAAAGATGGGGCTTACGGTTGCCATCATCACCGGCGATAACCGGAGGACTGCGACTGCCATAGGTAAAGAGCTTGGCGTCGATAGAATACTCTCGGAGGTGCTACCCGAGGACAAGGCCCGCGAGGTTAAAAAGCTCCAGGACGAGGGCAAGAAGGTCGCGATGGTCGGCGACGGCATAAACGACGCGCCCGCGCTCGCTCAGGCCGATGTAGGCATAGCCATAGGCACCGGGACGGACGTCGCCATGGAGGCATCCGACATTACCTTGATAGGCGGGGACTTAAGGTCGATCGTCACGGCCATAGCCCTTAGCCGGGCTACCATCCGGAACATCCGCCAGAACCTGTTCTGGGCCTTTTTCTATAATGTGCTCCTTATACCGGTCGCCGCCGGGGTGCTTTATCCGTTCACGGGCATGCTCCTCGACCCGATGTTCGCGGCCGCGGCGATGGGGCTGTCCTCAGTAAGCGTGGTCACGAACGCGCTCAGGCTCAAGAGGTTCTCTCCCGCCTTGACCTGATCCGTGCCGCATGGTAAATGAGAGTGAGGAGGCCTTGAACATGAAAACAATTTCCCTTGCCGTCCTGCTCTGTCTCGCTATTTCATCGATCGCCTTTGCCGACGATACGGCCTTTAAAAAGGGCGAGGAAGTATTTAACAGAAACTGCGCAAAGTGCCACGGAGAGAAAGGCTCCGGCACGGACAAGGGCCCGCCGCTCATCCATAAGATATACCACCCGAACCACCACTCTGATTTGAGCTTCCGATGGGCCGTGGAAAGAGGCGCGCGCTCGCACCACTGGAGGTTCGGCGACATGCCTAAGATAGATGGTGTCAGTAAAGAGGATACCGAGAAAATCATCATCTATGTCCGCACGCTACAGAAAGAGGCGGGTATATTTTAATGGGACGCTTCAAAAACAAAGTCCTCGCGAAGCTCCTTACGCGCTTTCCCGCTCTCTTCGACAGGGTCATCGAAAAGACCGAGTCTATCAGTGTCTCCGGCATTCCGTGGACTCCTGTGAGAAAGCCCCTTAAGGACTCCGTCGTAGCGCTCGTTACGACAGCGGGCGTGCATCTCAAGTCCCAGAAGCCCTTTGACATGCTGGACAAGGACGGCGACCCGTCGTACAGGGAGATACCTTCCGCGACTCCGCGCCCGGAGTACATGATAACGCACGATTACTACGACCACACGGACGCGGACTCTGACTTGAACATCGTCTTCCCGATAGACAGGCTCCGGGAGATGGAGGCGAGAGGCGAGATAAAGGGGCTTGCCAAGGCCAATTACAGCTTCATGGGCCACATAGACGGACGCCATATCGATACCCTCATAAGGAAGACCGCGCCCGAGGTGGCGGGTCTTCTTAAACGAGAGGCCGTCGATGTCGCGCTACTCACCCCCGGGTGAGGACTCTGCAATCGGTCCGTGGGACTGATACAGAGGGAGATAGAGAAGGCCGGGATACCGACGATTTCCGTATCGATTGCGAGGAAGTTCACCGAGGAAGTGAAAGCCCCGCGCGCGGTCTTCGTAAAATGGCCGATGGGCCACCCTTTGGGGGAGCCAGGCGTTATTGAGACGCAATGGGCGGTTCTCAATGCCGCGTTCAGGGCATTACGGGAGATTAAGGAGCCGGGGACGATAATAGACCTGCCGTTCCGGTGGAAGAGGAGGGAGGACCTTACGAAGGGGGTGTTTTGAATGGGTTTTCGTGGCGGATTGTCATTGCAAGCCCTCTCACCCCGGCCCTCTCCCACAAAGGGGAGAAGGAGAAACTGCATTTGTTTTTTTGTTTTTCCAAAATCCCCAGGCATGGGGTGAGCGACCTTAAGGGGGGCAGTGACGCGCGAGCCGAAGGGAGGATAGACGCGCGAAGCGCGCCCAGCGGAGGCGAGCGCGTGGGTGGGGGAGGAGCAGGAAGCGAAGCCCCATGCCGAAAAAAAGCCCGGCAGGGCAAAAATGAAAACGGTACAATACACCCAAAAAAGGCGCATGTGTATGCTGAGCGCAAAAAGCTTCAGGCAGATGGTTCGAATAAGCCAGCCGGGCGTATACCGAGTTACGAATCAATCGGTTCAGGTTACAAACCAGTAGTGTCCGGTAAAAATTGAAAATTTCTTTGAAAATATGGGGCCTTATCTGGCTCTTTTATTAGCCGGACAGCATGTAGTAACCCTTAAAATAGCTATAAGAGCCTATTTGCACAAAGAAAAAGGAAGCTCTTA
>JACPGB010000056.1 GCA_016182655.1 Deltaproteobacteria bacterium
AAAAAACTGGGGAAGGATATAAGGCTTGAAGAGTTCGGAGAGGACGTCTCGCGCCTGGAGGGGGTCGCGGGCGTGCTCGGCGGGAAAAGAGGGTTCATTTTCACCTCGGAAGGAGGCGATGAAATACTGAGGGCCTTTAGCCATTCGAAGGGCTTCAGCGCCCTTGGGTGGTCCGTCGTAATGGATTTCAACGCGGAAGAGATATTGCGTCCCGTCAGAAGGGTACGTAATGCATTGCTGGCGCTCTTTGCCGTCTCGCCGGCCTTCGTCATACTTATGGCCTTCATGGTGTCGCGTTCCATCTCAAGGCCTATTGAAAAGCTCAGGAGCGCCGTTGCGGAGTTCGGCGCAGGGGAATTCGGCTCGCGGACCAAATTGGCGTCAAAAGACGAAATCGGCGAGCTTGGGGCGGCCTTTGACAAAATGGCCGTGGACCTTCAGAGGATAACCGTATCCAGGGATTACGTGGAAAACATCTTTGAGAGCATGATGGACAGCCTCATAGTGACGACACCCGAAGGCGCGATCGCCGCCGTTAACAAGGCCGCTCTCGACATGCTCGGCTACGGAGTCGACGAGCTTTTGGGTAAGCCTGCGTCGACGATATTCGAAGGCGGGGAAGAAGAAAAGGGCTTTGAAGGCCTTGTGAAAACCGGTTTTATCCGCAACGCCGAGAAGACGTATCTGGCGAAGGACGGCACAAAGATACCGGTGCTTTTCTCGGGGGCGGTGATGAGGGGGTCCGGAGGCGCAGTCCTCGGGGTGGTATGCGCGGCCCTTGATATCACCGAGCGCAAGCGGGTCGAGGAGGAGATGAAGATCCTTGCGAAGTTCCCTTCGGAGAACCCGAACCCTGTGTTGCGCATCGCAGTGGACGGGACGGTGCTCTACGGAAACGGCGCGAGCGTCCCTTTGCTGAATGAATGGGGGTGCGAGGCAGGTCAGTCGGTGCCGGAGGCCCTGAAGCAGGCCGTCAAGGACATCTACGGCTCTCAAAAAAATAAAATGCTCGAATTAAAGAATAAAGACCGGATATTCTCGATGATATTCGCGCCGGTGGCGGAAGGCGGGTACATCAATATTTACGGCACCGACGTCACGGAACAGAGGCAGGCGGTGCTCGAGATCAAAAAGCTTTCCACGGCGATAGAGCAGAGCAGCAACATCGTCTTCATCACGGATAACGACGGGGTCATCGAATACGTAAATCCTATTTTTGAGCAGGTCACAGGCTACGCCAGGCAGGAGGCGCTGGGCCAGACGCCCCGCATCCTTTCTTCGGGGGAGACCCCTGATTCCCTGTACGGGGAGATGTGGGGCACGATAAAAGGAGGGTGGACGTGGCGCGGCGTCCTGAAAAACAAAACGAAATACGGCGGGCGTTACTGGTGCAATACGGTCATAAGCCCGGTCAAGGACAAGAGCGGAAAGATCATAAATTTCCTCGCGGTACAGGAGGACATCACTGAAAAAAGGGCCTCAGAGGAAAAGATCAGATACCTTGCCTTCCACGACGAGATGACCGACCTCCTGAACAGGTCGCACTTCATGGAACTGCTGGGCGAGCGGATCTTCCGCAATCTGGAAGACAGGGAGCCGGGCGTTTTGCTGATGCTCGACATCGACCACTTTAAATTCATAAACGATTCGTACGGCCACGGACTCGGCGACGAGATACTGAGGAATGTTTCCAGGCTTCTTAAGAAAGTCCTTCAGGACGAGGAATCCATCCTGGGGCGGCTTGGCGGAGATGAATTCGCGATCTATCTGCCGTCAATGGATGAACGCAATGGGATGGATACGGCCGAAAGGGTAAGGGAGCAGATAGAGGCGTTCCGCTCAGGGAATCATCCCTTCCGCTTGTCCGTAAGCATAGGCGTTGCCGTCTATCCCGTTCACGGGACCACTGTGAGCGAACTCTTCACCAGGGTTGATGCGGCCATGTACCGCGCCAAGGAGCTTGGACGCAACAGATGCCACCTCTACCGGAATGAAGACCATATCCTGGAAGACATCCATTCAAGGCTGAAGTGGAAGGAGCGGATACTGAAAGCACTCGAGGAAGACCGCTTCGAAGTATGGACCCAGCCCATCATGGGGCTGAATGACGACAAGGTGCGCCACCATGAGGCGCTGGCGCGGATGCGCGACGAGGAAGGCAACATCCTTCTGCCCGGCGCCTTTATCGAGGTGGCCGAGAGATTCGACATAATCGGCGCCATCGACAGGCAGATCATAAAAAAAACCCTGGAACTCATGTCGGAGGCAGGCCGTAAGGGCAAATCTTTTACCTTCAGCGTAAACCTCTCCGGAAAGGACTTGATGGATGAGGAACTGCTCCTGTTCATCCGGTCCGCCTTATCGGAAACAGGGGCCGATCCCGAACGCATAGTCTTTGAGATCACGGAGACGGCGGCGGTCTTCGATATCGAACGTGCCGTAAAATTCATCAAGGCGCTGAAGTCGATCGGATGCCATTTCTCACTCGACGATTTCGGCGTGGGCTTCACGTCTTTCAAATATCTGAGGGAACTGGATGTGGACTATATAAAAATAGACGGTTCTTTCATACGCAACCTCAAGAAAAACAGAAACGACCGGCTTTTTGTCAAGGCCATTGCCGACGTGGCAAGAGGTATGGGGATAAAGAGCATCGCGGAATTCGTTGAGAGCGAGGAGACGCTTAAGATCGTAAAGAAGCTTGGCGTCGATTATGCACAGGGATATCATATCGGCAAGCCGGAGCATTTAGTGTTCTGATCGAAGCCAGGCAAAACGTGGAATCAAGCCTGTTATCGGGGAGTTGCGTTTGGGCTTTATTGCCTCAAAATCCCGTGGGGCTAACACCCCGTGTCGGTTCGAGCCCGACCTCCGGCACCAAATTCATTTCGGGATTTATAATCCTGGAACCTTCCCTTTCTGAAACCCCCTGTGCCGGCAAAATAAACGCATGTCAATATGCCCAAGGCATGCCTGAGGGCCTTTCCTGTAACTCACTCCACCTGACTTCAGCCGACTTTGAAAAAAAACTTGCAAAGGAACCGGGCCTTAAAACTCATACCGTACCTGCACGTACATATTGTCGTTCTCATCAAGCGACCCGAATTGGGTCGTATCCTTTTCTCCCCCGAAGATATTGGCGCCCAGGGCCGCCCAGACATTGTCCGAAAAGTTGTATCTGGCCTCCGGGTTAAAAAGATAGTCTCTGTCCGTGGGAGACCAGAAGGAGAACCACTGAAGCCTCATGTCCTGATGCATGAGAAGATATGTCATCCGGAGCGATGTAAGCTGTCTGAACCTCGAAGCCTTTGGAAAATTCCCTATGGTCCTTTCGTATTCCGAATAGTCATGCATGTATTCGCCGTAATACTGGAGCGTCACGCTCAAGTCCTCGATCATCTGCCTCTGGTAGCTTAAAAGGAAACGGGTCTGGGAATTCGGGATGAGCGGGTCTGCCCCTCCCCTGTCCTCCAGTGAATCGTAATAGCCTGCCTCGAAGCCTACGACCCCGCCCAGTGCGCCTCTCTGCAGGCTCGCCCCGTAAACCGCGAGTTCAGGATATACAAGCTCTATCGCGGTGGGAGAGGCAAGGCTGTCCGGGACCATCGAAGGCTCCCTGTTAAAGCCTTTATAAAGGTACACGGATGTGTCAAACCCCGCCATATCACGGTAAATTCTCAGCGCCGCCTCCGTATTCTCGATGCTTGAGGCAGGCTCAGTTTGAACCCTGTTTGTCACACTCGGCATGGGGTCGAACATCCAGAACCTGTCTGGATCGGGGAAGTTGTTCGGCTCAAAGAAAGGGATCACCACAAGCTCAAAGGAGGCTATCTCCGGGTAAAACCCGGCCTTGACGGCATCCACGCCTTTTTTAAGGTACTCAAGCGGCCTGCCCGAGAAGAACGCCTCATAGTCCTTCGGGAATACGTCGTTTATAAAAATGAGGTCGCCGAGGCCCCATGTGATTATCTGCCTGCCGATTCTTAAGTCCCATTTTTCCCGGGTGAGATCAAGGTACGCCTCCCTCAGCTCGACCTCGGAGTCATCGTCGAGGTGGTCGAAAGAGATATCGGTCTTAAGAAAGAAGCGCAAAGGCTCGCGCGCGCCTTCGGCCTTTAACTGCACTCTCTCCTCGGCCCACTTGAGGTCTCCGCCGTCCGGGTTCGAGGTCTCCGTCCCGAACGAATAATCGCCCTGCAAGAACCCGTTGACCGGGAGATCCCCCGCGTAAGACTCCCGTCCGAGGAAAACTGCCGCTAAAAAGAACGCCCTCAAAAAGATTTTTCTCATGGCTCGACGCCGTCCCTCGCTCAAGGCGTTATTATTCTATCCACTTCCGTGGCGGCTGTTTCAAGTACCTTTCGGTAAAAAGGCTGTCCTCTATCCCGATGTTGTAGTCGATCGCCGTAAAAGTCGTCTCGGTCGAATGCCCGCTCTGGAGGTTCTTCATGGTCCTTTTCACTACCGTCGGGAACCCCTTTATCTCCTTGACCTCGTCGGCGGTAAAGACCTTGTACAGCGCTCCGCGCTTGTCATAGTACTCCTCTTTCAGGGGCAGAAAAGTCTTTTTGTCTATCCATGAGAGCTTATGCATGTAGTCGGTATCCCCGGCCTTGGGGGTGCTCTTTACCACAAGGCAGTCCGCCTCTCCCAGTTTTTCCTCTTTTACGATCGTGTGCGTGTCGTCGGCTATGTCCCTGCCGGAGATGTCCTCGTAAGTGAAGTCGGAGCCCACGAAGCTTGAGCGCCTGTCCTGCGCCGCTATCCTCCTTACCATGTTGAGGGCCGGGACGAAAAGCCACCGGTCGTCGTCCCTGCCGGGGTATTTGTAGACCATGAAGGCCATGTTCTTTACGTCAGCGGGCTGGTAAAAATACATGAAGTACTTCTGGTCGCCCCCGGACTCCCCGTAGTTCTTCCTGAGCATGGTAATCTCCCTTGCCCTCTCGGACCCTGACTTGCCTATAAGCCTCATCACCACCCTTGCCTTGAAGTCCTTTCCCTGATAGAGGAAGGCGGCCTGCGCGTTTTTCATCGCCTCCTCAGGCGTGACGGCGAACGAGTTAAGTGGCAACAGAACCGCGATCATCAGCAGGATCAGATATTTAAGCATGGTAAAAACCTCCTTTTTTAAGCCTGAAAGTCGTTTTGTTAAAAGGCGTTTCCAGCGGATCAACCCCGAAAAAGACGGCGTCTGAAGAGCACGATCAATGCAGGAAGACAGATCATGGTAAGTATAGCGCTAAATATCATCATGGACACGATAAAGGCCCCCACGGTTATGTACGGCGTAAGGGGCGCAAAGAGCATTACAGAGAATGCCGAGGCGAAAAGAACGGCGTTACGCATTATGCCCTTGCCGGGCCGGGCCGCGGTCCATAGAAGCGCATCGGTCAGTGATTCGGAGGAAGGGGTTCCGCCCTGGTCTCCCTCCGAGAGCCTCTGCCTTAGCCTGCTTATGAAGTGGATGGAGAAATCCACGGCCATGCCGAGGGACAGACAGCTTAAGACGGCTATCGGCATGTCAAAGTCCTTTCCCATATACCCGACGGCGCCGTAGATAAGGAGTATCGTGAACAGAAGCGGGACATACCCCACGGCGGCCCATTTCGCGGAGCTGAAGGCGAACGCGAGGATAACGAATATCACGACGAGGGCTACGGCGAACCCCTTCAGCATGTCCCAGAGGACCTCGTCGTTCCAGACAAGGTTGAAGTACGCTATCCCGGCCGGCTTGAACGCGAGAGCCCCCGGGTTTGAAGCCTTGTATTCATCCACAGCCCTTATGACGCTCCGCATCGCTTCGACGTCCCAGGTCTTCAGCTGTACCCAGATGTTGGCCTTCCTGAACGGGTAGTCGACGACGTTGTCGAGGTCCGAGGGCTTTGCCGACATGCTGAAAAGGAACAGGTACTGGCCTATCTCTTCCTTTGACGAAGGGACCGTATCGTATTTCGGGTCGTCGTCGTGGAGGACCCTGTTTATCCTTTTCACGTAATCGACGACGGAGCTGGTCTTTCCGACCACGGGG
The DNA here is from genome assembly GCA_016182655.1 of Deltaproteobacteria bacterium. Taxonomy (GTDB): domain Bacteria; phylum Desulfobacterota; class GWC2-55-46; order GWC2-55-46; family GWC2-55-46; genus GWB2-55-19. Next base: position 6,032 of record JACPGB010000056.1, read on the forward strand.
AGCTTTTCGAGGTGCCTCTGGAGCCCCTCTATCCGCCTCATCGCCTCCGGGGTCTTTATGTACTCGTCCTCATCGGATAAGGCTACCACATAGCCGAGGGATGTGCCGCCGAGGGCCGTGTTCAGGACGGAATCCGCCGTGCGTATGTCGCTGTCCTGCTTGAACCACTCGACCATGTTGTTGTTGACGACGATCCTCGATATGCCGAAGACCGATATGCCGAAGAGGACAATGCCTATTAGGGCCGTGGCCCTGGGGCTATGCGCCCCGATCGCCGCGAGACCCCTCAGGAAACCGGACGTCCGGCCCGTGGATGTCTCCTCGCCCGCCGCGATCTTTTCGATATTTTTCTCATTTACAAAGGTGAACATCGCCGGGATGAAGCTGAAGCTCAAGACCCTCAAGGCAACCGTGCCGAAGGCCACCACCGCGCCGAAGACCTTCACCGGGACTATATCCATGAACAACAGCACCCCGAAACCAACGGCGGTCGCGAGCGCCGTATAGCGGACAGGCCTTCCTACGGCATGCATCGTTTCAATGATGGCGGCCTTTTTGTCCCTTTTTTCCCTGTATCGGAAGTAGAACTCGTTGAATATATGTATGCTGTCCGTGGCTATGGCCATGAGGAATACAGGGGCCATGGAGCTCATGATATGGACCGGGAAGCCGAGGGCGATTAGAAGCCCCATCGACCAGACGATGCTTATCATCGCGTCCATCATCAAAGTCACGGAGAGAAAGAGGTCCTTGAACATCAGATACCTGGCGATAAGCATGATGGCGCCTGCTATGGGTGCGAAGACCGCCATGAGCTTGAACATCTCGGAGCCGAATGTGTCCCTCGCCACCGGGTCTCCCGCCACATAGTACCTCTCGGGGCCGCCTTCCCTCTTTACGACCTCCTTGATGCTGTCGGCTACCGTCTTTCCGTTGGCGCCTTTCTCGAGGGGGATGTAGATGGCGGTCGTCTTTCCGTCGTCGGATATCACGCGGCCCCTGAAAAGCGGGTTTTCAAAGAGATCCTTCCTAAGGTCGTCCATCCCGGCCCGCGTCTTCGGCACCTCTGACATGAGCGGGGCGACCTTCAGCGCCCCGGCCTCTGCGGTAACATTAGTAATGGTAGACAGGCCGTTCACATCCCTTGCTGAGACGCCTTCGATCCTCAAGACCTCGTCCGTGATCCTTAAGACCTTGCCGAGCGTGCGCTCGTTGAGGACGCCTTCATCGCTTACTATGCCGACGGCTATCATGTCTTCATAGAGGCCGAAGGTCCCGTCGACCTCGTCGTTCCAGACCCTGACGTCGGACGTCGGCGGGAGCATGTTCTTGGGGTTTGTGTCCGTCTTTATCTTCGGGAACTGCGTAAGGAAACCGAGCGTGACAAGCGCGACGATTACGACAACGAGCTTCGGATGTCTGACGGAGAATTCGACAAGGTAATGTTTTTTCATGCGATACCCGGCTGATAGGATTTAGTTTGTTTCGGACTTACGCCTTTATTGCGGCCGCGACCAGAAATGCCCCCGCTTTCGGGAAAAACTTCCTTCCGATCCTTTCATGCGATTCCGAGAAAGCAAGGTAAGGGGCTGAGTTTATCGGGAGAAAAAAGAGACAGGTCCTGACCTTTATGTCCTTGAAACCTGCCTTTTCAAGCGAGGATTCAAGCCCGCGCGGGGATATGAATTCGGCCCTGTTGTAGGTAGTTTCCTTGAATACTCCCTTTACCCTTCTAAGACACGCCCAGGGAGACCATCTGTTAAGGAGCGCTATGACTATCCTGCCGCCGGGCTTCAAAACCCTTTTCAGCTCAAGGAGCGCCGCGTCCCTTTCCTTTACAAAACAGAGCATGCACACGGAGAGCACGAGGTCGAAATGCCTGCCGGGGAACGGGATCTTCAGGGCATCCGCCTTGACGAAATCTATCTCTAACCCGGCATTGCCTGCCTTGACTTTTGCCCGGTCAAGCATCCCCGGTGAAGCGTCCATGGCGGTTACGATGGCGCCCCTCCTTGCAAGCTCGACGGAGTATAGCCCTGTGCCGCAACCCGCATCCAGGGCCTTTTCGCCTTCCCTTACGCTTGCCATTGAAAAGACGAGTTCCCCCTCAAGCCGGTTGGAGGTCTTTCCGAGCGGGGTCTCATACCAGGCGTCATAGGCCTGCGGGTCCCAAAGGTCCATAAAAATGTTCCTGGCTGGTCACGGGTTATTCGAGCTTCTTTATCTTCAATGCGCTTAAGATCGTCTTTTCATAAAAAGGCTCGCTAACGCCTTTTTTCATATTGCGCAAAAAGTACTTCTCGAAGCCGACCTTGGCGAGGTGGACCCATCTGCCTTTCCTTGCCCAGGTCACATCGCGGGGCGGCATCTGCGGTATGGCGACGAACGCAACACCCCTGTCGCCCATGTCCGCAAGGCATATCGCGTTCCAGGTGGCCTTTGCGGAAACCGGCTCCCCTTTTATGGATGCCTTTATGTTTTGAACAGCCGCGGCCGCCATGCTCTCGATCATGAAGCCGGTCTTTGGGACGCCCACCGGGAGAGGGGTCGCTTCAGTCGGGGCTATCGCGATGCATACGCCTATGGCATAGATATCCTGATACCTGGGGGACCTCTGGAACCCATCCACCACAACAAACCCCTTGGGATTGCACAGGCCCTCGACCCCGGCTACGGCATCTACGCCTTTGAACGAAGGGATTATCATCGCGTACCTGAAAGGGAGCTCCTTTTCGCCTTCGTCCAATACCTCGATGAGCATCTTTCCCTTTTCAACCCGCTTTATCTTTGTGTTCGTATTCCAGCTTATGTGCCTTTCACGAAGTTCATGCTCAAGAAGCCCCTTTGAGTCTCCGACGCCTGAAAGCCCCAGATGGCCGATATAGGGTTCCGGGGTGATAAAGGTCATGGGGACTTTTCTCCGCAGTTTTCTCCTGCGCAGATCGGCATCGAGTATGAAGGCGAACTCGTAAGCCGGGCCGAAGCAGGAAGCGCCCTGTGCCGCGCCGATTACCACAGGGCCCGGGTCTTCAAGGAACTTCCGGTATTGCTCGAACGCCTTTTCGGCATGGTCGAGGGTGCAGACCGAGACGGTATTGCCATCAGGCCCCAAACCAGGGATCTCGTCGAATGCCAGCTTGGGGCCTGTCGCTATGAGGAGGTACTCATATGGAACGACAGCGCCGGATGCGGTTGTTATCTCCTTTTTGACGGGGTCTATTCCGGCGGCGGCCTCGGCGATGAACTTGATGCCTTTCTTCTCCAAAGGCGGCCTCAGGGGAAAGCTTATATCTTTCCTTGACCTCCAGCCCACGGCGACCCAGGGATTAGACGGGACGAAATGGAACGAATCGGCGCTCGATATCACGGTTATCTCGTGACCGGCGCCGAGTGCGTCCCTCATCGCGTACGCCGCCGGAAGCCCGCCGGTGGAAGCGCCTATGATCACAACCTTTGCCATATTCCTCCTTCAAGAGCCATGGAAGAACTATCTCAGGTGCTGTTTTTCCCGCAGAACGCCCACCCTCACCTGGCGATCCTGTATCTCAGGTAGCACTCGCCGACCGGCCCGGGCTTTTCACTGCCCGTGAGCTCAACCCCCGTTTTAAGGGCCTTGCCCATGGCGGACTTCACCATCTGGCTTATCGGGCAGGAGCCCTTCTTGCCGCTGTTCCTGAGTATCTCGTTGCCGTGGCAGATGTCGCACCCTTTGACATACAGGCAGGCCGTGCCGTCGTCGTTGAATTCGAATCTCGCAATGTCGGAAAACCTGAAAGGGCCGCTCATGTATGCTTCGATGGCTTTCTTGAATTCCGCCGGATCCGCCGGCAGGTCGTTCAGCCTCCTCTGCCATGCGTTCGCAAGGTTGATCCCTATCCTGGCGTTATACTTTGCGGCATCCTCGCCGAGGGCCTCGAATACCGCGGCATGGTATGCGGCAAAGAACTCCTTTGAAAAATCGTGAGACATTGGGACCTCCGTCAGAACTTCACCTTTTTTGTCAGCAACTGCTTTTCGTTAAGATATTCAAAGAGCACCTCCCGCATCATGTCGCATGCGGTAATGACCTTGGGGTTTGCAAGAGAGTAGTAGATGCTGACCCCTTCACGCCTGCTTTTAAGTATACCCTTGTTGCGCATTATGGCGAGGTGCTGCGAGGCGTTCGCGCCGGAGATGCCTATCTTTTCGGCGATATCGGTCGCCGAAAGCTCCCTGTCCCTGAGAGTATGTATGATCTCCAGACGCTTGGGGTTCGCAAGACACTGGCAGATGCTCGCGTGTATCTCATATATCTCTTTTGATATCATAGGACCGCCATTATATATTTTAATAGTTAAGAAACTTATTAAGTAATTATCATAGAATATTATCGATGTCAAGGCTGCTTTTCACATACCGAACCGCAAAAATCATTCGTGGGCACGACAGTGCGTCAATTATTTTCCAGAAAAATCCGATTGACAGGTGAACGAAACCGGTGTATATAAGTAAATACTTAAATACTTATATCGATATGAAAAAAACCGCCGAGCTTTTCAAATTACTCTCTGTAGACAAGAGGATCGAAATAATAGAGCTTCTAAAGAAAGAGGCCATGAGCGTTAACGCCATCTCGGATGTTTTGGGGATCACACAGTCGGCCGTCTCTCAGCATCTACGGGTATTAAAATCCGCCGGCCTTGTCAGAGACGAACGGAAAGGTTACTGGATATATTATTCTTTGAACCGTGAGACCCTTGAAAAATGCAGGCAGAGGCTGAACAGGATCTGCACTTGCGGGTGTCTTGGCGGCAATCAGCCAAAGACCGGAAAATGCTAATGTTTTTTTATCGCCTGAATATTAGTATATACGCATATTCTTATAAAAGAGGGAGGTGAGGTTATGGACCAGGAAACCAGGCCGGCAGAGCATCCGATTTCAGAGAAGCCTCAGTCATCGGTCAGCGCCAAAAGGACCTGCGGATGCGGCTGTGGACCGCCCGCAAAGGAAAACTGAGGGAATTTGTTTTACAGGGCGGCTGGATCAAGCCGCCCTTATTCCAAAAAGTCGATGGGGGACATGAAAGATGGATCTGATGGCGATACTTTTCAGCTGGCTTCATTTGCTCTCTGCGGTTATCTGGCTCGGCGGGATCATATTCATACTCTATATCGCGATACCTTCCTTAAGACAGGCGCTCGGCCCCGAGGCAGGTAAATTGATGGGAGAGATCTCCAAAAGGTTTACGCCTGTCGCAAACTATGGCATCCTATCGCTTGTAATCACCGGGGTAGCGTTGACATGGTCAAGAGGATATTTTCAGGGAAGCTCCTTTTCGCAAAGTGTTCCGCCTTTTACGATATCTTTAAAATATCTCCTGGCTTTGATGATGATAGGCATACATTTCTATAGGGGGCTCGTGCTTGCTCCAAAAATAACGGCGGCCGGACCCGTGCAGAAACCAGCCCTGCAGAGGCGTTCCTTGGGCCTTGTCAAAGTAAACCTGTGGTTAGGGGTAACAATATTATTGTTGTCAGTGATTATGAGTTTTTAAATGCTCAAGTCCCCGGAAAGCACTGCGATATATTTGATCATGATCGTCTCTCCTTCACTTAAAATACCCTATTAAAGGGTATATAACTGCTGGGGCCTGTCATGTTCAGCCTCATATCCAATCAACCCTGAAATATTTTTCTGTTCTGGACTAAATCCGTGCTCGCGGGTATCCTGATAAAAAGAGGGAGTCAAAACCCACAGAACGGCATAGGAAGGAGGAATATGGATCCGTTCCTGCTCGCGGCTATAGAAGAGGCGGAGCGCGGCTCATCCGAAGGCGGCATACCCATCGGCTCCGTCCTTGTGCATTCAGGCGCCATCGTCGGCCGTGGTCACAACCGCCGCGTTCAGAATGGCAGCGTCATCCTCCACGGCGAGATGGATGCGTTCGAGAACGCCGGGCGCCGATCCGCCGAATTCTACCGCGCCTGCACCCTCTACACGACGCTTTCACCATGCGCCATGTGCAGCGGCGCCATCCTGCTCTACGGCATCCCGCGCGTTGTCATCGGCGAGAACCAATCGTTCATGGGCGAGGAGGAATTGCTCTCATCGCGAGGGGTACGGATTCAAGTCGTCCAGGACCCGCGCTGCATCCGGCTTATGCGGGATTTTATGCGGTGCAACCCGTCCCTCTGGGGTGAGGACATCGGAAAGCCCGACGAAGTATTGTAATTCCCGTCAAAATAATCTATATTTCGACAATCATTTCAGGAGGTATTCCTTATGCCGACGACTAACGACAATCTGAAAGAAGCCTTTGCCGGCGAGAGCCAGGCGCACCAGAAGTACCGCGCCTTCGCGAAGAAGGCTGAAAAAGACGGGCTCCCGAACATTGCGCGGCTCTTCCGCACCGCCGCCGAGGCGGAGCGCATCCACGCCGAGGGGCACTTCAATGCGCTCGACGGGGTCGGCTCGACTGCCGATAACCTTAAATCAGCGATAGCCGGAGAGACGCACGAGTATAAAGAGATGTACCCGCCGATGCTCGCTCAGGCCGAGGCCGAGAACAGCAAGGCGAAGCGGATGTTCGGATTCGCCGTAAAGGCCGAGGAGGTCCACGCCGAGCTTTACAAGAAGGCGCTCGAGGCGGCTCTTAAGGGGCAGGACATCACGGAAGAGGCCTGGCTCTGCCCGGTCTGCGGACATATAGAGCTCGGCGCGCCGCCGGAAACATGCCCCATCTGCGGGGTCAAGGGTGAGAAGTATGTGAAGGCGTAGGGGACGAGGAGAGACAAGGAGGCGGGCGAAGCCCCCTACGGAACCGCTCCCTGCGTTGCACTTCGAGGTTGAATCAGGGGTTGTTAAAAACGACCCCTTTTACTTAAGACATGTTGGCTACAATATCTTAACCGGAAGGCCATGGCTCTTTCTACTTAAACAGTCTCCGACTTTAAACGCTTTTCGTGACTACCCCCGCTTAAAGCTTGAAAACCCGGCCGCTCACTTTTCCCGCCTGGCTCTCACAAACAAATCCCTGTAAACGTCAGACCGCACGTAGTGGTCTGCTATCCTTTCGTCATCCATGTTTTCGATATAACGGCTGATAATCACCCTTGGTTTTTTTTCGTCGATCAGCTTGTATTTGTCATACCTGTATCCGGTCATGTATTGATAAGTGGCAAGGACGCCTGCCTGAGGGGTGCCCGTATACCAGAAAAAATCGAGGTCTTTTCTGAACAGGTTTACTATTACGTTGCTGTCGTATACATACTCATCCGGGCCGGTCAATGACACTATGTAATCTATCTTCTCAAGCTGCCTGTGATTGTCTATCGTATTGGTGGCGAGCAGATAAGAAGGGTATGCGATCCCGCAGGCGATTAACAGCCCAAGCAGACGCTTGTCCGAAAAGATCCTGTTCAGGGAATATGCCGAGATTATCGCCATAAGCGGCGTTGCCATCAACATGTATTGCGGAGTCTGGGTCTTGACCATAAAAAGGGAGCCAAGAAGCGCAACTGAAAAGAGCGCAAGCCAATAAGCCTTTGTCCTTACCGCATATATCAGGCCTGCCGCGTAGAATATCCAGAAAAAAGCATTCATCTTGAAAGATCTTGCGAGCCACGCCGAGGCCGATACCCGCTCCAGAAGGTTCATATGTATCTTCCAGTTGAACAGGATGTAATTGCTGAGGGCGCCGGTAAAAACGAGATAAATACAGAACGGCAGGATGGATGCGGCAAAAACGGCCCAGAAAAAGAGGACATCCCTGAAGGCGATCTGTTTTTTTGCCGCCATCAAGACCATAAATCCCGTCATGATCGACATCAGGAATATGGTTTTCTGGAGGAATAAAAAAGAAAGAGCCAGAAAAAAGGCCCCGGCGGCAAGAGTTGCCCTGTTTTTTTTCACCAGGAACCTCTGCAGGTATAATACGGAGAGAAGGCCTGTAAGAGTCTGAGGCACGTCCGGCCTTATTTCTATCACCTTCGTCACGAAAAATACCGAACTTGAAAGCAGTATTACGCTTATCGAGGCGGTTTCCTTGTTGAAGGCCTCTTCCGCGATCCGGTATGTTACCGTTATTATCAGGAGAAATATCAGAAACATGCCGACCCTGAGGACAAGGAGGGTGGATGCTTTTTCCCCTAAAAAAGCGATTACCGGCTCGATAAGAAAATTTATGAGCGGGTGGTGGAGCACAAGGAAATCAATGTATAATTTTTCTCCACGCAGCATCTTCCATGAAATGTGCGAGAAGAAGAACTCATCCGGATCGAAGATCCTTGTAAATGACATGGAAAAAACGATTGCGACCAGGACTGCCATGACGGACAGGTAAAATAGATTCAGGCTTCTGGGAATCTTCATTTTACCGTGCACACTCGTCTGCCGCGGCAACTCCGCCGGGCGCTTGAAAAGGTTGGCAAGATCGGATCTCGAGGATATCTCGATTTTATTACCTGATTTAATGTAACAAGTTTGAATGGGTGAGTAAAGCCCATAAAGCATCTCAGTCCTGTAGTGTGCTTCTGACTGCTTCCTGATTCCGGAAGTTTTCCTGAAGGCCTCCGACCGCGCCTGTTTTTTTTGCCCGCGCGTCCAAACCAAAGTCACAGTCTTTCCCCCCTGGATATGGTATTTAAACCCACGCCAGTAACCTAAACAAGCGGAGGTTGCCGTGGAAAGATTTGAAAGCCCCTCTCAAGCCGTTAAAAAGCCCGATATGACGATTATAAAAAGCGAATTCAGGGAGATACTCTATTTTCTGAACCGGCAGGTCTTCAACCAGATACCGAGCGTAAGCGCCGTGGCTGGCCTGCTCGCGGGCGCGTGGGTCGCCTCCACCTTTACGGCCTCCCCCATAAAAGGGACGCTGGCCCAATGGGGGATAATCAAAGGCGGCACGCATGTCGTAAGCACCGGCACATACAGGTTTCTAACGATAATACTGCCGATCATGGCCACGGGCGTTACGGCCTATATCGTGCAAAAGGGGCTCAAGGCCTTCCGCGAGATGCAGATAGAGCTTAACGAATCACGGGTTGCGCGCTTGAGCGAGGATGTGCGGAAAGAGCTTAACGGGAAGCTGGAGGTCCTTGAAAAGGCAAGAGAAGCTGGCTTACTTTCGTGGGGCGAATACCGGACGAAGCTGGCCCATCTCTATCAGTCATATGCAAGAAGGCCCAACTCAAGGATAGAAGACCTTCTCATCAATAAACTGACTACCAGGATACAATGACCTGGCGGGCACCAGACGCCATGCACAAAAAATGTTGGGTTACGCTTCGCTAACCCAACCTACATAAAATCAGACAAATTAAAAGGCGCGGTCTTCCGACCGCGCCTTTTGCTTTTCACTTCCTAAAGGCGTAAGAGAGTATCTTGTAGACGAGTTTCGCCGCCAGAAAATCGCAGTAGTGCATCTGCTTTACCGGGGCCAGCTCGTTCACGTCCGCGCCCACGAACCGCGCCAACTTCGAGGCCGCGCCGAGTATCCTCATCGCGTCGTCCCACATCATGCCGCCCGGCTCCGGAGTGCCTGTCGCGGGCATGAGGCTCGCGTCAAACCCGTCGAGGTCGAACGAGACATAGACGGGCCTGCCTTTGAGGCTTGAGACTATCTCGTCGATATCCCACTTGTGTTTGTCCTTGGCCCAGAATATCCGGATGCGGTCCCTGTTCTCCTCCAGAAACGGTATCTCCCCGGCCGAGATGTTCCTTATGCCGCAGGAGACGAGCGAGATGTTTTTGTGGTCCATGCACCGCCTCATCGCCGCGGCGTGCGAATACGGCTCGCCCTCGTAACCGTCTCTAAGGTCCGCGTGCGCGTCGAAATGCAGTATGACGAGGTTGGGGTATCTCTCGGCAAACGGGCGAATGGAGCCGGCGGTTATCGAGTGCTCGCCGCCGAGTATCATTGGGAACTTCCCGTCGTCGAGGAGCCTTGCCGTGATGCGCTCCAGGTCATTCAGCGCCGCTTTTATATTTTTTTTGACGGGCGGCGTCTTCAAGGTCATTATGCCGATGTCCCTGAACGGCTCGCCCCAGAACTCTTCGTCGAACAATTCGACCTGATAAGACGCCTTGATGATGGCCGCGGGGCCCTCTGCGGTGCCGTGGCCGTAGCTTACCGAGGCCTCAAGCCCGTAAGGCACTACGACGGCCTTCGCCTCGTCGTAGGCGCAGGACTCGCCCTCGGGTATTGCCAGAAAACCTTTGATGGATTTCAGAAACGAAAGCTTGCCTGGAGCCATTGTGGTCCTATCCCCCTGTAGATTCAAATTGAAATATGCTCCTACGGCTCAAAAAAATATTCCCCTTTACAAAGGGGAGGTTGGGTGGGGTGATTCAAGAACTTACCTCTCCCGGCCCCTCCTTGTCAATATGGAGCGACGCCTTCGCAACCGCCGAGTGGTCGTGGTGTATGTCGCCTGTCCAGTGCGTATATACGCGGTCTATACGGCTTTGCCTCTACCAGCTTCACGATCTCGACATTCAGCTCTTCCGTGAACTCGACATGCAGGGTGTTGAAGCCGCCGCAGATGAGCTCGACCCCGAGCGCTTCATTTCACTTTGAACATCTCCGTAAAATCGACTCTTGGAAAGACATCGAGCATACCGCCTTTTGTAGCATTGAAGATTCTGCATCCTTTTTGTGTAAGATATGTATTGATAAGCCTATAGTCACGCCATCTCGTATGATATTCGCCAAACCAGCGCTCTGTTGTGAACGCGCTCAGGTTCGCGACATCGCTCGTACCGTCTTCTTCTCTGTAAAAATGATGATTAGAGACCCTCTGCGTGTCGTTTAGGTAGTCATGATCACAGCCCAACAAATATATCTCCTTGCAACCCATGTAAAATGCAACCTGGATTGCGCTATATATAACAGACCTTATTTCGAAAGGCTTCTCGCATATGTCCCAGCACTCTTCTTTGTTGTAATTCTCCTCATCCAGAATGCTACTCAGGGAATAATCCAGAAAAAAATTATTCTCATCCTTGTATTCAGGGTGTTTTTGCAAAAAATTATATATTGAGTACTCGTATGGCCTATGCCCGCAAAACACCATGGGCTTGTTTTTATAATATTTTTTCATACCGGCAAAGACCGTCCTGATATCGTCAAAACCAAATGGCGGATGATAAGGCGCGAGCACATGATATTTTGGAGATACGACATCAAGGTCCTTATGCAAAAAAAAGTGGCTTACGGCGATACAGAGCTCCCCTTTCAATACCGTCAAGTCCTGCTCCTTGATAGATGGCCCCGTGGCGAGGATGAAACACCTTTCCCCCAAGTGGCTATTCCTAAAACGGCTGTTTTTTTCAACAATGCGTCTTACGGCCGCGGTCGTGGGGTCGAGATCCAGGCCGGGTGCCGAGAGGAACTTCCTTATGACATTCTGGAATCCCGGCGGTATCAGCCAATAAGCGAGCCGCTGAAGCATCCTATCCCTCATATGCCGCCCCCTGCATGCCTTTTAGACGCTCCGGAAAAAAAGATCTTATACCAGGCATTTTCCAAAAACACCCTGTCAATGATCACCATAACCACCAGGAACGCAACGATCGAAAGGTAAAAAACATGCACATCCTTGAAAATAGCCCTGTTGAACAGGAAAACAGGCAAAGCGTGCCATAAATAAAAGGGCAGTGGATTTTTTCCGAATATCTCCAGGAATCTGCCTCCCGCGCCAAAAGGCCGGTTGGACATGCGCTCGTGAAAAAATATTATCAGTAGGGCATTGAATAACAGGAAGACGAATTGCCTGAGCGGAGACGGTGGGGAATAAAAACCGAGTATGAGCAGAATACCTGCGCCGAAGAGTCCCGCTTTGGGGAGGGTTCTATTGAAAATACCGCTCCGGCCTGTGTGGTTCCTCAAATAAAAACCAAGATAGAAGAAACAGAAATAGACATAGACCCTTTTGTCTCCCATAAGGCTCAAGGCCCTGTTCCCGGGAATCGGTGAATTAAGGCTCAAGTTGTCAGGGAAGAAATAAAACCAGACCAAAGAGGCAAAAAAAGCTATCACAAGCGGAACACCCGCCTTTATCCCGACCGAGTTAAAAAGGTAGACGGCAAGGATCATCAGCATCAAGGCTGGTATGTACCACAGGTGATACGCCGGATAAAGCAGTTGAAAGGCGATCTCGCCCATGCTCAGATCCGGTAGCCTGCCGGCGTTAACTATCATGAAATATACCACGAACGCTACCATGAAAGGCAAAAGCATGCGGCGGCAATACTTGACAAGCAACTCGCCAAGCCTGAGCGAATATAACGTGTCGCTCTTCAAAAGATACCCGTTTATCGCCAAGAATAACGGCATGTGAAAGGAATAAATCGCGTATCTTGCCATATTTTCGGAAAGAGGCCCCTGCAGAGTGTGGCCCAGAACTACCATCAGTATCAGGAAACCTCTTATATGGTCGATCCCTCTAAAGTAGCTCATTCGACCGGATTCACACCCTGCGGAGCTTCTTGAGTATCCCGGCCTCGCTGTCATAGACCTTCTTTACCCCGTCCCCAAGCGCCTTTTCAATGACCCTTATATCCCTTATGAGCCTCAGCATACCGGAGGGCTCCACGGAAGCGGCCTGGTCAGAGCCCCACATGGCTCTATCCAAAGTTATATGCCTTTCGATAAAAAAGGCCCCAAGCGCGACAGCGGCACATGTCGTCTGTAAGCCGACCTCATGGCCTGAGTAGCCGACAGGGAACTCGTACAACGCCTGGAGAGTGTTTATCATGCGCAAGTTCAACTCTTCAGGCTTGCATGGATATGTGCTGGTCGAATGGGCTATCAGAAGGTCCGATGAGGCCAGGACATTGACAGCCCTGTCTATCTCTTCCATCGTAGACATGCCGGTGGACAAAATCACGGGACGCCCGGTCTTTTTCATGCGTCCAATCAGGCCCAGGTCTGTAATTGAAGCAGAAGCCAATTTATAGCATGGCGCGTCGAATTGCTCAATAAAGTCCACTGAGGGCTCATCCCAGCATGAGGCAAACCAGCAGATATTCCTCTCCTTGCAGTAGCGGGATATTTCCCGGAAATCCTCCTGGCCGAACTCGACCCTGTGGCGGTACTCCATATATGTCATCATCCCCCACGGCGTCTCCCTCATTACATTGCGCTGTTCAGGCGGCACGCATAATTCGGGCGTCCGTTTCTGGAATTTTACCGCGTCGAAACCGGCCATTATCGCGGCGTCAATAAGTTTCCTGGCTATCTCCAGACTCCCATTATGGTTTAACCCGATCTCGGCTATGGTAAAGACCGGATTGCCTGGTCCGATTGTCTTGTTACCTATTTGGATCGTTTTCATCGAAATCCTCCTCGCGAGTCAAACTGCTTTAATTTTTTGGATCAAAAGATCGCATATCTCCCTGACAGCGCCACGCCCCCCTGAAGACCGGAGGACAATCCTTGCCGAAGACTTGATCTCGGGATAAGCGTCCGCCACCGCGACCCCGCACCCGACCGCTCTGAGACATTCAAGATCGTTGACATCATTGCCTACATAGACCACTTTTGAGAGGTCTATCCCTCGCTCCGCGGCCCAAGCCGTCATGGCGGCCAATTTATTATCCACGCCGTTTATGCACTCGACTCCCAGCTTTTGAGACCGGAACAGCACTATCGGCTTTTTCTCAGTGGACAGCGTCAATATCGGGACCCCGGCGACCTTAAGCAGCGAGATGCCGTGTCCGTCACTCCTGTTGCATAAAGCCGATTCGACCCCGTTCTCGTCTATGATCACGGAATTGTCGGTAAAGACTCCGTCGAAATCAAATATCGCCGCTTCGATCCTGTCCGGGAGTTTTTGAATATTATTATTCGCCTTTCTGTCAAGGAGGCGCGATTCAGCCAATACCAAATCGAACGGCTCGTCTATTTCAAGACATCTCTCGGCGGGCATAACATACATCGCTGTCTTTCCAAAAAACCTGAATTTAGCCTCTTTGAAGCCATTGGCCCTCATCGCGTATACCGCGCCTGTCTCAAGGAACTGCGCCTCCCTTTCCTGCCTGAGAGGCCGTACCTTTTTGTTGTGATTTATGCCTGCGCTGTCTCCATCCGGCTCTCTCTTCCACAGAAAATAATGGAAATGAGCCGCGGAAAAGGCGGAATCCGCTTTTTCATCGAGCAGGACCTGTATAGTGCCGTTTATATCTTCTGGAAGCGTCAGCGGAGACGTGCATTGAAGGAAAACGAGTATGTCAGGCACGAGAGAATTTTTTTCCTCAATCTGTTTAAGAGCGTCCAAAAGGGCTTCTTCCGATGAGGAGCGGTCCCCACTTATCTCAGGCGGCCTTAAAATCACCTCGGCGCCATATGCCTTTGAAATACGTTCAATTTCAAGGCTATCAGTTGAAACAAAGACTCTTTCGATCAGGCCTGATCTTTTAGCGTTTTCTATAGTATAGGATATGAGCGGTTGCCCGCTTAATATTTTTATGTTTTTGTCAGGGATACCCTTTGAGCCTCCACGGGCTGGAATGATCGCCGCTATTTTCATCTCGGTCTTTGTCCTTTCAGACAACCCTTCAATTTTCTGCTGACCTCAAGATAGTACAGATACAGGAGTACTTTATGATACTCATTTCCGGAGCTTTTATGAATCTTCTCTTTCTTTTTGAAAATGGCACGCAATAGCTGGTCACCTTTAACAAGTTCAAACCCAGCCTCAGACAGGAGCGGTATCAGAGTCCCAAGGGTAAAATGATAAAGATGCGCATTTTGCAGAAACATCAGGAGATCGCCTTTATAGGCGTTATGCACATTCAAAATGCCCGGCACCTCTATATAAAGATAACCGTAATCAGAGAGCAGCCCCCGTATGGACTTCAGGAATCCGAGCGGGTCCTTGATATGCTCCAGGACATGATTTAACAGCACCAAGTCCGCGGGGGCGTGCTCTGTAAGCGAAGCGGCCTCTCCGTGGACGAGCGCAAGCCCCTGGGCTTTGCCGAACTCCAGATACTTCCGCCCGAGGTCGCAACCAAAGGTCGTGAAACCAGCGTCCCTGAATGGAACGAGTATTCCTCCCGCGCCGCACCCAATATCAAAGACCTTGAGCGTACTCTTGAAGTCTATATTGCTTTTTATAAAAGAGAAAACCGAGGCGCCCCTTAATACCTGCTCCTTGAAAAATTCATCAGACGCCTTCTCATCACCCACATAGATCGCCCTGTAATCATCTTCATAAAACTTTTTCAGGCTCTCATCGGTAAGTTGGGGCGAGGTACGCATCAAGCCGCATTTCCTGCATAACCAAGTATTCACATTGAGTGCGTACCTGTCACGCTTTGCGATCAGATAGCCGCCTGTATCCCCGCAGAGGCATGGCCTATCCTCAAATAAATATTCTCCCTGTTCTATCTTATTTCTGAAAGCAGAGAGTGCTTTTTCCTGTTTCAGACTCAATTTTAAAATAGGGGTACTAATATTATGAAGCCGTTCAAACATCTTTATCACCTATGGCGACATACTTCCATGGAATCTGCATCAACAAAAGGCCCTTTCTACGTGCGCCTTCTTTCATCGTCCCGAAGTCTCCGGTATCGTGAAGCGTAAAGGAGACCGTGTCATTACGGTCTATGCTCTCAACGCCGGGGATACCTATTCCGACCGATATGGTGTATTGCCCCACATTCAAGCTGTTCGTCGGAAGCTTCACCTGAACGCAATAAGCGCCCGGCAAGCGCTCGTTAAACAAACCGGAATCGGTATCCGTATCAGCAGTTGAAAAGACATGAACCCCATCGAATGTCGTCAATATGCACGCGACATGCAGCCCGCTCAGTCTTTCTCTGATAACAAAAGAGATCTCAACTATCGGATCCTCGCCACTTGTGAAGTCCGTTTTTTCATTTTCATCCTTATCTAACAGCCTTACTCCGGTTATCTGCGCCCTCTTACCTTCATGTGTCTCGAACTTTATTGACGCGGCGTTACGATACGCCGAGGCCATGTATAATTGAATAATACCGTCCGTCGTGCCGGTTTCGACCAATTTTCCTGAAGCGAGGAGTACGGCCTTGGTGCAAAGCTGTCTCACCGCCCCCATGTTGTGGCTTACGAACAGCACCGTCCTCCCGCCCTTCGCCACCTCCCCCATCTTGCCGAGGCACTTCTTCTGGAAGACGGCGTCGCCGACCGCAAGCACCTCGTCAATAACAAGTATCTCCGGCTCGAGGTGCGCGGCTACGGCAAAGGCGAGCCTGACGTACATGCCGCTTGAATATCTTTTGACCGGGGTGTCCAGGAACTTCTCTATTTCGGAGAACGCGACTATCTCGTCGAACTTCGCCTTTATCTCCTTCGCGGTCATGCCGAGCAGCGCGCCGTTTAAAAAGATGTTCTCCCTGCCGGTGAGCTCCGGGTGGAAGCCGGTGCCGACTTCAAGCAATGACGCGATCCTCCCGCGCATTGTGATGCGCCCTTCGGTCGGCTCGGTTATGCGCGAGAGTATTTTAAGGAGGGTCGATTTTCCCGCGCCGTTCCTGCCGACGATGCCGACGATGTCGCCCTCGTTCACATCGAACGAGACGTCCTTTATCGCCCAGACGGTCGGCTCCTCGCGCCTCGCCTCGCCTTTAAGGACACGCCTTAAGGGGGATGAGAGCGCGTCCATTACCTCCTCGCGGAGGCTACCGTAGAACGCCTTCTCTCCTATGGAGTAGCGCTTGGAAACGCCTTGTATGGAGATGATGGGTTTCATCTAAGATCCAAAATCCTTATTGTCATTGCGAGGAGCGGTCCTCGCCGGACCGGCAACCCCGTACCAAGCGGCGGGCGACGAAGCAATCTCAAGGCGTTGATATGCCATAAAAGATGAGATTGCTTCGCTCCGCTCGCAATGACAACACTTCACAACTCTAAATAATATCGGCAAAATGCCTCTCCACCTTTCTAAAATACGCCATGCCCGTGATGAACACGAAGAGCCCGACAGATATTGATATCGCGAGCCCTCCCCAGGGTATCTCGCGGTTGCCGAATAGCGCGGGACGGAACGCCTCGATGACGCCGCTCATTGGGTTCAAATATACGAGCCAGCCCCACTCTTCCCCCAAAAGGCTCCTTGGGTAGATGACCGGGGTCGCGAACATCCAGACCTGTATGAGGAACGGGACCGCGTACTGTATGTCCCTGTACCTGACGTTCAGGGCAGAGAGCCACGCGCCGAATCCCACGGCCGTCATCATGGTCAGGAGGACGAGTACCGGGATGAGGACTACGCCCGCGCTTATGGGCGTGCCGTACCATATCATCATAACGACAAGCACGAGGGACGCGATAACGAGGTCGATGAGCGCGGCCGAGGCAGAGCTTACCGGGATTATGACGCGCGGAAAATATATCTTGCTGATGAGGTTGGCGTTCGCCACAAGGCTTAAGGTGGACAGGCCCAGGACCGAGGCGAAGTAATTCCACGGGAGCAACCCGGCAAGGACGAATACCGGGTACGGCAAGCCGTCCGACGGAAGATTGGCAAGCCTTCCGAAGAGGACCGAAAAGATTATCATTGCGAGCGCGGGCTGAAGTACCGCCCACGCCACCCCGAGCGCGGTCTGCTTGTACTTGACCTTTACGTCCCTCCAGACGAGGAAGTAAAGTAGCTCCCTGTACCTCCAGAGGCCGCCGAGGCCCGTTGATACGGAGGACTTTCCCGGCTCTATTATTAGCTCGTCTCGTTCATCCATTATAGTTTTACCAATAATTCCCTTAAGCAAAAAGAAAATTATTTGACCCTCCCTGCCTCCCCTTGTTAAGGGGAGGAGCCGCAAACATCCCCTCCTTAACAAGTAGGGGCTTGGGGAGGTCGTATTTCTTTCACCCTCTTCACCCTCTCCTTTATTCCCTACCGTCGAGGGAGGGGAAATACTGGATTCCCGCTTTAAACGCGCGGGAATGACAATAATTTCAGGAGAAGGAGCTTATTAATACGACTCTCCCTACCTCCCCTTGTTAAGGGGAGGAGCCGCAAACATCCCCTCCTTAACAAGGAGGGGCTTGGGGAGGTCGTATTTCTTTCAATCACCGAAAGATGAAATCTTCACCCTCCCCTTCATCCCCTCCCGTCAAGGGAGGGGAAATTTTTGGCTATCCCCCTCCCCCTTGACGGGGGAGGTTGGGTGGGGGTGAACAAGTTTTTCCCTCTCCCTTATATTTCAAGCCCCTCGCGCGCTGATCCTGCCGAGCCACCCCGTGGCGTTCACGTCCGATATCTTCTTTTCATCAATACCGGCCTCGATAAGGGCCATCTTCAACCGCTCCCCGTCCTGAAAGCTCGTTATGACAATGATGTCGAAGTCCGTGATAACGAGATCTCCTATCGGTAAGACCCTCTGGCCGAGGAAGGCGTCGCCCGAGCGCTTTTCGTCCGCGATGGCGACGAGCTCAAGCCCGGTCTCCTTTATAGAGAGATACGCTATCTCGGTTATCTCGTCCGCGCCGCAGAAGACTACGCGCCTAGAGTGCGATGCCTCGATGGACCTGAAAAGCGCTGAAAAGTCCGCGCGCGCGGCCTTATATATGTTCGTGAGGTTCTGTAGGTGCTGGTATGTGAGACGGGCCTTCTCGGAAAAGCCGCTCGGCGTGAGATAATAGGTGCACCTTTTCCGGGGTATCCCGGAGACGGTCACATAACCTTTTGAGATGAGCGTCTTTATGTAGGAATTCACGAGGCCGAGCGCGACCCCGAGCCTGTCGCTCAGGTCCCTCTGCGTCAGGTCCTTGTTCCTCGATATCTCGTCGAGGAGGAGGAGCGAATTATGCTCGACTTTCTCGTCCCTGGTGTTCATGAAATGAACAATAGCATACGAGCGATATGCAGGTCAAGGGGTTTGTTCATATTCTGAACAGTTCTTTTTCGAGCGACTTCAAGGGTGTCTCGCACCCCTACCCCGCCCTGTTCATAAATTGAACAAAACGCTTGACCGCCACTCTTCAATTATGTTAATGTTCATTTCGTGAACAAACATTTCAAAAAGACCTCAATAACACCCGCCGGACGGACGAGATATATAAATCAGGGTTTTTGAATAAGGTACGGTCGCTTTACAGGCTCGATCGACTCTCAATTTGAGGCTATCCCGTTCATGCAGGCGTTCTTGAAAAAATGGCTACTCCCCCCGGCCGTCTCCGGCATATTGGGGCAGTTTTTCCTCAAGCTCGGTCCTGGACGCGAAAAGATTACCCCCGGCCTTCAGGAGAAACTTGCCATCCTTGCGAAGAACAATGAATTGAGGGACAGGCACAGGGGCCAGAGGTGCTTCATCTTAGGCGCAGGGTCGTCTATAAAGAAGTCAGGACCTTAAGAAGCTCAAGGGTGAGATTGTCATGAGCGTAAGCAACACATTCGTCCACCACGATTTTCCGCTCTTCAGGCCCAGGTACCATGTACTGCCGTCTATATTCGGGCATAAGATGTACGAGACCGAAAAGTATGTCAATTGGCTGATGGAGATGGAGGAGAAGACCTTCGACGCCGAGCCGTTCTTCCACTACGGCGACAGAGGTCCGATAGAAAAAAACGGGCTTTCCAAGGGAAGAACGGTGCATTGGGTCGAGTACGCGGAGTGGGACGGAAGCCCTAATACACCCCTCGACCGTTCCAAAGTCCCCTCGGGCTGGTCGGTTTCGGAGCTCGCCATAACGGTCGCGCTCTTCTATGTCGATGTCTTCCCGAAGGTAGCTTACGACTCGCTCTTTGAAAACATGGAGCGCGCGCAGACCGGCAAGGTGTGAGACGATGGCTTTTTGCAAGATATCGATGATATTCCGCTCGGCGGTCCGCTCCCTCCTCTTCTTCTATGACATCGAGCTCAAGAAGAGGCTGATGGCCAGGCGGTTCCCGGAGGCCTCGTTCGCCGGCGGCGCGTACGCCGACGAAGACTCCTCAATCGGAGAAGGTGTCGAGACGGGCGACGGCGCGGTCGTGACCTCCTCGAAGATAGGAAGGCGGGGCAGGATCGGGGCAGGCTCCCGCATTCATGATTCAGAAGCCGGAGACGATACCGTCCTCCTCGACAAGGTCTCCCTCGCGTCAGTCAAGATAAAGGGCAGGAGCTACATCGCGCCGGGGGCGCGGATGCAGAACTGCTCCATCGGAAGATATTGCTCCATCGGCCCGGAGGTCATGGCCGGTATGGGCTTTCACCCGAGCAGGGGTTTCGTCTCCACATATCCCGCCTTTTTCAGGAAGCTCAATTACGGGTGCACGAAGAGCTTCGTTAACGAGGACCTTTTTGACGAAGTCGCCCCTATTAACATAGGCAATGATGTCTGGATAGGGGCAAGGGCCGTGATACTCGACGGCGTGACCATCGGCAACGGCGCTATAGTGGGCGCGGGCGCGGTAGTTACCAAGGATGTCCCCGATTACGCGGTGGTCGGAGGCGTTCCGGCAAGGCTCATCCGCTACAGGTACGAGCCCGCGGATATAGAATTTCTCCTTAAGCTCGCGTGGTGGGACAGGAATGAAGCGTGGATAATCGAGAACGCGAGGGACTTTCGCGATATCGAGACGCTAAAAAAGAGGTTGGCTGAGGCAAAATGAAGACCGTCCTCATCACAGGCGCAAGCGGTTATGTCGGCAAGGCCTTTCTCGCGGCCTTTGGCCGTAACTATAAGTTCAGGGTCTTCGGCAGAACGCCTGTCGAGGGCTTTGAGTTCTTCAAGGGCGACATAAAGAGTCTCGAAGACCTCGAGAGCGCGACGAAGGGGGCGGATGCCGTCCTCCACCTCGCCGCGGCCACGACCGACGGCACCGGCATAACCGACTACGAGTACTTCCAGACGAACACCGTGGGCACATTCAATCTGCTTGAAGCCGCCGCGAGGAACAAAGTCCCGAAGGTCGTCTACGGCAGTTCCGTCTGCGCAGTGGGATTCAGGGCCACCCCAAGGCTCGTCATGGAGACCGACAAGTGCTCTCCATCCGACGGGATGTACGGCTACAGCAAATATCTCTCGGAACAACTCTGCGAGTGCTACGCCTCAACGCGCGGCATCAGGATAATCGCGCTACGAACGGCCATGGTCGTGCCCCAGCACAAGATAACGGCACCGGCCAACCCGCTTGCAAGGCACTGGCTCGGCGCGGTCCACATAGAAGATGTACTGCAGGCCTTCAGGCTTGCCATCGACAACGACGGAATCGCCTACGGCGTCTACCATGTCGCGGCTGACAACCCGGCCTCGAAGTTCGACATATCGAAGGCGAGATCAGAGCTCGGCTACAGGCCCGCGCACGACCTTAAAGAGTTGACCTCGCCCGGGGCGATCAAGGCCGCCCGCGCGCTCCTCGGCGCTGCGTTGTCCGTCCCGTGCAGGATAATAAAAACGATAGCTACAAAGAGGAACGGAACAAGATGAAGGTACTGCTCATAAACCCGCCCGGGTGGCAGAAGGGCTCGACGAACCTCGGGCTCTGTTATCTCGCCTCATCCCTCATCGCCAAGGGGCACAAGGCTCTGATACTCGATGTCAACGCGACTAACGCCTCGCCTGAATACATCGCCGAAAAGGCCCGCGAGTACGCGCCGGACATCATAGGCTTCTCCCTCAAGACCTCCACGGCCAACGCCGCGTTCCTGCTTTCCCGCGCGATAAAGAACCGTTACCCGAACGCCGTCCATGTCGCCGGGGGCGCGCACATAACGCTCGCCTACGGCGAAAGCCTTATTCAGAACCCGGACATCGAATACTGTTTCCTCGGAGAGGCCGAACGGAGCTTCATAGAGTTCGTGGAAAAGAAAGAGAAGGGGCTACCGGTCGAAGATATCCCGGGCATAGCCTTCCGTAAGGGCGCGGAGGTCGTCACCACAAAACGCGAATACATAGAAGAGCTCGACGCCATCCCCTTTCCGAGCATGGACGCCATAGAGGGCTTCAGCTTCAAGGACTTCAGATATCCGATGATAACGAGCAGGGGATGCCCTTATCCCTGCACCTATTGCTGCGTCGGTGTCGTGAGCAGTAAAAAATGGCGCGCCCGCTCGCCGGAGAACATTCTGGATGAGTTGAAGCGCGCAAAGGAGAAGTACGGCATAACGGCCTTCGAGATACTCGACGACAACTTCACCCTCAGGGTGGAGAGGGCCAAGGAGTTCTGCAGGCTCCTCATAGCGAGCAATCTCAACCTGAGCTGGTACTGCCACAACGGCATCCGGGCCGACAAGCTCGACATGGAGCTCGCCCGGCTCATGAAAGAGGCCGGTTGCACGAGCGTGGCCCTTGGCGTTGAGTCCGGCGACCCGGCGATATTCGACAGCATCAAGAAGGGCGAGCCGTTGGAGGCCATCGTCAACGCGGTCAAATGCATAAAGGCCGCGGGGATGAAGGCCGTCGGGTACTTCATCATAGGACTTCCCGGAGACTCGCTCGACGGCATAAAGAAGACGATAGAGTTCCAGAAGAGCCTCGGCCTCGACCACTACACCTACGGCGTCCTGAACCCCTACCCCTACACCGAGGTCTACGACATCGTAAAGCGCGAGGGCAGGATGCTCATGGACATAAAGGAGTCCTCGCACTTCTCTACCGATCTGACCATCCCCTTCGAGATGCCTGGGTTTTCGCGCAAAGACATGGAGAAGGCGTTTTATCTCGCCAAGTTCCAGCAACTCTACCAGGCTATAGACTTTTACGAGAAAAAACACGGCAAGAAGCCCTCGCGCATCCTCTACTTCGACTTCTCGCCGGGCTCGCGCTTCACGGAGAACCTCTCAAAGCTCATCGACAATTACGAGCTCGATGTCTTCTGCTTCCAGACGCGTAGCGACGACTACTTCAAGAACAAAACGAAATGGAAGCTAACCAACCTCCATGTCTATGTCGATACGCCGTATATATCCGGAAGGATAAAGTCGTTCCTCGGGTTCTTCAACGCCTTCCGGAAGCGTGACTACTCAATGGTCTTTTTCAACATAGGGACGCCTCAAATGCTCCTACCGCCGTTCCTCGCGGTCGTCAGGCCCCGGGTCTTCTACCTCGAGGCCGAGGACGGCGCGAAGCTCATGACCATGAAGGACCCGGAGATAGTGGCGCTCAAGCGCAAAAAGCTCAGGGAGCTATTCTTCATGCTCCCAAAGCTCTCCATTTCCGCCCTCGCCTATCCTTTCATGAGGCTCTCGGTCATAGGCTTCGGGGCCTTCCTGCACTTCAAGAGAGACGGCAAAAGGGTCGAGTTCACGCGAGAAGGCCCGAAGCTTAAAGATATGAAGAAAGACAAGGAATAATGAAAGTCCTCCACCTCTGCGACCATTACCGCCCCATAGGAGGGGCCGAAAAACTCCTCTTCGACACGCTTGACGCGCTTGAAAGGAACGGCGTGGAAAATGTCGTCGCCACCCACGACTACCTTGAGAACAAGGCCACCGGCGACCGCAAGGAATACATCGTCCACGACCTCGACCTCCACCCGTTCTCGTGGAACTACCTCGATTATTTCATAAGGAGCGCGCGCGCCGGAAAGGCCCTCCGAAAAGTAATAGAAGCTGAGCGGCCGGATTGCATACACATCCACAACCTCCAGAACCCGTTCTCCATAAGCGAGGCGATAAAGGCCGCGCCGACCGTCCGCGCCATACACGACCCGAGGCTGTATTGCTTCAACAACTGGCGGATATTGAGAAAGACGAAGGAGATATGCCCCTATCCGCTCGGGTACAAGTGCGTGACCGAAGGTTGCCTCTGGCCGGACCTCCTCGCCTTCACTACCGACGGCAGGTGCGCGATCCCCAGATACGCCTCTTACCTCATGCACAGGCGGGTCGAGAAGCTCATCGTGGAGAGCGAGGCCATGCGCGCCTGCGTCCTCCAGAACGGGTACAGTGAGACCCAGATAGCGTTCCTTCCGAACTTCACCAAGACCTTCGCATTCGACGAGGTCATGAGGCGGATAGACGAATTGGACAGAAAAGAAGAGAACAGCATCCTCTTCGTCGGAAGGGCATCTTTTGAAAAGGGCGTCGATTATCTCCTCGAGGCCGCGACCCACATAAAGATCCCATTCAAGCTCTACCTCGTCACAGGCGGCCCGGAGACGGCCGCGATACACGGAAAGATAGAGAGGCTCGGCTTGAAGGGCAAGGTCGAGGTCCCGGGCGTACAGTCCTACGCGAAGACGAGGGACTATTACGCGATGGCCGATGTGGTGGTCGTGCCCTCGGTCTGGATAGAGTCGTTCTGTCTCGTGGGAATCGAGGCGATGGCGAACGCGAAGCCTGTCGTGGCCTTCCGGACGGGCGGCATCCCCGACTGGCTTGAGGACGGAAAGACAGGTTATCTCGCCGAGTGCAGGAATGTAAAAGAGCTGGCCGAAAAAATAGAGCTGGTTTTAAAAGACAAGGAAGCGGCGAAGGTGATGGGGATAATGGGCTACAGGCGCGTGCAGGAGAACTACACGATGGAGGTCTATCTGCCGAGGCTCCTGAGGATCTACGAGAGCGCGATGGAGGCGAGGAAAAAACTATAAATCCTTGAAAACCCGCAAGGTGCGCTGAAAGACTCAAGATGAGTGAAACGGATCGTCAGGCGGCTCTAAAAAGCACCCGACGAGGCGTCGAAAATGGATGAGGCGTACTTTTTATGTACGCCTCAGTTATGAGCTTTGATGACAACAAAGCAGATGGGACTTATTTAAAGCCTGATACTATTTTTTAAGCAACTTCTTGAAGATCCTTTTGAGTATCCCGGTCTTCTCCTTGACGTGCTCCGCTGCCGGTTCTTTCCGCTCAGCGTGCTGGGTCTTTGGCTTTTCCTCCGACCATGCAGTCACAGGCGCGGCCGTCTCCTTCCTGTGTTCTTCGGGTTTAGGCCTTTCGCGCCTCTCCCCCGGCCTCTGCCTTTCATTCCTGGGCCTGTCGGTCCTGTGCCTGTCAGTCCTATGCCTCTCGGGTCTCTGCCCTTCTGTCCTCTGCCCTTCCACCCTCTGTCTCTCGGGTCTCTGACCTTCCGGCTTAAGGCCTTCCTTCGGCCTCTCTCCCCCCTGCGCGCCCTCTTTTCTCTCCGGACGGCGCGGCCCCCTGTTCCTCGGCGGGCGGCCGGCTTTTTCACCCGCCGCCTTTTCCGGTACGGCCCGCTTTTCAGCCTCTATGGGTGCTTCCTTTTTTTCAGTATGCGGGCGGCCTTTTCTGTCGTCGCGGGGGCGGTTTCTACCGTCCCTTGAGGGTCTCCCGCCTTCGCGCCCTCCCTGAGGCCTTCTCTCCCCGTACTTCCCGCCCCTCCCCTCGCGCCTCCGTTCAGGCTCGGGCGCGGCGTCTTTCACGAGCTCGGAATCCTCTATCCACTCGTTCTCGATCTTCCGCTCGATGTATTTTTCTATCTCCGGGAGGTTAAGGACGTGGTCCTCGCAGGCGAGGCTGTAGGCCTTGCCGCTCTTTCCGGCCCTCGCGGTCCTGCCTATCCTGTGGACGTAGTTTGCGGCGTCGTCCGGCAGGTCGTAGTTGAAGACATGCGAGACGTCCTCTATGTGAAGGCCTCTTGCCGCGACGTCGGTCGCCACGACTATCCTCAGGTTCCCTGACTTGATACCGTCTATTATTTTCGACCTCTTCTCCTGGCTCACGTCCCCGGTAAGGACCTTCGCCTGCACGTTATTGGCGGAGAGCCTCTTGCCGAGGGACTCGGCGGTGGACTTCATGTTCGTAAATATTATGGCGCGCTCGACGTCCGGCCTCCGGAGAAGCGTCAGCAACACCGGGTACTTCTCTTCGTTCGAGACGTAGATGATCTTCTGGTCTATTGAGTTTACGGTCACCTGCTCCGGCTCGATCTCGATCATGACCGGGTCGGGATTCATGTAGCGCGAGGCGAGCCTCCGCACGTTGGAGTCGATGGTCGCGGAGAAGAGCATCGTCTGCCTCGGCTTATTCTTCGGCAGTTTCCCGGCGATGTACATTATGTCGGGAGCGAAACCCATGTCGAACATCCGGTCCGCCTCGTCGATCACGAATATTTCCATGTCGTCGAGGGAAAGGGTCTTCGATTTATAGAGGTCTATCATGCGTCCCGGGGTGGCCACGACAAGGTCGACTCCGGTTTTAAGCGCGCCGACCTGCTTATCGTACTCGACCCCGCCGTAAATGGCGACCGACCTGAAAGGTATGTGTTTGCCGAGCTTCACCGCGTCGTCTACTACCTGTGTGGCGAGCTCTCTCGTCGGGACCATTACGAGCGCCCTCGGCCGCTTCGAGGCGTTCGGCCCCGCGGCGAGGAGCCTGCTGAATATGGAGAGGAGGAAGACGGCGGTCTTTCCCGACCCCGTCTGCGACTGGGCTATCACGTCCTTCCCGGCGAGGCAGTCGGGGAGCGATTGCTCCTGGATGGGCGTGCAATGCTCGAACCCCGCGTCCTGTATCCCCTTTAAAATATCCGGGCTTAAACCCAAACTATCAAATTTCATCTTATCCTCATTTTTCCTTATTTTGCTTATTTATCATGGGCGCATGACCGTTCTGATCAAGAGAAGACCTGGAAATGCAACCCTGAAATTCATATATCACCCTTTAGTACACCACTTAAGACGCCCCGGAGTCAAGCACAACTTACCGCAATGAAATCGCAATTCCACGTTGCGACGGCTTTTTTTCGCAGCGTCTCTCTTAAGCCGATATATTAAATATAACATGAATAACTGTTTTTTGCCCTAAAATAAATGAGTTGGGCGTACGGGTACGCTCCGCCCGGCGTGCGCGGCGCAAATCATTAAACCCGCGATTTGCATTTGCAGTCACCGCCTGTATAATCTTGACATGGGGCGGTAATCGATTGCCCTGTCCCCGTTTAAAGGAGAATATCCATGGTCATGAAGAGCTTTACGTATTCGATCGACAGCCAGGACAGGCTCATCACGGCCAACAGCGAATGGGACGCCTTCGCGCTGGAGAACTACGCGCCGGAACTGGCGTTCGAGCGGATCAAGTACGCGTCTCTCTGGGACTTCATTTACGACACCGAGACGCGGCATATCTACAGGCTGATACTGGAGAAGGTGCGTAATTCCACGGTATCGGTCCGGCTCCCCTTCAGGTGCGACTCCCCGGATCGCAGGCGCTTCATGGAGATGGAGATGCTCCCGCTTGAGGCGATGGCGGTGATGTTCAATACGTCGATCATCAGGGAGGAGAAAAGAGAGCCTGTAAAGCTCCTCGACGCCTTCACGGAGAGGAGCGAACAGTTCATAAGGATGTGCAGTTGGTGCAAATGCGTCATCCTCGATGACGGGAGTTGCATGGAGGTGGAGGAGGCGGTAAGGCGAAGGGAACTCTTCAACGAGCCAAAGCTTCCCCGGATAACCCACGGGGCGTGCGCGGTTTGCTCTAAAAAATGGTTTGACGAGATAGGATCCAGGCGGTCGTCCGGTTAAAACCAAAAACTACCCTTTCGCCGTCCTTCGTCCCTACGGGCAAAAACGGCACACCCTATCCTTTTTTCAACTCCACCGGAGCCTCCCGGCCCCTCTCCGTCAGACATGCCTTGATCTCCGCCTTAACCCTCTCGCAATCAGAACAGCGAGAGCGAAGGCCGCGAGCACCGGCAGAAAGACGATCGTGAAGTCGAGCAGGATAACGAAAAGACCCCACATCGGGAGGACCAGCACGGCGGCCAGGAGCAATACCGTCAGGACAAAAAGCGCCCTTTCCCCTGAAGTCTCTTCTTTATGGATATGGCCGGAAACCCTTACCATAAGCCCACCCCCTTTCGAGGTGAAAAACCGGCCTTTCACGGCTTTCCAACCTAATTATACACCTTTTGGAAGGCGGCTTTCCACGCGAATAACGGCCTTCACCGGGCCCAAATAATCCCGGATTCCGGCAAGTTGCGAGAGAGAGGCCATTCGCGTCAGACTTGTCATGACAACTATTGTCTTGACAATGATTTCAGCCTCGTGATTAAATCGTATCCGTACCCCAAAACTACCCGGTCCGCCGCGCAAATCGAGCAACCATGAAGACGACGCATTACACGCTTAAAAACTACACCATGGACGAAAGCGTCGGCTTTCTCCTGAAACAGGCCGCTGGAGTCATAGAGAAAAGGCTCGCCGCCGAGCTCAGGAAGAAGTGCCCGGAGTCCACCACCGCCCAATGGGTCATACTCATGCTCGTGGGTAACGGGAAGTGCCGGACAGCGGCGGAGCTCTCGGAGGCGATGTCCACGGACATGGGCTCGGTTACGAGGATGCTCGACCGGCTGGAGACAAAAGGGCTCGTCAAAAGGACGCGCTCGACGAAAGACAGGCGGCTCGTGGATCTAAGCCTCACCGAGGCCGGGGAGGAGCTCTTCCCGCACCTGCCGGAGGCCTCCATAAACGCGCTGAACGCGCTCCTCGGAGGCTTTACGAAAGACGAGGTCGGGGAATTGAAGGCGCTCCTGCGGCGGTTGATAGAGGCGGGTAACTCCTGTGACGGTTAAAGGGCCTGAGCCGCTCGCGGTTTTAAATGAAGAAAGCATTCGACATGGATAAAGGGTTTGATCGGGGTAATGAAGGGGCGGAAGAAAAGGTCACTTCTCTGACTTTATATCTTTCGACTCTCTCAAAAGTCGGTTACGGCTCCAGTTCTCGGCGTTTTCAGAATATGAATCCTCGACCTCGCTCCAGCTCATGGAGTCATTCCGGGGTTTTGTCTTGAGAGGCTCTTCTTTATTTTCAACGGCTTTTGCTGAATACTCTCCGGTTTCCGAAATTGACTCCTTTATGCCTGTATCGGCCAGGGAACTGCCGAAAAGCAATGCCATAAAAACTACTGCCAGTAGTACGACAAGATCGGTCCTGCCCATACGGCACCCTTGGGTAGATGTTTGAATGAACAACTGGTTGTGATTGTGACATTATTATATAAAAGAGCACCTTTTATGTCAATCCCCTAATTTTAGGGGGTGTAGAAAATATCACTACAGAATATAGAGGGTACGATGAGCATACCAGGTCATGAGACCCAAAAAAGCACTACGGGATATACTCTAACGGCTATCGTTTTGCACTGGGGGACCGCCGCGCTCATAATCGCCGGTTTCGCGCTCGGTGAGTACATGGGAGACCTCGCCGTCTCTCCAATGAAGCTCAGGCTCTACTCCTATCACAAATGGCTCGGCGTGACGGTCTTCACGCTCGCCGTAGTAAGGCTCGCCTGGAGGGCATTCCACGCGCCACCGCCCTTCCCGCAAAAGATGCCGTCATGGGAGAGGGCCGGGGCATTGGCCGCGCACGCGTTACTCTACGCGCTCCTCTTCGCCATACCCGTCGTCGGGTGGCTCGGAAGCTCGGCCCACGGCTTCCAGACTGTTTACCTCGGTGTCGTCCCCATACCAGACCTCCTCGCAAAAAATAAAGAGCTCGCCGAGCTCCTTGAAGAGGTCCACGAACAGCTCAACCACGCCCTCTTCCTTATTGTGGCGGCCCACATAGGGGCGGCGCTAAAACACCACTTTATCGACAAAGACGATATACTGAGACGCATGATAGGCCTCGGGGGACGAAAGTGAAAAGGCTGGCCGCGATCCTTTTATCGATGCTAATATTCATCCCCGGCGCGCTCTACGCCGCGCCAGTCGTCAGGGAGAAGAGCTCGATCTCCTTCCTGACGCGGCAGATGGGCGTCCCCGTTTCCGGGAGCTTCAGGAGGTTCGACGCCGACGTAAGCTATGACCCGAGGAACGCCGGAAAAAGCAGGGCCTCGATCACCATATACATGGACGATGTCGACGCGGGCTCCGACGACGGCACAATCGAAATAAAGCGCAAGCCCTGGTTCGATGTGAAAAACCACCCCAGGGCCGAGTTCGTATCGTCATCCTTAAAGGACCTCGGCGCCGGGAGGTACGAGGTCGCCGGGAAGATGACCATCAAGGGCAGGACCCGCGATGTCTCGGCGCCTGTTGTTGTAAAAAAAGACGGCGGCCTCTGGCTCTTCGACGGCGGCTTCATTATCAACCGTCTCGACTTCTCGATAGGCGAAGGCCCCTGGGCCGACACCGGAACGGTCGACGACAAGGTCGAGGTGCGCTTCAGGCTCTTCGCGCCGGCGGATAAAAAATAATTCAAAAGGAGATCCCAATGAAGAAACTGCTTCTCTGTCTTATCGTTCTCTTACTCGCCGCGCCCGCCTTAGCCGAGGACTTCACAATCGACCCCCGGCACACCTTCCCGAGCTTCGAAGTGAACCACATGGGGCTCTCCACCCAGCGGGGCCGGTTCAACTCCACGAGCGGAAAAATAACCCTCGACCGCGCCGCTAAAAAAGGGACTGTGACCCTCGACATAGACGCAACAACCGTGAACACGGGACTTGCCGAGCTGGAAAAGCACTTAAGGGCCGAGGACTTCTTCAACGTGGAGAAGTTCCCGAAGATCTCGTTCAGATCGAGCAAGGTCGTATTCGAGGGAGAGAACCCCGGGAGCGTCGAAGGGGAGATAACCCTCCTCGGCGTAACAAAGCCCCTGACCCTCACCGTCTCGTCGTTCAACTGCAGGATACACCCGATGACAAAGAAGTACGTCTGCGGCGCTGACGCCTCGGCCACGATCAAGAGGTCGGAGTTCGGGATGACCTACGCGATACCTGCCGTGAGCGACGAGGTAAGGCTCTTCATACAGGTGGAGGCAATAAGGGACGGGGACGCGGCGGCTTTAAAGCAGTAAAACGATGGGAAATAAACCCTGCCCAGCCTTTTAAGAAGCCCCCTTATAGGGCACCCGCCCCTTGAAAGGGGGCTTAATTACTTGGATTACTCCCCCCTTTTGTGATATAAGGTTTTTATAATACGGGATCACGAAATGACCGACTTCTACAAAGGCTCGAATACGAGGGAGTGCTACAGGATAGAGTACCCCTCGAAGGACCGCCCGGTCTTGAAGACCGAGGACGCGGAATACACCCTCCTCAACTTAAGCGAAAAGGGGGCGAAATTCATCGACCTGAAGGAAAGGCCGGCAAAGGTCGGTCAGGAGCTCAGGGGGACGATCACTTTCAACTGCGGCATAACCGAGCGCATCGTGGGCGAGGTGATAATGTTGTTCGACAAGCCCGAGCCTGAGTTCATAGCCGTTTTCAAGACACGCGTCTCCTTCAAGTCCGTCATCTCCGAGCAGAGATTCCTGATAGAGAAGTACAAGCACGCCATATTCTGAAAGCGCCGGGCCTTTTTAATTCTTCCTCCCCGTCTCGCCATTGACATCCTGTCTGAAAAAATGTAAAAATATCCAGCGTAGTCAGGACCATCCGCGGAGCCGGGGAGAGCGCATTACGCCTTGAAAGACAACAACTCCTCAAAATACAAACCTCACCACTTCCTCGCGATCACTCTCGCGTACATCATAGCGATAGAGTCGGTCCTCATGATCTTCGTCATGCCGCATCTGCCGGAGATGGGCCTGTATCTGAGCGCCGTCGTGGATTCGCTCCTCGTCGGCCTTCTCGTATTCCCGGTCCTGCACTTCTCCATCTTCAAGCCCCTCATAAAAGACATAAGGAAACGCAAGGAGGCGGAGGAGTCCCTCAAGGTCTCGAACGCCGAGCTCCTTAAGGCGATGGACGAGCTCCAGGAAAAGAGCAGGGCGAGCGCGCTCCTCGCGGACATGGACGACCTCCTCCAGAGCTCGAGCGACTTCGAGGAGGCGTACGGGATAATCGGCAGGTCGTCCACGCTCCTCTTCCCCGGGTCTTCCGGCTCGCTCATGATACTCGCCCCTTCGAGGAACTTTTCGGAATCTTCCGTGAACTGGGGCGGCCGGGAGCCGTCCTGCAAACCGGAAGCCTGCAACCCCGAGGAGTGCTGGACATTACGACGGGGACAGGTGAACATACTCAAGCAGGACAAGACCGGTTTTCCGTGCAAGAGCCTCCTTGCGGCGGAAAGGGGCGACTACCTATGCGTGCCCCTGCAGGCGCACGGCGAGGCGCTCGGGGTCTACTTCCTCCAGTTCGAGAGCGACAGGCTTACCGAATCCAAGCGACAGCTCGCGCTGACCGCCTCGAAACAGGTGGCTTTGGCGCTCGCCAACTTGAAGCTGACCGAGGCTCTCCGCGTCCAATCGGTAAGGGACCCGCTGACGGGCCTCTTCAACAGGCGCTACATGGGAGTCACGCTCGAGAGGGAACTGCACAGGGCCGCGAGACGCGGAAACCCGCTCGGACTCGTGATGATAGACCTCGACCACTTCAAGAGCTTCAACGACACGTTCGGCCATGACGCGGGGGATTCGGTCCTCCGTGAGCTCGGCGTTTTTTTAAGGAACCAGACGCGGAAAGAGGACGTGGTATGCAGGTACGGCGGAGAGGAGTTCCTGATAATACTGCCGGACGCCTCGCTCGAGATGTCGAGGAGGAGGGCTGAAAAGATCAGGGACGAGGTCAAGTACCTGAATCTCCGCCATAACGGAGCGCCGCTCGGGCCCGTGACGTTATCGATGGGGGTCGCGGCCTTTCCTGAAAACGGCCCATCTCCCGACGGGATAATAGAAGCGGCCGACAAGGCGCTCTACGTTGCCAAGACCGGCGGCAGAAACATGGTCGTCATCGCGGACTCGGAGCAGGTCTGAGGACGGAGCCCCTCCCCTCAAAGAGCGCTCAAGGCGACCAGCCGAAAAGATAAACGCCGGTCTTAAGCCCCTTTCTCAACACCACGGCAAGACCCTTCTCCTCAGACCCTTTCTTTTCTTTCTCAGGCTGAAGCCCTTGCTTAAGCGCGCCTTCGGCCCCCATGCTCCTTGCTTTGACGGTCGACGCCATGGCAGTTTCCTTCCCGGCTTTCTTGACGGAAAGGTCCCTGTCTATGTGCCTTACGCAACCAATGATAAGAAACGCCGTAAATGCTATTGTAATAAGGACGGCTATCATTCTGACATGACCTCTTAAGATACGGGCGAGTGAAAGTTTTTGGAGCCTATAAAGTGTAATACGGTATCAGGCCATGTCAAGCCCAGTCACAACAACACAGGCGCAACCATGCGATTTTCAAGGGTTTTTATTTAGAGCCGCATCCTGACTCATACCCTCTCATGTGTTATAATTATAAAAGAAGGGGGTGGCTATGATGTTTGCCGAGTGGCACGATCCTGAGATAAGGCATCTGGACGAGTTTTATATCTCGTTCACCATCTTCCTGACGCTTGTGATACTTATAGGCGGTGCTATCCTCCTGTAAGTATTCAGCGAGCGGAAGCGAGACAAGGTCGAAAAGCCCTAAAGGGTGAGAGGGTAGGTCTGCGCAATCTATCGCCTTCAATGCTTACCTCGACTATTCATTTCCAAAAGGTTTTTTGCAAGCGCCCGCCCTCCTTCATACTTTGCGATGTGATACAATTATTTTGAAGGGGGTGAAGACGATGACAACCGTCGATTGGCATGATCCTGAGATGAGGCACGCTTATGAATTTTATCTCGCAGTCTCCATTTTCATGACGCTTGCAATGATCATCGGAGGCGCGATCTTCTTTTAAGTAAGCCCTTCAGTTATCCCGAATAAGACTGAAAGGTGAGAGGAGGCGTATAGCCTCCCTTTTTTTTATTTCCCCTTCAAGCGGAAATCCCGGTTTTATGATATATTTACGCGAGGACAAACCTTTTGAGGCGACCAATGGGCCCGGAAAATCTTTTGAAGGAAGACCTTAAAACCGAGAACGCCGGTTACGTGATCAGCCCCGTCGAGGCGGAGGCGAGGCGCTCGCGGGTAGACCGGGTCCTCAGCACCCTGGCCGAGGAGACCGCTCGCTCAACAGGGGTGGATTTTCTCAAGGTACTCGTCAGGCACCTTGCCGAGGCGGTGGGTTTCAAGTACGCCCTCGTAGGCGAGGTCTACGGAGAAAAAAAAGAAAATCTCAAGACCCTCGCCCTCTGGACGGACGGGAAGGAGAGCGACAATATAGCTTACGCGCTGTCAGGCACGCCATGCGGGAATGTGGCAGGCAAGACCGTCTGCGCGTACCTTAAAAACACATGGAAGCTCTTCCCTGATGACGGGATGCTCAAGGACCTCAAGATCGAGAGCTACATC
Source organism: Deltaproteobacteria bacterium (assembly GCA_016182655.1). Classification (GTDB taxonomy): domain Bacteria; phylum Desulfobacterota; class GWC2-55-46; order GWC2-55-46; family GWC2-55-46; genus GWB2-55-19. Next base: position 40,033 of record JACPGB010000056.1, read on the forward strand.
GGAGCGCCTATCTTCGACTCCTCCGGCTCTCCGTTGGGCGTCCTTGCCGCTTTTCACGACGAGCCCGCGGGCGACGCCTCGGACTTGAGGCTCATGCTCTCCACATTCGTCATAAGGGCGGGGATAGAGCTCAAGCGCATCAAGGCGGGGGATGAAAAAAAGACGGCCGAGGAGGGGCTCCAAAGGATAGTACGGGAAAAGACCGTCGAGCTCGAAAGGGCGAACGAGGCGCTCCGGCACGAGCTCGAAGCGCTCCGAAAATACAGGGACGAGAGCTCTATGCTCTACGGAGCCGTCACGGAATCCTCGGGGGACTTCATCTTTATAATAGGCGCCGACCTCCGCGTCAGGTTCATAAACAGGACGGCGGCCGCCTTCCTCGGTTGCAGGCGAGATGATATGCAGGGCAGGCGTCTCGACGAGATCTTCCCTCCGTCCATACACGGATTCATCATGCAAAACCTCGAAGAGGTCTTCCGCACCGGCAAACCCTACTTCAGGGAGGAAGACTTCTCCTCAAGGGGCAGGTCCCTCTGGCTCGGGACGAGGCTCTCGCCCGTGGCAGGCGAGGACGGAAAGGTAACGGCGGTCCTCGGCATCTCGCGCGAAATAACCTCCAGGTTCCGGAAATAACCCGTACGCCCCGGAAACCCGGCCCGCCTGTCTCCGTTCAGCCCGTAAAACCGACTCCTGCTTCTCCCTTGACAACGCCGCCTTTTAAGGTAGAGTCAAAGCATAGGGTTTGATTTCCTCCGAGTCAATGAACGCGCAAGGGGGTGAAAACAATGTTGTTAAGGGAGATAATGCAGAAAAAGGTCGTGACGATCTCTCCTGACGCCACGATAAGGGAAGCCGCCAAGAAGATGAAGGATTACAGGATAGGCTACCTCATGATCACGAACGGCGAGAGCCTGAAGGGTTGCTTGACCGACAGGGACCTCGTCCTCTGGCTCGCGAACGGCAAGAACCCGGACGACACAAGGATAGACACCATAATGCAGTCGAATGTCATCTCGGCGGCCCCTGATACCGATGTCTTCGACGCTTCCAAGCTCATGGCCAGAAAGAAGATACGGAGGCTCCCGATAATCGAGAACGGCAAGGTGGCGGGGCTCGTATCCGTCTCCGACATAGCCTCGGTCATCGAGGAAGAGGTCGACAACTTCTTCCACGTAGAGGAGGCTTACCAGCTCTAAAAGAGAATTGAACGACATGCCAGTATGAAGTCTGCCCCTCGGATTGCATCAGGCCGGTAGATGAGAGGGGAGTAGCAGGGGAAACCCTGTTAGTCTCCTCCCGTCAAACGGTCTGAAAGATCCGAGGGGCAGTTGTGTTTTTGGGGAACGGCTTTTAAGCTTCTCCTCCCTCGACGGGAGACAGGGGCGGTAATACCGTTATCCCGCGTGCTTTAAGCTGGGATCCAGTGTCTGCCTTACAAACTGGCGGGGCTTATATGGCGCGGAGCAACTCACCTCGCTACCGCGCCAGCACAGCTCGACCCGGCGCCTGCCGTGCAACCGTAGCAATGCGCTCCGGTGACTATCCTCCTTACCGAGAGCCTCTCGTGGTCGAAGTCCCTTATATGGTCCGGGGGACCTCCGCACTTCAATCCCAGCATCTGGTTGAAGTCGCAGTCGTACAAAGACCCGTCCCACGCAACAGAGATCGTATTCCTGCACATTACATTTACCGCGGCCTCGGGGTTGTAGGAGGACTTAAGCCTCTCCATATATCCGATGAAGTTCCCCGAGACGTTCAGGAATTCGAGGAACCTGCCGACCGGCATGTTGGTTATTGTGAAGAGCCCGGTAAAGGATACGCCGTGCCTTTTCTTCAATTCGCGCCTAAAGTCCGCCTCTATCGATTTCTCCGGCGGCGGCAGGAACGCGCCGCACGGGTTGTAGACGAGGAAGAGCTTAAGGCCGCTCCCTTCCACACCGTAGCCGACTGAATTGAGTGCGCGGAGCGCCTCGATAGACGAAGCGAACACGCCCCCTCCCCTCTGCCTGTCGGTAGTCTCGGAGCTGAAATACGGCAGAGACGCGACGACCTCGACCCTGTTCCGCGCGAAGAACTCCGGAAGATCGGTGTAGCCGTCTTTGGTGAGTATCGTGAGGTTCGTCCTCGTCTTGATATTTATTCCGAAAGACGACGCAGTTTCAACAAGCCTCCTGTAGTTCGCGTTCATCTCAGGGGCGCCGCCGGTTATGTCGAGCGTTGGGTATCTCTGCCGCTTGATGACCCGGAGACACTCGTCCACGATGGATGCGTCCATCGCTTCGGTCCTGCCCGGCCCGGCGCCGACATGGCAGTGCCTGCAGGAGAGGTTGCAGACCCTGCCCAGGTTCATCTGGAATACCGAGATGGACTCGCTCATGAGCGGGAAGAGGTTTGATTCTCCGAGCGACCTCTCGAACGGGTTCCGCGCCTCCGCAGCCTCGCGTGCCGCCTCCGTCACATCCCCACCTTGTCCGCGGCGTTCTTCATCTGCACGCCGTGCACGAGCGCGGCACCGCCTTTTATGGCGGCGGCTACGTGGACCGCCTCTGTCATCTGGTCCTTGTTCGACCCCTTCTCGAGGCACGCCTGCGTGTAGGCGTCGATGCAGTACGGGCACTGCACGGCGTGGGCCACGGCGAGCGCGATAAGGGCCTTCTCCCTCTCCGTGAGCGCGCCCTCGGCAAAGACGGCCCCGTACCATTCGCTGAACTTCTTCCAGAGATGAGGGGCCCCTTCGGAGATGGTCGAGAACTTCTTGAGGTCTTCGGGATTGTAATAGGTCTCCATGTTGCCTCCTGTGTAATATTTTTGGCATGACCCCGGGCATGGGGCGATAAAGCCCCTATGCCCGAAGGAGAGCGCAAACTGTCTGTGATTTGGCGCGATTTAAAAAGATTAGTATAGGCGTACCCGGCGTGTCAAGGGGTTTGGCCGGAGAGGACCGGTTTAGGGACGCCTCGTTACTTATTGCCGTTCTTCGCCCTCCTTATCCGCTCCTCGGCCTTTGTTATCCGCCGCATGAGCCTGTCCACGCGGGAACCGATCCCGAAGACTTCGCCAAGGGGCTTGGCGAGCCTCACCCGAGCCTCAGGCCTTGAATACTTGACGTAGATCATCCCGATGAAGGCTATGACGAGCCCGCCTATGAGGTCGTCTATCAAGTCCATCATCGTGTCGTCGAGGCCGTCCTGGGTATGCTTGTGGAAGAGGACGTCGACCGAGTACTCGCCAATCTCCCATAGCCCGCCGACACCCATGGCGAATATGATCGTAAAAAAGCCTATCATGGGTATGGAGAGGCGGACCTTCCTCGTGTAATGGAGCGTATAGACGATGACGAAACCGAGGAGCGCGACGACCCCGCCGCCGTAGAGGTGGAGGAGCTGGTCCCATATCTCGTACTTCTGGTAGAAGTCCATACCCTCGCCCACGAAGGTGTGGAGGAAGAGTGAGAGCGTTATGAGGAAATCGAGCTCAAAGGGGAGCGTTATGCGGTAGTTCTTCTGGACAATGGAGGGGACGAGCGAGACGCCGACGGCCATCATAGCGGCCACGGAAAAAAGGTACTGGCCGTAGTATATCTCGTGAGGTATGAGAACGACCATGAGGAGCTTCATGGACCAGGAGAGGGCCGTGGAGACCGAAACGGTCCGCCAGTTCTTGAAGATCCCTTTCAGTTGAAGCATATCCCTCGCGGATTCTCCCTGGTTTTACTTTGACGCCTTCGACCCTCTCTTTAATTATCCTTTAAAAAACAAAAAAGGCAACCCCTGATTTGCCCCCCGTTTACAGGACAACGGAAGGCGGCTATACTCTTCAAAAGACCATAAGGAGGTAAAAGCATGGCAGGAAAGACGGATTCGACCCCCGGTGAAGAGGTCTGCGAGGTCTGCGGCAACCGCGTCGAAGACTGCGTATGCTGTCCCGAATGCGGCCACACCTGCCTTCTTGAGAGCGGCGGCCTCCATTGCCCGGTCTGCGGGCCTCTTAAGCCGGTCCCCGATGAAAAGGAATAGCGCTATGAGAGGGCCTTTTTCACTTCAAGCAGGGCCTCTTTAAGCTCCTCTATCCCCTGTTCCATCCTCTTCCGCCTTCTGAGGATATAGGCCGGGTGATAGACCGGCATGACCTTCATGCCTCTGTACGACGCCCATCTGCCGGGGACGAACTCCCCAACCGGCAAAAGCGCGCGGAAGGCGGTCTTTCCGACGGCTATTATGACCTCGGGCGCGACAGCCTCTATCTCCTCTTCGAGGAACGGCAGGAAGAAAGCGCGCTCATCATCCGTGGGCGGCCTTGTTTTAAGCCTTTTCGTCTTAAGATGCGGCCATACCTTTACGGCGTTGGTGATGTAGACGGCCTCCCGCTTAAACCCCGTAGCCTCCTCGAGCGCGGATATGAAAAACGTCCCGGCCTTGCCGACAAAGGGCCTGCCGAGCCTTGTCTCGTCCCTCCCCGGCGCCTCGCCTATTACCATCAAAGCGCGCTCCGCTCTCCCTTCGCCGAATACCGGGATGGAGTCGCTGAGCCGGGGATCATCCAGCAAGGCCGCCCCGATCCGTTCGTTCAAGGCCTTAAGCCTCGCATCGGCCTTCATGGCCATAAGGTATGGCGCGTTGGGACGGACCGCCTGAAAGTCATTTTTATCATCTTATTGTATCGAAATGGCGAGCGGCCTGGAGGCCGGTGTGATTCAACGAAGCGCTAAAAAAGGCTCGGGATATCGTTCTTCCTGGAGCCGTCGCCCTTCTCCCCGGGCTTTTCGTCTTTTCTGTTATCGGGCTCCGCCGCCGCGGCCGGGGCGTCCTCGGGCCTGAACTCGCCCTTGAAGATATAGCGCTCGAAGATCCTCTGGTACGGGGACCAGTTGGAAGGGTCCCTCTCGTCCTCTATGAGGGTCTTTACCGCGTTTATCTTCGCGTCCATGTCGTCGAGGTAGTAAAGTATGATTGCCTCTATCGTCTTCGGCCTCTTGGGGGAGCCGAACTCAAGGTGGCCGTGGTGGCTCAAGAGCATGTGCTTAAGGAGTATCGCGAGTTCTCTCGGGAAGTCTTTAATGAGCCGTATCCGCTCATCGATCAGCTCTACACCTATGGTTATATGGCCGAGGAGCCTCCCCTCGTCGGTGTAGTCGAAGGACCTCTTGTAGGAGAGCTCGTAGATCTTCCCTATGTCGTGGAGGATCGCGCCCGTTACAAGGAGGTCCCTGTTTATGCCTTCCCTGTAGTGGCCGACGACCTTATCGGCAAGGCCGCAGATGGAGAGGACGTGCTCAAGAAGGCCGCCGAGATAAGGGTGGTGCATGGCCTTGGCCGCCGGCGCGGTCATGAAACGGTCCCGGAGCTCCTTGTCGCTGAAAATGGAGAGGAGGAGGGCCTTAAGGTGCGCATCATTCATGCCGCCTATGATGGAGTCGAGCTCGGCGATCATCTCCGCCGGCCCCCTGCTCGATGCCGGGAGAAAGTCCCTTATGGAGTAGGCCCCTTCCGGGAGCGAGGAGACCGACGTTATATTCACTTGAAGCCCGCCCTGGTACGCGACGGCGAACCCCTTTACGGCTACGATATCGTTTTTCTGGAAGACCTTGCCTATCTCCTCGGCGGCCTCCCAGACCCGTGCCTCGCATTCGCCGGTGGAGTCCATTATCCGCATGTTCAGATAGGGCTTCCCCGATTTGCTTACCCCGGACTCCTTCTTGGTGACGAGGAACGCGCCCGAGACAGGCTCTTTTTCCTTTAAGTCCTTTATGAAGGTCTTCTTCACTCGATATACTCCTCAGGCGCTTATCGCGCCCTCCCTTTCCAGATACCAGCGCACGTATCTCGCGACTCCCTCGTCTATCCGCACCTTCGGGGCGAACCCGAGAAGCCTCTTCGCCTTCGTGACGTCCGCGTAGGTAATTGGCACGTCGCCAGGGGCGGTCGCCGAATATTTTACGACCGCCTTTTTCCCGAGGTTCTTCTCGATAAGGGAGATGAGGCCGTTAACGTCTATCATGTTCGCGCCGCCGATGTTCACGATCTCGTACCTCGAAGGCGTGTATATGGACCTCAATACGCCGTCGAGGATGTCGCCCACGTAGGTAAAGTCCCTTCTCGCGGTCCCGTCGCCGTATACCTCTATCTCTTGCCCCTCCCGGACGGCCTTGGTGAACTTGGCGACGGCCATGTCGGGCCGCCCGCGCTCGCCGTAGACCGTAAAGAAACGGAGGCATGTGACGTTCATCCCGTAGAGGTGGGAGTAGGTATAGCTCATGAGCTCCCCGGCCCTCTTTGTCGAGGCGTAAGGGGAGATCGGGCATGTGATGGGGTCTTCTTCCGAGAACGGGACCTTGCTGTTGATGCCGTAGACGGATGACGAGGAGGCGAAGACGAAGTTTTTGACCAAGACCCTCCGCGCGGCATCGAGCAGGTTTAATGTGCCGAGGCAGTTGACCTCTTCATATAGGAACGGGTCTTGAATCGATGGTCTGACGCCTGCGCGCGCGGCCAGGTGGCAGACCGCGTCAGGGGCTTCGTCCCTGAAAACGGCCTCTACCCCGGCCCTGTCCCTTATGTCCATCTCGCAAAGCCTGAGGCGGGGCTCATTCCCGTACAGGGCCATGTTATCGCGCTTGAGCCTCGGGTCGTAGAAGTCGTTGAAATCGTCGATTACGACTACGCTTTCGCCCTTTTTAAGGAGCTCCCCTACTACATGGGAGCCTATGAAACCCGCGCCGCCAGTGACTAATATCTTCATGCGTAAAAGCTAACATACAAACCAATATGGGTCAAGAACAGTTGGCGGATTGACGGGAAAATGGATTCGAAAACCCATTAAATGTGAGAAGAAAATGGGATCGGAAGGGGGCTATCCTTAAAAGGTCCGGGGGGCCTTTGAAAGCCCCCCGGGATCCCGACACACCGATCAGTACCCGCCGCCCATGGTCCCGCGCCCGGTCTCAGGCGATGGCCTGGACTCGGGGGATTCCGGCCTGGACTCCTTCGGAAGGGCCGCGGTCTCGGCTTCGCCCAGGTCGCCCTTCAAAGCTGTCGAGATGTTTTCCATGTTGCTGGGGTTGTTGTCCGGGTGATAGGCTATCACGAGCGAGTCCCAGCTCTCGATCTCGCTTGAGGGGACGACGGCCGTATATTTGCCGTTTCCCTTGGCGTCGCTCTTGAAGGAGTAGTCGCCGGTGCCTACGCCCGACATGTCCTTGCCCGCCTTTTCGTTTACGAACCAGGCGGTGTATGTGGAGTCGGGTTTCAAATTCGACGCCTCGATGGTTATCTGTTTCTTGCCCTCGCCGGCGTCGCTGATCGTCGCCGTGCCCTTTACGTTTTCCCAGAGCCTGCCTTTAAGATCGACCTTCTCCTCGGCGGCGAACGCCGTGGTAATGAACGTTGCGAAAAGGAAGAAAAATACGGCCGCTATGACGCCTCTCGTCTTTGACATTGGTGCCTCCTTTGTTTCGGGGTGAAAGGTTGGGGAGAATTTCCGGAAGGTCTCCTGAAATTAAGAGAAGGCCATGAATGGCCTTCTCTTAATCCGTTCGAGCCTGCTTACCAGATCTTCTCAAGGTCTCCGGTAAGGGCCACAACCGCGTTGTCGAGATTCTCGGGGTTGTCGTCCGGGTGGAGCGCCACCTGCAGGTAGTCATAACCCATGTAATCGTATGAATTGAGCGTAGTCACAAAACGCCCCTTGCCCTCGCCGTCGGTCTTGAAGGCGTGGTCGCCTATCCCGAGGCCTCTGAAGTCCCCGGCGGGCCTTTCCTTCGCGAGCCAAACGGTATAAACCGAGTAGGGCTCAAGCCCGCTCGCCTCGACGGAGATCTCTTTTATCTCGTAACCGCCCTCGAACACATCCGTGACCACCACCTCGCCCGCGGCCTTTTCAACCCCGGCCGCCGGCCTGAGATCGAAGTTCCCGACGGACGCCCCGGCCGGGAGCGCCGATAACGCGACGATGGCGATGGCCAGGAGGGCTCCTCTGATCTTTGACATTGTACGCACCTCCTTATCACTTCAATCGGTGTTCGGCAGGCCTTGTTAAAGGGCCTGCCAAAGCTTCCATATATTAATTCTAATACCGGAGCGGCGGTTGTCAAATACCCATGCCGGTGATAGAATCGATTTAGTCTTATACTGCGAGGCCTCCTTATGACGTACAGCTATCACGAGCACATATCCGACATAGGCATCAAGGCCGAGGCTCGCGACCTTAAGTCCGCCTTCAACGAGGGGGCCTCCGCTATGCTTAACGTCATGTTCGATCTTACGACGATAGATGAGAATGAGGCCCACGAGATCCGCGCCGAGGCCCCGGAGATAGAGACCCTGTTCGTGGAGGTCCTGAACGAGGTGCTCTCGATCCAGGGGCTCCGCGAGCTCGCCTTCAAAAGGGTCGAGACAACGGCGATCGAGGAGACCGCCGAAGGGTACAGGTACTCAGGCAGGGCATTCGGCGAGAAGTTCGATAGATCGCGGCACGAGGCGAGGACAGAGGTCAAGGGCGCGACGTACTCGGGCCTCCGATACAACGGCGGGACAGGCGGCGTTCACGAGCTTGAATGCATACTCGATGTTTAACAGGCTGCCTGCAACAAGTTGAGGGGTATCGCCTTGTACCTCCCCTCCCTCGACGGGAGGGGACTGAGGGGAGGGTGACTTCGGCACGCCAATTTCAAATCGGGCGGCTCGGGGGATCATTGACGCAATGCCGTCCGTTGTGATTTTGACCCGCCCGGCACGCTTCACCCCCGCCCAACCTCCCCCGTCAAGGGGGAGGAGATTTAAAATGACGCGGCAAGCCGGGTGTTTGACCTAAGAGAGAATAAAAAATGAAGATAGAGGTCAAAAAGGTCTCCGACTTTATCTGGGAAATACCCAAAACAGGCGACATGCTCGTGCCGGGGCGCGTCTACGCCGACGAAGAGACGATAGCCCCCCTTGTAAAAGAGGCCGTTGCCGGAAAGCCCGGCGGTCTCACCCCGGCGCTCGTTCAGGTGGCGAACGTCGCCACACTCCCCGGCATACAGAAGGCCTCGCTCGCAATGGCCGACATACACCCGGGCTACGGCTTCGCCATAGGCGGAGTAGCGGCGTTCGATTCCGACAAGGGCATCGTGAGTGTCGCGGGCGTAGGCTTCGACATAAACTGCGGTGTGCGGATGCTGAAGACCCCGCTTACGAGAGGGGATATAGAGCCCATAAAGACCGAGCTCGCAAACCAGCTCTTCAGGGACGTCCCCTCGGGCGTGGGCTCTACTGGTGACATAAGACTCAAGGAATCCGAGATAGACGACCTCCTCGTCAAAGGCTCGCCGTTTATCGTCGAGCGCGGGTACGGCCTCTCCGAAGACCTCGAATATACGGAAGAGGGCGGGTGCATAAAAGGCGCGGACCCTCATAATGTAAGTACGAGGGCAAAGGAGAGGCAGTTCAAACAGGTAGGCACGCTCGGGTCGGGCAACCACTACCTCGAGGTCCAGTACATAGAGGAGATATACGATACGGAGGCCGCTCGGATCTACGGGCTTTCAAAGGACCAGGTCGTCATCTCCATCCACTGCGGGAGCAGGGCTCTCGGCCACCAGATAGGGACCGATTATCTTAAGACCCTCGAGGCCGCAAGCAGAAAATACGGCATACCCATAAGGGACAGGGAGCTCGTATGCGCGCCTATCACGAGTCCGGAGGGAAAGAAATACATAAGCGCGGTGAACGCCGGGATGAACTGCGCCTTCGCGAACAGGCAGGCGATTGCGCACCTTGCGCGCGGCGCTTTCGCGCGTATCACGGGCATAAGGCCGGATTCCATCCGGATGCTCTATGATGTGGCCCACAACACCTGCAAGTTCGAGACCCACATTGTAAACGGCGTCGAAAAAAAACTCCTCATCCACAGAAAGGGCGCTACCCGCGCATTCGGCCCCGGAAGGGTCGAGGTCCCTCCGGCGTACCGGTCCGTCGGCCACCCGCTTCTCGTAGGCGGGACGATGGGCACGGCGTCATACATACTCCGGGGCACGGAAAAAGGCATGGCCGAGTGCTTCGGCTCCACGGTCCACGGGGCGGGCAGGTCGCTTTCGCGCGTGCAGTCGAAGCGGCAGTGGCGCGGCACCGAGCTCCTCAAAGACCTTGCGGCAAAGGGGATAATAATAAGGTCCGGGTCGATGTCCGGGGTGGCCGAAGAGGCCCCGGGCGCGTACAAGGACATAGACAGGGTCGTCGAAATTATGCACATGGCCGGGGTCAACAGGAAGGTCGCGCGGATGCGGCCGATGGTCTGCGTGAAGGGGTAAATTTTCTTCTTAAAAAAAACAGGAGGCCCGAAAGGGCCTCCTGTTTCTGTATATAGAGGTCAGTCGCGTAGGTCGGGTTAGCGAAGCGTAACCCGACAAACCCGTATTATTCCCCCACGCGCTCTTCAAACCCGTCTTACCGGGTTACTACACACCTGCGGAAGATCAGTAGTCCTCTTCGAGATAAAGCTCATCTGTCTTTGTCTTCCTGAGCGCGAGCGGAGTCTGGCAATAAGGGCAATAGACCTGTTCGCCGACCTTCTCGTCCCCTGCCATAGGGACCTCGACATCGCACATCGGGCAGGTAAGATAGCTGTAGGAATTTTGCGCCATGAAGCACCCCCTCCTTACGGGCCTCTCCATTATCCGGTTTCCGCGTCCTCATGTCAAGGGCCTCCCGCCGCTAAAACAGTGGATATACGCGCCAAAAACGCCAATTACCACTTGACCGCGGGCCGGAAAACGGGGACAATATTAGAGGAGGGGAATGTGTTCAGGGAGATTAGAAAACTCTACCTCTCGGCAGGCGAGGACGTAGTCCATCTCCGGCACCCGGAATGGGGTGTCGGGAAAGTGGTCGAGGAGATGAACTCCACCATACCCGGCGGAGCAAGCATGGTCAGGATCGAATTCAGGCACGGCGGCAACAAGACATTCGACAACAACCTTGAGAGCCTGTGCTGTTGTTACCACGCGGGGGTGAGAAGGATCTGAAGACTAAAAATTGTTGTTTTTAGAGGCGGCTTGAAAATTTAAAACTATAACGGGAATTTAAAAGGCGGGGTCTTTCGACCCCGCCTTCTTTGCATTCAGCCATCTCAGAATAGCGGCTCTCCCGTCATCTCAGGCGGAATCTCGATTTCCATTAGCTTAAGGACCGTCGGCGCGATGTCCTTGAGCCCGCCGTGCTTTAGGCTTGCGCCCTTTCTGTCGTTATCGACGAGGATGAACGGGACGAGGTTAGTCGTGTGCGCCGTGAAAGGCTCGCCTGTCGCCGGGTCTACCATCTGCTCGGCGTTGCCGTGGTCGGATGTTATTATGACGGCCCAGTCGCGCTCGCTTGCGGCCTTTGCGACAATGCCGACGGCGGCGTCGACGGCCTCGCATGCCTTTACGGCCGCCTCTATCACCCCGGTATGGCCCACCATATCGCCGTTCGCGAGGTTCATGAGCACAAACGAACATGTACCGGACCTTATCTTTTCAGCGGCGGTCTCTGCTATCTCGAGCGCGCGCATCTCGGGCTTAAGGTCGTATGTAGGCACGTCCTTGACCGACGGTATGAGGAGCCTGTCCTCGCCGGGGAAAGGTGTTTCCTTGCCCCCGTTGAAGAAGAAGGTCACGTGCGCGTACTTTTCCGTCTCGCTCACCCTGAACTGTTTCACTCCGGCGCGGGAGAGCATCTCCCCGAGTATGTTCTTTATGTCCTGGGGCTTGAAGAGCACAGGCAGGTTGAGCTTCTGGTCGTACTCTGTCATGCATATGAAGGATACGAGCGCGGGCCTCTGCCCCCGCTCGAAGCCGTCGAATTCCCGGTCGACAAAAGCCCTGGTCATCTCCCTCGCCCTGTCGGCCCTGAAGTTGAAAAAAAAGACGGCGTCGTTCTCCTCGACATGTCCGACCGGCGAGTCGTTCTCGACGATTACCGTGGGTGTAACGAACTCGTCTGTCTCGCCGTTCGAGTACGCCTCTTTTATCGCGAGGACCGGGTCCTCAGAGAGCCTTCCGCTCCCTTTAACGACAGCGTCATACGCCTTCTCGACGCGCTCCCACCTGTTGTCCCTGTCCATCGCGTAGAAGCGGCCGGAGACCGTCGCCACCTTTCCGACGCCTGTCTTCCGTATCTCCTCGACAAGGCTTTCCATGTAATGCGCTCCGCTCGACGGAGGAGTGTCCCTGCCGTCGAGGAACGCGTGTATGAAGACCTTCGCAAGCCCGTTCCTTTTCGCGGCGTCGAGTATCGCGAAGAGGTGCGAGATGTGGCTGTGTACCCCGCCGTCGGAGAGGAGCCCCATGAGGTGGAGCGCCTTGCCCTTGTCCTTCAGGTACGAGAATATCTCGGCGAGCATGGGGTTTCTCTCAAACTCCCCGTCCGTAGCGGCCTTTCCGATCCTCGTAAGCTCCTGGTATATGACCCTGCCGGCGCCCATGGTGAGGTGGCCGACCTCGGAGTTCCCCATCTGTCCTTCGGGAAGCCCCACGGAGAGCCCGGCGGTGTCGATTGCGCCCGACGGGTATTCGCTCGATAAGCGCGCGAGGTTCGGCAGTTTCGCGAGCTTCGTCGCGTTCCCGGCAACGGCAGGGTTAAGCCCCCATCCGTCCATGACGATAAGGCAGACTCGTTTCATTCTCGGGTTTTCTCCTGCGGGGGATTAACGGAGCAGGGGCAGTTGCGCCTGCGGCTTGGGCTGTTGTGCTTTAGCGGGCGGAGCGCTCATGGCAAGGGTGTTCCATTCGCCGCAGGACGGGCATCTCGATGCCCATGACTTCGCGTCATGCGAGCAGTTCGCGCATGTGAAAGGCGGCAGGAACTCCTTATCAAGCCCGAGCGCCTTGTGGAAGAGGTGCGCGGCCCTGTTGTTCTGCTTTCTACGGAGCGACGCCTCGCCGAGCAGGACCTGCGGGTAATAGGAGTCCTCGCCTTCGAGGTGCAGTCTCTCCAGCTCCTCGATGGCGTTGTCTACCATCTCGAGCCTGAGATATAGCCTCGACAGGAGCAATCTTAAATTGGTGTCGTTGGGCCTTGCCATGATCTCGCGCTTGTACTTTTCGAGTATCATGTCGGGCGCGGATTCCTTTATGTATATATCCTCGAGTCTCAAAAGGAGCGGCTCGGAGTTCGGGTACTTCGCGTACGCCTTTTCCCAGACCTTTATCGCGCCGCCGGGGTTTCCCTGCCTCCAAAGTATGTCGCCAAGGAGCATGTGCGCCGGCATGAATGAGTCGTCGGCCTTCAAGACCTCCTTGACCCTCAAAACTGCGTCGCTGAGCTTGCCCTCTGCCACGCACTGGTCGGCCGCCTCAAAGAGGAGCCCGGCAAGGAGTTTCTTCTCCTTCGCGTTTGCGTCATCGCGTTCGGAGTCCGCGACGGCCTTCTGGAGCGCGGCCGCTTCATTCCATCTTTTCTCCGAGACCCGGAGGTCGCGGAGCCTCTTTAACGCAAACGAGTTCCTGGGGTCTATCTTGATGACGTCCTCGTATGCGCGCGCCGCCCTGAACGCATCATTGGATTCGTTCGCGCACTTGGCTACTGCCATGAGTATGCCTATGGACGAAGGGTTTGCCGCCAGCCCGTTCTCGAGTATCGAGAGCGCCTCCTTGGGCTTCCTCTCCCGCGAGTACGTCTCGGCAAGAGCTATTGTCATGCCCGTGTCCGAGGGTCTCGCCTTAAGCGCCTTCTCGATCGAATCCCTCGCGCCGGAGGTGTCGCCCTTTACAAGCAACTCGTTGCCCTTCCTGAAGTTCTCCTCGGCCTGTAGCGTGATCTTCTTGTCACGCCTCGCGCTCATCTCGGTTATCGCCCTCTTCGCGTCCACGAGCAGAGAGTTCAAGACCGCAAGGACGACACCCGCGAGAAAACCCGCGAAGAGCAGCATCGTGGCCGGGACCACATAGGTGTGCTCGGCGGTCACGACGAACGTCACCGTCCCCGGGTTCTGCGTGTGGAGGAAGAAGAACGCGCTCAGGATTATTATGACTACTACGAGGAGTATCTTAGTGTACATCGGGTGTCCCCAAAGGTTATTAAAACCACTAAAAGCAAGCTGCTCAAAAAGCTTCAGATGCGAGGCGTCGAGAAGCGAGGAACGAGGCGTACTTTTTTGTGTACGCCGCAGTTACGAGCGCCGAAGACAACAAAGCAGATGGACTTATTTAAATGCTTGCTAGTGGGAGTACGGCTCATTCCTTAAAATCGTAAACGCCCTGTATACCTGCTCGGCGAGAAAGAGCCTCGCCAGATCGTGCGGGAGCGTCATCCTGGATAGAGAGAGCACGAGGTCTGCCGCCTCCAGGACCTCTTTCGAGAGCCCGTAGGGGCCTCCGATGACAAACGCTATCCCTTTCTTCCCTGCCCTGCCTCCGATAATATCGCCTATCTTTATCGCGAAGGCCTCGGAGCTGAAGCCCGTCCCCTTGTCAGAGAGGACGATATTAAAGTCAGCCGGTTTGAGCTTTGCGAGTATCCGCTCGCCCTCGCGCTTCAAGACCTCCGCGCGAGGCGTCTTTACGGAATACTTCTCCTCTTTTATGTCGATCGTCTCGATCTGCGCGTAACTTGCTATCCGCTTAAGGTACTCATTGAAGCCGTCCTTCGCGTATGGCTTCTTTATGGAGCCGACTGCGAGAAAGGTTATCTTCAACGGAGAGGGCTACTCCTCTCCCTTTTTCTTCCTCGGCGACCTCGGCTTTGCGGGCTTGGCGGGCTTAACAGGCCTGGTTGCCTTGGCGGCCTTTGCCTTCGGAGCAGTGGCCTTCGGGGTGGCGGCCTTCCGTGTCTTCAGCCTCGGCTTGTCCTTTACTTCAGTTACCGTGGCCTCCGCCCAGAGGCCTTCAAGGTCATAGAATACCCTTACCGGCTCCAAAAAGATGTGCGCTACGACATCATTGAAGTCGAGGAGCGCCCACCTGCCTTCGGTGACCCCTTCCCTGCCGAGCGGACGTTCGCCGTCATTCCTCAGCCCGTCTTCTATGGCGTCGGCTATGGCATGGACCTGCCTTTCGGACCCTGCGCTGCATACGAGCAGGTAATCAGAGACAGACGAGAGCTTTTTGATGTTAAGGATCACTACCTTTTCCGCCTGCTTTTCAAGGGCGAATTCAGCTATTTGCAGTGCCTTCTTCCTGGAATCCAGTTTTTTTCTCCTGTTGGGGCGTTATTTGTATAAGCCCGTCTTTAGAATGTATTCTATTACCGGGTCGGGCAACAAGTATCTGACCGACGCGCCTTGCTTGACCTTCTCCCTTACGTCCGACGATGCGATGTCCATAAGGGTCGTGGCGAGATAAGTAAGGGTTGTTCCAAAGGAATTAAGGAACTTCCCTTTATCCGCATCATACCAGAACTTCCTGGCCAATTCAACCGGGAGGACCTCCCCCGGCTTTTTGACCGGATAGCCGGGCCTCTCGACGACGATGAAGCTTGCAGATTCGAAGAGGGACTCGTATTCGCACCATGTCGTGATGTCGTTGAACGAATCATTTCCTATTATAAGGCTTATATCGAGCGAACCGTCCTTTTGCTTGAGGGCGCGGAGCGTGTCAATGGTGAATGACCGCCCTCCCCTTTTTATCTCGATATCCGAGAGTTCGAATGAGGGGTTCCCGGCAATCGACAACCTTATCATCTCAAGGCGGGCATCGGTCGGGGCCGGTGACTCGACCTTGTGCGGGGCGATATTCGCGGGCATGAAGATAACCTTATCGAGCGAGAGGGCCTCCCTCGCCTCCTCTGCTATCCTCAAGTGCCCGTAGTGTATGGGGTTGAATGTGCCGCCTATTATCGCTATCCGCATCTATATGCCCCTCAATATTATATTGAAATCATGCTAACCATAAGGAGGTGTAAAGTCAAGGAAGGTTTGCCTGACTACGAGAGAGGATTCCTATATTATAAACAGCCCTTTTTTTACAACCGGGCTTTAAATTTGTACTTCCTCAAAAATTGAGTGCTGCTAAAAGCCTTTTGCGCCCTGCCGCTTCCATTCACCTTTTTATTATAGTAAACTCTTTCTATGGAGCTCTTTGAATTTGAAAAGGTAAAAACACCGGCCGCGCCGCTTGCCGAAAGGATGCGCCCGAGGACCATCGACGAATTCGAGGGACAGGGCCACCTCGTCGGCGAGGGCAAGTTCCTGAGGCGCGTCATCGCCAAAGGGGAGCTCCCCTCCCTCATACTCTGGGGGCCGCCGGGCTCCGGCAAGACGACACTCGCGCGCATCATAGCCGAATCCTCGAAGGCCGAGTTCGTACAGTTCTCTGCCGTGCTTTCGGGCGTCAAGGAAATACGCGAGGTCGAGAAGGAGGCAAGAGCGAACCTCAAGCGGGGCAAAAGGACCGTCCTCTTTGTAGATGAGATACACAGGTTCAACAAGGCCCAGCAGGACGCCTTTCTCCATAGCGTCGAGGACGGGACGATCACGCTCATCGGCGCGACGACCGAGAACCCGTCGTTCGAGGTAAACGCCCCGCTCCTTTCGAGATGCAAGGTGCTTGTGCTCGAATCCCTATCGGATGATTCCATCAAGAACATCCTTAACCGGGCATTATCCGACAAGGACCGGGGGCTCGGGTCAATGGAAGCGGACATAGGCCCCGGCGTAATCGATTTTCTCTCCGACGGCGCGGAGGGCGACGCAAGGAGCGCACTTAACGCCATAGAGACCGCGTACATGATAGCGGATATCGCCGAGGGCGGAAGGCGTCATATCACGATGGATGTGGCGGTCGAGGCGATGCAGAGAAAGGCGCTACTCTATGACAAGGCAGGAGAAGAGCACTACAATGTCATCTCCGCCTTCATAAAGTCGATGCGCGGGAGCGACCCGGACGCCGCGCTCTACTGGCTCGCCCGCATGGTCGACGCAGGCGAGGACCCGCTTTTCATCGCGCGGCGAATGGTCATATTCGCTTCAGAAGACATCGGCAACGCCGACCCGAGGGCGTTGAGTGTGGCGATTTCAGTCAAGGACGCCGTCCACTTCGTCGGAATGCCCGAGGGGTGGATACCTCTCGCGCAGGGTGTCGCCTATCTCGCCACGGCCCCGAAATCGAACGCATCCTACATGGCCTATCTCGAAGCGTTAGCAGACATCAAAAAGACAGGGGCCCTGCCGGTCCCCAAGCACATAAGGAACGCGCCGACCCGCCTCATGAAAGACCTCGGCTACGGCAAAGGCTACAAGTACCCACACAGCTACAAAGGCGCATATGTCGAAGAGGAATACTTGCCCGAGAGCCTCAAGGGAAAAAAATACTACAAGCCGTCCGACCGTGGATACGAGAAGGAAATAGACGAGCGGATGAAAAAGAAGAAGGGGTAGAGGGCTTCCCTTACACCGTTAGTTATAATCCGATAGGCGGGACTTTCCTGTCTTGCCCCTTCACGGGTTCAGGTTTGCAACTCTTGCGGGTTCAGATTTGCAATCTGAACCCTATAATTCGTAACCCGAATAACACTTGTTGGGCCGTTTGGATTTTTTGCCAGAAGCCTTTTTGCGCGCTCCGCACGCTTTTGGCGATGGCTCCGAGCGCTTTCCGCCTCCCCCCGCTCGGCGCGGGGCCAATTTCAAATAGGGTCGCTTAAGTCTGCCTGAAGCATAGCCATCCGATACGGATTTGCCCGTCCGGCGAGGACCGTTCGCTCGCCCCTGCGCGCTCATTTCTCTGTTGTTTGCGCGCCGAGCGCAAGCGTCTATCCTCCCCCTGCTCGCTCACCCCAGCCGCTCTTAGGCGCTCTCCGCCATGCGCCCGTGTGTTTATAAGACAGAACAAAAAACTCTTGCGGGTTCGTGTTTGCAACCTGAACCTTATTTCGTAACCCCTTCAGCATCCCGCCATGTAGTTGAACAACCAAAAGACAGTAATTGTCAACCCATCCATCATTTATGTTGACAAGTCTCTTTTACCCATGTTATTCAACTATGTACAAGATTTTACCAGGGGATGTCCATATGAGCATGGGGATACTTGAAAAAGCTCTTACAAAGGGCTTGAGCGGCGAAGGGCTGGGCCCTGACGACGCCCTTACCCTCGTCTCGCTACCTGACGAGGAGATATTCACTATCCTGGCGATAACCGAGGTGGTGAGAAGGACCCTCAAGGGGAACGAAGTCAACCTCTGCGCAATCGTGAACGCAAAGAGCGGCCTCTGCAAGGAGGACTGCTCGTTCTGCTCCCAGTCGGTCAAATACTCGACGGGCATAAACGAATATGCGATGAGGCCGCCGGAAGAGATAGTAAGCGCCGCCAAAGAGGCCGCCGGGTTCGGCGCGCGGGAGTTCTCCATAGTAACGAGCGGCACGAGGGTAGAAAAAGAAAAGGATGTAGAGGCGCTCATCGATGCCCTCGCCTCGATGAAAGACGGCGTTGCCATGGAGAGGTGCGCCTCACTCGGGATTCTGAAGCGCGAGACGTTGAAGAGGCTTAAGGACGCGGGTCTTGAGAGCTTCCACCACAACCTCGAGACCGGGAGGTCTTTCTTTCCCAATGTCTGCACGACCCACGCCTATGACGACGATGTCGAGGCTGTGCGCGCGGCTAAAGAGCTCGGCTTCCATGTCTGCTCCGGCGGGATATTCGGACTGGGTGAAGCATGGGAGGATAGAATAGAGCTCGCCTCTACATTAAGGGAGCTCGATGTCGATTCAGTCCCGGTCAATTTTTTAAACCCCAGGCCCGGCACGCCGCTTGAGAACGCAAAAAACCTCGCGCCGATCGAGTGCCTGAAGATCATCGCGCTCCTTCGCCTCATGCTCCCCAAAAAAGATATCGTCGTATGCGGCGGGAGACAGGTGAACCTACGCGACCTCCAGCCCCTGATATTTGCCGCTGGCGCGAACGGGATGATGGTCGGCAACTACCTCACCACACCCGGCAGGGACCCCAAAGACGACCTGCAGATGCTTACAGATCTCGGCCTCAAACCCAGGGGCCTCTGATATCGGCCCTCGTATGTCATCCCCGCGGACTTCAAACGGGGATCCAGTGTCTTTTAAAACACATCCAATAATGCCGATGCATACAGAACTCCTCGAAGAGCTCTCCAAGATAGAGGCCGCAGGCCTCAAGCGCGCGCTCAAGACCGTCGAAGGCCCGCAAGGGCCGCGCGTTGTCGTAAATGGACGCGAGGTCCTGCTTTTATGCTCGAACGATTATCTCGGGCTTGCGAATGACCCGAGGCTAAAAGACGCCGCAAAAAAGGCGATAGATGAATACGGCGTCGGCGCGGGCGCTTCGCGCCTGGTCTCCGGTAATATGAGTCTGCATGAGGCCCTTGAGGACCGGATAAGGCGGTTCAAGGGGACTCAAGCCGCGCTCGTCTTCAATTCCGGCTACACGGCGAACCTCGGCCTGATAACGGCGCTCTCAGACAGGCAGACCGAGATATTCTCGGACAGGCTCGATCATGCGTCCATAATCGACGCGTGCGCGCTTTCTCTGGCAAAGGTCAAAAGGTACAGGAACCGGGATGTCGGTTCGCTTGAAAGGCTCCTTAAGAAATCGACTGCCAGAAGGAAGCTCATCGTCACCGACGGCGTCTTCAGCATGGACGGGACGATCGCGCCCGTAAGGGAGATAGCCGGCCTGCTCGATAAATATAGCGCTACACTTATAATAGACGACGCGCACGGAACAGGCGTGCTCGGAGAGCACGGCAAAGGAACGCTCGAAGAGCTCGGCGTCTCTCACCCATCGATCATCCAGATGGGGACTTTGGGCAAGGCGCTCGGCTCTTTCGGCGCGTTCGTGGCAGGGCCAAAGGCGCTCATCGAACTTCTCATATCAAAGTCGCGGCCTTTCATATTCACGACGGCGCTCCCGCCTGCGATATGCGCGGCGTCGATTAAGGCTTTAGATATCGTAGAAGATGAGGCTGAAAGGCGCGCGAGACTTAAATCAAATTACGTGTATCTTAGAGCAGGGCTCAATGCCGCCGGTTTCGAGACGCCAGGCTCCACGCAGATAATACCTGTTATAGTCGGAGAGGCTGAAAAGGCTATAAAGGCGAGCGAGAGGCTCCTTGAGGCCGGCGTATTCATTCAGTCGATAAGGCCGCCGACGGTGCCTGATGGTTCTTCGCGACTCCGGATAACCGCGATGGCCGCGCACACGAAAGAAGACCTCGACCTCGCCATAGGCGCGATAAAGGACACACTCCTCAATGGCTGACACTATCCTCTTCGTACACGGCTGGGCCACGGACAAGGCGGTCTGGGACGGGACGATCGATTCTCTCGAAGGCGCGCGAGCAATCAACCTGAACCTCCCTGCCCACGGCGGAAAACTCAAGTGGAGCGAGCCGTCGTTGAAGCCGGCAATCGACGAGATCGCGCTCCATGCCTCAGGGCTTGAAGACGGCTCCGTCGTCGGCGTCGGCTGGTCCTTGGGCGCGCAGGCGCTCCTATCGATGGCCGCAGAGGAAAAGAAAAAGTTCAAGGCCCTCGTGCTCGTGGGAGCCACCCCCTGCTTTCTTGAGAAGGAGGATTTTCAGTGGGGCCAGCCGAGAGCGCTCGTAAAAAGGATGATACTCGATATGAAAAAGGACGCGGCCTCGACCGTCGAGAGGTTCTATTCGCTCAACTTTACGGAAGCTGAGGCAAAGACCACGGCGGCAACGGAATTCGAAAACCGCTACAGGTTCCCCGGCCCGATCAACTGTGAAAATGAGGCCCCGGGGTGTTTCCCTGCCTTCGACTACGCGGGGATAACGTCGGCGCTCGAGGCCCTCTTCAATACCGACTTGAGGGAGATATTGAAAGCCATAAGCGTGCCTGTCCTCCTCATCCACGGCGGGAAGGACACCGTCACGCCCGTCGGCGCGTCAAAATTTCTTGAGTCGAGCATGAAGGTGGCGTCCCTTACCGTTTTTGAAGATGCGGGCCACGCGCCTTTCATAACCGAGTCCGAGAGGTTCAACAATACGCTCAAGGGTTTTCTCGAAATTTTATGATAGAGAAGTCTGCCATAAAAAAATCTTTCTCCCGCGCGGCCCGGACCTATGACGCATACGCCTCGCTCCAAAAGGAGGCGGCCGGGGTCGTCGCGTCTTTATTGTCGCGGTTTGCGAGGGAGGCAGTCCCGGTCACGGTGGAATCAGGTGTCGCGCCAAACGCGCCCTTGATGCCTCCCATGACCTTGCTCGACGCGGGCTCAGGCACCGGGGCGCTATCTGCATTTTTAAAGGACGAGGGCTGTCGCATATTCGGGGTCGATATCGCGCTCCCGATGCTCGAATACTCGCGGGCGTCTCTACCCTGGACAGGAGGGATGCTTGCAACAGGAGACCTCGAAGCCTTGCCCTTTAAAGATGCCTCATTCGACGCCGTCGCCTCTTCACTCGCCCTGCAATGGACAGAGCCGGAGTTATCGTTTCGTGAAGCCGCGCGGGTATTGAAGCCGGGCGGGCTATTCGTCTTCTCCACGCTCGGCCCTGCGACCCTCCATGAGCTCCGGGATTGCCTGGGCTCGGATGCGCTCGCGCGGTTCACCGGCATGATTGAGGCCCTTCGCCTCATCGAGGCCTCGGGGTTCGAGACCGTCTTTTCCGAAGAGAGGCTGGTTACAAAAAAATATCCTACGCTCCGCGACCTGCTTATCACATTGAAGCAGATCGGGGCCTCGCCTATCTCAAAGGGGCGCATGGGGCCAGCGGCCTCGTCGTTAAAAAAAGCCGAGGCGGATTATTTGAAAAGGTTTGGCGCGGCAGGCTCTGGCGTAAGGGCCACATACGAGCTCATATACATCGCCGCGAGAAAGAGGGTCTGATGAAAAAAAGCGCGAGAGAAAAGCGGCTCGCCGGGTTTGACAAGCGCCATGTCTGGCACCCGTTCACGCAGATGAGCGAGTGGGAGGCGGGAGACCCCCTCATAATCGAGAAGGGGCGCGGCAATTACCTTATCGACATAAACGGGAGGCGATACCTCGACGGCGTCTCATCCCTCTGGGTAAACCTGCACGGCCACGAAAACAGGAAGATAGACTCCGCCATAAAAAAACAGCTCGGAAATATCGCCCACTCGACCCTGCTCGGGTTGTCGAATGTACCCTCGATTGAATTGGCCGAAAGGCTCGTTCGTATCGCGCCCAGGGGCCTCTCCCGGGTCTTCTACTCGGACAACGGCTCGACGGCCGTGGAAATTGCCCTCAAGATGGCCTTCCAATACTGGGA
This sequence comes from Deltaproteobacteria bacterium, assembly GCA_016182655.1. GTDB lineage: Bacteria > Desulfobacterota > GWC2-55-46 > GWC2-55-46 > GWC2-55-46 > GWB2-55-19. The sequence continues at coordinate 62,205 of JACPGB010000056.1, forward strand.
ACAGGCGAAGAAGGATTTTAACCGCCGCAAGTTCATCGCCTTTACCGGCGCGTACCACGGCGACACCTTCGGCTCGATGTCCGTAGGAGAGATAGACATATTCGTAAAGAAGTACAAGCCGCTACTCTTCGGGACGCTCCGCGCGCCTTACCCCTACTGCTACAGGTGCCCTGTGGGCAAGGACAAGGCCGACTGCAAGACCGAGTGCCTGAAAGCATTTGAGGAGATCTTAAAAAAACACTCGCATGAAATCGCCGCGTGCGTAATAGAGCCCGTCATACAGGGCGCGGCAGGGATGATCGTCTCTCCTCCGGGGTTCCTTAAAGGGGTGCGTAGGCTAACGAGAAAGTACGGAGTCCTCCTCATAGCCGACGAAGTCGCCGTCGGCTTCGGCAGGACCGGGAAGATGTTCGCGTGCGATACCGAAAACGTATCACCTGACTTCCTCTGCCTCGCCAAGGGCATAACGGGCGGGTACATGCCTCTTGCGGCGACCCTTACGACAGAAAAAATATACAGGGCCTTTCTCGGAAGGTACGATGAATACAGGTCCTTTTTCCACGGCCACACCTACACGGGAAACCCGCTCGGGTGCGCGGCGGCGATCGCGAACCTCGATATATTCGAGAGCGGGCGCGTGCTCGACAGGATGAAGCCGAAGACGATCCTTTTCGGAGAGATACTTAAAAAGTTCGAGGCGCTCGCCCATGTCGGCGATGTCAGGCATAAGGGGCTTGTCGCCGGGATAGAGCTTGTGAAGGATAGAAAAACGAAAGAGCCGTTCGCCTCCAGCGAGAGCACGGGCCACCGGGTTGCAATGGAAGCGCGCGAGCGCGGCCTCATCATAAGGCCGTTGGGCGATGTCGTCGTAATCATGCCGCCCTTGAGCATAACTGAAGCAGAGATAAAAAAGATGATGAAGACCGTATTCGACAGCGTCAGGAAGGTGACTGAAGAGTGATGGCGCGCGCCTTCTTCATAACCGGGACAGATACGAATGTCGGCAAGACCTTTGTCGCCGCGCTCATCGCGCGGGCCTTGAAGGCAAGAGGGATTGACATCGGCGTAATGAAGCCCGTTGAGACAGGTTGCGCGGTGAAAGACGGCGCGCTCGTGCCAATGGACGCAGTAGCGTTGAAAGAGGCGGCCGAGTCGAATGCACCCATCGACCTCATAAACCCTTACAGGTTCGCGCCTCCCCTTTCGCCGAATGTCGCGGCACGGCTTTCGGGCGTTGAGATAGACCTGGACAGAATAGAGTCTGCCTTCAAAACGCTCTCAGCCGTTCACGAAATAATCCTCGTCGAAGGCGCAGGAGGCCTCCTTGTCCCATTGAACAATGACTCCACTATGGCAGACCTCGCCCTTCGCCTTGGTTCACAGCTTTTGATAGTCACGCCTTCCCGTCTCGGCGTCATAAACCACGCGCTTTTGACTTGCGAATGTGCGAGGGCGCGAGGGCTCGATCTGGCTGGCGTGATACTCAATCACCCGGCTAACCGATCAAACGACGCGAGCATAAAGTATAACCGTTCGGAAATAGAACGGTACGCGCCGGTGCTCGCCGAGATACCGTACACGCCCGCCGGAGGGACTTTGCCGGAACTCCCCGAGACCATGCTCAAGGTCTTTCAATAAGCAAATTTCTCCTCTCCTCTCGGAAGAGGCCTTTACGCAAGACACTGGATCCCCGCTTTCGCGGGGATGACAATTTGTATTGTCTGTCATTCCCGAGGTTTTAATCGGGAATCCAGTTTTAAGCACCTATCGATGGAAACTGCACGCCATGCATCATACGGATTACGAATATTATGGTTCAGGTTACAAACCACTACTGTCCGGTTAAATTTTCAAGTTCATCGGTAGAGGCTTATCGAGAAAAATAAATTGCTTATTTTTCAAGAAGTTAGGTCTTGGCAAAATATGCTGTCCGGAAAAACCTTAATCTTAATCGCAAAGAGGCTTTACATGCTGTCCGGCTAATAAAAGAGCCAGATAAGGCCCCATATTTTCAAAGAAATTTTCAATTTTTACCGGACACTACTGGTTACAAACCTGAACCCGCATTTCTATCGTACGAAAAAAAGGGCTTCCGGTCTCCCGGAAGCCCTTTTTTTCATTTCATATCGAGACGAAGCTTACTTCGCCTTTGCTGTAGTGTAGTTGAGCGTGCCGCCCGCGAGTATCGTCTCCACCTGCCTCGGGGAGTACCCGTGTTTGAGCTTTATCTCATTGCCCTTGGTGATGTTCTTCAAGGTCACGGTATCCGCCGTGGCGAGCCCGCCCTTCAAGTTCGTAAGCTCGAGCTCGTCCCCGTCGTCGATGCCGCTGTAGTCGGCGGCGTTCGCGAAGGTCAAGGGGAGTATGCCGAAGTTCACGAGGTTGTCCTTGTGTATGCGGGCGAAGCTCTTGGCGATTATCGCCTTTATCCCCAGGTACATGGGGCAGAGCGCCGCGTGCTCCCTGGACGACCCCTGGCCGTAGTTCTCGCCTCCGAGGACGAAACCGCCGCCCGCGGCCTTCGCCTTCTCGTGGAACTTGGCGTCTATGGCCGAGAAGACCGACTCCGAATACTTGGGCACGTTCGACCTGTACTTGAGCCATGTGCCCGCGGGCGTGATGTCGTCGGTCGTGATGTTGTCGCCGAGCTTTATGAGGACCTTGCCCTTGAGTGTTTCGCCGAGCGCGCCCTGCTTGGGGAGTTCCTTGATGTTCGGCCCGCGGGCTATCGTCACCTTCGAGGGGTCCTTTGCCGGGGGCACGACCATGGAGTCGTCGACGAGGAACTTCGACGGGAACTTTATCTTCGGGTACTTGCCGAGCTTCCTGGGGTCGGTGATGACGCCGTAGACCGCCGCGGCGACCGCCGTCTCGGGACTGCAGAGGAACACCTTGCCGTCCTTGGTGCCTGACCTCCCCTCGAAGTTTCTGTTGAAGGTGCGGAGCGATACTCCCGCGGACGGGGGAGACTGTCCGTTGCCGATGCACGGGCCGCATGTGGCTTCCAGTATCCTCGCGCCCGCCTCTATCATGTGCGAGAGGCCTTTATTCAGCGCGAGCATGTCGAGGACCTGCTTGGAGCCCGGGGATATCGTCATCGAGACCTCGGGGTGGACCTTGAAGCCGCCCTTCTTGAAAGTCTCGGATACGAGCATCAGGTCCCTGTAGGAAGAGTTGGTGCAGCTCCCGACGCATACCTGGTCGACCCTCATCCCCTCTATCTCGGAGACCTTGCAGACGTTATCCGGCATGTGGGGTCTCGCGATCATCGGCTCGAGCCTGGCGAGGTCGATCTCGATCGTCTCGTCGTACTTCGCGTCCTCGTCGGCCTTAAGCTCTACCCAGTCGGCTTCCCTCCCCTGCGCGGCGAGGAACTCCTTCGTAGTATCGTCGCTCGGGAAGACGGAAGAGGTCGCGCCGAGCTCGGCGCCCATGTTCGTTATGGTCGCGCGGTCAGGGACCGACAGGCTCTTTACGCCCTCCCCGCCGTATTCTATTACCTTGCCGACGCCGCCCTTTACGGTCATGCGCCGGAGGAGCTCGAGTATTACATCCTTGGCCGATACCCAGGGCTTGAGCTTGCCCTTGAGCTTTACGAGTACGACCTTCGGGTATGTAAGGCTGAAAGGCCCGCCGCCCATGGCGACAGCGACGTCCAGGCCGCCCGCGCCTATGGCGAGCATGCCTATGCCGCCCGAGGTCGGGGTGTGGGAGTCCGACCCGAGGAGCGTCTGCCCCGGTTTCCCGAACCTCTCGAGATGCACCTGGTGACAGATGCCGTTACCCGGCCTTGAAAAATATATGCCGAACTTGGAGGCCAGCGTCTGCAGGAACCTGTGGTCGTCGGCGTTCTCGAACCCGCCGTACTGGAGCGTGTTGTGGTCGACATAGCTGACCGAGAGCTTCGTCCTTACCTTGGGCACGCCCATGGCCTCGAACTGGAGGTACGCCATGGTGCCGGTCGCGTCCTGTGTGATAGTCTGGTCTATCCTGATATTTACCTCTTTACCCTGCTGAGCCTCCCCGGATACCAGGTGGCCGTCTATTAACTTCTGTGCTACGTTCTTTCCCACTTTTGTCCTCCTTTAGGGGTCTGCGTAAAGCCATGCAGGCTCGATTTGGATAAGGATATTATACCGCCACAGCCCCGTTATATTCCATACAAAACAAGGGGTTCCGGGGGCGCTACCCTGATGCAAGGCTAAATAGGATACCTGAACCGTGGCAGGATGTCAATATCTACGATTCCGTCCAAAAAGGACCTGGAGGGGCGTAAGATTTACGGCGCGCCTTCGGCTGTCCTCGCGTTGGTGATCCTTATCGCCGAGCTGTCGTAGAGCTTTTTAAAGATGGCGACGACCTTGGGGTCGAACTGGGTCCCCGAGCAGCGTTCCAGCTCGGCCATTATATCGGAGAGAGACCTCCCCTTCCTGTACGGCCTGTCGGCGGCCATGGCGTCCACGGTATCGGCGACCGTAAGGACGCGGGCGAATAGCGGGATGTTTTCGCCCTTGAGGCCGTCCGGGTACCCGGTCCCATTATAGTACTCGTGGTGGTGTTTTATGGCGGGCCTTATGTTCTTGAGGAGCTTTATCGGCTCGAGTATCGCCGCGCCCTTGACCGGGTGCTCGCGCATTATTGACATCTCCTCGTCGGTCAGCCTGCCGGGCTTGTCGAGTATGGTCTCGTATGTGCCGAGCTTCCCGATGTCGTGGAGAAGCCCGGCGAGCTCGAGGTCTTTAAGTTCCTTCTGGGAAAACCCCATCTCGGCGCCTATCGCAAGGGCGTAAGATGTGACCCGCTCGGAATGTCCGGCCGTCCATGGGGACTTCGTGTCTATCGCCGAGGAGAGCGATTTGACGGTCCCGAGGAAGAGCTCCTGGAGGTCGGTGACGAGCCTCGCGTTCTCGAGCGCGATGCTTATCTGGGATGAGAGCTTCTCGAGCGTCTGGAGGTCCTCGGGCGTGAACGCGGCCTTTCTCTTGGAGCCTACGTTCAGAACGCCTATCACCTCGCCCTTCACGACAAGAGGCACCCTGATGTGTGAGAGGAAGCCCTCCCTCAGGAACTTCTGCTCAAGCGGAAGGAGCGGGCCCGACTCCGAAAGGTCCGGGACATACTGGGGACGCCCCGTGAAGACGACATCCGAGGCATCGGTATCGCAGAAAAGGATCAACGCCCCCTTTTGTATGGAGGCGATGCCGAAGCCCGATGCATACTTGAACCCCTGGCTCTCCCTGTCAACGAGCGCGACGGTTGCCCTGTCAGTGGCTATCAGCCTCGATACCATCCTCACCGCGGTCTCGAGTATCTCGCCCGGCTCGAGTGTTGAGAGTATCGAGCGGTCTATCTCGCTCATCACCTGTATCGTCTCTATCTTGTGGGAGAGCTCCATCGCCTTGTCGACGGAATAGCGGTGGAGGCGGGCCTGCTCGAGCGCGGTCGAGACCTGATGGGCGATCCCCTTCATGACGCGGATGTCCCTTTCGGTGAACTCCCGCTCTGTCAGATAAACGGAGACGATGAGCCCGAGGTTGTGCCCCGCGCTCATGAGCGGGACGACTGCGACGGTCTTCGCGTCCTTTACCCATTTGAGCGGCAGGCCCTGTACCGCGCGAGTGCCCTGAGGCGTCACCGCGGCCACCGGCTCGCCGGTCTCTATAGCCGTCTTTACGATGCCCTCGGCCCCGCTCAACGGCTCGGTCCTGAAAAAAGGCAGGAACGCGCGGTCGAGCCCGTATTCCTGCGAAGGCCTGAACACCCCGGAGGACGGGTCCCATAGGTAAGCCAGGCAGACGTCCGAGCGCATTATCCGGCAGTTGCAATGCGCCACGTCCTCCATGAGCTTGTCCATGTCGGCCGTCCTGGCCGTCGCCTCGGCTATCATAAGGAGGTGCGCGGTCACCTCCATCTCCTCCTTTATGGCTTCCTCCGCCCTCTTGGCCTCGGTGATATCCTCCATCACATGGACGGCGTCATAACCTTCGGTCTCCCCGCTCTTTATGGAGTAGAACCTTACCTTGAAGACCCTGCCACACTCCGGCACGGCGACCTCGGCCTCGACGTCGGCATCGGCGCCCTCCTCCTTTTTCTGCCTCTCCTTGAACGAGGCGCATACAAGGTGCGGTCCGCCTGTCCTGGGAAAGACCTCGAAATAGGGCCTCCCTATAATTTCTTTAAAAGGCATGTTCGCTATCTTCTGGTAAGCGGCATTCGCCCTCACGATCCTGAATCCATCGTCATGGATGAAGAGCGGCGAGGAGATGGCGTCGAAGGTCGCCTCCCATTCCTTCTGGGCAGTCTCTATCCTCGAGGTAGACTCGTTGATGTCCTCGAGCATGTAGATGATAGCCTTCCTCTCGTCCTCGAGCTCGCCTTCGCGCTCCTCGAACTTGCGGAGCGCCTCCTTCAGGCGCGCGATCTCGGAATCCTTGAGCGAAATATCGCGCTTGAGGAGGCTGATCTCCTTTTCGCGTTCCTGCGGGTTTTTTTCCGCCGCGTCATCCGGCATGGTCTCACCTTTATGCAGAGCCGTTCAGGCCCTTGCCTTTAAGATCCCTCTCAAGCGCCTCTATCCTGTCCTTCAGTTCCCGGAGCCGGAGTTCCCGCTTGAGCGTCAGCTTCCTGAACATCTCGAGCTCCTCGATGCGCTCCTTAAGCAAATCTTCGGACCTCTTCCTTTCGGTTACGTCTCGGGCTATGGAGAGGGCCATGGGAGCGCCCTTGAGCTCGAATACCCTTGTGCTTATCTCGACAGGTATCTCTCTGCCGTCCTTGGCGACATGGACCATCTCGAATACGGCGTGCCCCTCCTCGACGATGCCCTTTGCCGCGGCTTTTTGGGCCGCCTCGTGGCCCGGCGCGTCTATGAGCAACGGAGACAGTCCCAGGAGCTCCTTGCGCGAGTACCCGAGCCTCCGGCAGGCGGCATCGTTCACGTCAATGAACCTGAAGGAGAGATCGTCCTTGCCCGGGACCGGATGCAGGAAAATGGCGTCGTTCGTCCCGTTAAAGAGGGTCCTGTAGCGCTCCTCCTTGTCCTTCATCTCCGAGTAGGCGTGGTTCAACTCCCTCGTCCTCTCCTCGACCTTGCGCTCGAGGTCGCGGTACAGGGCAGAGAGCTCGGAGGACATCCTGTCCATCGCCTCCGAGAGGTCTTCGAGCTCATCATTGGTCCTTAACCCGGCCTTTGACGCAAAGTCCCCGGAGGCTATCTTAAGGGAGTGCTCACGGAGGCGCTCTATGGGCGTTACAAAGACGCCCGAATAGTAATACGCGAGGAACATGGTCAGGAGCGCGGTAGCCGCCACGCCCCCGCCCGTTATGAACCATGCGTTCCGCCACGCGGCCTCGGCATTTCGAAAGGCCTCGGCGTACTCCCTCTCGTCTATCCCGCGCCACCTGTCGAGGAGGGCGATGGCGTTGGAGCCCCACTTGTAATCCATCTCCTCCATGAGTTCGGCGGCGCCCCTGTTGCCAACGGGCTTTTGTATGGAGAATATCCTCGCTGAAATATCCCTTACGCTCCCCCAGGACTCTTTTAATTCCTTCAATATCCTTTTTTCTTCAGCCACGGTCTCGCCCGCGATTTCAAAGCCGTCGTGGATCGAATCGGCCTCCTTGAGCAGACGCTCCATCTCCTCCGAGTATTTCCTGAACTCGACCGCGTATCCGCCCTTGCCGGTTATGATGTAATCGTTCGAAGGCATGATCGCCCTGTCGAGCGCCTGCTGGAGATCGCTGACGAGCGCCGATTCGCGCGAGACGGCGTTCACCCTGACGGTTGCATTGTAGATCGACCTCTGGTTGTAGAGGCTTAAAACCGCGAGCGCGGCGAGCGGGATGAGCGCGAGCGACATTTTCTTGAGGAGCCTTGTCCTTATCCTCGAGCCCATGCTATCTCCTCTTTTCGAGCTTTTCGATCTTTTCGCGGAGCTCTTTCATCCTGAGCTCCCGTTTTATCGTCGCACTTTTGAACCTCTCGAGCTCCTCTATCTTCTGCCGGAGCCTCTCCTCGGCGGCCTTGCGGGCGGATATGTCCCTGATGATGCCGGTAGAGTGCCACTTGCCCTTTATGTTCATGGCGGATATCGAGAGCTCGACCGGGAACTCGGTCCCGTCCTTGTTCAGGCCAGATAGTTCTAACGATTTGCCTACTATCGGCCCGGTCCCGGTCTGCATGAATCCGTTAAAAGCCGCCTTCGCCCTTTCCCTTAACTTCTCCGGCACTATGTAGTCGTGCATGTCCCTGCCTATTATCTCGGAGGCCTCAAAGCCGAACATCTCCTCGGCCTTCCTGTTCCAGAGGTACACGAGCCCGCGCTCGTCCACGCAGACGATCGCGTCGCTCGCGGTGTCGACCACCGAGCGGAACCTCTCTTCGTTCTCCTTTAGCGCGGTCTCGGCCTTTTTCCTGTCCGTCACCTCATTGGTGAGCTCGGCGGTCCTCTGCCGCACCTTCTCCTCGAGGAGGTCGTTCAAGGATTTGAGCTCCTCCTGCGCCCTGTTGAGATCCCTGTTCTGGAGTATCGCGTTCTCGTAGGTGCTGAGCAGAAGGTTCAGCGTCTGTCCCCTCCCCGATTGTATGGAGTACGCCTTGCCGTTGTACAGGACCTCGACCGACCTGTCCTCGCGGTTGTTCCTGCACTGCACCGGGGTATCGATGAGGGCCGCTATCCTATTAAGTAGGTAGCCCGGGTCGTAAGGCTTGATGACATAATTGTCGGCCCCCGCGTTCAAACCCTTTATGATGTCCTCGGTCTCCACAAGGGTGGTAAGGAGTATGAACGGGATATCTCTCAATGCTTCGTCGTTCTTTACGCGCTTGCACATCTCGTACCCGTCCATGACGGGCATGATTATGTCGCTGATGACGGCGACGGGCATCCTCTCCCTTATGGCATCGAGCCCCTCGGCGCCGTTCCCGGCCACCCTTGCCGAATAACCGTTTTCGAGGAGGAGTTTTTTGAGCATGAACGCCTGTACGTCACTGTCCTCTACTATGAGGACCTCTTTTTTATCCGCGGTTTCTTCCGTCATGACTGCCTTTCTCTCAAGATACCCTGGAGAGTATCGAATGTGATATCTCGTATAACGGAAGGACCTCGGAGGCCCCGCCGAGCTCTATGGCCCTTCTGGGCATGCTGAATATTACGCTCGTAGCCTCGTCCTGGGCAATGGTGCCGCCCCCGGCCGAGGCAATCGAGCGCATGCCCTCGGCCCCGTCGGACCCCATGCCGGTCAGCAACACGCCGAGGACCCCTCCTCCGTAATATTCCGCGAGCGAGTTGAAGGTCACGGTAATGGAGGGCCTGTGCGGGTTGAAAGGCTCACGGGAGTATGCGAACCTGCCATCTTTGCCGACTATGAGATGATAGCCCTCCTCCGGGAAATAGACGCGTCCGGGAACGGGCCTCTCTCCCTCGACGGCCTTGCGCACTTCGAGCGCGCAGGACCCTTTCAGCCATTCCATGAGCCCGGCGAGGAAGCCGTCGCTTATGTGCTGGACGCACACGACCGGGACCGGGAAGTCGCGGGGCAGTCCCGATAGTATGAGGGAAAGGGCCTGCGGGCCGCCGGTCGAGGCCCCTATGGCGACTATCTCGGGCCTCCGTGAGCCGGGCCTCGATGCCGGGTTGGGCATCCTCCCGGGTCCGGGCCGCCTCGCGAACCTCCTGAATACATGCACCCCCGAAAGGACCCTTATTCTGCTCAAAAACTCGTCGGCGTGCGCCTTGAAGCCCGCCTCCATCTCTCCCCTGGGCTTCGAGAAGAGGTCCACCGCTCCGGCCTCTATGAGCTTGAAAGCGTTCTCTGACGACCTTTCGACGGATACGGACACGACGAGTATCGGCTTCGGGAACTTCTCCATCACCTGCCGCGTGAACTCCAGCCCGTCCATCTCCGGCATGTGAAGGTCGGTGCAGATCACATCCGGGTCTATCGAGGCGAGTTTTTCCAACGCCTCCTTCGCGGACCTGAACTCGGAGGCGACATCGATATCCGGGGACGAGGAGATTATCCTTTTCATGACGGCGAGCGCAAGCGGGGAGTCGTCTATGAGGAGGACCCTTATCTTCTTGTTGTTATTTCCGTTGCTGATCATGATGCCCCTATCCACCCCATGGGTCAGACGAGCCTGCCGAGCGTTTCAAGGAATACCTTCTGGTCGAAGGCCGGTTTAGCAAGGTACGCGTTCGCCCCGGCGTCGAGCCCGCGCTTCCTGTCGTCCTCTGACGACAGGGTGGTCACGAGTATGATGGGAAGCTCATTAAGCCTCTTGTCCTGCCGTATCCGGGCCGTTAGCGCGAGTCCGTCCATGTTCGGCATCATTATGTCCGAGACTACGGCGTCGAATGAGCGGGAGGAGAGCTTCTGGAGCGCGTCAAGCCCGTCGACCGCCGTCGTGACCTCGTAGCCGCCGCCTTCGAGGATGCGTTTTTCCTGCGTCCTCGTCGTTATGGAGTCCTCGACGAGGAGGACCGATTTTTTGCGCCCCTTCGCACGCGGCCCTGGCGCGGACGGATGCGCGGCCGCGCCCGGCTTCTTGAGGGTTTTCAGCATGTCGGCCGGGTTCAGTACCATCGCGACCTCGCCGCCTCCGAGGATCGTCGCCCCAGAGACATTCCGCACCCTTTTAAGGAGCGCGCTCTGCGGCTTCAATACGACCTCCTCCTCGTCCAATAGACCGTCGACTACGACTCCGAATCTCTCGTCGTTCGACTGCATGAACACGCAGGCGAGCCCTTCCTTGTCCTTGCCTTTTTCGCTTCCGGGGCCGTCTTCATCGAGCCCGAGGACGGCTGAGAGCCGTGCCACCGTTACAGGGACCCCGTCGAGGAGGGCCGACTCCCTCCCCTCGACAGGGAAGACCTCTCCCGGCCTCAAGACCCTGCTCGAATGCACGGACTCTACCGGTATCGCGTACTTCCTCCCATTAAGAAGAGCTATTATTACTCTGGCCGTGGCAAGCGCCACCGGAAGAGTTATAATGGTCCTCATCCCCTTGCCGGGCTCGGACTCCACGCGGACAGCGCCCTTGAGCCTCTCGACATTCACCCTTACGATATCGAGGCCGACCCCCCTGCCGGAAGTCTCGGTCACTGCCCAGCTCGTGGTAAGCCCCGGGGCGAATATGAGTGAGCGCGCCTCGGCCTGCGTCATTGCCTGGACCTCTTGCTCCGCGACGAGCCCCATTTTTAACGCGGCCCTTTTGACCGCCTCTTCGTCAAGGCCCCTGCCGTCGTCCGAGACCTCGATGACTATGTTGGACTCGTTACGCAAGGCGCTTAAGGAGACCGTCCCTGTCGCAGGTTTCCCAGCCCTCTCGCGCTCGACAGCCCCCTCTATCCCGTGGTCTATCGAGTTCCTTATGGTGTGCATGAGCGGGTCCTTCATCTCTTCTATGACGCGCTTGTCCGCCCTTACATCGTTGCCCTCGACGAGAAACCTCACTTCCTTGCCCCTTTCGCGGGCAAGGTCCCGTATCATGCGGGGAAAGAGGTTGAAGAGCGTCGATAAAGGCAGTAGCCGCGCTTCCCCTATGCTCTCTCCCATCGAGCCCGAAATGGACGAAAGGCGCGCCTCGTCGTCGTAGAGCGATGACCGGAGCCTCTCCAGGCCCGAGGAAAACGCCTGAAGCCCTTCGCTGAGGCGGCCGTCCGTTGATACGGCGCGCCGCAACCGTTTTGAGAGCTCCTCCCACGAGTCGAAGAGCGTGTCGGCTTCCGATAACCTCTGTGACAGCCTTGTCCTCATGACGGCGAGCTCGCCGGCCCCTGTCATGAGCTCGTCGAGCTTTTTCGTCTCGATCCGTATGGTGTCTATCCTGTAACCCCCGTGCGCGTGAAGGCGGTCTTTGAGGCCTTCACCGTCGGCGGCGCCGGCCCCCTCGGAAGGATCCCCCGTCGGAGCCGCCCGGCTCACGCCGGCTTCGGAAGGACCCGCGCCTATTGCGCCGCGGTCCGCGGGCGGCTCTGCGCCTCCCCGCACGACGGCGCCCTTCTCGCCGGTGTCGAGGAGCCTTATTATATCGGTGACGACTACCCCGGCCTTTTCGCCGGTAGTCGCCTCTTTTACGAGCGAGCGCACGGCGTCTATCGCCCCGTATATGCGGTCTGCCAGCCCTGGAAAGAACTCCTTCTCGCCTTTCTTTACCGCGCCGAGGATGTCCTCGACCCTGTGGGCGATGAGTTCTATGTCCTTGACGCCGACCATCCTCGCCGCGCCTTTGAGGCTGTGCGCATCCCTGAACGCCTCCTCCATGATGGGTGAGTCCCCCGGCGTCTTTTCGAGCGCGAGCACGCCCCTCTCAAGATTTGAAAGGTGCTCTTCGCTCTCGGCCTTGAACAGGTCGCGCAGTTCCCTGTCTTCTATCATAAGCGCGGTACTTCGGGCTGATTAAAGCGCCCGTCCTATACCATCTCGTTAAGGGCCTTTGCCCTCTCGTTTATCCTGTCTATCCCTACCTTTGTCTGGGCTATGCCTGCGGCGGTCTCCTTCGAGCCGGCCGTTATGGCGTTCATCGCCTCCATGACCTGTTTTATCGCCGCGGCCTGCTGTGCTATGTTGAGCGAGATCTGCCTGAAGTTGTCGAACGCCCCGGTTATGGAGGCGTTCACGCCGCTGAAGGCCTCTGTCGTCCTCTCGGCGAGCCGGGCGCCTTCCTCCACGGTCTTGGCGCCTTCCTCGGTCGCCATTATCACGGCGTTCGTCGCCTTCTGTATGTCGGTCACAATATTGTTCACCCGCTCGGCGGATTTCCTCGCCTGGTCGGCGAGCTTCCTCACCTCCTGGGCTATGACATTGAAGCCCTTGCCGTGCTCTCCGGCCCTTACGGCCTCCACGGCCGCGTTCAGTGCGAGCATGTTTATCTGAGACGATATGTCGGTGACGAGGTTGGCTATCGCCCCTATCTGGGCCGTCTGCTCGCTCAACTTGAGTATCTCCCCGGCGATAGTCCCCGACCTTTCCTTTATCGTCGCCATCCCGTCTATAGTCTGCTCCACGGTCTTCAATCCCTCTTCCGCCAGAGAGAGCGCGTGCTTCGCCCCATCGGTGGCCGTCTCCGACTGCTCGGAGACCTTTCTGGAAGATGCCCCGAGCTCGTTCATCGTGGCGGCCGTCTCGGTGACCGATGCCGACTGCGCCGTGGCGGTCCTCTCGTGCTCGGCGACGGTCGAGGCTATCTCGGATGTGGCCGCCGAGACCGCGTTGGTGGACTCCTTGACCGACCTCGAAATCCACGAGGATACGAAAAGCGCCCCTGCTATCGCAAGCCCTATGGAGACGAGCGTTCCGGCTATTACCGCCGTGTAGAGCACCCTGGTGGCCGAGACCGCCGCATCCTCCATCTTCGCGAATATTTCCCCCTGATATTTCCGAATGTCATTCAATATCGGCTTTATCTCGCCCCAGATGGAGTGCGCCTCCTTCACGACCGGGGCCACCGCATCCGTAGTTTTGCCCCTGTCAGCGAGATCTATCACCTTTGACCCGAGCCCGTAATACTCCCTGCCGAGCGCCACGAGTTTCGCGAGGCGCTCCTTCTGGACCGGGTCGGTTATCGCTTCGGCCTTTCTCGCGACCTCCTCGAAGTTTCTCTTTCCGTTTTCAAAGGTCGCCTTAACGGAGGGGTCGCGCATTATGACATACCCCCTCGCCGACCTGACCATCTCGTTCATCGAGTCGTTAAGGTCGTTCACCATGCCGACCTCCCGCGCCGTCTCTATCATGCCTTCGACGGAGCTCGATACCTGGCGCGCCGTAACGAGCACGATGATTGTCACTATTACGAAAAGCGCCGCACCGATGAGGTTCCCGAGGAGCATCCCCGTCCTGACCTTCATGCTTCCGCGCATATGATCCGTCTCCTTTTCATGTCTACACGGCCTCGTCGACGGAAAGGCCGCCTTTCGTGAGCATCCTTTTGAGGTCTATAACCGCGAGGACACCGTCGTTCCGCCTCGCCGCGCCCAGCATGTACTCCTCTTCCGCCGGTTTCGGAGAGAGCGGGGTGGATACGATCTCCTCAGGGCTCAAATAGACTATCTCCTCTATGGAGTCGGCAAGCACCCCGGCCCTTACGCCGCCGGCCTCCGCGACTACTACCTTTGAGCCGGGCCCGGGAACCGCCGGGGACATGCCAAGCGGCCCTCTTATGTCGATGACGGTCAAGATGTCCCCCCGAAGATTCGTGTCTCCAAGTATGTGCGCCGGCGTGCACGGGACCGGCGTAATATCTTTCAGGTCCGCGAACTCCCGGATGCTTTCGCACCCTATGGCGAAGCTCTCGCTTCCGAGCGCGATCACCGCAAAGGGCGTTCCCCCTTTGCCGGGCCCGTCTGACGGCTCCATCAACCGCCTTGCCCTGTCTTTGAGGACCGACTTTTCCTCCTGTGACGCCTCGGGCCAGAACGCACGCAGGCCTTCCGCATTTACTTCCGGGCCTGTCCGGCGATCGATCAGGGCCTTAAGGTCCAGAAGCATCACTATGTCCCCGCCGCGCTTCGCCTCGCCCTCTATGAAGCGGTGGAGACCGCCTTCCTTCTGGATGGGTGAAAGCCCTTCGATCGCGGCCAGGGATATTTCCTCCACGGAGAGGATCTCGTTCGCTATTATCCCCAGCTCCGGGCCTTCCTCGACGATTATCACCGAGTCATCGACCGAATACCCGTTGGAGGGGTGAGCGAACCTCATCTTCAGGTCCATGACCGGGATGATCGAGCCGCGAAGGTTGAAAAAACCGGGGATATAAAAAGGCGACTCCTCTATGGGGGTAAGCTCAGGGAGCTTGAGCATCTCCCTGACGCTTGCCGCCCGCACCCCGTAGAGCGAGCCCGAGAGACTGAATACCACAAAAGACGTGTCGGTATTTTCCATAGGGCCCTCTATTTCTTCCTGCCTTCGGCCATCTTTCTGAGGTAGCCGGAGAGCTCCCCGGCATTGGTCCGTCCGTAATGCTCTATGGGCTCGTCCTGCGGCATGGAGGATAGGATCGAGAGCGCGCCGTCCCTCATCCTCTCCGCTCTCTCGATGAGCCCCTCGCTGTCGTAGATGGAGGCGAGCTCGAGATAGGCCGGAACGAAGGACGGGTTCAGATATATGGCCTTCTTGAGCCACTTCTTCGCGTCCTCGATCTCCCCGCTCTCCTCGGATATCCTGGCGAGTAGTAAATACGGCTCGATCGAGAGTTTGTCCGCGTCCAACGCCTTAAGGAGGCACTCGGAGGCCTTTTTGAGCTCCCCGGCGTCGGCGTATATGGAGGCGGCAAGGATCAGCGGCGCGGCATCGCCGGCTCCTTCGGCGCTCCGTACGGCTGACGGAGCGCGCATCCTCCCGTGGCGGGCCTTGGGCTTTGCCGCCGGGCCCGCAGGTAGTGAATGAATAAAAGGGATATCAGGCCTTAAGGCCATGTCCGCGTCATCTTCAAGGGACGCCTTTTGAAAGGCGCTCGATCCGGTGAAGGTCACGGTATTCAAGCCATTGACCTCGATGCCGCTCAGCTCTCCGTGGCCGGTGATGAGATACCCTCCCGGCGCGAGGGCCGATGCGAGCCTCCCGGCTATCTCGGAGACCGCCTTTCTCTTGTAATATATGAAGACATTCCTGCAGAGTATGAGGTCCATGCCGCCGGGGAGGCCGTCTCCCATGAGGTCGGCCTTTCTGAACTCCACCATCTGCCTGATAGACGGGTCGACCTCCCGGTACGAGCCCGTTCTCCGGAACCAGGCACCCGTCTCATCCGGCTTCACCATGCGAAAGGACCATTCACTGTAGAGACCCCTCCGTGCCTTTTCCAGGAGGTCGTCCCTTATATCGGTGCCGAGTATCGTGATATCCCAGGACTTGTAATCCGGCAGGGCCTCCCTTACGAGTATCGCAAGTGAATAAGGCTCCTCCCCGGAGGAACAGCCTGCGCTCCAGAGACTCAGGCGCTTTTCAGCGCGTCTTTTTTCTATTATCACGGGGAGTATGTTTGAACGGATGGTATCGAACTGCCCCTTGTCCCTGAAAAAAAAAGACTCGGGGACCGAAAGCAGGGCCTTCAAGGCCTCCGATTCCTTCCGGTCGAAAAGGGGGGAGCGGATAAGGCTCAGGTAATCCTCTACGGAGCGGCTTAAGTGCTTCGCCCTGACTGATGCGGCTTTCAAGAGGTCAGGGTAATCTTCAGGCCGGATGAGCAACCCTGTGGCCGCCGATACATCCGATATGAGTTTCAGCCTTTTTCCGTCCATTTCGAAGGTAAATGGGGCACTGCGCCATGTCCCATCCTCGTTTGAACCGGTCTCGCAGGATGCCGTTCCGCGCATCCTGTCTCTTAGGCCCCGCCATCAGGGCCCTTTACGCCTGAAAGACGCCTTAAAGCAATGTTTACAATAGTAATATCCTAAAACCCGTTTCACGTCAAGGCCTTATAGAGAGCATGTAAATCACGGATTGAGGCGGGTGATTTAAATATTTTAAATGGAGGATTGAGAGCCCGCGCCTCAGGCGCGCTCGGCCCGGTTCCTGCCCGCCTCCTTGGCCCTGTAAAGCGCGCCGTCCGCTTTTTTCACAAGCTCCGTGGGCGTAACGGCGTCCTCGGGGTATGAGGCTACCCCGAAACTCATGGTAAGGTCCCCTCCGGGCTGTTCCGATTCGTGCGGGAAGACCCTGTCCTTGACCATCGCCCTGATCCTCTCGGCGAGAGAATGCGCCTCGTCTTTCCCGGTCTCCGGCAGTATTATCGAGAACTCCTCGCCCCCGTACCTCGCGAGCACGTCCTGGCCCCTTATGCCTTCCTTTAAACACGCGGACACTTCCGACAGGACCGCGTCTCCGGCCGGATGGCCGTTAAGGTCGTTATACTCCTTGAAATGGTCTATGTCGGACATTATGAGCGAGAGCCTTTTGCCGTACCGCTCGGCCCTCTTCAACTCCTCTTCAAGCCTCCCGGCGAAGTGCCTGTGATTATACGCGCCTGTAAGCCCGTCGGTTATGGAGAGCTCCTGCAGGCGTTCGTTGGCTTCATGAAGCTCCTTAGTCCTCTCGGCTATCTTTTTCTCAAGCTCCGCGTATGATTCCCCGAGCCTGCCCGCCATGCGGTTGAACTCCTCGGCGAGGAGGTTCATCTCGATCCCGTCCTTTATATCGACCCTGTGGTCGAGGTCGCCCTTGCCTATTATCGCCGCGCCTCTGGTGAGCTCATCTATTGGCCGGAGGATCGAGCGGAAGAGGTATAGAGCCACCATGGCGATGGCGATAAAAGACAGGAACGCGATGGTAAAGAGTATCGCGTCGACCTTGTGCCTCAAGGACGAGGCGGCATCCACCCTTGAGGACATCTCCTCCCTCTTCCCGAGATACACCCTGTCGAGGTGGTTGACAATGATGTCGAGGGCGAGAGCGTCTATCTCCTCCATCTGAGCCGCCCTGCGCCCGTTACGCGCGGCCAGGGGGCTTGAGAAGATATTCATCGACTTCCGTTTAAGTACCTCGAACTTCCTTTCGGCCTCTCCTATCTCGCCGTCATACATGCCCGCGTCCTTAAGACGCTTGAACCTCTCCTCCACTTCCTTAACGAGATCGGCGAACCTCTCCTTCTCGGCCGGGTCGCCGGAGATGATATAGTCGTTCGCCGGCATCACGGCCATGTCAAGGGAGAGCTTCAGGTCGGAGATGTTTTTAAGCTCGCGGGAGGCGGTCTCCACTTCCATCATGCCGTCGTAGAGGAGATTCCTGTTATAAAGGGAGAGCAGTCCGAGAAATGAGAGCAGGGCGAAGACGAGGGAGAAGCTTGAGACTATCTTGGTCCTTAACGAAATGGCCATGAAAGGCCCCTGGTGAGTTGATTTTACCGACCAACGCCATGATAGCAGATTTCAGATGTGGAATGAAAGGGAGATTTCAAAAAAATGGATGTTATCACGGAATGTTTACGAGGAAAGAAGGTCTAAGGAACGGCGTGGGTTATCTGCCGTTGAGGACCGAGGAGACCGGCAGGGGCTCCGTAAGCTCAATGCCGGCGATTACCGTGCCTTCCGCGGAGCGGGACCATTTGACGCGCCCGGTCCTTTTAAGGTCGAGTCCCTTGATATAGACCCCGGCGGCCGCATCCGCGCCCTTCGGATCTCCAAGGTACTTTAGTTTGAGCCCGTTTTCAGAGATATCGAGGACCCGGGCCGAAAACCTCCCTTCGGGACCTCCGAACTCGACAGTGCAGTCGGCGACGAAAGCGAACCTCTCGCGCCTCCTCTTAAGCGGCCCCCCAGAGTCGGAAAAGGCGGACGGCTCAAGGCAGGCGTCTACCGCGTCGAGGAACTCCTTTACCTTGAAGGGCTTGGCTATCACCCTCTTGCCGAGCCCTTTCAGGACCGGCCCTTCCGTGCCTTCGGCCACGTCGCCCGTCATGAAGAAAAACCTGTCTTTCAGGTACGGAAACTCTCGCAATACCGAAAGAAATAGCCCGATGCCGTCAAGGAGCGGCATATTTACGTCGGATATGACGAGGTCGTAGGCCGACGCGCCGAGACGCTCGATAGCCGCCATCCCGTTCGCGGCGGTGTCTACCGTATAGCCCCTGTTGGCGAGTAGCTCTATGCAACATTCGCGGATGAGCTCGTCGTCGTCCACGACCAGTATTTTCTTGGACCTTATTGCCATTGTAATTCCCCCGGGTCACCCTCCTGCTTTAGTATATCACTTTTCAGAAAAAAATCTCCTGGACCAGGAAAAAAATCACGAGGTGAACGAAAAGCCGTTTATCAGGATGTAAGGGACCGAGACCGAGCCCAAAGGGAAGGAGCCGTTGGGATATACCGCCGTCTCCCTCGATACCGACTCGATCCTCCGGAAGGCCTCGAGGATGTTCTCGGTAAACCTCATGGGTCTGAGCGCGCATTTTACGGCGCCGCCGCGTACGAGGAACGTACCGTGCCTCGTCATCCCGGTCATCAGGGACTCCCTCGGGTTCAAAAGCCCGTTCACGTAATGGAAGGATTTGACCAGTATGCCTTCTCCTAAAAGGGAGAGCATGCCGGAAGCCGCCGCGTCCCCGCCCTCCATGAACAGGTGCTCGGGGAACGGCCCCTCGTTGTCCCCGGGGAATGGCCCGTGGCCGGTCGACTCGCCCCCGACTGACGATGCCGTGAGGCTGTCATAGGCTACCCCGGCGGCTACCCCCCTGTCTATGAGCGAGAGCCTCCTTTTGGGCGCACCCTCGAAATCGAAAGGGACTGCCATGCCGCCTCCGTCGAGCCCGTCGTCGTATATGGCGACCTTTTCTCCTGTTACGGCCTCTCCAAGCCTCTCGCTTAAAAAGCTCGTCCCGTCATGGAAGCCCTTTGCGCCGAAACCCGTGTAAGAGAGCCAATGGACGAGCTCGCTTACGGCCGCGGGCTCCAGGAGCACGCGGTAGACGCCGGGAGGCGCCTCCTTTGGTGAAGAAGACTTGAGGCACGTCTCGGCGGAGGCGCGCATAAGACCCTTTATGTCGATCATAGTGAGGTCGTTCGATACGAAGGATCCAGACCCCGAGGCGTCGCCTGAGGAGGCTACGGAGCTTAAGTGCGCGGAGGTATACGGGTGGTAGGCCTTTAGCCCTTTGGAATTTACCACGGCTATCTCTCCGACCGAGGTAGCGAGCGCGCCGGAGTGGAGAACGCCCGAGGGAGCGCCCTCCTTAAACCCGGCGGATACGAGCGCCGCCTTCTCTTCGTTCGAGGCGCGGGCGGTCGAGGCATAAAAGGAACTCACATTAGAGTACCGGCACGGCCCGGGTATCCGTAAAAGGAAGGGCTCCTCCCTCGTCGTCCTTGCAATCGATAGCGCCTCGTCAAGGCACCTGTCCAACGCGGACCGTTCAATCGAATTCGTCGAGGCGACCCCGATCTTCCTGCCAAGGGTCACCCTTATATGGAACGACGCGTCGGAGACGGATATGCCCTGGTGGAAGCGCGACGAGGAGAACCGCAAGGTGGATGACGAATCATTGTTCGCTATGAACTCGATCGTGTCGGCCCTTTTGCTCCCCGCTACCCTCTCCCCTTCTTCAAGTAACCTGTCTTTGAGCAGTCCGTCCATCAGATCTTCCCCACCCCCACCTGCACGGACCTGAAGCGCGCGGGGGAAGCGCCGTGGCCGACGTGGGAGACCTGCATGGGCTCGCCCTTGGCGCAACTGTTGAGCCCCCATATCCGCCAATCGTCCTTGCCGCACACGGCGTCGCAGGAGGCCCAGAAGGCAGGTGTAGTGCCGTAATAGACAGGGTTCCTGAACGGCTGGCCAAGCTTACCGTTCCTTATCTCCCAGGCCATCTCTGTCCCGAACTGGAAGTTGAGCCTCTTGTCATCTATCGACCAGCTCCTGTTAACCGACATGAGGAGGCCGTCCCTGGTGTCGGCTATGAGGTCAACGAGCGTCCCATTGCCCGGCTCAATGCAGATGTTACTCATCCTTATTATCGGGAGCCCTCCCCAGCCCTCGCCCCTCATCGAGCCGTTTGAGGAGCCTCCAATGGAAGGGGCCGTCTCGCGCGAGGTGAGGTAACCCGTAAAGACGCCGCCCCTGACGAGGTCGACCCTTTGCGCCCTCACCCCCTCGTCGTCATACCTGTAGCTCCCGGCGCCGCCGGGCTCGTTAGGGTCCGCGTATATGTTCACTACCGGGGAGCCGTATTTGAACGAGCCGAGCTTGTCGATTGTCAGGAAGCTCCCGCCGGCGAAGCCGAGCTCGGCGCCGAGCACACGGTCGAGCTCGGCGGGGTGGCCGCACGACTCGTGTATCTGGAGCGCGAGCTGAGGGCCGTCTATTATTATGTCCCTCGCGCCTGACGGGCATTCGCGCGCGGATACGAGGGAGCGGGCCTCGTCAAGCACCCTCGGGAGGTTGCCCATGAAGTCGAGCTCGTCTATGAGTTCGTAGCCTCTGGTGGCGAAGAGCCCGTGGTGGCCGTCCGGGTACGAGCGGACTTGAGCGTCGTTGCCGTCCCCGGCTATCACATGATAGCCGCCGCCGCTCGTCAATATCGTCTGCGCGATGATGGCCCCCTCGGTACTGCAGAACTCCTTTTCCGCCTTCGAGAACTCAAGAAAGGCCTCGGCCGAGGAAATACCTTTTTCCTTCAACGCCGCGCCGGTGACCCCGGCGATAAGAGATATTTTCTTCTCCGGCGGGACGTTGAATGGGTCGATCTTGTAAGGTGTCGAATAACACTCGACGAACGGCTCGGTCTCGGATAAGCGGACCTTATCCGTGTTCACGGAGGAGAAGGTCTTTGCGATTGCGAGCGCCTCTTCGGCGGCCTTCATCGCGAGCGCCTCGTTCACGGCGTTCGTCGCGGCAAATCCCCAGGCACCCTTATATAAGACCCTTATGCCTACCCCGGCGGAGGTATCCGTAGAGAAGCCTTCGACCTCTCCGTCGAGTGAGAGAAGCGACTCGGTCGTTATCCGCTCGTGTCTTATGTCGGCATAGTCCGCGCCGAGCCTTTTAAGGCGCGCGAGTACGGAGACGAAGAGCCCCTTCATGCCCTTGCCCCGGCCCCGACCGCGGGCCCTTTGGCCTTAAGGCCGTCATCGACGAGCCTCAAGACCGGCATGAGGCCGCCCTGCTGCGCGACGTTCACGACACCCTCCCTCGATACCCTGCCGAGCACGCCCGTGCCGTCCGGGGTGGCTGAAAGCCCGTAGACGATATTATGGTCCTCGAAACTCAAGACACCGTTCTCAAGCACCGGGAACTTCGCTGTCTCGGGCAACGAGTATTCCTGCACGACCCAGTCACCGCGAAGCGCCTCGTCGATCGTCCTGTCCCATTCCGAAGGGGCCATGTTCTTCCCGATGGCCACGCCGTAGCCGCCGCAGAGGCGGTCGGGCTTCAATACAAGAGATTCCCGCGCGCTCCTTAACAGGCGGACGAGGTCGGCCTCGCGCCCGTCCGGGCCGAGCGTCTTTCTCTCTGCCACGACCCTCGTCCACGGGAGGTGTTTTTTGAATATGGCGGCGTCCGTCGGGTTGAAATACGCGTCGAACTCTCCGGAGGCCAGGACCTCCCACATCGCCTTGTGGTCGAAGTCTCCGGTAAGGGACGAGATGACCTGATTCCTCTCGAAGGCGAGCCTTATGCCTTTTGTATCATCGCCTTCCCGTTCCATCTCGATTATCTCCCTCGCCTCGAAGTTCCTGTAGACGATGTCAACCGGCGTGTCCCTGTACCAGACCCCGTCCCTCTTTATATATAACTCCCTCGGGTCGGCGATAAGCGCGTTCACACCTATCGATTTGAGGTACTCTACGATGTAGGGCCCCTCGGTGATACCCTCCTCGGCGATCGTGTCCTCCGAGAATATGAAGTTGAGCGTGGGCCGCCCGATGGCGCGCGCGTGTCGCGCGGCGAGCATATGGAGGAGGTCTCTTGCGTCCGGGCCCCTTGCGACGCGCGGCAACACGCCGAGCCTCTCCTTCAAAAACGGGACTATCACCTCGAGAAAGAGCCTCTCGGCGGTCGGGCCGTAATGGATGCCGCCGACGGCGCAGGCGTTTATCTCGAATATCGAGATGCGCTCCCGCCAGCCGGGCGCGTCCATGTCGAGGTGCGCGTCAAGCCTGTACCAGAGCGGGTCGGGCGAGCCGGGGTCTTTCCTTACGGACCTTATCCAGGCCCCTTCCTCCTCCTCGAAGGGAAGGATCTTTTGAAGCCTGTCGTCCTTGCCCCACGCCCTGCTTATGTATTCCATGCCCCGGTGGAGGGCGTCTGCGGCTCTGCTTAAATACGCCGTCTGTTCATTGGTGAATACCGACGGGACGAGCATGAGGTGTATAGCCTCGATTACGCCGCCGGTCCGCTGGTAGGTGAAGCCGCGCGCAAGCGACTCGCTTTTAATGATATCGAATAGCGAGGAGACGGCGGGAGCGCCAAGCGCTGAGACGGCCTCGTTCAGCTTAAGGCGGTAATCATGGGCAAACGCGGGAAGGCTCACGAGGCCCTCCTTGAAAAACGGGGTCTCGCGCCGGACGACCGAGCCGGGCAAAACAGATATGTCGAGGGGGTCCCGAGGCTCTCCTTCAGGCACATGGTTATCAACTATCACAAAGGGGGCCGGGTAGTCAAACCATAAGGGCCGGGAGTTTGACAAAAGGGACTTCTGTGTTTAACTTGAAGTAGGCTTTTGGGATACGGACGGACCTGGCGCGGTTTCAAGGAAGGAGGTAAAAGGATGGAATACCAGAAGTTTTTAAGCGACGTGGAGAACCTCGGCTACTTCGACGACCTCGAGACCGCGGACGCGGCGGTAAAGGCGGTCCTCGGGATACTGGCGAGCTCCATGGAAGAGGAACAGGCGAAAAGGCTCATCGAACGGCTCCCCGAGCCTCTGAGCTACGAGAGGCTCCGCGGCCACCAGGCGCGCCCCATAGACATCACGATGGAAGAGTATATTTCCGAAATAGGCGCGGAGTTCAACCTGAACGACGACAACGCGAGGGAGCTCGTCGACACCGTCTTTCACACGACCAAGGAGGCGGTAGGCGAAGACGCCATTACCGAGCTCGAGCTTGACATGCCCTCGGACGTAGCCGAAGAGCTGGAGAACGCGTAAAATAAAAAAAGGCCTCCCTCGGGAGGCCTTTTTGATTTGTCCCTTCCTTCACATCTGTCCAAGTAACTTTTTGCAGAGATGAATCCCGTATAATTCATAACTCGAAATGGTGCTCGTCCGGCTTATTCGTACCCTCTGCCTGAAGCCTTTTTCAGATCAGCGTACGCATGCGATTTTGTCCGGTGTACTGTGCCTTTTTCTTTTTTGCCCTGCCGGGCTTTTTTTCGGCATGGGGCTTAGCTCCCTCCGTCCTCCCCCTCCCCGCTCGGCGCGGGGCCAGAGTTCTTCGGAAGCTATTGAGGTTAGGGTACGAATCGCCTTCGATACTAACTTTGCCAGTCCGGCGAGGACCGCTCGCCACGCCTGAGCGCTTCGCGCGTCTATCCTGCCTCCGGCTCGCGCGTCACTGCCTCCCTTAAGGTCGCTCACCCCATGCCTGGGGGTTTTGAAAAACAAAAAAGGATTTGGACAGCATATGGACATATTGACAACCTCGTTTTTAGATATTTTGAGATTGTCTGTAAAATCAAGAAGTCAACCTGTCCAAAAGCGGGTTTTGGAATTGTTTTGGACAGATGTGCCCTTCCTTACTTCCCTCCGTCCCTTTTCCCGAGCAATTTCTTGAGCCCCTCCAGCCTCTCCGTCACCTCGTTCGTCGCGGTCATCCCGTCCTCTGGGTTCGAGATTATCCTCGGCGTAAGGAGTATCACGAGCTCCGTCTTGGACGAATTCCTGGAGGTGTACCTGAAAAGCGCGCCCAAAAGAGGTATCTTGCTCAAAAGCGGTATGCCGGAGGACGAGTCGTCGTTCTTCTCCTGTATGAGCCCGGCTATGACGAGCGTCTCCCTGTCCTTTGCCACGACCGAGGTCTCGGCCTCCCTCTTCGTAAAGGACGGATATACGGCGTTGCCGACGGTCCTGTCTGTCGACTTGTCGCTCACCTCCTGCCTTATGGTCATGGCGACCATCCCGCCCTCGGTTATCTGCGGGATGACCGTGAGTATGACGCCGGTCTTCCTGTATTCGATGTTCTGGACGACCCCGGCGGTGCCGGTGACCTCGGTCTGCGTGGATTGCGTTGCGACGGGCTCGTCGCTTCCGACGTTCATCGTCGCCCGCTCGTAGTTCTTTACCACTATGTGCGGGTTGCTGAGCACGTCTACGTCGCCTTCGGAGGCAAGAGCCTGGATGACCGAGAAGAAACGGGACGCGTCGGTCGTAAATATCGAGAGGCCCGACGGCGCGGCCACTCCGGCGGGTGTTGAGATGCCGCCGTCCTTGGCCTCCAATACCGATGAGACTATGCCCGTCGACTGCTGGACGTTGGTGTTGCCCGAGAGTATCGACCACTGTATGCCGTACTTGGTCGATTCATCGAGTTTCACTTCCGCTATGAGCGCGTCGATGAGGACCTGCTTGGGGGGTCTATCAAGCTCCTGTATGGTCGGGAGTATCTCAAGGTACTCCCTCCTCGACGACTGTATGATGAGGGCGTTGGTCGATTCGTAGATATAGATACGCAACCCATCCCCAACCGGCTCGCCACCCTTCGCAGGGACCGGGGAATCGGCCTTTCCGACATTGACGGCGATCCCGCCCGGCGAGGCCGCGACCTGCGTCGGCGCGGAGACCGGTACGGACCTCCTGCCGCCTCCGTACAGGTCCTCGATGAGCCCTTTTATGTTCGAGGCCTTGTCGTTCTTTACGTAATAGATGTGTATTGAAGAGCCCTCGGTCTCGGTTGCCTTATCGAGCCTCTCTATCCATTCCTTCGCGCCTGTCATAAGCTCGGGGGTCGAGGACAGGACTATGAGGCTGTTCAGGCGCTCTATCGGCACTATCGCGAGCTGGGGGGTCTCCTTGCCCAATCCCACGGCGGAGAATATCTCGGAGAGCTCCTTCTTTAAAGTCTTCACGTCCACGCTTTTCACAGGGACGAAGGCGACCTCCATCCTGGCGAAGGCGTCGGAGTCGAGCTCGTTTATAAGGTTAAGGTGCCCCTTTATGTTGAAGGCCGTGTCTGTCACGAGGAGTGTGTTCGACCTCTGAAGGACCGTCACCGACCCGGCGGGCGAAAGCAGCGGCTTCAATACCTGGGAGAGGTCGGAGGCCGGGATGAACTCCACGGGGACGACGAGGTTCATCACCCTGTCGCCCGCCGGTATCTCCTCGGGGTCCCTCCCGGAGTATATGTCGAGCGGCCTCTGCCGGGCGCTCTCGGCCCTGACGATTTTATAATATTGACCGGCCTTGACAGCGGCCAGGCCGTTCGCCTCGAGTATCGATTCAAAAACCTGGAAGACGTCCTTCCTCTGTATCGGCTTCGACGTCTGTACCGATATCCTCGCGTTTATGCCGGGAGAGATGATGAAGCTCTCGCCCGTAAGCTCGGTTATGGTGCGGAGGATATCGCGGAGCCCGGCGTCCGAAAAATTAAGGACCGCGGTCCCCTGGACGTCTCCCGGGTTATTATACCGCCCCTGTCTCGGCGCGTAAGGCTGAAAGAAGGGCCTCTCGGGCGGCTTCACCTGCTCTTCAGCCGCCCCCTCCGGCGTCAAAACCTGCACACCGGCGGGGTTGTCAGCCTCGGTGACACTCCCGGCTGTGTTTTGAGGTATCTCGGCCTCCGTCTGTTTCTCCGGGGCTACATCCTCGCCGAGATTGCCCACGGCGTTGTCCTGAACGACGGCTTCCGCGTCCTCGCCTGCGAGCGCGTAAGTGAAGAACGGGCCTGAAATTAAAATTTGCGCCAGCAACGCTACTGAAAGAAGTCCTGAAAACGGCCTCTGCCTCACATTTCGACCATCTTAGCCTTTCTCGCGTATTTTTATCTGCGCGCCGGCAGAAGCCCGGCGGGTATGTCCCTCGGCTGGTCGTTCCGGCCCGTCCCCCTCTCGCCGCCGGTCTGCGACCCGCTCATAGTCACCTTCAGCGTCTCGCCGTCCCTTTCAAGCGAGACTCCGCCCTTGCCTATCTCGCGGACGACGAAGCCCTCTATCGCGTCCCCTACCCTGTAATAGCCGGGTGACTGGTTCGAGTTCGCGAACTCGATGAGCGCGGCCTCTCCGTCGTTAAGGAGCACCGTCCCTGCGAGTTTGAGCCTCGG
Source organism: Deltaproteobacteria bacterium (assembly GCA_016182655.1). GTDB lineage: Bacteria > Desulfobacterota > GWC2-55-46 > GWC2-55-46 > GWC2-55-46 > GWB2-55-19. Next base: position 88,886 of record JACPGB010000056.1, read on the forward strand.
CGGAGGCGGCTTCGGAGGGGGAGGAGGGGGCGGCGGCGGCTCCGCCTTCGCCATTTTCGGGGCCTCATACCTCTTTCTGGCGGGGCTGAAGAGGTCTTTCTCAGCTATAACGTCAAACTCGGCGCGCGATACAGCCTTCATCGCGCCCTCTACCCGGCGGGGGGCTGTTTTTACCCGGGCCTCCCGGAACTCAAGGGGTTTGGACCATACCGAGTAGATGAAGACCATGGACGCCAAGGACGCGACAACAAGCGCCGGCTTAAGGAGCATGCGTGCCTTGCCGGCCAACTCCGCGTGGGAAAGGTCAATCGTCCGCTTCAACTTTATCACCCGCCTTGATCATCCCGTCGACGATAAAGACCGCGTCGATCGTCCCACGGTCGTCGATTCGCCTTATCTTTATAGAGCTTACGCCCGACATCTCCTTGGATGCGTAGATGTCGTAGAGGAGGTCCTTTAAAACGCCGGTCCTCCCGCGCGCCTGGAACTCTATCGGCACGCGGACGTATCCGTTCTCAGGGACCGAAGGCAGACGCCTCTTCGAGACGAGCTCGACACCCCTCTTTGAGGCCGCCTCCCGGAACGACCCTTCGATGAGGGAGGCCGCCTTGGCGGCGGAGGAAGACCTTACAAGCCCCTTTTCCAGCTCGTCGAACCTCGCCCTTACTTCGCTCTCCCGGCCCTGCAGTCCCGCGCTCTTTTCCAAAAGGACGGCGGCATCCGAATATTCCCGCATTCTTTCTCCTATCCTGCCTTCGATGTATTTATGGTATTTGTAGAGGTAAAATGACGCTATGACGGCCAGGACCGCAACGAGCGGCCTTATCCGCATTGAAGAGATACGCGGCATCAGATCCCGGATACCCGTCATCGCTTTCATCTGTTTTCCTTCGCGTTGCGGTAGGCAACGGCCTTTGCCCTCATCCTGAAGCGCTCCGTTCCTTCGGACCTCGTTACAGGGCCGGTGAACTCGAGCCCTTCCACCAGGCCGCTCCCTTCGAGCTTAAGGAAAAAACCCGAGGCGTCCCTGGATAGGCCTTCGATTGCGACTTCTCCGGTTGCGCGCGATTCAAACGAGGTGATATGCGTTTCCGCCGGTGCGGCCTCGGTCAGCGCCTTCAATAGTTCGAGCTGGACGAGCGTGGAGCCCTTTACCCGCTCAAGCGCAAGGACCGCGCCGCCCATCTCTTTAAGCCGCGCCACGCCGGGTTTTTGCGACTCTCTCTCGCCGGAGAGGGCCGAGACGTTTCTTCCGACCCTCCAGAGGTCGAAGTGGTCCTTAAGCGGGACCGATATGACCGAGAGCGCGAGGAGAGCGGCCGCCGCGTACCCGAGCCCCGCGCCCGAACGGGGCGAGCCCCGCCTTCTGAAAAAAAGGGCGCGCCCGTCTTTCAAGACAGACTCTGCCGCGCCGTAGGCGACGAGGCGGGGCGTGTCGGCCCCTCCCTCGGTTGTCCTTACAGGGATGCCCGGCGACGGGACCTCAGCCGAACCGCACGACAAAAGGCTCTCCGTAGCCCTCCCCTTGCGGCGCGAACGGTCCGCGACCGCCGTCTCTATTGCCGTAGCCAAATCCCTTCCATTCCGCACCGAGATCGATGAGTACGGAAAACCGCCCTCGAAGAAATCGACATGCCCTCTCTCTCCTCCGCTTACGACGCAGGCGTTGACCGTGCTCTCGTTATGAGACCGGAGCGCCGCGCTTAAGGCTACCGCCCTCGGGAGCACTGAGACCTCTCCGCACCCGGCCTCCCTGAATACTTGCTCGGTCTCTTCTATAACGCTTTTTCGCGCTACCGCGATGAGCACCGAGAAGACCCCCTTTTTCCTCTCCGTTACCATCCAGCAATACGCCGCCTCATCCGGCGCGCACGGCAGATGGCGCTCTATCTCGAAACCGACGGCCGATTCAAGGGCCGCGTCACTGCCCGCCGGGACCTCCATGACCCTTAACGCCACATCCTGTATGGAGACGGCGAGCGGGCATTGACCGAGCCGTTTGCCGCTGATGTAATCCCTTACGCGCTCCGCTTTCTCGTGGACGGCCCCTTCGCTTATCGTGAAGCTCCCCGCGACACGCGCCTTCGATAGAGAAGTCTTAAGATGCACGACCTCCCAGCGGGCGTTCCCCATGTCGATGCCGATAGCGTCCATCAGGAACGCGGCCCCGGCTTGAAAGAGAGCACCACTGCCCTGTCCCCGCGCTTTTCGACTATGGCTGAGAGCGCCGCCTCAAGCCCGCGCACCGTCCCCCTGGACGTTATGGAGAAAACTCCGGACGTTACCTCTCCGCCGTGGACAGGCGTTTCGAAGTAACCGGTCGCCCTCCTTGAGAGTATCTCTGCCGCGGCGCCCGCGCCGAGCGCGGCGATGAGCACCTTTTCGTCAGCCGTGTTGACGTTCACCTTGCCGTCTCCGTAAGCGGTAAGAAAGGCCCCTGCGCCCGGCGTATCATCCGTCCCGTGGAAGACCTCTTTTGTCATGCCCTTTACGAGCGCCGCCTCGCCCGTCGTATCGAAAGAGTCGTCCTTGGCCCCGTAGGGATTTGCGACGGACGAGTAGTAATCGTCCTCGGCTCCGGTAAAACCCGCGTCGTGGTCCTCGTCCCTCCAGTCGATTATCGCGTCGGCTATGGTCCCGCTATCCGGGCCGTCGACGCCCAGGAGCCTCATGAGCTCCAAGAGCGTCTCTTTTTTGGCGGTGTTCAGGTTTATTTTGCCCCGCTCGTCCCCTATTGAATACGAGACGGCCCCGTCCCCGAGGTCGAACTCCCTCGTACTCCGGAGTATCGAATACCCCTCGTCGTTCTTCACGGCGAAGAGGGCGGAGCCGTCTTCCGCGCGGACGACGAGGGCGAAGTCGCCGCTTATCTCGGCTATCGCCCTGTTTAGCCCGGCTACGGCCAGGTAATACGCCTGGGTCTCGTCCTTGAAGTTGTTCATCGCGGAGGCCTCCGCCCTTACCCTGTACGCGAGCCCCCCGGCTATGGTCATGAGGAGCACGATAAAAAAGAGGGATATGACGAACGAGAACCCGCGCTCGGTCCTCCATGAGGGCATCCTATTCATTCGTCCCCTTGTCCTTGCCAGCGTCTTGAGCGCGCGCCTTAACCGACGCGCGGAGCAATATGGTGAATACGGTCTTTTGCCCGTCCTTGAAGGAGACCCTCGCCCTTACCGCCTCCGGGAGGGCGGATTCATTCGCCGCGTCCCAGCCGCCGCGCCAGGGATCGCCGCCCAGGTACTCGAATGTGAGGTCCTCGACCTCTTCGTAGACCGATGTTATCGCGGGGACCGCACCCGGCGCCGGAGGCAGAGTCATGGCGCTCACTACAAGCCCGCGAGCGGTAGAGTCGAACGCTACGAGCTTTGTCCCTCCGCATGTCACGGGCTCGACCTCCCCGCACGCGGTCTCGAGGCTTAGATCCCTCGCCCCTCCCCTGAATACGAACGCGGCTTCATCGCCGTACCGTTCCCGGTATGGCGTAGCCGAGCCTATCCCGGACTCCAGGGACTTAACGATGAACCTCTTCTCGGACTCCATCTCGACCGCGGAACTCCCTTTCCTGAACGAATCGAGGCCGACCCTCATCGAGGCCGCGAATATCGCGACGAGGGCCGCCGAGATGAATATGGCGGCGAGAGCTTCGATCAGCGTAAAGCCGCGCTCGCCCATCAATGCCGCGTAAGGTTTAAGCCGCCTCTTTCGCCGGGGGCGATGCCTTAAGGGTAGTAAGCGTATAACTCCTCCGTCCATCCGTGACACGCACCTCGATACTGATGAAGCCATCATTGCCTTCCGCGTTGTTACCACCCTTGACCGAGGCATGCCACTCGACGCCGTCCTCGGTGACTCCGCCTGCCTCCCCCTCTACGAGAGAGTCGTCGAGCAGAAGCGAGTTCATCCGCTCCCTCGCCTCCATGACGAGCCCGGAGTAGGCGTTGAGCCCGCTCGCGAGCGCGAGGGAGCCGGAAAGCAGCCGGATGATCACGAGGAGCGCTATCCCCATTACGGAGAGAGAGGCGAGGACCTCGATGAGAGTAAAACCCCTGTCTTTATCGATCACGGGCCGACCCCGCTCCTGATCCTGCCGGTCGTCTCCACCTCTATCGAGTAGACCGAGCCGTTCTTCTTATCCAGCAGATCGATACGCCCGCCGTTAGAGCCGCCTGTCCTGAAAAAGACGATGCTCGCGGACGCGACGGCCTCTATCGACCCGGCCCAGTTTATATCTCCAGGCGCGACGACCGGGTCGAAAGACGCGCCTTCGGAGGTTATCTCGGCGAGGTGGTCCTTTCGCTCGCGGAGCGCCTTTTCTCTCGCGAGCACGAGCGCGGAATGGAGCTTCCTTACATGCGCCTTCGCCCTCATCGACTCGATGCTCGACGCTATCCTCGGAGAGACGAGCGCCGCCGAGACCGAGAGTATTACGAGCACAAGGAGCAGTTCGAGGAGCGTGAACCCCGCGTGAGAGAGCGCGGAGCGCATCAGTCGAGACCTTTCCAGCTTACGATGTCCCTGGCCTCTGCCTCTCCGCCTTCCTTGCCGTCGGCCCCGTAAGAGACGATGTCGTAGTCTCCGTGCTCGCCCGGAGACCTGTATGAAAAATCCCTGCCCCACGGGTCTTTCGGGAGGTCCTTTTTGAGGTACGGGCCTGCCCAGTTGTCGATACCCGCGCCGTTCGCGACGAGCGTCGACAACCCCTCGTCGGTCGCCGGATAGCGTCCGGTATCGAGCCTGAGTTGGTCGAGGGCGGCCCCGAGGAGTTCTATCTGCGCCTCCGCCGCTTTTTGCCTCGACATCTCGACCTTGCCGAAGAGCCTCGGCGCGACGAGCCCGGCCAGAAGCCCGATGATCATCACGACCACGATGAGCTCGATCAGCGTAAACCCCCTGCTGTCGCGCAAACGATCGCCAAGCCGCATGTGGACCTCCCTAAAACGGCATCTCGTTCATGCTCAAGACCGCGAGCAGGAGCGAGACGACCATGAACCCGATTATCAGCGCCATGACCAGTATGATCGCCGGTTCCATCAGGGCGACGGTCCTTTTTATGGAGGAGCCGACGTCCCTTTCGAGCATCTCGGAGAGCCTCTCCGAGAGATCGTCGAGCCTGCCTGTCTCCTCTCCTACGGTTATCATGTGAAGGGCTATATCCGGGAGGACCTTCCTTTCGGCGAGCGAAGCGGCTATGCCTTTGCCCCTTTTAAGGCCGTCGATCGCGGGCCCTATCTCTTTTTCCATCGAGGCGTTTCCAAACGCCCCCCCGGCTATCTTCATCGCCTCAAGGATGGGGAGGCCTCCCTTAAGGAGCGCGGAGAGAGTCCGCGCGAACCGGGCCGTCGCGGCGCGCCGGACTATGTCACCGATGACCGGAGACCTTAATTTAAGCGCGTCGAGCTTCAAGCGCCCCGGAGCCGTGCCTAACTTGAGATACCCAGTTACGACGCCCGCCGCGATCGGCAGGACGAACGCCCACCAGTAAGAAAGCGCCGTATCGCTCGCGAACAGGAGCATTTTTGCCGGGAGCGGCAGGGCCGTTCTGTCATCGAGCACCACGGCGAACTTGGGCACGACGTAAAAGAGCATGAGCGAAAGCGACATAACGCTGGTCGCCGCGAGCACGCACGGGTACATGAGCGCGGACCTTATCTCGTCCTTTAGCCTCTCGGTATCCTCAAGGAGTCTTCCGAGCCTCTCTAAAGCCGCGTCGAGCGCGCCGGAGGCCTCTCCAGCCCTGACCGTGTTCGAGTACAGGCCGGTGAATATACCGGGGTGCTTCTCAAGGCGCGAGGCGAGTGTGTCGCCTCCCTGTATGCCTTTTCTCACGTCCCCGAGGACCGCCTTCAACGCGGGGTTCCTTTCGAGGTCGCCGAGTATGGTGATCGCCCTGTCGAGCTGTACCCCTGCCTTAAGGAGGGATGAGAGCGCGTATGTGAACCCCGCCACTTCCCGCGTGGAGACCTTATTGAGGAAAGAAAGGCCCGGCCGCTTTTGCGCCTGGGACGCGGCCTCCTTTATCGAGACCGGGAAGAGACCTTTTGATTGCAGTTCGTCGACGAGGGCGGGGACGCTTCGCGCTTCTATCGTCCCCTTTATCGCGCGGCCCGACGAATCGGTTGCCTGATAATTGAAGAGGGCCATGGGTTCACTGGTCGAGGGTAACCCTCGCCACCTCTTCGAGGGTCGTTATGCCTTCGCTTGCCTTCCGCAGTCCGTCCTCTTTAAGGGTAGTCATCCCTTCCTCCCGCGCCTTTCTTGCGATCTCACCTGCCCCGTGCTTGCCGGATATAAGCGACCTGATGCCGTCGGAGACGGGCATGAGCTCCGATATGACCGTCCTCCCCCTGTACCCGGTCTGTCCGCAGAGCTCGCACCCGGCACCCCTTTGGGCGGGAAGCCTCTCCACCGCCAAAGCGGAGGCGTTCCCGGCATGGATCATGTTTGCCGTGCCACTAACGGAGCAACCGCCGCAGACGACCCTTACGAGCCTCTGCGCCAGCACCCCCAAAAGGCACGACGAGATGAGGTAGCCTTCGACGCCCATGTCAAGCAGGCGCGTTATCGCCCCCGCGGCGTCGTTCGTGTGCATGGTGGAGAGTATCAGGTGCCCGGTAAGGGCCGAGTGTATTGCTATCTCTGCGGTCTCGGCGTCCCTTATCTCGCCGACCATGATGACGTCCGGGTCCTGTCTGACTATCGAGCGCAGCCCGTTTGCGAACGTAAAGCCTATCTTCGGCTTCACCTGTATCTGGTTTATCCCGGTCATGTTGTACTCGACCGGGTCTTCGATCGTTATCACCTTTTTTTCAGACGAATCTATCCGGGAGAGCGCCGCGTAAAGGGTCGTCGTCTTGCCGGAGCCGGTGGGGCCGGTCGCAAGTATCATACCGTGCGGCTGTCTTATGAGGTTCTCTATCGACCTCCTCGTCCCCGGGGAAAAACCTATCGCCTCAAGCGAGATTATCCCCGTGGGGTCGAGGAGCCTCAATACCACGGATTCACCGTGGAGCGTCGGCACGGTAGATACCCTGACGTCCATCTCCCTGCCCGAGGCCTTCACCTTGAACCTGCCGTCCTGCGGGAGCCTCCTCTCGGCGATGTTGAGGCGCGCCATTATCTTTATCCTCGACGTTATCGCGGCCTTGAGCCCCGAAGGGAGAGACTCGGCCGGATATAGCACCCCGTCTATCCTGTACCTCACCTGGAGCCCGCCTTCGAACGGCTCCATGTGTATGTCGCTCGCCCTCCTCTCGACGGCCTTTTCGATGAGGAGGTTCACAAGGTTTATTACCGGCGCGCCCGAGGCCGCGGCCTTGAGATGCTGGACCTCCTCCTCGGCTCCGCCCTCCCCGTGCTCCCCCATGCCCTCGATTATCTTCTCGACCGTCTCGGCTCCGCCGTACCACGCGTCTATTGCCGAGAGCACGGAGCGCCCTGACGCGATGACCGGATCGACCTCGAAGCCGGTAAAGACCTTCAGCGCCTCGAGCGCGTATGGCTCCACCGGAAATTCCGCGGCTATCGTAAGCACGTTGTGGTCGAGCCTTATCGGAGCGACCCTGTAGTGCTTTAAAAATTTTATCGGGAGCCCGTCTATCCCCGGAGGGGTCTCGGGGAACTCGTCGTCCTTGATGCGCGGGACCCCGTACTGCGCCGAGAGCGCCTCCAAAAGCGCGCCTTCCGAAAGGAGCCCGAGCCTTACGAGAGCCTCGCCGATCCGCTCGCCCTCGTTTTTTCCGGCAAGCGCCGAAGCGAGCCCCTCATGCCCGAGCGCGCCGGTCTCAACGAGTATCTCCCCCAGCAATCCCTTTCTCATCTCGTCGCTTTGACTGTCGAGGTCTCGCGTCCTTCCACGCCCTCGACCGTAACGGACCCGGGGTTCCCGCCGGCGCGTTTTATCGTCTTTGTCCAGACCGACCTCGACGAGACCCATGTCATAGCCCCGTAGCCGGTGAGGCTTAAGGCCGCGCCTGATTTAAGGGAGCTCGACGCCTCGACGGTGAGCGTGTCCGTTCTTTTTGAATAGACCGCTTTTTTTATATCGATGGTGAGGTCGTATCCGTTGCAGTCCTGGTCGACGCCGTCGAGCTTGATTTCCGTTCCGCCGGGGTATATGGACGGCGCGTTGTCATTACAGTCCTCGGGCTCGGCGTATCCGTCTCCATCGGCGTCAACGATCGCCGGAGGCGATTGAGAGAGGAGGGTGTACGCGCCGTCCACCCTTATCATCCCGCGCCCGTAGGAATTGTCGGGGCCTGTTGCGCCCAGGTCTGTCGCTCCGTCGACAAGGGCCGCCTCGATATCGGCGCGCGCGGCAGTCGGAAAGGCCGACGATAAGAGCGCTATCGCGCCCGATAAGTGCGGGGCCGCAAAGGACGTCCCCGAGACATACGAGTACGAATCGGGATACATGCCGCCGTTAGTAAGCCCGGCTGATTTTATCGATTCGCCCGGCGCAATAATATCCGGGAAGACCCCGTTGTCGCATGCCGAAGGCCCCCTGGAGCTGAAGTCCGACACGACCCCGGACGGGCCCAAAGACCCGGCAGACAGGCCCTCTGCGTAATTCGCGGGGCTTAAACTTGTGGACGCCAGAGGGCCGGAGTTGCCTCCGGCGAATACGGCGGAGATCCCGGCGGCCTCAAGCGCATCGATGTCCGATGCGAATTCGCTGTCGCATACCCCGGCGTTATCGAGTCCCCATGAGTTATTGACGACGTCCGGCGCGTCGTCGGTATCCGGGTTGCTGTCCGGGTCGAGCGCCCACTGGAGCGCGCCGTGTATGCCGCTTAAGTACGCATACCCCCTGTCGTTGAAGATCTTCGCCGCTATCCATACGGAGTCCGGGGCTACCCCTATGGCGGAGCCTGATGCGGCCCCACCGGCCATGACGCCCATAACAGCCGTCCCGTGGCCGGAGGCGTCGTAGGGCTCCGCATGCTCTCCGTTAGGGTCGAACCAACTCCCCGCGCCGAGTCTCCGCTTGTCTTTCAGGTCCGGGTGATTGGCGTCTACACCTGTATCGAGCGCGGCGACCGTCGCACCCCGGCCCGTAAACCCCCTTGCCCAGACCTCTTCAACGCCTATGTACGAGAGGTTCCATTCTGGGGCCGCCTCGACCGTTACGACCGGGGGCGCAAGGACCGTCGCGTCGAATCTTACGGACTCGATCGCCGGATGTCTCGCAAGCTCCCGGATGAGCCCGGGCGTGGCTGAAAGGGCAACGGAGTTTATTATCCAGAGCCCCTCTGCCCTCTTCCCGCTTTCTTCGAGGAGAGGGCGGATATCTTCCGCCGACCTCTCGCCCGTCCTTCTAAGCTCCTTTATTATCCACGCGCGCCTCTCTCCCCTGTCCCTTATCCGCATGGAGGGGGTGAGGTCGGCCCTTCCCTTGAACTGGACGATCACCCGGGCCTCTTCGGACTCCGCGAGGGTCTTGAGCATTGATTCCAACCCAGGCGCTATCTCGCCGTTTACAACGGACGGCGTGGATAAGAGCGCGGAGATGCACAGGGCGGACAGGATGAGTTTTCTATCGGCGGTTCTGTTCATTCTATGATGAGCCCCTCCGCTCTGAAGCCGCCTATGACTATCGAGGCAGTAGCGCCCTTCTTCATCGCCCGGCCCGGGTTGGCGAAGATTATCGAATAGGTCTTTCCCACCACCGGAGGGGAGTTGAAGGCCGCCTGCCTGAGCTCGCCGACCTTCGCCGGACGCGGCACGACGAACGCCCTCCCGGTCGCCTCGTCTATAAGGTAAGCCCTCTCTCTCTTATCCTGCAAAGGGGCCGCCTTTTCCGGGTCGAGGACCCTGTACCTGAAGTCCACCATGTACCCGGCGGCCACGAGCCGGAGCCCCTCGACTTTTACGCCCAGCCTCCCCTCGATAAGTCCCGTTGCCGCCTTTGGGTCTCCCTTACCTTCGATCGCTTTTGGACCGCACCCGCCTGCGAGAAGACAGGCGAGCGCTAACGCCGTCAGGAGATAATATGCCCTCGGCTTACCTGACATTTACCCTCACAGTCGCGGCATTCGATATCGCGCCGTTCGTGTCTTTTACCGTGTAGGTAAAGACGTCCGTGCCCCTGAAGCCCCTTTTAGGCGTAAATACGACGGTCCCGCCGGCGTTGACGGATGCGGTCCCGCCCCTCGTGGGCGCGGTCACTATCTGGACGGTAGAAGGCGAGAGCGCGCCGTCCGGGTCGTAGTCGTTCGAAAGCACGTTTATGGTCACGGCGGCGTTCCTACGCGTCGAGGCAGAGTCGTCCACGGCCACAGGCGGCTGGTTCACGGGCTGGTTTATGGTGACGGTTACTGTCGCGGGGTCGCTCACAAGCGCTCCGTCGGTCGCCGTATAGGAGAACGTATCAATGCCGGTAGCGCCCGCGTTAGGGGTATAGACGAGGGTGCCGGAGCCGGGAGCGACCGAGCCCTTTGTCCCGTTCGTGTAGGAGCTTATGGAGAGCGCGTCACCGTCTACGTCGGTGTCGTTCGCGAGCACGTTTATGTCAGCCGCCACCCCGGCGTTGGCCTCTGCGGAGTCAGGGGCCGCGACGGGCCTGTCGTTCACCGGGTTTACCGTTAGCGTGACCGTCGCGATATTGCCGGTGCGCGTTCCGTCAGAGGCCCTGTAGGTGAAAAAGTCCGCGCCGTTAAAATTCGTGGACGGCGTATATGCAAAAGAGCCGTTGGAGTCAAGGGTCAGAGCGCCGCTCTTTACCGTCTCATCGAGCGTTGCGGTCAACGGCAGAGAGAGCGGGCTCGAATCGTTCGCGAGCACGCCCGGAGCGGCAATAGAGAGTGCCGCGTCCTCGTTCACGGAATAGGCGTCGCCGGACGATACCGGGAGGCCGGATGAGGCGGAGACTTCAAGATAGGCGAGCATCCCACCGGGGGAGGCCTCCTTGTTCGTCATGAAGAGCCTCCTGTCATAGACCGGGTACGTGCCGGCGACGTCCGTAACCATTATGGCGTCCGCGGTCGAGCCCGCCGGGACAAGGGCGGTGTATTGTCTCTTCTTGTGACTGTAGGCCTTCCCGTTTTCGGCGACTACGTCGAAGTATTGTCCCTGCAAAAGGGGCGCGTGCGCCTCCATCCCGGCGTTAAGCATCCTCAGCAGCACCTTTTCGTTCACCGCACCCGCGTAGATGTGCGCGTCCGCCGGGGAATAGGGTTTGCCGTTTACGAGGAAGTACCTCGGCTTGTAACCGGCTACTCCGGGATAGACGTTCGTCCCGTACTGGCCAGTCGAGACCGCCTCATGGAGGAGCGGGTCGATCTCGCTTAAAAAGAGCGAGACCTCCCTGTCAAAGGCGACGCCATCGTAGGCGCTGGACGCGGACGCGTTCTTCTTAACACCTCCGTACAAGCCCATCTGGACCTGCACCGCCGGGTGCGTGCCGCTCTGATACATGTATGTGCCGGGGTTTACATTGGCCCATGTATAGGTCCGGGCAGCGCCAGGCGCGGTTTCAGTTGTGAACGACTGGACGCGGCTCCTTCCGCTTCCGTCAGTGAACCTGACCGGAGAAAGCGGAGCGTAAAGCCCCGGTATGACGATAGAGACCGGGACCGTAAGGTCGTTCCGCAGATGTATGTTCAGCGTAGTATCGTTCGGCGGGACCGTTAAGAAAGGCCCTGGCGAGGATGGCGTTTCTCCTCCGATCGTCGAGAGGTTGCCGTCGGCGTCGGATGCGAACCCCCACATCGGGACAGACGCGCCGTCCGGCATGGTCGCGGTAAAGGACCTCGCGGCGAGATACACGTCCGCCGCCGTCGCCCGGGGGGCTGAAAGTATAGACAACATCAGAAGCGCCAGGACCGTCGTTCCTATCCTCTTCATTCGAGGCTCCTTATTCGATAGCCGCGCCGGGGGGCTCGATGATGAGCATCGTCATCATGCCGCCCGGGAAGATATCGTAGTTGGTCATTTCCTTTTCGGTATGCGAGTGCCACATGTAGACGTACCCGGCGTTCGGGTTCAACCCGCCCTCGCCCGGAGGCAGGGACCCGAGGGTGCCGAGAAATGGGCTCCCTCCGTAGAAACCGCCTATCAGCGTATCGAGCGTATCGGGCAACGTGACCGGGAAGGGCTTGCCGTGGTCGGCGCAGTACTCGTGCGTCGCTTCGTCAAAGCCGTCGCCGTTCGTATCAGTGCATCCGTGCTCGTAACCCGCGCCCGTGCCGTATATGTCCCAGCCGAGCCCCTTTCCGGTCCATTCGAATATGGCGTCGACCGTCTCCCCCGGCACCGACTGTATCGTGAAGACCTTCGTCCCGATGTCGGGGCCCGCGCCGGCGGAGCTCTCAAGCAGACTGCCGTCCCTCGCTATCACGGTCGAGTGGTTCCCGTGGTGGTGGAACGGGTGGAGGTCGCGCCCGGCGTTCACGACCCTCATGAGCATCTTCTCGCCGGGGTGCATCCTCGGCATGGAGTCATAGGGCTGACTGGGGAGCCACGGCGCGTATGCCGGGGCCATCGTGTCCGGCGCGTTCCTCCCGTTTATGAACCAATAATAAGGAGAGTAGCCCGAAAGTAGCCCGGTGGCATTGAGCCCGGCCATACCTTGCGTCTCGACTATCTCGTGGATGCGAGGGTCCATTTCCGTCAAAAGAAAGAGCGTCTCCCTGTCGTACGCCGTCCCATCGTGGTCGTACGCGCGGGGAGAAGCCTCGCTGAAGCCCACGGGCCTTACGATTATGGCCCCGACGAGCCCCATCTCCACCTGGACCTCGGGTCTCGTGCCGCTATGATAGAGATATGTGCCGGGGCGGGATGCGGTGAACCTGTAGGCGACCGTGCCTCCCGGGGCGGCCTCGTTCGCAAGAAGCCCCGGGCTTCCGCCCGTGGCCGTGACATTTGTCTGGCCGGGAAAGACGATGGACGAGGCGTAGGGGAGGTTGTTGGTGAAACTGACGTCGACCGTCGCCCCCTCCTCGACTATCATGGTGACGCCGGGGTACTGCATCGGCCCGGTGCCGTTGGCGTAGCCCCAGGAGTATACGCTCCCGCCGTCGGCGGTGCTTATGCGCCCGGCCTTCGCGGTCAGGCTGAAGGAGCTTCCCATGACGCCGTCTATCATCGCAAGGGCGGCCTGGGGTAAAGTCAACAGGACGAGCAGGACCATGAACGGCAAATATGCTTTTATCCTCATCTCTCTCCCCTTCTCTTACGCCGGGTTGACGACTATCTCGGTCATGATGCCTCCGAAGTCCTCATCATTGTTCCCGAGGAACTGCATATTGGTCGTGTACAGGAAGTAGGTGCCGGGCGCGGCCCCGGCGGTATTGACGATGACGTCCGCCGACTCCCCGCCGCCGAGGGTAAGGGTATTCGTATCGTAGTAGAGGTTCTCGCCCGACGGGCTTCTTAACTGTCTCGCGTCCTTGCCCACGACCTTCATGGAAAGGCCGGTGGTGGCTACGGTAAAAAACCTCGTGACGCTCAGATTCGATATCCGGAGGAGCACCTTCTGCCCCTGCTTCGCCGTCACGAGCGAGCTTATCTTCTGCGACGGAGAGCCGTTGCCGCCTTCGGTCGGCGGCAGTTCCCCGGGGTTTACGGTATCCGGGTAGCCCCTGCCGTTAAGCATCCCGTAGTCGTCCTGCATGAGCGCGAAGGGGAGCGGCTGGACATTGACGCTCGCCTCATGGAAGGCGCTGTCGAATGAGCTTATCTGCAACGGGTACTCGACGTCGTAATATGTCGTGCCGTCGTTGTCGTTGTAGACGTACTTGTTGCCTGACCGGTGCGTGAAGCCGTTGAGGTTCGTCCCTGCCGGGAGCTTGTTCTGCGCGGGCCTCACGTAGAAGTTGCCGAGCATCCCCATCTGCATGTGCTCGGTCGCCTCCACGTGGCAGTGGTACATGTACGTGCCCGGGTCGAGCGCCTTGTAGAAGTAAGTGAGGCTCGCGCCCATGTTGACAGTAAGAGAGGCCTCCGGAACGCCGTCGAAGACCGGGGCGGCCTCGGCAAAGCCGTGCCAGTGGACGCTATGGGCGTCGAAGAGATCGGGCCTCATCGACATCCCGACGTTCGTAAGCGTAAGATAGAACCTGTCGTTCTCATCCACGAATATCGTCGGGGCCGAAAAATTCGCGCCGAGCATCCCGGTCCCCATTACTCCGTCCGCGTTCACGCCCGTCACGTCCGAAAAACCGAACGTGTAGAGCGGCCTTCCGTCTGCCATGGTGACGAACCCGTCGCCGGCCGCGAGGTGCCTGCATTTTACTCCGGGGTCGTACGCGGGGTTCGGCGCGCCGTTCAGGACCGAGTCAGGCACCGCGTCGTTGTCCGCGTCCCCCGGACACTGTATGGCGACGCCCGCGTATGCTACCGCCGTCTGCGCAAGAAGCGCCATGATAACTGCCGTGTAAAGGAAAGACCTGTGTCCCATCTCTCCTCCTTTATGTTGGTACAGCGATTTTTGCGGCTATTTTTCGTCTGCGCCTATATCGGCCTGGGTCCCGTTGGGCCTCCTCGCGCCGTCAAAGTCTCTCCGAAGGTCCGTAAGACCCGAATTGAGCGTCATGGAGCCCCTGTTTATCGCAGGCGACCCCGTGAGAATATGGTAGTCCCCGGTGATGCCGAGCGGGCCGAACCTTACGTCGATGAAGTTCCCTCCCTCGTCGAAGGCGGGCTGGGCCTGGATGGCGGTAGTTACCTCAGGGACGATCACCTGATTGGACGCGCCGTTAAAATATGCGTCCGAGAGCATCGGGTCCGCCTGCTGGTTCGTGGACGCGTACCCGGCCGTGCTCGTAAGTATCGAGTACTGAGGGTTCAGGTACCTCTGCGTGGCGGTCCCCGTGACCCAGAGGTCCCAGTATATGGGCGCCGCGCCGTTCGTGAGGTCAGGCACGAGCCCGTAGAACGGCGGGTCCTGCGTTGCGTCGGCGATGAAGTAGAACGACCTGTTCTGCCAGATGATGTTGTTCCCGAGCTTGGGGTTCGAGAACTCGTTGTAGTCCCTGACCTGCGCAGACGCGCCGAATGCGGCCTTTAGCCCCGCGCTGTGCGCGCGAGAGACTATACCGGCGGGCTGGGGGGTCGACTGCGAGGGCGAGCCCGGCGCGAAGGCCTCTCCGGCGGTCGCGGTCGAGTCGTTGTGGACTATGGTGTTATGGAGGATATTGACCCTCGCCGCGTCCTGCATCGAGATCGCCCCTCCTGCGAGCCCAGCGGCGTTATTCACTATCATGTTGTTGAAAATATCGACCCTGTTCCAGCGCTCGGGCCTGTTCCGGTTGTCCTGGACGTCCTGCCCGGTCGTCTGCAGGAGCCTTATGCCGCCGCCGTCTCCCGCCCCGGCGAGGTTGCCCTGTATGAGGTTCGTGTTCACCTCGACGTCGCCGGAGCCCGGGGAAAGACCGGCGTTCAGGCCCGGTTCGCCGCCGATGAAGACGCCGCCGCCGGAGACCGAGAGCCCCTGGTTGAACGACTGGTTGAAGGCGATGGTGTTATTGTAGATGAGGCCGTTGTCGCTAAAGCCCTGATGCCCGACCCCTCCGCCCTCGCCCATGGTGAAGTTGCCGCAGACGAAGTTCTCGTTCACCCTGTAGTTGTCCGCGCCGGTGTAAAGGGCTATCCCGCCCCCGACGCCGCCGAGCCCGCCGTTCTGCGTCACATGGTTATTGTGGATGAATATGTTGTTATTCCCGGCGTCCTGATATTCGAGCCCGTCGTTTGTCTCGAGGACAAGCCCCGGGTGCCCGACCCTTATGCCGCCGCCAAAGGTCCCCTGGTTGCTGATTATCCTGTTGTTCGCTATCTCGAGGTAACGGGCGTACCCGTTTACAAAGACCCCGCCGCCCATATCCGATCCGGTTATCGTAAAGCCGTCTATCCTCGCGTTAGGCGACTGGCCGAAGCCTCCGCCGCCCGTATTCGCGTTCTTCGCAAGGACCAATACGCCGGGGGCCTCTTCGGCGAAGGCCGCCGCGCCGTTCTGTGCCTGGAGAAGCGTCACGGAATTGCTTGAGATAAGAGACGCTATCTTGTCCCGCCAGGCCTGGAGCTTTTCGGCCGGGGTCTTTACGGCGTTTATCGTGGTCGAGCCCGGGCCCCAGCCCTGTAACTGGACAGGCTTCCACATGATGACGAGCTCGTTATATGTTCCGGGAGGGACAAGCACGAGGTCCCCGGCCTTGGCGACGTCGATGGCCCCCTGGATCGAACCGCCCGGGGCTACGGATATCACGGAGCCCGTGATCGGGCCGATGGTGACCCTGACGGATTCGACAGTCGCCTTGCCGTTGTCTCCCCTTACGACCTTAAGCTCTCCAGAGGGCGTGCCTGTCGGGACATTGGCGGAGATGGACCCTTCGCTCCAGCCCGTTACCGTGAGGAGACGGTCCCCAATGTAAACGCTCCCCGCAACCGTGCCGAAGCCGTAGTCGCGCTCAATTGTCTTCTGGCTGACACTTCCGGGCCCTTCATAGAGCGGGTTCGGCACGGAGACGCGCCCCTGGGAGACTATCGTAAGGGACCGGTTCGTCCCGCTCACATAGGGGCCGCCGGTTGCGCCGCTCGCCGAATATATCTTCGGGGTGCCGTCCGCGAACTCGCAGTCGAGCGGGTATTGCCCGGCCCCGGAGAACGCGGCCACGGGCACTACAGGTGTATCGAGATACGTAGTCGTCCCGGGCATGAACTGCATCGTGTAGCAGAACTGGCTGTACTGCCTGTTGAAGTACGGGTCCGTGATGAACTGCCCGGGATGAGCGGGGTCCGGTATCGGGCCGGGGTCGTTCATGCAAAGGGTCGCCATCTGCGGGGACGCGCCGCTCGGCATCGGGATGTTCATGGTGTAGGTCGAGGGCAGGAGCCCGTTGTACACGCCCCATTCGTCGGAATAGATGCGCGATATTTCTCTCCCCGTCCAGTCCCTGACGGATATAGGGAGCCAGGGCGGGGCGTACTTTTCGCCGAACTGAGGCGAATTAGGGTCAAACTCGTTTGAGGCGTCGTCGAGTATGAAGCCGGTAAAGTGCGCGGCTATGGGCACTTCTGTCATGAAGGAAAAATCCGCCGCGGCGTTAATGCCATCGGAGAGGGTTATCTGCTTCCTGTCGCAAAGCGGCCTGTACTTTCCGGCATATGCCGAGGCTACACCAGGGAAGAGAGCAAGCTCGGCCGGAACAAGGTGCCCCTGCCCGTTGTTCTCGTCGTAGTTGACGCAGGCGGGCGGGAGGAGGAGGGTGCCCTGCGTGAGCTCGTCGCCGAAGTCCACGTTCTTGTCCTCTTCCCTGATTATGTGATACGTCTCGCCTGTTGCGGAGCGGGGTGTGGTAGCCTCGACGATGTAAGTGGCCGCCGGGATGCCGTTAAAGGCGTAGCCGCCGTCGAAGACGCCGGGACGGACCTGATTGAAGTTCCTTAAGCCGTCGTAACAGTCCCTCGCGAGCCCGTGCGAATAGAAGACCTCGCCCTGGCAGCCGGTCGGCACGCTGTCGTCCCAGCTGTCGGTCGTGACTATTGCTACTGAGTCACCGGAATCGAATGCGCCGTCCGAGTCCCTGTCGACGTCCTCAAGTCCCTTGGGCCCAGAGCCGTCCCTCCAGCCGAAGGGATAGTTGTCGACGTCGGCGAGTGTTACAACCCCGTCGCCGTTTACATCGTCTATGGTCTTGTCAGGCGCGTCAAATACCCCGTCGTCGTCCCTGTCCAGGTCCTCGGCGCCCTTGGTGCCGGTGCCGTCCCGCCAGCCGTAAGGTGAGTTGTCGACGTCGCCGTCGGCATAGAGGTTCACCTGGACGCGCGGTATCCCCGGCTCCCATTCCTCGGCTACCGCGGTCGCCGGGTCGTTCTCGGCGCGCGTGACCGCGTACCGGACTATGCCGGAGATGCCGCCGTTCTCGCCCTCTCCGTAGGCGGATTTGCCCCACTCTATCCTGCTCGTCTGGCCGATGAAGCCCTGAAAGGCCTCAAGGAGCACTACCCCGGTCTCGGTCTTTGAGAGGTTGTTCCCGGTGTTCGGGTTTATTACCGGGTTCCCGCCCGAGTCGAACTGAGGCTGTGGCGTGAGCACGCCTCCTGAAGGATAATCCCAGCCCTGGTCGGGGTCTATGGGGCCGCCGGCGTCCACGATGACGGTCGCGCCCGTGGCCTTCAGCCTCGCGTAGTCGATCTCGGCGATCATCCAGTTGAAGAACGGGAATACCTCGTCGAACGGCGCCGACCCCTCGCCGTCGGTCGGCATGGACGTGTAGAGCGAGCCGTCGCGGAAGCGGAGGTTGACCGCTACCTCGGGTATGCCTATGTCGTCAACGGACGGGTCGTTGCAGGTGAGCGTGGCGCAGTCCCTGAAGCCGTTGCCGTTCCTGTCGTTAAAGACGAAGGACTCGAGCCTCGTGAACCACTGAAAGACCGGGACGTCTCCAAGCGCCACCTCGCCCCCGCCCGGTGGCACCGTGACGCCGAGAAAGGCGATGATAAGGTCGAGGTTGTCGTCCCACACCACGAGCTGGTAGTCGCCGGGCGGTACGTCGGGTATCGAGAATGTCCCGTCGGCGTTGGCTTTCCTCGCGAATATGCCCTTGCCCGCGCCTGCCGCGAGCGAGTTCAGCCCTATCCACGGAGTAGTGTGCTCAAACGGCCCGCCGTCATAGAAGGCATAGTCGGGAGGACGGGACAGATGCATGTTTACGACCTGCCCGGTAAGCGAACTGCCTCCGGTCAGGGCGGCCGTATCCTGCAATGGCTTGACGAAACCGGCGAAGACGTGCCAGCCAGGCGGGCCGAACTCCATGAAATACGCGGGCTCGTTCGCCTTGACCCACGCGTCTATCGTCTTGGTCCCCTCTATGGTCGACGTCTGTACCCACCCCTGGCCAGAGGGCGGAGCGATGACGACCCCGTACTTGCCGGGCGGGAGATATTTTATGGCCGCTGTTCCGTCGGCGTCGGTCTTTATGACGCCGCTACCTATGGTCGCCACGGACCCGTCCGCGTTATAGGCCGTGCCGAGCGGGTTCCCGAAGGCGTCCTTCGAGACCTGGCCTCCTGCCTGTCCGTACCTTCCTGCCGCGTCGTGGATGAGAATCGAGAAGCCCTCGAGCCCGCGTTCAGCCGGAAGGTCCGGAGCGTTGTTTATAGGGGAGTCATCCTCGAATACGAAGACCGTTATCTGGGCCGTGGGGATGGGGTGCTTGTTGACCGTAATGGTCACGGAAGACTGGCCCGGAGCGATGGAAGCGCCGCCCATGCCGTAGCCGGCATCAGGCAGTACAGACAAATAGTGATACTTCGAGCCGTCGAGCGCTACACTCGCTGAGCCCCCCCCGTGGCCCTGGGCGACTACAGGCATGTAGCTTGAGTGGAATTTAACCGCAAGCGTCTCGGGGTCTGCCACACCGGGGTCGACCCGGTACGTAGCGTCCTCCTCCACGAGCCATCTGAAGCCGTTCACGTCCTCTCCGTCGGGCCCCTTGACCCTTATGTCGAGCGCGTAGGCATGGGAGGCCGCGAGCAGTGCCAGAAGGGAGAGAAACAAAAGGTGCGGCAAAAGATTTTTCTGAAGTCTCATTTTCGTCCTCCGTGGCCTGTAAAGATCCTTTACTCCAAAGACAAACGTATCCCGCGAGAAGGCTGGCGGCTCCCTCTCCATATCCGGAACTGAAATAAAAAAAGCACAAGGCGTACGGCTTACTGAAGGGTTGGGGTTCGGAATCGTATGTAGATGGTGAGAGTCTATATCTCATTTTCCGGATGTCAACGCCGTGTGACCTAAGTCATGCGCCTGCAAAAAAAAATAACGTAAAATGTATGAGCGTTTACACTCATCCGGGGTTTGAAAAATTTTTTCAAAACCGCGGGACAGCTGTCCGCGGAATATTCCAAATACAATAGTCCCATACCGGAGCCTTCACAATTGTCCTACGTCATCTCAGCCGCGCTCATAGTGTTCGTCATCGCCCTGTACCTCAGGGCAGGCTCGAAAAAAACGAAGAAGGTAAAGGAAAAGATCGCTCGCGCCGAGGAATACGGGTTTCGGGAACCTACGACGATCCACCCGAAAATAGACCCGGCCAGATGCATCGGGAGCGGCGCGTGCGTAAGAGCCTGCCCTGAAAAGGACATAATAGGCCTCATCGGCGGCAAGGGCGCGCTCATAAACGCCTCTCACTGCGTTGGCCACGGCGCATGCGCCGAGGCCTGTCCGGTGGGGGCGATAAAGCTCGTCTTCGGCACCGAGACGCGCGGGGTCGACATACCCTATGTGACCCCCGACTTCGAGACGAACATAAAGGGCATATTCATAGCGGGGGAGCTCGGAGGCATGGGGCTCATAAAGAACGCGATCACGCAGGGGAGACAAGCCGTAGAGTATATCTCGTGCAGGCTCGGGTCGGACAGGGGGCAAGGCGGCATATACGACGCGGTAATAGTCGGCGCCGGGCCCGCCGGTATCGGCGCCTCTCTCATGGCCGCGAAAAAGGGCCTCAAGTTCGTGACCCTGGACCAGGGCGATATCGGCGGCACGGTCTTCAACTACCCTCGCCACAAGATAGTGATGACCTCCCCCGTGGACCTCCCCCTTTACGGGAACGTGAGGCTCCGCGAGACGACGAAGGAATCCCTTCTCGACCTCTGGATGTCCGTCATCAAAAAGACCTCTCTTGAGATAAGGACAGGCGAGAAGATGACCGGGCTTGCAAGGGAGGCCGAGGGCTTCAGGGTCGTCACGTCAAAGGGCGAGTATCCGGCGAGGAACGTCGTACTTGCCATTGGCAGGCGCGGCACGCCCCGGAAGCTCGGCGTGCCGGGTGAACAACTGCCAAAAGTCACTTACAGCCTGCTCGACCCGGAACAGCACAGGGACCATAGCCTGCTTGTGGTCGGCGGTGGGGACAGCGCGGTGGAGGCGGCCATCGCCCTTGCGAAGCAGTCCGGGAACAATGTCACCCTTTCATATCGCGGGGAGTCCTTCAAGCGCATAAAACCGATGAACAAGACGCGCCTTGACGAGGCGATATCGAAAAAATCCGTCAGCGTGGCCCTCAACTCAAATGTCCTGGAGATACGCGAGAATGACGTAAGGATCGAGACGGAAGGCAAAGAGACGGTTATCAAGAACGATTACGTCTATATCCTCATAGGCGGAGAGCTCCCGAACGAGTTCCTGCACTCCATAGGCATAAAGATAGAAAAGAAGTTCGGGACCGCTTAAACACCCTTCAAAAAAAGCCTGCCTGTATTCCTTTCAACGCCTGATCAAAATCGAAGATAGCCATCAGGGTTTGTCCGGGGCTCAAATAAGCGCCGGATGAGGGACGTTGACGGAGGAACGAGGCGTACTTTTCATATGTACGCCTCGTTCAGAGCTTTGATGCCAGGGGTCGGACGGGCTTGGGAGCGGCCTGTCAGAACTTGAGCGTAAGCCGCGTTAGCAGGCTGTTGGTAGTGTAGTCCTCGGCGGACTCCCCGTTGTACGAAAGGGAGAAGGTCCACTTCTTGGACATATAGAGGTAGCCCGAGAGGCCGTATGTCCATATCCTCGTCGTGTCCGAGGTCGTGTAACGGCTCATGTTGTACGAGCCGTTCATGACGAGCTGGAACACTTCCCTGAAGACCCTCGATATCTCGATATCGTAGGAGTTGTGGGTTGCGCCGAACCCGTCGCTCAAGGATGTCCCGAGGTTCAGGTTCACGCCGGTCCGGAGGATGCTGTCGATGTTCACGCCTGTCTTGTATACCATCCCGTCCTTGTAATCGTCCTCAACGCTCGTGTAATCGCGGTTTTGCTTTTCGATCCTGGCGAAGAGGTTGTACTTGTCCTTAAGGCGGTAGTTGCCGGCCAGATAATACGAGCGCTCGGAGCCGGGGTCGACCTCCTCGTCCGTCGAGGCGTAGAGCTGGACCGACTTGAACTGGTTGTATCCGACGCTTACGCCCTTTTTGGCGTCCTTGACCGAGACCTCGAGGAGGCCGTTCGTGAGCGCGAGGGCCTTCGTCCTCTGGTTGATGTCCGCGGTTATGAGACCGAGGAGCGATATCTTGTCTTTCACATAGGTCGTCTGGCTGTAAAGGTACTGCCTGTCTATCGCGCCCTTGTACATGGTGTGCGTGAACGCGGCGTTCGACGAGAGAGAGTCCGACTTGTAGTACGCGTACGCGCCTCCGGATACGAAATCCAGCGTGAACATCTCGGAGTACGGGTCCGGGCGTAGCCCGAAGAACGAGCCGACCCCGAACTTCTCCCACTGGTAGACGGCGTTCACGCCGTCCACGCGCTCGGTCGAGAGCTCCTTGGGCCAGACCCTGCCGAAGGCTATGTAGAGCTTTTTCCCGGAATAATCGAAGTTGAGGACATCTATGCGGGCGTCCTCGCTCGAGCTCTCGTATGTGCCGAGGTTAAGGCGCTCCCTGCCGTCGAAGTGCATGGCCCAGAGCCCGGACTTGTCCAGCTTCGTCATGTCGAGCTTAAGGCGCGTTGTGAAGAGGTGCTGATACCCGTCGGCGGAGGAGTCCTTGAGGTAGTAGTCCTCTATGGAGAGGTTGCCTTTGGTCTCGGACGCGAGCGCAGGCGAGCTTGCGAGCATGAAAAGCGCGGCTAAGAACGCGGCGCGGCCCAGTTTTTCGAAACCTGTTCTTTTCTTCATCGCTTCCCCTACTTGGTCCCCTTCGGATGGCAGTTGAGGCATACCGAGTCCGAAGTCGTCTTGTGCACCTTGGCACCTACGGAGTTATGGCAATTGATGCAGTTGCCGGTCGAGTAGTTCATCGACGGGTGGCAGTCCGAGCACTGGGAGTACCCCTTGTGGGTGGACGGGAAGGTCGTGAGAGACGAGTGGCTGATCTTGGTAGAGGTCCAGGTCGGATATGTATGGCAGTTCTCGCAAGTGGA
Source organism: Deltaproteobacteria bacterium (assembly GCA_016182655.1). GTDB lineage: Bacteria > Desulfobacterota > GWC2-55-46 > GWC2-55-46 > GWC2-55-46 > GWB2-55-19. The sequence continues at coordinate 111,735 of JACPGB010000056.1, forward strand.
GCCGAAGGCGCTCGAGTAGGTCGTGTGCGCCGAGGGCGCGTCGGTCGTGTGGCAACTCGAGCAGTTGGTAGTGGCCGAGTGCGACCACACCCATGAGGGGTACTTGTGGCAGTTCTCGCAGGTCGTCGGGTACTTCGAGGTGTTCGAAGTGTGCGTGGACGGTCTGTCGCTCAAGTGGCATGACGAGCAGTTCGTCGTCGCCGAATGCGTGGTCGTCGCCCACGACGGGTACTTGTGGCAATTTTCGCAGGTCGTCGAGTAGGCCGACGGGTTTGATGTATGCGTTGACGGCCTTTGGTTCACATGGCAGGACGAACAGCCGGTCGTCGGCGTGTGCGACCATGTCCATGCAGGGTACTTGTGGCAGGTCTCACAGGTGGTCGAATACTTCGTCGTGTTCGACGAATGCGTCGAGGGCCTCTCGCTCAAGTGGCACGACGAGCAGTTGGTGGTGGATGAGTGCGTGGTAGTCGTCCACGACGGGTACTTGTGGCAGTTCTCGCAGGTCGTCGAGTACTTTGAGGTGTTGGAAGTGTGCGTCGACGGCCTCTGGTTCACATGGCAGGACGAACACCCCGTCGTCGGCGTATGCGACCATGTCCATGTGGGGTACTTGTGGCAGTTCTCGCAAGTGGTCGAGTACTTCGTCGTGTTCGACGAGTGCGTCGAGGGCCTCTCGCTCAAGTGGCAAGACGAGCAGTTGGTGGTGGACGAGTGCGTGGTAGTCGTCCACGACGGGTACTTGTGGCAGTTCTCGCATGTGGTCGAGTACTTGGTCGTGTTCGCGGTGTGGGTCGAGGGCCTCTCGCTTAAATGGCACGACGAGCAATTGGTCGTCGTCGAGTGCGACCATGTCCATGCCGGGTACTTGTGGCAGTTCTCGCAGGTCGTCGAGTACTTGGAGGTGTTCGAGGTGTGCGTGGAGGGCCTCTCGCTCAAGTGGCAAGACGAGCAGTTGTTCGTGGCCGAGTGCGAATATGACCACGACGGGTACTTGTGGCAGTTCTCGCATGTCGTCGAGTACTTGGAGGTGTTCGACGAATGCGTCGAAGGCCTGTCGTTCACGTGGCAAGTAGAGCAACCCGTAGTCGAGGAGGTGTGCTTGTGCTCGCTCCATGAGGCGGTGGAGGAATGGCATAGCTCGCAAGTCGTCGAGTACTTCGACGTGTTCGACGAGTGAGAGCCGGGCCTCTCGCTCAAGTGGCACGACGAGCACCCGGTAGAGGTCGAGACATGCTTGTTCACGGACCACGAGGTCGTCGATGTGTGGCAGTTCTCGCATGTGGTCGAGTATTTAGTGGGGTTCGAGGTGTGCGACGCGGGCCTCGAGTTCAGGTGGCACGAAGAGCAGCCTCCGGTTACGGAGGAATGCTGGCTCGTCGTCCATGTAGTTGTGGACGAATGGCATTGCTCGCATGTCGTCGGGTAGGACGACGGGTCCGATGTATGCGAGGACGGCCTGTCGTTCAAGTGGCACGAAGAGCACCCGGATGACGCGCTCACATGTTTGAAGACCCATGATATGTAGTTGGAGGCGTGGCACTGGGTGCATTCCCGGCTGTAGCTCTTGGAGAGATGGTACGGCGCGCTCGAATAGGACGAGAGGTGGCAGTTGACGCAGACCTTCGATGTGGCGCGGTACTGGCGGTTCCTGTGGCACTCCAGGCACTCGGCGGACCTGTGCCTGCCGGAGAGCGGGTACGAGGTCGAGGAGTGCTTGAACTTATTGAGCGTCCAGGAGCTCTGGGTGTGGCACTCGGCGCACTCCGAGCCGAACTGGTTCCCGTGCGGGTCGGCGTGGCACTGGTTGCAGTAACGCGAGAGGAACCTGTATTCGTCCTTTTTTTTGTGGCAGGCGGAGCAGACGAGGTCGTTATGCACGCCCGAGAGGGCGAAAGACGCCTTCTTCGCGTGGTCGAAGGCCCTCGGCCTCCAGTCGACCTGGGTGTGGCAGGAGCTGCACTCCTCCTTGAACTTGCCCTTGTGGACATCCTTGTGGCAGTCGATGCACTTCTCCGCTTTTGTCTTGTAGGTCTTGTTCCTGTGGCACTTGTCGCACGGCGTCGTCTTGTGCGCGCCGACGAGCGGAAACTTCGTCTTCGCGTTGTGGTCGAGCGTTATCTTCTTCCAGTCAAGGGCCGTGTGGCACTTCTTGCAAGTGGAGCCGAGCTCGTCCTTGTGCGTGTCGTCCTTCCTGTGGCAGTCGATGCACTCGGCGGGCAAAGGCTTGTACTTGCCCTTTATGTGGCATTTGGCGCAGAGGACCTTGCTGTGCTTGCCCTCGAGCCTGTAGCCGGTGTAGGTCGGCGCATTGTGGTCGAACGAGGTCGCCTTCCAGTCCCTGACCGTATGGCACTCTTCGCACTTCTGCTTCGGGAACTGGCCGTTGTGCTCGTCCTTGTGGCAGTCGATGCACTGCTTATACGGAAGCGGCTTGTACTTGCCCTGCACATGGCACTTGTCGCATTTTGTCTTCAGGTGTTTTCCTTCGAGCCTGTAGCCGTTGTACGACGGCGCGTTGTGCTCGAAGGCCGTCAGCTTCCAGTCCCTGACCGTGTGGCACGACTCGCATGTCCTGCCCTTGAACTGGTCCTTGTGCTCGTCCTTGTGGCAGTCGATGCACTTCTTGTACTGGAGCGGCTTGTATTTGCCGTCCACATGGCACTTGGAGCACTCGACCTTCATGTGCTTGCCTTCGAGCCTGTATCCGGCGTACGTCGGCGCGTTGTGGTCGAATGCCGTCGTCTTCCAGCCCTTGACGTTGTGGCAGGACTCGCAGGTCTTGCCCGGGAACTGCTTCTTGTGCGGGTCCTTGTGGCAGTCGAGGCACCTGGCAGACGCTATCGGCTTGTACCTGCCTTTCACATGGCACTTGTCGCACTGGGTCGTAAGGTGCTTGCCCTCGAGCCTGTAGCCCTTGTACGATGGCGCGTTGTGCTCGAACGAGGTCTGCTTCCAGTCCCTGACCGTGTGGCACGATTCGCATGTCCTGCCCGTGAACTGCCCCCTGTGCGTGTCCTTGTGGCAGTCGAGGCACTTTTTGTGCTCAATGGGCTTGTACTTTCCTGACTCGTGGCATTTGACGCACTTTACGTCCGAGTGCTTGCCTTCGAGCGGGTAGACTGAGCCGGTCTTGTGGTTGAAGAGCGTTATATCCTTCCAGCCCTTTATGTTGTGGCACTTCGAGCAGTCAGAGGAGAGCTGTTTTTTGTGTTCGTCCTTGTGGCAGGAGACGCACTCGGTCGTCTCCACCGTGTAGACGCCGGTCTTTTTGTGGCATTTGGCGCAACTCACGGATGCGTGCTTGTCCTTAAGCGGATATTCGGTCTTTGCGTGATCGAATTTGTTACTTTCAAAAACGACCATCTTGTACGACCTGCCCTTGTGGTCGCCGTGGCACTTGATGCACGGGTCCTTTAACTTCGCGTGAAGGCCCTTGCCCCCTTTCATCCTCGCCGAGAGCTTGTCGTGGCAGTCAAGGCACTTGGAGTCCGGTATGCCGCCGGCCATCCTGTGGCACTTGGTGCAGTTGGTTATGCCCTCGTATTTGGCGTGCGCCGAAGCGAGGTCGCCCGGGCTTATGAGGGAGTCCGCCCCGCCGTCCTTGGCGAGGGCGGTCCCCGCTGAGACGAGGAGCATAAACGCGAAAAGCAGGATATAAGGGATTTTTATTTTTTTCAATTTTACTTTCCGTCAGGACCCGGGATGAGCGGCGGAAATGGCGTTAAGGCCGGGGGCGCGTTAACGCCGGGGAGAGAGCTAAACGGGCCTGAACATGTAGTAGACGGCTATGTGAACGAACATGATGAGAAACATGACTATCGCAAGCGGGATGTGCAGGACGTGCCAGTAATGAAGGAGCTTCTGCGAGGTCGACAGGAAGTTCCGTTTCCTTATGAGCGCGGATTTTCTCCCGAGGAGCGCGCCGAGCGGCGCCCTCACCCTCGGGGAGATGCCGTAACGGTCCTTAAGCTCTTTCTTGATCCTTCTCACTTTAAGCCTGTTGACCGTGTCGTTCCACATCATGTAAAGGAGCGCGCTTAACGGGCGCATCGATTGGGCCTTTACAGGAGCGGAGATCTCGGAGAGGAACGCGGATGCCTTCAACCCCTTTGAGCGGAGCTCTATCTCGGCTTCTAACCCCGTTATAAGGAGCTCTATGTCCTTTTCCTTCAGTTCCGCGCCGGTTATCGACCTCGGTATCTGCAGATATATGTATCGCCCGAGGACGCCGAAGACTGCGGTGACGACCATGCACCAGAAGCTCGTCCCTATGATGCCGTTGAACTTGAACGTCGTGTGAAAGACGATAAAGACCGGCCCCATGACCCCGAGGAACATGTGCGCGTTCAGCCATACCCGCATCGTCCCGAGCCTCTCGCCGAGCCTCCCTACGGCCCCTCCGCGCTTTCTAAGCGTATAGAGCATCATAAGCACCATCATACCGGTCCCAAGCCAACCGAAGAGGAGCCAGAGCCCCCTGGACGGCTGGTACTCTACGGATATGTACGTTAAATACCCGCTCGCGTGCGCGAGGCCCAGGAGGCTCATGTGCTTGAGCGAGGCCTGGGTCATCGACTCGTAGATGAGAACGGCGGTTACGAAGAGGACGGATATGACGAGGAACGGCTCGAAGGCCCTCCTCTTCGGGGCTTTAGCCATTGGGGCGGCAGGGGCAACGCGCTCCTCGGTTACGGGCGCTTCGCCCCTGACGGACGGCATGGGGACCGCTTCCAGCGTGAAGTGGCGAGTCCTCGGTTCTTCCTTTCTGAGCGCGGAGGTCTTCATACTTTCGAGCAATATATAAAAACCCGCGCAGGATGAATGTAACCTGGATTACATTTTATTCAGTTATTCCGGACGATTTCGTTCAAGGCGGGTTAGCGGCTTTTTGAAAGTCTTTTGAGCGGGTTTAAAACGCGGGGTCCGAGAGAGGGTCCGAAGCGTGATATCAAGCCGGGTGTTTAGCGCCGGATGGAATTGGTCAAAATTGGCGGCCGCGGCTCAAAATAACGCGGCTTGGTGATTTCGGCCCGGTTTTGAGGAAAAGCTCCCTTATCGCGCGTCTGGTTTGCGCGTTGATACAAAAAGGCCCGCAGGGTACCTGCGGGCCTCGTGTTCCCGGACGGATATCTTTGTGGAGAATTTCCCGTCTATGACGCCATCTGCGAAAGGAGGGAAAAATGGAGGCGGCGAGCGGATTCGAACCGCTGGATGGCAGTTTTGCAGACTGCTCCCTTGCCACTTGGGTACGCCGCCCTGAGAGTATACTATAATAAGCCGGGGTCGAGTTTGTCAAGATAAAACGGCCTCGCAAGGGCTTTTAAGCCTCAAACGCCGGACACGGCCGCCTCATCGGCCGTCCACGGGGCCGTTTTTGGCGTAGCCCCATATGCCAAGGCCTTCCGCGCGCGCGGAATCCTCAGCGGCCTTGAACTTTGTGGCGAACATCGTACCGCAGGGCGGTATGGGGAGCCTCCTCGCGAGCCCCTCCCTCAAGAGGACCTCGTTCACGAAGACGCCATCGGCGTATACCCAGGCCAGCAGCCTGCCGTATTTGTCCCGCCTCTCCTTATCGCAAAAGACGAGCGTGACCTTCTTGCCCTTTACGAGAGAGCTGTTTCTTTTTCTCGCCTCGCCGTAGAAGGGTTCGCCCCGCTCAGGCGTGTCTATCCCGATGTACCTTACGCTCTCCCGGCCCGGTACGGTTATCGTGTCGCCGTCGATGACATATTTTACGAAGGTATCCTTCTCTGAAGCCTCTGAAACGCAGGGGACCGTCGAGAGGATCATGAAAAAAACAAGGAGGGCTTTAAAGCGGCCGGCCACGGCGGAATTCACTCATCGTTTTTCCCTGAACTTTTTCATCTCTGCCTGAAGGGCCTGTATCTCCTGCTGTATCATGGAGCAGTCGGCATCAGAGCCCTTCGCTATCTCCCTGGTGACGTCGTCGAGCCTTTTTGAGACAGAGGCGTGCAGTTGGTCGTAGCCCTGTTTCGCGTCCTCGCACCTGCAGACGAAGCCGTTCACATACTTCACGAAGTTCTTTATATGGAGGTCGTCCTTGGCCCTCAGGCTGAGACGCTTCGAGACATTGCCCTGGGCTATCATCTTCATCTCGTACTCGAGCCTTACGAACGGGCCTATGAGCCTGTGCGTATAGAAGACCGCGAGGAGGACGACTATTGAGATATAGCCTATGATGAGGAGTATGCCGAGCACCGGCGTATCGACGCCGTAATACTGGCTGAGGAGTGACGAGATCGCCTGGAGGAATACCCCGCCGAGAAGCGCGAGGACTATGAGGAGCGCGATCGAGAACTGAAGCTCCTTCGCGCAGAAGTACCGTTGCCTGATATGACGCCCGGATTTTAAAGAGTCTTCCTTCTGCATCTTTGGGCCCTAAAAAAAAGGTGCTTACGCTTTAAAATATAATACACCTTGGAGTATAATTGTCAAGGTTCGACGCTGGGAGAAGTCCTTATGCCGGTTCATTTTCTGTTTTATCGAAAGGACCCCGGAGGCTTGAAACGCCCGTTTGTTTCTTAAACCGTTCCTGCGCTAAAAAACCATGAATTACCTTGACTACTCGCCTCCGTGAACTTAATATAATAAATGCGCGGCGCGTTCCGCCGTGCTTTAAGCTACGTAAGACGCGGCAAGGGGCAGGCAAAAGACGCAAAGGGGGAAGACCATGAAAGAGAAAATAGTGCGAATAGAGAAAGGCAAGGAGGGTGTTGCCCTCCCGGAGGACTACCTCCGTTTCCTCGAGCTCATCCCCGGCGCCGAGGTCGAGGTAAGGCTTGACAAAAAAAGGAAGTGGATAATAATCAGGCCCATGCACGGCGAGGACTTCATCGAGCACTTCAAAGACACGATGGAAACGATGGCATGAAGATATACAAGCTCCCCCAGCTCGCTGAACTCAGTCCGAACAACGAATACTCCCTCGGCCCCGGCGAACTCGGCGGCTCCGTTTACCTCACCTACGGCAGGCTCCGCCCCAATGAGACCTCGAAGAGGCTCACTCCCGGCGAAGGCAGGGAGGAGATCATATGCATCCTCAAGGGGTCGATCCGCGTAAAGAGCGGAAAGACCTCGTTCACGGTCGGCGCCGGAGAGGCGTTCCATTCGAAAGACGCGCAGGTATTCCTCCTCGACAACCTCGGCGACGAGGAGGCGGTCTACATAGCCGCAGGCGGCGTCTCGCCGGCGGCTTTGACGCCCGATGCCGACAAGCCTGAGGCCAAGACCGAAGAGGCCGAAACAGCCGCCGTGCAGGTCGACGACGAAGAGTACGAGATAACGATGGACGACTCGCCGGATGACGGGGACGAAGAGGAAAAGGCGAGCTGAACACTTAAAAAACCGTTCAGCAACAAACTACCACGTGCAAAGCTACCGGTATCTCCTTATACTTCCCCTCCCTTGACGGGAGGGGATTGAGGGGAGGGTGAAATCTTTCTTCACCCCCGCCAAAATCGTAGGGGAGAGATTTAGAATGCCGCGGAAAGCCGCAGGGTATTAGACTAAAAAAAACGCCGGACGCGAAAGCGTCCGGCGTTTGGCATTTCAGAGGCTAAATTTTTTCAGATAAACAACTTGAGTCAGGCGACGGGTTTAAGCCCCTCACCCTCCGCCCTCTCCCACAAGGGGAGAGGGAACTATTACGCCCCCTCGATTATCTTCACAACGCTCTCTTCCTGGCCTATGGCCATGATGTGCGCGCCGTGGCAGAACTTTTTGAGCTCCCTCACCTGCCTTGAGGCTATCTCGATGCCTTTCTCAAGCTGGTCCTTGGCCCCTTCAAGCTCGTCGATGAGCTCTTGCGGCACATTGACGCCGGGTACGTTCGCGTTAAGGTAGTTGGCCATCTTCGCGGATTTGAGAAGCAGTATGCCGCCGAGTATCGACGCCCCTGACTTTGACGCCCCGTCGAAGAACCTCTTGAACTTGTCCATATTGAAGATCGCCTGGGTCTGGAAGAACCTCGCCCCTGCCGCGACCTTCTTCTCGAACTTTATCTCCTCAGGCTCCCAGGGGTTCGCCTCGGGTGCGACGACCGCGCCTATAAAGAAGTCGGTGCCACCCCTGAGTTCGACCCCGTTCATGTTCCTGCCGGAATTCAAGGTGCTTATCATGGAGACGAGCTGGACGGAGTCGAGGTCGAATACAGCCTTGGCCTCCCTGTGGTCTCCGGCAGAAACATGGTCGCCGGTAAGGGCGAGTATGTTCCTTACGCCCAAGACCCACGCGCCCAAGAGGTCCGACTGCAGGGCGAGCCTGTTCCTGTCCCTGCAAGTCATCTGAAAGACAGGCTCAAGCCCTTCCTTCAGTAGGAGCATCGAGCATGCGAGAGACGAGAGGCGCATGACCGCCCGCTGGTTGTCGGTGACATTCGCGGCCGATATCCTGCCTTTAAGGAGCCGCGCCTTCTCTATGAACGAAGCCGCCTCTGTCCCTCTCGGCGGACATATCTCGGCTGTTATGACGAACTTTCCGGATCTGAGATCTTCCTTGAACCCCATCTTCCGCCCCTTAAGCCAATGTGCTTATAATCGATTCGAATACGCCCCTGCCGCCCCTTGAGCCGAGCTCTGTCTCGCTCGCCCTCTCGGGGTGCGGCATCATGCCGAGCACATTCCCTTTCTCGCTCACTATCCCCGCTATATTGAGTAACGCGCCGTTCGGGTTGGCCTCGCCGGTAGCCTCGCCCCCGGGGGTCGAGTACCTGAAAGCAATACTCCCCGAGTCTTCGAGCCTCTTTATCGTGTCCGCGTCGGCGAAGTAGTTGCCGTCGGCGTGCGCTATAGGCATGTCGACGACTTCATTCTTCCCGTACTTCGCGGTAAAAGGTGTCGAGTTATTGTCGACTCGCACAGGCACATGAGAGCAGATGAACTTGAGCCCCCTGTTCCTCATGAGCGCGCCGGGCAGTAACCCGGCTTCCGTCAATATCTGAAAGCCGTTGCAGATGCCGAGGACGAGCCCGCCCTTTTTGGCAAAAGCCACGACCTCGTTCATCACCGGCGAGGAGCTCGCTATAGCCCCGGTCCGGAGATAATCCCCGTAGGAGAACCCTCCCGGGAGTATCACGCAGTCGTATCCTTTCAAGGATGTATCCTTGTGCCAGATGTACCCGGCGTCTTTATTGAAAACGTGCTTGACCACGTGGTAACAGTCGTGGTCGCAGTTTGAACCCGGAAAAACAACGATTCCGAACTTCACGGAAAAATCTCCTTTGGCATCTCTCTAAAAATCAGATATTTTTTCTGAAATCAAGGAAGGGCGGGAATAAAAAGCGCAGCATATAATGACAATATGTGAGCATTTTTATTTCCGACCTGACGCAGTCCTGGCCGGACTGGCAAATCCGTATCGAACGGGCAGGGAATTGATTCATCGAAAAGACTCCGAGTGATTTTGGCCCTGCGCCGAGCAGTCAGGAAAAATAGCAATTTTTAGCTTATTCTATCTCTATCCTGTAATTCTCTATGACGGTGTTGGCCAGAAGCCGCTCGCACATGTCCTTGATGCGAGCCTCCTCTTTCTCAATCGAGGAGCCGTCTATCTCGAGCTCCATGAACTTGCCGATCCTCACATCCCTGACCTCGTCGAAGGACATGGTCTTCAATGCGCCCATGACGGCCTTTCCCTGCGGGTCGAGGACGCCCTTTTTAAGCGTTACATAGACTTTGGCCTTCATCACTCCATCACCTTTCTCAAGACTTCCTGGTACGCCTCTTCGACTTTGCCGAGGTCGCGCCTGAACCTGTCCTTGTCCATCTTCTCGCGGGTTGTCTTGTCCCAGAGCCTGCACCCGTCCGGGGTTATCTCGTCGCCGAGGAGTATCTCGCCCTTGTGGATGCCGAACTCGAGCTTGAAGTCCACGAGTATTATACCGCGCTCGTCGAAAAATTCCGAAAGGTATTTGTTGACCTTCAGCGCCTCGGCCTCGATCCGCCGGAGCTCGTCGGCCCCGGCAAGGCCGAACGCCTTTACATGGTACTCGTTTATCATCGGGTCGCCTAATGGATCGCTCTTATAATAGAGCTCGAGTATCGTCTCCTTAAGCGGCGTGCCTTCCTCGACCCCCATCCTCTTGGAAAGGGAGCCCGCCGCGATGTTCCGGACGACGACCTCTATGGGGACGATCTTAAGCCTTTTGACGACCATCTCGCGCTCAGAGGGCATCTCCACGAAGTGCGTCTTTATGCCCTTGGACTCGAGGTACTTGAATATCCGGGAGGATATCTTGTTGTTGAGTATCCCCTTTGACTCTATTATCCCCTTCTTCTTGCCGTCAAACGCCGTCGCCTCGTCCTTGAAGTATTGTACGAGGAGGTCCGGGTTGTCGGTCGAATAGAGGACCTTTGCCTTGCCTTCGTAAAGCTTCTCAAGTCTCTGCATCTTCAAAACCCTCCGGGTCTACTTTTTTCCGAATGTCCTTTTGAATATGTAATCGACGTTCCTGAGGTACGGCCTCACATCAAAGCAGGCGATTACCTCCTTCTCCGTCAGATAGTTCATCACTTCATTGTCCTCGAGGAGGAGCGACTTGAAATCCCCGAGGCCCTCCCAGACCTTCATGGCGTTCCTTTGGACTATAGCGTACGCCTCCTCGCGGGTCGTGCCCTTCTCGACGAGCTTAAGGAGGACCTTCTGGGAGAAGACGACACCCTTCAGCCTCTCCATGTTCTCCTTCATGTTCTCCGGGTACACGACGAGGTCGCGTATAAGGTTGGTCGCGCGGACAAGCATGAAGTCCATGAGTATAGTCGCGTCCGGCGCGATGACCCTTTCGACCGACGAATGCGATATGTCGCGCTCGTGCCAGAGGGCGACGTTTTCCAAAGCGCTCATTGCGTACCCCCGCATGAGGCGGGAAAGGCCCGTGAGGTTCTCGGACAGTATCGGGTTCCTCTTGTGCGGCATGGCTGAAGAGCCCTTCTGCCCCTTTGTAAACGGCTCCTCCGCCTCAAGGACCTCCGTCCTTTGAAGGTGCCTTATCTCGACCGCGAATTTTTCTATGGAAGACGCTATGACCGCAAGTGTCGCGAAAAACTCGGCGTGCCTGTCCCTGTGCACGACCTGGGTCGCCACAAGCTCGGGCTTGAGACCGAGCTTTTTAAGGACATGTCTCTCTATCGCCGGGTCTATGGATGAGAAAGTCCCGACCGCGCCCGAGAGCTTGCCGCAGGAGATTACCTCCCTCGCCCTCTCCATGCGCTCAAGGTTCCGGCTCATCTCGTCGTACCAGAGCGCCATCTTAAGACCGAAGGTCATGGGCTCGGCGTGTATGCCGTGGGAGCGGCCCATCATCGCCGTGTCCTTGTGCTCGTAGGCCTTTTTCTTAAGCACTGCAAGCATGGCCTTGATGTCGTCTATAATTAAATCCGAAGCCTCCCTTAAAAGAAGCGCGAGAGAGGTGTCGAGTATGTCCGAGGAAGTGAGCCCCATGTGTATGTAGCGCGAGTCCGGCCCCACGAACTCGGCAACGGATGTCAGAAACGCTATAACGTCGTGCTTTACGGTCCTCTCTATCTCGTCGATGCGCTCGATGTTGAAGGACGCCTTGCTTTTTATAGTCTTTAAGGCAGAAGCCGGGACCTTGCCGAGCTTCGCCCAAGCCTCGCACGCGGCTATCTCCACGTCGAGCCACTTTTGGAACCGGTTCCCGGGCTCCCAGATGCGGGCCATCTCTTTTCTCGAATAACGCTCTATCACACAGATACTCCTGGAATTTTACTTCGATTCAACCGGGAAGGCCCCGAATACAAAAATATACCAGAATGGGGAGTGCCAATACAAGAGGGATGTTTGGGGGGAATTCAGGGGTTGACAGGGGTGGTTTTTAGCGGGACTGGAAAGTCCCGCCTATAGGAATATATTTTAAAATCCGGGGCTAACGGTCCGATAAGGCGCGCTCGCGAGCAATTTCTCCCCTCCTTACCAAGGAGGGGCGGGGGGAGGTCGTATTTGCATTCAAATCACCCCTCCCAACCTCCCCTTGAAAAAAGGGGAGGAGATTTTGCCCCCTGCGCCAGAGCGCGAAAAGGCTTTGGGCAGAATATCCGAACAGCCCGTACAAGCGCCTGCCTGCTACTCCCGCGCCCTCTCCCTCCTCTCCAGCTCCTGCCTCTTTGCCTTGTTTCTCTTCAGCCTGAATATCTCCTCCCGCTCCCGTTCTTCCAGCATCCTCGTAATATATTTTACGCGCCTTGAGAGCGACGGCAGTATGACCTCCGATATCGCGTTCACCTTCCTCGTGTCTGACCTTATCATCTCTCCGAGCCTCGTGAGCCTTATCTCCCTCGACGCTATGCGGACGATAAGATCGGCGGCGTTCTCGAACTGCCTCGCGGTCTCTATGACCTGGGCCCTCTCTCCTACGGGCGAGATGTCGCGGGCCTCAAGCGTGCGCACAAGCGCGGTCTCCTCTATCTCGGGGACGAATACCCCCCAGATGTTCTTGACCTTTATGGCGAGAGAGACCTCCCTCCTTGCGGCTGTTGCGAAAGACTCGACCTCCGCGCCCGCAATGGCGCGCGCAAGTTGCAGGTCGCGCTCGGCCTTGGTGAGGAGCCCGGTTAAGTCGTTCCTCATGCCGATCGACTCCTCGACTATGCCGAAGAACTCCTTCATGAGCGCCTCCCGCTTGGACTTAAGCAAATCGAGCCCCTTCTTTATCACCTCGTGCTGGCGCTTAAGCGAAAGGAGCTGTTCCCTTGTCGGCGCTACCTTCTCCATCAGCCCTTCCTCGTTGTCGGAATAAGCTCCCTTTCAGGGACGGTATTGAGGAGCTCGACTCCGAGGTCGAGTGTGGCATCAATCGACCTCTCCTCCAGCCCCTGCCCTATGAAGCGGCGCTCGAACTCGTCGGAAAAGGCGAGGTACTTCCTGTCGAGCTCGGTCAACCCCTCCTCGCCTACGATGGTCACGAGCCTCCTTACATCTATCCCGCGCGCATAGGCGGAGTACAACGCGTCGGCAAGCTTTCTGTGGCCATCGCGCGTCTTGCCCTTGCCGATGCCGAGGTTCATGAGGCGGGACAGGCACGGCAGAACATCTATCGGAGGGTATATGCCTTTCCTGTTGAGCGACCGGCTCAAGACTATCTGCCCCTCGGTTATGTAGCCGGATAAATCGGGTATGGGGTGCGTTATGTCGTCGTCGGGCATGGTGAGTATGGGCATGAGGGTAATGGAGCCCGTACCGCCCTTGAGCCTCCCGGCGCGCTCATAGATTGAAGCAAGGTCCGTGTACATGTAACCCGGGTAGCTCCTCCTTCCTGGTATCTCCTCGCGCGCGCTACCTATCTCGCGGAGCGAATCGCAGTACGCGGTCATGTCGGTCAAAACCACCATGACATGATAGCCCTTGTCGAAGGCGAGGTACTCGGCTGTGGTGAGCGCGATACGGGGCGTAAAGAGCCTCTCTATGGCCGGGTCGCTCACCTCGTTTATGAAGGCGATGGTCCTCTCCATCGCGCCGGTTTCCTTGAGCGCGCGTCTAAAAAAGAACGCCTCCCTCGATGTTATGCCCATTGCGCCGAGTATGACGGCGAAGCTCTCGGCCTCCGCGACCTTCGCCTGCCTCACTATCTGCAACGCAAGCTCGTTCGCCGGCAGGCCCGCGCCCGAGAATATCGGGAGCTTCTGGCCCCTTACGAGCGTATTCAGGCCGTCTATGGCGGAGATCCCGGTCTGGATGAAGAAGTCCGGCTTCTGTCTCGAGGCCGGGTTCATGGGCAGCCCCGTAAGCTCCATGTACCTTGCCGGGATTATATGCGGGAGAGAGTCTATCGGCTCGCCGAACCCGTTAAAGACCCTGCCGAAGGCGTCTGTAGAGACGCCGATCTTCGCGGTCTCTCCGGTGGGGACGACCGATGCCGCGTCCGAGTCTATCCCCGAGGTCCCCTGAAGGACCTGGACGATCGCGTAGTCTCCCATGAGCTGGAGTATCTGCCCGGTTCTCTTTTTACCGCCGGGGACATTGATGACGCACATCTCTCCGAGCGAGCCGCCCGAGATCTTTCCGGCGAAGAGGAGCGGGCCCGAGAGCGTCGTTACCGTCCTGTACTCCCTTGTTATGAGGTCCATCTCATTTTTCCTCTATCATGCTGAACTCGTTCTCTATGGCGGCTATGAGCTCCTCGGCGGCCTTCGGGTATCCTTCGTTCGGGGTGTTCTGCATCTTGATGATGCGCGTCCGGAGCGGGCTCTCAAGGAGCGTCTCGATGAATACCCCGCGCTTTAAGGCGGAAGCCGCCGCGTCCATGAACGAGAATATGGTTTTCAACATCCAGTACTGCTTCTCGTAGGTATTGAATGCGTCGGATTCGTTAAATACGCTCTGTTTCAGAAACGACTCTCTGGCCATGTTGGCGACTTCAAGCGTTAATCTATCGGATTCCTGCAGGGCCTCTACCCCTATTATCTGTATTATGTCCTTTAGCTCGGTCTGCCTCTGGAGGAGCGAATAAAGCCTCCCCCGGAGGTCCATCATGTCAGGGGCTATCTCGTCCCTGAACCAGCCTGAGAGCTCGGAGTGATAGAGGCTGAAGCTCGCGAGCCAATTTACGGCCGGGAAGTGCCTCCTGTAGGCGAGGTCCGGGTCGAGCGCCCAGAGAGACCCGGCAAAACGCAAGGACGCCTGCGTCACGGGCTCGGAAAAGTCCCCTCCCGGCGGCGAGACCGCGCTTATGACGGTAATAGAGCCGGTCCTCTCACCGTCGCCGAGGCATTTTACTCGGCCCGACCTCTCGTAGAAGCCCCCGAGGTTGGTAGCAAGATACGGCGGAAAGCCCTCCTCTCCGGGCATTTCTTCTAAACGAGAAGATATCTCGCGCAGAGCCTCGGCCCATCTCGAGATGGAGTCCGCAAGAAGGGCGACGCTATAGCCCATGTCCCTGTAATACTCGGCAATGGTTATGCCGGTGAAAATGGAGGCCTCTCGCGCGGCGACCGGCATGTTGGAGGTGTTGACGACGATAACGGTCCGGAGGCTCAAAGGGAGGTTAGTCGAGGGGTCTTTCAATTCCGGAAAATCGGTGAGTATCTCGGACATCTCGTTTCCGCGCTCGCCGCACCCTACATATATGACGATGTCGCAGGTCGCGTACTTGGCTATCGTCTGCTCTACGACGGTCTTGCCGGTGCCGAAGCCGCCGGGGACTATCGCCGTGCCGCCCTCGGCCACGGGGAGAAGCGTATCGAATACCCTCTGCCCTGTCTTGAACGGGACCTCGGGCGGGAGCTTGTACTGGAAAGGCCTCGGCATCCGGACCGGCCAATCCTGATAGAGGTCGATGCCCGTTCCGTCCTCAAGCACGCAGACGGGCTCGCTCCCTGATACGCCGTCTCCTTTTATCTCCTTTATTACGCCGCTTACGCCGGGCGGGACCATAATCTTCAGCGCTATACGGGCTGTCTCCTGCACGACGCCGAGCACATCGCCGGGCGAAACGCTCTCCCCGGCTTTTTTAAGAGGCTCGAACCCCCAGACGCGCTCCAGATCGAGCGCCGGGGTCTTCACGCCCTTTGAGATAAAGCCGCCAGTCAACTCCCTTATTTTCCGTAGGGGCCGCTGTATGCCGTCGAATATGTTGGTCAAGAGCCCGGGGCCGAGCTTTACGCTCAAGGGTAGCGCGTGGCTTACGACCTCCTCGTTGAGAGAGAGCCCGCCGGTGTCTTCATAGACCTGAAGTGTCACGAGCTCGTCCTTTATCCGGATTATCTCGCCGAGGAGCCCGTCCTTGCCTACGAGGCAGACGGTATTCATCGTCGGCCCCTCCATGCCCTTGACGACGACGGTCGGGCCCGCGACCCCGTATATCCTTCCCCTTATCTCTTTCATCTTCTCTCCGGGTTAAGCACATCCCGCTTGCGTTTGAATTTCGAGAGCGCACCAAAACGCTCACCCTCCCCTTCTTCCCCTCCCATCAAGGGAGGGGAAGAAGGTAAAGGCTGCCTCTAAAAATTAGGAATTTTTTCTGAGGTCAAGGAAGGGCGGAAATAAAAAGCGCAGCATATATGGTAATATGCGAGCACTTTCATTTCCGACCTGACGCAGTCCTTGCCGGACGGGCAAATTCGTATCAAACGGCTGAACATATGGTTCCCCAGGGGCTCCGTTCGATATCTGGCCCTGCGCCGAGCAGTCAGGAAAAATAACAATTTTTAGAGGTAGCCTAAATTCATTTTCTCAATTTTATCTGATAGCCTATCGCCCTTCTTATGAGACGGACGACGGGGGATTCTCCGTACTCGGCCTCTCCCCATTTGCCGGGGATGTTCACCGGGATGATTATGGGGAGCCCCTTTTTCCGTATCCTCTTCATTACATTCTCAGGGACCTTCTCCAGGAACCTCTCCTCTACGACGACGAGCCCGTACCTTCCCGAGGCCTGTATGCCGGAGAGTATCTCGGGGATGCTCTCGTCCTCACCGGCCTCCCTGCACTCAAGCCCCGCGCACCTGAAGCCGAGCGACGCGCCCTTTCCTGTCAATACGAGTATGCCTGCCATAGGAGCCCTATATTGGATACTTTACGAGCCTCTTCAACTCCACTTCCGGTATGCCGAAGGCCTTGGAGCGCTCGATGAGCCTTAAGTTCCTTATCTCGCGCGCCTTCATCTGCACGAAGGACGCGGCCGGCGCGATGGAGAGCGGCTCGACTACAGAGAGCCTTTTAAGCCTCCTTATTGAAGCGACCTCGAGCCTTTCCTCGAGGTCGTGGAGCGCGCCGGGCTCCGTAGCCGAAAGTATGGACCTCAACTCCTCGTCCTTTACCGCGATGACGAGGCCTTTCAGCGCCTCTTCCCTGTCCTTGGAGGATGAAAGCCTCAGGAAATCCTTTCGCTTGAGCGCGCGCCCGCCCTCGATGAAGAACGACGCCGCGCCGTCAATCGAATAACCCTCGCCAGCGATCTTCAATATCGTCGCTATATTCCTCGCGTCTATCCTTAGCGAAATGATCGATTCGAGAAGCCTGCCGTTCCGTCCTTCGTTCTTCAATATCCCGATGAGACGGCCGAAGGCGTGCAGGTCGAGGCGGAGCTCCATCTCGCCGGTCGAGCCGCGTTTCCCGTAGAGCTCCATCCCCTCTTTTAGCGGCGCGGCATAGGGGCTCCCCCATGTATCGAGAAAGCCGACCACGCCCGGGATGTCCTCCGCGCTTAGAAGCATCCTCAAGGCGGAAGAGTCGAACTCCCCGGCCGGGATGAGGTCCCTCTGTATTTCTTCCCTTTTGACCGACCTCGATATGCCTCTGACAATGGACTTCAGGTCAAAAACCTCCCATTCGACGACGACGGCCTTAAGGAGCGGCCGCGCCTCGGGCGGGGCCTCTTCCCAGAGGGTCTTCAAGTCAGAGGAGAGGCCGTCGTTTACGGCGGACGAGAGTATCTCGTCCGTCCTTTCGAACCGCGCCGAGGCGGTCTCTATCCTCGCTCCGTAGGCAGAGGACCGAAGCCTGTCGATCAGCTCCGCAGGCCCTTCGGCCGCGAAGAGCGGCGCGTAGTCCGGCTCCCTCAAGAGCCTGCCCATGCGCCCCCTTACTCGGGCGTTGAAGTAGCTCAAATCCATTAGAGCCTCACCCGAATAGCATCTCGTCTATCAAAGGCACAAGCGCCCTCCGCGCCTTTTTTAGACGCGCCTCTATCGTGTTGTCGAATACTATTTCGCCGTCTTTCGAGACGAACCTGACCCCGAGCGGAACGCCAGGGTCGGCCTTCACCTCGCCCCATCCGTCCTTTATCGCGCCGGCCTCCGTAGGGTTCACGAGTATGACCGGTCTTTCGTCCGAACGGAGCGACCAGTCGGCCTTGAGCTCTTCATAGAGCCGTGAAACGAGCGCGGACCTCTTTTCCTTCGGGAGCCCTTCGAGCCTTCTTTGCGCCTCGATAAATATGTCCTCTATGAGCGCTTCCCTCACAGCGAGGGACTTGCCTCTGGCAATGGTGCGAGCGGAGTTGATCGTGGAGGCCCTTTTTTTCTCCGTCTCAACGGAAAGCGATCCAAGCCTTGCGTCCTTGAGGCCGGAGACCTCCCTTTCGACCGAACCTGCAGTCTCCCTCGCCGCGCCCTCGGCCTCCTCGATTATCCGGGCTGCCTGTACCGAGGCGTCCTCCTCTATGGCCTTGAGTAAAGCGTCCTCCGGCATGGCGCCTCCCTCAGCTTATGATAAGGTACGCCACGACGAAGCCCAAAAGCACCATCGTCTCGGGTATGGCGACGAGTATTATGACAGTGCCGGAGAGCTCGGGCCTCTCGGCGAGCGCCCCGCCTCCGGCCGCGCCTATCTTCGACTGCGCCCAGGCTGTCGCGAGCGCCGGTATGCCTATGGCTAGGGCCGCCGCTATCGCGATCAATCCTTTTTCCATATAGACCTCCTCAAAAAATTTATAAGCCGCTTATCTCTTCCTGAAAGGCGAGTACTTTCTGCCCCCGCCCTCGTAGAACTTGCTGAAGAACTCGACATACTGGAGCCTCATCGACTGTATCGAGGGGCTCAGGACGCTTAAAAGGAGATTCAATGCGTGGAGGAGCCCGGCGACGATTACGCCTACGACGAGGTTATCGGACAGAGACCCTATCCTGTTGGCCACAAGCGCCATGACGACCGACGCCGTGCCGACGGCCATGAGCCTCATGTAAGAGATGATATTGCCGAGCGCCTTTATGAACTCAAGCGGCCCGAGCACCCCTTCTATAACGGTAAGGGCTATGAAGGACGCCGCGAGCACGGCGAGACCCGGCGTAAAGAGCCCTTTGGGGAGATAGCCGAAGACTATGCCCATGACCGCAAGGAATGAGACGACGGAGATGAAATAGAAGGCCTTGCCGGCGGCCTCCCGGGCATGCCCCCTCATCATCCTGTTCACGGCCCCGATGACGATGCCCAAAAGGACATGCCCAATGCCTATGCCGACTGTAAGCACCATCAGGGTCTTCAATGCCTTGATCCTGTCGAGGATCACAGGGTGCAGGATGCCGAGGCGTTCGCCGAGGTCGCCGAAGAACTCGCCGAAGAGAAACCCGAAGGCTATGGCAGGGAGACTGCTTATGACGAGGACAGAAGCGAGGTCGCGGAGCGTCGCCTTGTCCCTGAAGCGCCTTTTGAGGTACAGGCTTACGAGCAGTATGACTAACCCGTACCCGATGTCCGCGACGATGAGCCCCCAGAAGGCAGGGAAGAAGACGGCCACATATATCGTCGGGTCGACCGAGCCGTATCTCGGCGCGGGCAGAGCCCCGAGAAAGACCTCGAAGGGCCTGAGTATCCCGGGGTTTTTTATGCAGACCGGGACGAGGTCCATCTCCCTCTCCTCTATGTCGAGGACCCTTATCAGGACCTTCTCTCCGAAGAGCGCGGCGAACCTTTCTTTCAGGCCTTCGAACCCGCTTACCGGGACCCAGCCCTCTATGACAAAGGCGAACCGGGACTGGGAAGCGTAAGAGAGGACGCCTATCTCGTCGATGGCGTCGTCGACGGCGCGGGAGAGCCCCTGGAGCGTCCCGTACCACCTCCACGAGATGTCTCCCGATTCCCTTTCGACCTCCCTTATGAGAGCGGGGAGCTCGGCCTTTCTCCTCCCCATGCGTTTAAGGGCCGAGATGAGCGGGAGCTCGGCGTACTCATCCGGCAACTTCACCTCGCTTATGGCCTTGCCAGTAAGGAGGTATCTTACCTTCGACTCGAACTCGCGGGGGTATGTGAGGACTATGCCGATGGTCGATTCATCCAGCTCCCGCACATATATCTGGTACGCGCCTTCGGTGATGTTAGCGACCTCCGCATCCAGCAGGCGCGTGACATCCTCTCTGGTCTTCTCAATCGTCAAGCCCACGATATCGAAGTTCTTTAGCCCCCCGAGCCTCGATACTATCGGCGCGAAGCCCTTAAGGAGCCTCTCGTACCTGTTTACGGTCGATGACTCATCGAGCAGTTCGTCGAGCCTTGCGTGGAGGACCCTGACCTTTTCTTCCACAGGGGCTATGTCGTCGAGGAGCTTCCGTATCTCCTCGTTGCCGACGCGCACAGGCCTGTATGTCTCCGGGGGATTCAGGAGACTGATAAGGTTCCTGAGCCTCTCGGCGGCCTTGTCCAGAAACGCTCTCTCGCCGAGCTTCTCCTTCTCCATCGGGAGACGGGTAAGGAACTCCCTGCCCTGGGGGCCGGCCGCGCCGGTCTCTATGTGGACGACGGCGGCGGCGTGGAGCGCCCTCACGCACTCGTCGAGATAATTTTTAGGCCCGATGATCTGGACCTTCCGCATCTTCTCGATCAATAGCCGCCCCCGGTGAGGGTCCGCATCACCTCTTCTATCGCCTTTTCCCTGTTAGCCTCTCCCTTTTTTTTCAGCGCCTCCGCGTCCCTTTTTCCAGCCTCTTCTATCGATGATATCTCGTGTTTAAGCCCCTTCTCCGAGGCCTCGGAGAGTAAGCTCAACTCCGCCTCTATATCCTTTAGTTTCACGGCCTTGAGCTCTTTTGCGCTTTTTAGGGACGCCTCCCTTATGGCCGACGCCCGCTTTTTGGCGTCGTTTATAAGGGCCTCCATCGCCTCTTCCTTGCGCTTCAACTCTTCGAGTATGTCGACGGCCATGTTACCTCTTCAGGGCGGCGTTGTCAGGGATTTGAGACAGAGGACGGACTACCGCGTACTTCCGGATCTTCCCTAATCTGACTTTACCAATCGATTTTACCTCTGTCAATTCATCGACTGAGCGGAAGCCGCCCATTTCAATCCTCTTTTCGATGATCTTTTCCGCGGTCTTCGGGCCGACGCCGGGGAGCAACATGAGCGCTTCTTTCGTAGCCGAGTTCAAGTCTATCGGAAAACCGGGGAGAGCGGATGGACGCGAGGGAGATATTTCAGAAGACGGGCTTTGAGGAGCGGTCTGGAGACGGCTGTCTATCCTTGGGGCAGGCTTGCTTCTGAACGCATTTGAATGAAAGAAGGTTATGGCGATAAAGGCCAAAGAGAGGACTATGAACGCACCGTATCTGGCTCTGTCCATGCTTGCGGGCTCGCTTGTAGCTGAATGACATGGCATATGGCCGATAGCCGGGACTTTCCAGTCCCGGCTTTAAAGCATTTATCGGATAACATGACAGCGCCTATCGTTTACGCCGGGGTATCAACCCTTCCGCCCCTTCTTCCTCTTCCTGTCCTTGAAGAGCTTGTATTCGAGCGAATCCACGAGGGCCTGCCAGCTCGCCTCTATGACATTGTCGGATACGCCCACGGTCCCCCACTTATCCACCCCGTCGCCGGATTCGACCAGGACGCGGACCCTTGCGGCGGTACCCTGCACGCCCGCGAGCACCCTGACCTTGAAGTCGAGGAGCTTTACTTCCCTCAAATTCGGGTAGAACCTCTCGAGGGCCTTTCGGAGCGCGGCGTCGAGCGCGTTTACCGGGCCGCTCCCTTCCGCCGCCGTGTGCTCGATATCGCCGTCCACCTCGAGCTTTATCGTGGCCTCGGCAAAGGGCGGCTCGTCCTCCCTCTTCTTCTCGTCTATGACGCGAAAACCGAGGAGCCTGAAGTACCGCTCCTTTTTCTTCAAGGCCTTCTGCATGAGGAGCTCGAAGGAGGCCTCCGCGCCCTCGTACTGGAAGCCCTGGTGCTCAAGGAGCTTGAGTTCCGCAAGCACGGCCTTTACGACATCCGATGAGCTCTCGATATCGACCCCGTATTCCCGGGCCTTGTAGACGATGTTGGATCTCCCCGACAGGTCGGATACCAGCACCCGCTGGTGGTTGCCGACGAGCTCGGGCCTTATGTGCTCGTATGTAAGCGGCGATTTTACGACCGCGCTCACATGGACCCCTCCCTTGTGGGCGAATGCGCTTTCGCCTACATATGGCTGGTGCTTGAGATGCGGGAGGTTCGCAAGCTCGTAGATGAGACGCGCGGTGTCGCGGAGCTTCTTCAATTGCTCGGCGCTTATGCAGTCTATACCCATCTTGAGCTTCAGGGCCGGGATGATCGAGCAGAGGTTGGCGTTCCCGCACCTCTCTCCGAAGCCGTTAAGCGTGCCCTGCACCATAGTCGCCCCGGCCTTGACGGCCGTAAGAGAGTTGGCGACGGCCGTTTCGGAGTCGTTGTGGGCGTGTATGCCGAGCGGCGCGGCAACAGCCATCTTTACGGCCTCCATGATATCGGCGACCTCGAAAGGAAGAGTCCCGCCGTTGGTGTCGCAAAGGACTATATAGTCCGCACCGGCATCGAAGGCGGCTTCAAGCGTTTTGAGCGCGTACTCGGGGTCGTCCTTGTAGCCGTCGAAGAAGTGCTCGGCGTCGTAGAAGACTTCATTCGTCCGTTTCTTGAGGTACGCAACCGAATCGAAGATCATCTCGAGGTTCTCGGAGAGCGAGACCCGAAGGGCCTTCACGACATGGAGCTTCCACGATTTTCCGAATACGGTTATGGCAGGGGAGCGTGAGTCCAGCAGGGCTTTAAGGTTGGCGTCATTCTTTGCCTTAACGCCCGACCTCCTTGTAGAGCCGAAGGAGACGAGGGTCGAGGCAGTGAGCTTCTGGGCCCGCATGGCCTTGAAGAACTCGATGTCGCGCGGGTTCGAGCCGGGCCAGCCGCCCTCGATGTAATGGACGCCGAGGTCGTCGAGCCTCTCCGCAATACGGACCTTGTCCTCGACCGAGAACGAGATGTCCTCTGCCTGGGTGCCGTCCCTGAGTGTTGTGTCGTAGAGCTTCAATGTCATCCTATTTCCATTTACCTCCCCTCCCTCGATGGGAGGGGATGGAGGGGAGGGTGAAATCGCCGCCACCCCGCCTCATGTTACCATTCTTTATTTCCCCCTTTTCTAAAGGGGGACTGAGGGGGATTATAAAACGACCCCTCCCAACCTCCCCTTGTAAAGGAGACCTTTGCATAACTCTCTTTAAAGAAGATTCGATTCGAATCTTAAGCGAATAAGGGCTTGGAAGTTATCGAAGCAAGACATTCCGATAATGAGCGTTATGTGCTCCGTTTCTCAAGTCCTGTTTTGGGTATGTCC
>JACPGB010000057.1 GCA_016182655.1 Deltaproteobacteria bacterium
CCCCGCCTGTTGCGGTCCCCGCCCCCGGCTGATAGAATAAGAGAAACTCTTCTTTAAGGGGCTTTAATGGAACTCAAGCTCTCGCCCGGGGCGATGACGGTCCTTGAGAGGCGCTACCTGAATAAGGACGCCTCTGGCCGCGTGATAGAGACGCCGATCGAGATGTTCCGGAGAGTCGCACGGAATGTCGCGGGTCCTGAGGCGCTATACAAGGGGAACGCTTCCGTTTGGGAGGAGGAGTTCTTCCGCATGATGTCCTCGCTTGAGTTCCTCCCCAACTCGCCTACGTTAATGAACGCAGGGCGGCGCCTCCAACAGTTGGCCGCATGCTTCGTCCTTCCGGTAGAAGACTCTCTCGACTCCATCTTTGAATCCATCAAGAACACAGCCATCATACACCAGTCCGGCGGCGGCACCGGGTTTTCGTTCTCTCGGCTCAGGCCGTCAAACGACATCGTCGGCTCGACCGGCGGGGTGGCGAGCGGCCCGGTATCCTTCATGCGCGTATTCAACGCGACGACCGAGGCGATAAAGCAGGGCGGCACGAGGCGCGGCGCGAACATGGGGATACTCCGCGTGGACCACCCCGATATAATCTCATTCATTACAGTCAAGGACGACCCCGCCGAGTTCGTGAACTTCAACTTGTCCGTCGCCGTAACGGACGCCTTCATGGAGGCCCTTGAAAAAGGCGCCGACTACCCGCTCGTAAACCCGAGGACCGGAAAAGAGGCCGCGCGCATGAAGGCCCGGGAGGTCTTTGAGAAGATAGTAGAGTCCGCGTGGAAGAGCGGCGAGCCCGGCGTCATCTTCATAGACAGGGTGAATGCGGCGAACCCCACGCCGCATGTCGGAAAATTCGAAGCCACGAACCCGTGCGGCGAGCAGCCGCTCTTATCCTACGAGCCGTGCAATCTCGGCTCCATAAACCTCGGCAAGATGGTGGTAAAGGGGAGGGGGATAGACTTCGATAAATTGAAGACGACCGTCGAGATCGCCGTCCGCTTCCTCGACGATGTGATAGACGCGAGCAGGTATCCGTCGCGCGAGATAGACGCGATGGCAAAGGCGAACAGGAAGATAGGGCTCGGGGTAATGGGCTTTGCCGACATGCTCGCGAAGATGCGCATAAGGTACGGTAGCGAAGAGAGCTTCTCTCTTGCGCGCGAGGTCATGAAGTCTATAAGTGAGACCGGATGGGAGACCTCAAGGATGCTCGCAAAAGAGAAGGGGCCGTTCCCTAACATCAAGGGGTCGGTCTTCGACAAGCCGGGTGTGGAGCCGGTCCGGAACGCGACGGTCACGACGGTAGCGCCGACAGGGACGCTCTCCATAATCGCCGCTTCCTCGTCAGGCATAGAGCCGTTCTATTCGCTCTCATACACGAGGCAGGTGTTGAACGGCGTGCAAATACCGGAGCTGAACCCGCTCGTCGAAGAGGCGGCGAGAGAGGAAGGGTTTTACAGCGAAGGGTTGATGGAGTTTGTAAAAAACGGCGGCGACTTTAAAGACAGGGCGGATGTGCCTCCTCATATAAAAAATGTCTTCGTCACGGCCTACGACCTCCCCCCCGAAGTGCACATCAGGATGCAGGCCGAGTTCCAGGGGTTCACCGATAACGCGGTATCGAAGACCATAAACCTCCCGCCAGGCGCAAGCCCGAACGACGTGAAAGAGGCGTACCTCCTCGCCTACAGGCTCGGGTGCAAGGGTGTGACCGTCTACAGGTCCGGGACGAGGGCGGAGCAGGTGTTGACCTGCAAGAGTCCTTTGTATTGCTAGGCAGACTGCTGAAAAAGTCCATCTGCTTTGTTGTCATCGTCGCTCGTCACTGCGGCGTACAAAAAGAGTACGCCTCCCTCCTCGCTCCTCGACGCCTCGCATCTGGAGCTTTTTGAGCAGCCTGAACTCATTCCGAGTTTTTTTTAACCTGCTAAGGCGCAGGGCCAAAGTCTCGAACGGGGCCTTTGGGTAAATCAAATTTTCAGTCGTTTGATATGAATTTGCCTGCCCGGCGAGGGCATGGACAAAGGGCCACGAATCTGGTAAAAGAAGGGGGCGAAATCTGAGAGCAACAGTGGAATTTACACCCCTCTTTTTTAAAGAGGGGCGGGGGGAGATTATCTGTTCTATAATCCCCCTCAGTCCCCCTTTAGAAAAGGGGGAAGGTCTTTTCCGCAGGCAGTTCATTCAGATGAGTCAGAGTCCCCACAAATCCCCTTCAAAGGAAAGATGATGAAGATATCCCCCTCGATACTCTCAGCGGATTTCACCAGACTGAAAGAAGAGCTCAAGGCCCTGGAGGACGCCGGGGCCGACTATGTCCATGTAGATGTCATGGACGGCAGGTTCGTCCCGAACATCACGATAGGCCCCTTCATAGTAGACGCCATAAAGCGCTCGACGAAGTTACAGCTCGATGTCCACCTGATGATAGAAGAGCCGGAAAGATACATAGCCGACTTCGCAAAGGCCGGAAGCGACATAATAACCGTACATGCAGAGGCTACAAGGCACCTCCACAAGGTCGTTCAATCCATAAAAGACCAGGGCAAGCGCGCGGGCGTCACCATGAACCCGGGGACGGCGCTCTCATCGATCGAAGAGGTCATGACGGATGTGGATTTGATTCTCATCATGTCAGTGAACCCCGGGTTCAGCGGACAGGGGTTCATACCGTCATCGTTGAAGAAGATAGCGGGCGCGAGGAAGATGATCGCCGCATCGGGCAGAAACATAGAGCTTGAGGTCGACGGAGGCATAAAGGTCTCGAACATAAAGGAGGCCGCCGCTGCCGGGGCCGATGTCTTCGTATCGGGCTCAGGGGTATTCGGGACGCCGGATTACAGGAAGACGATAGAGGCGATGCGTAAAGAAGCGACAACGGTTACAGCGAAGGCGTAAGTTGAAAAAGGAAGGCGGGGTTGGAAAACCCCGCCTATCTTATTTATAATCCCCCTCAGTCCCCCTTTAGAAAAGGGGGAAGAATTGTCTTAACTTTGCCCATCAGGCGAGGGCGCTCGGCGCGCGGCCAAAGTAAGCCGGAGCCGCCTGCCTTAATTTAGTATCTAAGATTGATTCGATATTGCCCGTCCGGCGAGGACTAGTCTATGTGCGTATACCCGAAGCCGAGCCCTATCCCGATGCCGACATTGTCGTCCCTGTATCCCCGTCTGTCCCAGAGGTAGTGCTCGGACGGTTCGATGACCGGGTATGTGTATGTGCCTTTTCCGAGTTTCCTCTGCTCCGTTCCAACGACCTTGCCCGCGACCGTGATCGGCCTGCCCTTTGAGTAAATGGCCGGGTCCCTGAATCCCTTGAACGAGACGAGGAAGCGGCCCGCCGATTCCTCGGGCTCGACCGGACGGAGACGAGAGCTCAGCCCTTCCTGCAAGACCTCTATTACGGTATTGTCCTCCCGGTTCTCGGTATCGAGTATCGTGCCCCCGAATACGACGCTTTTGCCGGTATATGCCGAAGGGTCTTTTATGACCTCCTCGAAGGTTATGGACCTGTCCACGGTGTTCAGGGTCTCTTTGGAGATGACCGGGGCGCAACCGATGAGCGCGAGGCATATAATGAATACGAGAGGCGCGAAATATCGCATCTTCCCTCCTGCGCAGTAAAGGATATAATCTAACAATAGCATGAGTTCAAGTACTGTCAAATAAGCGGAGGCAGGGATGAAGTTTGTTATACACAGGCACGACGCCTCTCATCTGCACTATGACCTAAGGCTCGAGCGCGAGGGCGTTCTCAAGAGCTGGGCCGTGCCAAAGGGCATGAGCGAGGCAACGGGGGTTAAAAGGCTTGCCGTCGAGGTCGAGGACCATCCGCTCGAATACGCCGGGTTCGAGGGCATCATCCCCGAGGGCGAGTACGGCGCGGGGACCGTCGAGATATGGGACAGCGGTACTTATGAAACAGAATCGTGGGCGGATAATAAGATCGTCGTCCGGTTCAAGGGCAAGAAGCACAAGGGCAGGTACGCGCTTTTGAGGATGGGCGGGAAAAATTGGATAGTGATGAGGCTTAAGGAGGGGTGAGATGGACCTTTACCTTGTTCAGCACGGGGAGGCGATGGACGAAAGGGCGGACCCTGAGAGGGGGCTCACTCAAAAAGGGAAAATCGAGGTCGAGAGGACGGCGCGTTTCGCCAAAGAGGCCGGGATAGAGCATCTTGAGGTCTTTCACAGCGGCAAGAAGCGCGCGCGAGAGACCGCGGAGATAATGGCGTGGCACCTGGGTGCGAAGATCATCGCCTCGGACGGGCTCTCTCCGCTCGACGACCCCTGGGTATGGAAGGAGAGAGTCGATTCCGTAAGCAACGATATTATGCTCGTAGGACACCTGCCGCACCTTAAGGGGCTCGCGGGGCTACTTGTGGCGGGGGACAGGGACAAGGATATAATCGATTTCAAGATGGGCGGGATAGTGTGTTTGAGAAGGAAGGATGGCAGATGGCGCGTGGCGTGGGCAGTGACGCCGGAGATTGTCGGTGAAGCTGAAGAATAAGGAAGGCGGGGTTGGGAAACCCGCCTGTCGTTTTTGTGATTAATAATGTGTGTGGAAGAGGAGTCTGGGGGCTATGCGCAGAAAGGCTTTGGGCAAAATATCCTGATAACCAGCACGACCGCTAATTCGGGTTACGAATTGATGGGTTCAGGTTGCAAACCAGTACTGTCCGGTTAAATTTTCAAGTTCATCGGTAGAGGCTTATCGAGAAAAATAAATTGCTTATTTTTCAAGAAGTTAGGTCTTGGCAAAATATGCTGTCCGGAAAAACATTAATCTTAATCGCAAAGAGGCTTTTCTGAAATCGTAAGAGCTTCCTTTTTCTTTGTGCAAATAGGCTCTTATAGCTATTTTAAGGGTTACTACATGCTGTCCGGCTAATAA
>JACPGB010000058.1 GCA_016182655.1 Deltaproteobacteria bacterium
CCCTTCCAGAAATAAAAACTGCCTTTGGTAAGCGGATGCTTCTCTACCGGGTCGGTGGGGCCGAATATGGAGACGACCGGCCTGCCGACCGCGGCGGCAAGGTGCATGGGGCCGCTGTCGTTCGCGACGACGAGCGAGCAGTTTTCCATGAAGGCGGCGGTCTCCTCGAGCGTGGTCTTGCCGATGAGGTCAAGGACGCCCTCAGGCGGGGTCCAGCCGTCCGTAAACCATTTGTCGCCGGAAGAGCCGAAAAGGGCCGCCTTAAACCCGGCCCCGGCCAGAAGCCCTGTCAATGCCTTGAAGTTCTCCTCGGGCCACCTTCTCGAGTCCATCACTTCGTTCACATTCCGCGCCCCGCCGGGGGCTATGCCGATGACTTCGCCGGATCTCATGCCGAGCCTTGCCAACCTGTCGGACGCGCCCTTCCTTGCGCCGTCACCGATAAAAAAATCCATTTCGCGGCCGTCTTCACGCGCTCCGGCGAGCTTAACGGCTTCGATATAATGATCAATATGGTGCGTCGGCGTATCGAAAGAGACCGAGCCCGAGAGGAATATGTTTGAAGCAAGACCCCTCTTGAAGCCGTAGAGCTTCTTGATGCCGCAGAGCCTCAACAACAGACCGTACTTCCAGTCCCTGTGGAGGACGAACCCGGCGTCGAACCGCTCTTTTCCTATCTCCTTTATGAGGCCCCTTGCGACCGCCGCCTTTTCCCCCATCGAACCCTTGAAAAAAAGCCTGTCGTCTATTACATGGACCTTGTCAACATAGGGATTTCCCTTGAGCGTATCCTTGACGGATGAGCCTGCAAGCCATGTGACGGACGAGTCCGGGAAGGTCTTTTTGAGAGAGCGCGCCGCCGGCGTCGCCATCAGGACGTCTCCCATGCCGGCGAGCTTCATTATCAAAAACTTCCGGGGTCTCATAATCCGATAAAAGCCGGTCTGCCGCCCAACACGTCCGCGACGACGGCTTAAGGTCCTTTCCGGGCAGGACAGGCTACCTGTCCAGGACGGCCCTGTAGGTCTTCAGCGTCTCCTTCGCCGTCCTCTCCCAGGAGAACTCCCTCGCGCGCGCAAACCCCGCGGCCCTGAGGCGGCCTTTAAGGGCGTCGTCCCCGAGTACCCTTTGCATGGCCTCCGAGATGCCGTCGATATCAAGCGGGTCCACGAGCACGCCAGCCTCCCTTACGATCTCCGGGATCGCCGAACAGTTCGACGCGATGACCGGACAGCCGCACGCCATGGCTTCCAGCGGCGGCAGGCCGAACCCCTCGTAAAGGGACGGGTAGACGAAGAGGTCCGCGAGGGTGTAGACGGCAGGCAGGTCCTCGTCCGGCACATAGCCTGTAAAGATGATATCGTCCCCGATCCCCAGCGTCCCGATGAGACTCATCACCCTTTCATACTCGTTCATCCATCCCTTTGAGCCGCAGATGACGAGCTTGCGGCTTGTCAATCCCTTCTTCCTCATTTCAGAGTACGCGCGTATAAGCGACGGGATGTTTTTTCGCGGCTCTATGGAGCCGACCGTGAGTATGAATTTGTCCGAGAGGCCGTACTTTCTCCCGACGGATTCGCACGCGGCCTTATCCACGGGCCTGAACATCCCCCTCGGGGCCTCGGGGATAACATGCAGGATCTCGGGGCTGACGTTAAGAAGGCCTGTGAGCTCGGACTTTACAGTCTTTGAAGGGACGATTATCGCGTCCGCCGAGCCTACGGCGAATCGTATCATGAAACGGCTGTAGAGGGTGAACCGGCGGGGCTGTGTCTGCGGCGTCCTGAAGGATACGAGGTCGTGTATCGTGACGACCTTCTTGAACCTGCCCGAGACGAACGGGATATGGAAGGTGGGCGAATGGAAGACGTCCACCTTCTTGCCCTTGAGGTACAAGGGCAGATAGAACTGTTCCCATATATCACCGAAAGGATGGCTCTCGATGCTTACGTTCGTCTGGACCGAGGCGAAGTTCCGTGACCGGAACTTGAAGACGCCGTGAGAGAGCACCTTGTAGACGCTCTTCTTGTCTATGGACGCCAGTGCGTTCAAAAGGCTTTCGGCGTAGACCCCGACCCCTGATTTCCCGGCTTTTATGACCCTGCCGTCAAAAGCTATCTGCAAAGCGGCTCCCGCCAAGAAACCTCCCGAATAGTGGTGTCAGCCACTGAAAAAGAATAAAGGTCAAGCCTGGGCGGCAGAGGACTTAAGCGTCCTTAAATCGCCCTCCACCATCATGCTTACGAGCTCGGGGAAGCTGACCTTCGGGGACCAGCCGAGCTTATCCTTCGCCTTTTTCGGGCTCCCTATGAGGAGCTCGACCTCGGCGGGCCTTATGAACTTAGGGTCGATCACCACGTACTTTTTCCAGTCGAGGCCTGCCGCTCCGAACGCCAGCTCCACGAACTCACGGACGCTGTGCGTCTCGCCGGTGGCGACGACGAAGTCGTCCGGCTCGTTATGCTGGAGCATCATCCACATCGCCTCGACGTAGTCCCCGGCGAAACCCCAGTCCCTTTTCGCGTCGAGGTTGCCGAGCCGGAGCTCGCTCGCCAGACCGAGCTTTATTCTCGCGACACCGTTCGTTATCTTTCTCGTCACGAACTCGAGCCCCCTCCTCGGGGATTCGTGGTTGAAGAGGATGCCGGAGCAGGCGAACATGTTATAGCTCTCGCGGTAGTTGACCGTTATGAAGTGGGCGTACACCTTGGCGACCCCGTAAGGCGACCTCGGGTGGAACGGCGTAAGCTCGTCCTGCGGGACCTCCCTCACCTTGCCGAACATCTCACTGGATGAAGCCTGGTAGAACCTCGCGTCCGGCTTTATCTTCTTTACGGATTCGAGTAGCCGGGTCGCGCCCATGCCGGTCACTTCTCCGGTAAGGGTCGGCTGGTTCCACGAGGTCGGGACGAACGACTGCGCCGCGAGGTTATATATCTCGTCCGGCATTATCGCCTTTACGGCCTCGTCGAGCGACGACTGGTCGGTAAGGTCGCCCTGCACGAGGTGCATCCTGTCTTTTATATGCTCGATCCTCTCAAACCGCTCAACGGACGCCCTCCTGACCATCCCGTATACCTCGTACCCCTTTGAAAGCAGGAATTCGGAGAGATAAGAGCCGTCCTGTCCGGTCACTCCGGTAATGAAAGCCTTTTTCTTTGCCATCCCGAGAAAACTCCTTTTATGTTTTTTTGATCAGGGGATCAGTCCACGAACCTGTATTTGAGGAGCGTCCACAGGGCCGAAAACCCGTCACGCCAGGTTATCTTCTTGCCTTCCGAGAACTCCCTGCCCGCGTATGAGATCGGGACCTCGTATATCCTGAAACCCTTCTTGAGCACCTTCGCGGTTATCTCGGGCTCGAAGTTGAACCTGTTGGACCTTATGTTCACGGACTTTATGATGTCGCTCCTGAAGAGCTTGTAGCAAGTCTCCATGTCGCTGATGGTGGTATTGTACAACAGGTTGGTGACGAGGGTCAGAAATTTGTTTCCGACCCAGTGGTGGAAGAACATGTTCCTGTGCTCTCCCGTGAACCTCGACCCGTATACCACCTCGGCCTTTCCCTTTAAGACCGGCGCGATGAGCTTGTGATAGTCCTCGGGGTCGTACTCGAGATCGGCGTCCTGCACTATGCAGTAGTCGCCGGTCACATGCGCAAAGCCGGTCCTCAAGGCCGCCCCCTTGCCCATGTTCCTTTCATGGAAAAATACCTTCTCCCCCTTTTCAGCGAGCCCTTGTAATATTTCCCTGCTCCCGTCCGTGGAAAAGTCGTCTACGAGGATTATCTCTTTTTCGATATCGACGGCCTTTACGCGCTCGATTATCTCCCTTATCGTCTCCTTTTCGTTATAGACAGGGATTATTATGGAAAGTTTTTTCATAAGAATCTAACGGGTTTATATGCCAGCCTTCCTGAAGATATAATAGCCGTCTTTTTCGTATATAACCGTGTGCGCAGGGCTGTTAGCGTAAAAATTAAAGACCTCCTCGTATTCAGCGGGCTTGAGAGGCCAAAGGTTGCTGGTTTTATCAAACAAAATATACTCTGCGTCGATCCGTGGTGAATCAGACTTCAGCATGCGTATTTCCTTGCGCTTGGGGAGGTGCGGCATGATATCTACCTGCGCTATTACAGAGGCCGTCGCCGGTACGACCGACACGGCATCATAGCCGATAATATGGTGGTCGGTGATTTTCTGTGTTTTCAGGTTAGAGTTGTTCAGGCTTAAAAGCAACAAAAGCATTGAGGCGGCCCATAGGACCTTGTTAGAACCGTTGGACCAGCCATAAATCCTTTTTATCCCAAGGGCCGCGGCGACGAAAAGGAACGGGATTATCGGAGCGGAGTAATAATAGCTCAAAGTGGCTTGCCCTCCGAGACTGCTGGAGACGTTTATAAAATAGGACGGCAACGCAAGAAGGAACACCGCCGGGCTGAGCAAAGGCAGGAAGGCCAACGGATGCAATAACTTCAGCCATATATCAGGCTTAAACAGTATCCTCATGAGTTCCGCAGGGTGCGAGACGAAATAGAACCCGATCTCGACAAAGTTCGATCCGTAGGCCTGCCATCGCCCGGCGTATCCGAGGTCGCCGTGATTGATCTGTTTGATAATGCTTATTGCAACCACGAACCAGACCATAGACAAGACCATGGTAGCGATGCCTGGCTTCCACTCTTTTCTTACGGCCAGGAGGTAAAGGCCTATGAAAAAGGTATATAGCGGGACATCCTCTTTGGCCATCAGCGCCAAAATCAGAAAGATGAAATATTTGAGATACTCTTTTTTCTCAAAATAATAGAAAATGAAAAAAAACAGCGCGGGTATTATCATCTCCCAGTGGAAATCGTATATCAGCCCGCGTATGAGGTACGAATAATTAAGGTAAGCTATCATAAGAAGCCCTGCGACAAAGGGCTCCTTGAAATAATGCCTGCACAGCTTGTAAAAAGGATATGCGCCTATAGCCACTATTGCGGCCTGCATAATAAGTAACACATAGGGCCCGTCGTGGAGGGCATAGAAAGGGACTATGAAAAGCAATATGGGTACGAAGTGCACTCCGAAGTAATTCTGCTCCCAAAAGGGGGTCGCCATGAAATCCCCCTTTAGCGTGTTCGAGATAGCGTAATCGAAGTCTGAGAAGTCCAGGGCATGAATGTTGAAGGACAGGTACTGTGAGATCTTTACCCAGACGAACACAATCGCAAACCCGGCGATTATAATCGCGGCCTTTTTTTCAGATTCAAATATCGCGGAGATTTGTTCTCCAGCCTGATAAAGCCTCTCTTTGCCGCCGGATATCAGGAGTTTTATAATGAACAGAACGGCTATTAGGAGGATAATTCTCTGAAAACCGTTAACGTCTATTTTAAACCCTGAGACCCTCAATGTAAAACCGCCAAAAACGAGAGCCCACAGGGCCATCGCCCCGAGCATTAAAAGTAATACATTCAAAATATTGACAAATATTTTTTGAGACAATTCCGTGCAACCCTCTGTGGCAGTTTAAAATGGAGCTAATTACAAGTCAGTTTACAGAAATGCCTGTTTTTTTCAAGCTATTACTACTCCGGAAGGGATGGAGGAGCGGGGCTTTGATCACCTATGGAGAGTGCCGTTTGAAACTGCATGCGTCGTACTTGTACTGATAAAGGGTGTACTGCCATGCACGCGCATGAGGTATCAAAAAAACATTCCAAAACCATCAATTCTATTAAGGTCAAACACTTACGTTCTATGTCTCGATAATATCTTCGTTATTGAATCCAATAATGCTTTCTACCATCTTCGCCTTAATATATGAATATCTCATAAAGCTGGTGAAAATTAATAGCCCCGCGGCCGTCCTGCGTTATCCTTATATACCTCGCCTTGGCTCTATTCAGGGCGAAAATGAAGGAATTACCGTCTCCATTGACATCAAGATGCGTGCTCGGCTGGATTCCTGTCCAGGCAAGGCCGTCATTTGATAAAAAGAGTTTTATCGTTGCGCCGGGGTATTTATCAATCATGCCGAACAAAGAGCCGAAATCTACCTTCAAAAAACTTATTTCTGACACCGCACCGGTATCGAGTATGTAATCGGCCCCGTTTGTCGATATTCGAGGATTCCATCCGCTCCCAGAGTCTCTGTCAAAGGCCTTTTCGCAGTTTTCGAGGTCTGTGCCCGTAGAACACCTCCATCCAGCGGCCGAAACGGCATCCTTTCCGATGTCTACAACTGTAAGATCGTAGAAAACCCTGTAATTGCCCGCCTCCTCCTTCGTAAAGCGTATCGAATTGTCCTTAAGAATAGACTCGAAACGCTCTGATGGCGGACCCTGGAGGATATACGCATGCCTCCCTCTGTCCTTGATCATTTCAAGGTATCCGGGGTACCTGTTTGTAGCAGTTTCACCCCACGGTATTGCAAGGACATCTTCCACGGTCTCGAAAGTAAGCCTGTAGGCTATCCAATAATCAGCGTAAGCGGCGTCTATGCCCTCCTTTTCCAGAAGCTCGATCAACCCTCCGTTCTCCCTTTCAACCCTGAGCCCGTTCGAGAAAGGCAGTTGTAGCTCCGGCTTTAAATTAAACGTACCGTAGAGATTTACAGCCACGAGGACAGCCGCCACCGTCGCGCCAGCGAATCTCGAATAATCAGAAAATTTTACAATAGGCCAAGCCACTATGAAAGTCAACACGGAATATATGGGAAGAAGGTAACGCGGCTCTATCGCGAAACCTCCTGCCTTGACGCTCAAAGCAAATAACACCGGGACCGACAAAAGGAATGTGACAGGGGTCATCCCGCCGCTCCCCCTTTTTTTGAGCACATAATATAAAAGACAGCCCCCGTAGATAACTGAGAGCAACAGGGTGGCCGAAGGGAAAAAGTCTGTCTCGCTCCACGCCTGCCTCGCCCCTAAAATGACGGGGATCCCCTGCAGAAAAAAATTTTTAAGAGCCGGAAGGGCTCTTTTAAACGAGACCAGCCCTCCTTTCTCGCTCGAATGAGCGATCATGTACAGCCACATTGGAAGGCTTCCGATCAAAAAAGAGAGCCCGGTCATGGCCGCCAGCCTGGGCAGATTGTCTTTCCGAAGCACTTTGAACAAGATCAGGGACACAGGTACGAAATAGTAAATGACGAGGTTATTCGTCCACCATGCCAGGCCGGCTATGAAACCCAGGGCGGCAAACTTTAGGTCCGGCACTGCGCTACGGGACGAGTCCCTGATCTTCAGGGACAGGAGCATCAGTACGGACCCGAAGATAAGCGTCTCGATATACCCGCCCCTTGCTTTAAGGCAGTATACCGTCAGGAAAGGCGGCGGGATGCTTACGAGCAGGGTTGAAAAAAGCGCGGTGACCTCATCCTCCATCGAGCGCGCGAGAAAATAAGTCACTGACACAAAGACCATGGAAAGCGCGAGCATAAGCAGCTTGAGGCTCGATACCGACACGCCGAATATGGCGAAGGCACCTGCGGCCAGAAAGGCTTCGAGGCTCCCCATGTAACCCTGTCCGTAAAAATACGCCGGGAATTCCCTGCCCTCGAGTATATGCTTGCCCATAAGACCGATGACGGCCTCGTCGGAGTCGATGGTAACCCCCAGGTCGGCCTTTATCACGTAATAGCGAAGTGACGCTCCGGCCAGCATGATAATAATAAAGACGGCCAGATGGACCCTGTCTTTGCGTCCTGCTATAAAAGAAAGCGCTTCACCCATGCGGTATAGTCTTCGGCCCCGTGCGACGCATTTCCTCGCCTTTCGTCATGCTGATGGAATCAATCATGGCCGTATACTTGCCCTCGACCGACTCCCATCCGTAGTTGGCTTCCGCGAACGGGCCGCGTAGATTACGAAGGGCAGGATATTTTTCTTCAAATGGCTCACTTACCATGTATTCAGGTTTTTCCGGACAGCGTTTGAGTTTACAATATTATTTCCAAATCCTCCACAGAATTTTAACGTGCCGCTTATTGTCTGAAAAGGGGCTTCAGCCGGGGTCCGGGATGTGGCGGCGATTCAAATATCCTTACCTTTAAGCGTCATTTATGTTATATTCCTTGCTCCCATAGCGGCTTACCGATCAAGGGCCTTCCCTGAGCAAGAGGTTGGATTGAAGATATCCTTTGTCACACCATGGTATGGCGAAAAAATACCGGGCGGCGCCGAGAGCGCGTGCAGAAAAACCGCGTTGAGCCTCAAGAAGAAAGGGTTCGACGTCGAGATATTAACGACCTGTGTAAAAGACTTCCACAGCGACTGGAGCGTAAACTTCCACAAGGAAGGCGCCTCGCCGGCCGAAGGGCTTACCGTGAGGCGGTTCAAGGCAAGGAAAAGAGACACAAGGAGCTTTGACGCGGTTAACCGCAAGCTGATCCATACGGACATGGGGCGGTTCAAGCTATCGCGCTCCGCAAGGCCTGACGCCTCTCCGGTTTCGAAGATCGAGGAGAAAATATACATAAGCGAGACCGTCAACAGCCCGGCCCTCTACGAGTACATCGAACGGAACCGGGGCGCCTACGACTTTTTCATTTTCATCCCCTACATGTTCGGCACGACCTACTTCGGCTCCAGGGCCGCCGGCGGCAAGTCCGTACTTATCCCCTGCCTGCACGACGAGAGCTACGCGTATTTGTCGATATACAGGGATATCTTCCAGAGCTCTTACGGGGTTATCTTCCTCTCGCCTTCCGAGCAGAGGCTCTCGGAGAGCATCTTCGGGCCGCTTCGAAGAGAGGTCCTGATGGGCGGGGGCGTCGACCAGGATTTCGCCTCCGACGGAGAGAGGTTCAGGAAAAAATATTCCATCCAGGGCCCTTTCATGCTTTACGCGGGCCGTAAGGACGCCGGAAAGAACACCCCGCTTCTGATCGATTATTTCTGCAGGTTCAAGAAGGACGACCCGGTCAATCCATTGAAACTCGTGCTTATCGGGGCAGGCAGGGCGGCTGTGCCTTCCGCGTTCAAAAGGGACGTCATCGACCTGGGTTTCATGGAGGCCCAGGACAAGTTCGACGCGTACGGGGCGGCGATGTGCCTTTGCCAGCCTTCCCTGAACGAGAGCTTCTCCATCGTGCTCATGGAGGCATGGGCCGCGGGCACACCGGCGCTCGTCAACTCCGGGTGCGAGGTGACCAGGGATTTCTGCAAGGCGAGCGGCGGCGGGCTTTATTTCGCGAACTACCCGGAATTCGCCGAATGCCTGCTGTTCATGCTTGGAGACGCGCCGGCGAGGGACAGGATGGGGAAAAACGGCCAGGTCTTCGTGAGGGAAAACTTCGCCTGGAACATCGTAACGGACCGTCTCTCGTCCGTACTCATCGAATGGCGGGATGAACATGGAAGTTCACCAGCTGCTTTCTAACATGGATGGCGGCGACGCCATCAGCAACGAGGCCCTCGAGCTCCGGGATATCCTGAGGCTTAACGGGTACGAATCCGAGATCTACGCCAGGTTCATCCACCCCGGCGTCTCCTCCGAGTGCCGCTTCTATAAAGAGCATCGAAAGAGGAGCTCCGCCCGGAACATCGCTATCCTCCACCACTCCATAGGCTCCGAGGTCTCGGAATATTTCAGAGGGCTCCCCGACAGGAAGATAATGATATACCACAACATAACCCCGAGCGCTTATTTCGAGCCTTTCGACAGCCGCCATGCGTACCTGCTGAAGAAAGGAAGATACGAGCTGAAGACTTTCGCGGCGGTTCCGGACCTGGCGCTCGGGGACTCCGACTATAACGCCGAAGAGTTGAGATCGCTCGGGTACGGCAATGTCGCGGTCCTGCCGTTGCCCATAAACACGCGGCATTTCGACGCCGAGCCCGAGGCTGCCGTAATGGGAAGATACAAAGACCAACTCACCAATATAATATTCGTCGGCAGGGTTGCGCCGAATAAGAGATTCGAGGACGTGATAAAGGCCTTCAGCTTCTATCAGCGTTTCATAAACCCGTCATCGAGGCTTTTTCTGGTAGGCTCATACAGGGAGACCGACCGTTATTTCACCGCCCTGAAGGCCCTTGCGGAGAATCTCGGCGCCAGGGACGTGATATTCACCGGCCATGTAACAAAAGAGGAGCTTGCGGCATACTACAGGCTCGCGCACATATTCCTCTGCATGAGCGAGCACGAGGGCTTCTGCGTCCCTCTGCTCGAGGCGATGCACCTCAATATCCCGGTCCTGGCGTACCGCGCAAGCGCCGTCCCGGAGACGATGGGATACGCCGGGGTGCTTTTCTCCGAGAAGAGATACGAGGAGATTGCCGAGTTGATGGACGCCGTTCTCACGAATCCGGCATTGAAGAGCAGGATACTGAGCGCCCAGTCGGAAAGGTTAAAGGATTTCGACAGGGTCAAAACAGGAGAGCGGTTCATCGAATACGTCAGGTCAGTGGCGGGCCTGGACGGGCTCACTTCGTCCGAGCGGCGGTCGAGCAGGCCGTGAACGGATTTTTTCATAGCCCTGCCGCGGATCAGCGGGCCGGAAAAGGCATCGGATGCAAAAAGTAGCTTTCGTGGTCCAGAGATACGGGCTGGAGGTCAACGGCGGCGCAGAGCTCCACTGCAGGTCTATCGCCGAGCACATGTCCAGGTACTGGCAGATAGAAGTGCTCACCACATGCGCTATCGATTACCTGAGCTGGAGTAACGAGTACAAGGCCGGGGACGAGACGATAAACGGGATAAAGGTGCGGAGGTTCCCGGTAAAGAGACCGAGGAACTGGCCCTACTTCAGGGCGCTCTCGAAACTCCTCTCCAAGGCCCCCGATTCCAGGGTGCTTGGCCTGGCTTGGATGAGGGCGCAGGGGCCTTATTCGCCCGAGCTGATCGATTTTATAAAAAAAGAGCGCTCCGGCTACGACTTCTTCGTTTTTTTCACATACCTTTACTGCACCACCTTTTTCGGACTCCCCCTCGTCAGTGAAAAGGCCGCGCTCGTGCCGACCGCAGAAGACTCGCCCGCGCTCAGATACGGCATATTCAAGGAGCTCTTCGGGATGCCCAGGGCCTTTATCTACAACACGCCCGAGGAAAAAAGGCTGCTTACGGACCTATACGGAACTGACCGGAAGCCCGGCGAGGTGGTCGGCGTCGGCGTGGATTTTCCCAGGGAGATTAACGGCGGGAGGTTCAGGAGCAGGTTCGGGGTCGATGGCGACTTCATCCTCTATATAGGGCGCATCACCGTGGACAAAGGCTGCGACGAGATGTTCAGCTTTTTCAGGAAGTTCAAAAAGGAGAATCCGGGCGGTCTGAAACTCGTATTGATAGGCAGGCCTTTCATGCCTATACCGGAGGACCCCGATATCGTCCACCTGGGCTTTGTGACCGAGGAGGAGAAGTTCGACGCGCTCGAGGCCTCCAGACTCCTTTTGATGCCCTCCCCTTTCGAGAGCCTCTCGATTGTCCTCCTGGAGGCGTGGCTCGCGGAGAAGCCGGTCCTTGTGAACAGAAAGTGCGATGTCATGGCCGGACAGTGCGAACGGAGCGGGGGGGGCCTTGCGTACGCGGATTACCGGGAGTTCGGCAGACACCTCGTCGACATACTGAAAGACGGCGCCGCCCAAAAAAGGATGGGCAGGTCCGGGAAGGAATACGCCAAGACGAATTACGGGTGGGAGGCTATCGAGGAAAAATATCTATCCCTCTTCAAGCAACTGGGTCTTAGGTAGATGCAACTTGAAAAAGGGGCGGTTTAGTGGGCCGATATTCCGCCACGAAGATAGTGGCTGAGAGGTATTTACGGGGTATCATCCACGGCATGAAGACTCCGGCTCAGCGCCTCTCGGACCTGTTCCTGAGCTCCTCGACCTTCTTCCTCAAGCTCTCGTTCTCCGAATTGAGCCTTTTTATTTCATCGTGCATCGTATACATCGACTCAAGCAGGTTGAAGTTGAAAGAGGCTTGCTTCTCCCACATCGAGCCTGCGAACCTGGTCAGCACGTAAATAGTGAGCTTCTTGAGCGTTACTATCAGCTTCCCGCTTATGGGCCTGTGAGACGATATTAGAGGGACTTTGGTAAGATCGTAGTCATTCCTTAACAGATCGAGCTGCGCCATGAGGACGTCCTTCCGATCCCCTTCCTGCAACGGCAGGGACGCGCCTGAGATCTCCCGGATGTCGGCGTCGGAATAGACCCCGAGCTCTTTTTTTCGCTTTACGTTCTCCCTTATCCGCTCCATGATGACTTCGATATCGGTCATGGCCGTCCCGTTCATCGTATTCACCTGCTTACCGCGCGCCCTTCGTTCTTGGCGTCGAAGCCCAGTGCATCCTGCACCACATACAGCGGGCGCTGTTTGACCTCGTCATATATGCGCCCTATGTATTCGCCTATGATCCCGATGCTCACAAGCTGCACCCCGCCGAGGAAAAGGATGGTGACCAGGACGGAGGCCCACCCCGGGACGGAAGTGGTCGTGGAAGTGAAAAAGCTGAGATAGAATATTATAAGGATGCCGAGGAAGCTCATGGCCGAGATCATCAGCCCGAAAAACGAGGCCAGACGGAGCGGCACGTAAGAGAACGATATGAAGCCGTCAAAGGCGAGCTTGACGAGCTTGCTGAAGGTGTATTTGACCTCGCCCGCGAAACGCCTGTCCCTGTCGTACTCAAGCCCCGTCTGCCTGAGGCCGATCCATCCTCTGAGGCCCCTCAGGAACCTGTTCCTCTCGGGCATGGAGTTGAGGATGTCAAGGGCCCTGCGGCTCATTATGCAAAAGTCTCCGCTATCCAGCGGTATGTCTATATTCGCCATCTTTTTAAGGAGCCGGTAGAAGATGCTGTACGCGGCCTTTTTGAACACGCCTTCTTTCCGCTTCTTCCTTATCGCGTATATCACGTCGAACCCTTCCCGCGCCTTATTGAAAAAAGCGGGGAGGACTTCAGGCGGGTCCTGCAGGTCGGAATCCATTATCGCTATGAGGTCGCCGGCAGCGTAAGCGAGCCCGGCGGTTATTGCCGTTTGATGGCCGAAGTTCCTGGATAGCCCGACCACCTTTACGTGCGGGTCCCCGGCGTTCAACTCCTTCATCAGCTTAAGGGAATCGTCCCGGCTCCCGTCGTTTACGAGGATGATCTCATAAGGCTCACCGGCGCCATTCAGGACCGCCGTAAGCCTTTTATGGAATTCAGGCAGGATCTCTTCTTCGTTATAGACCGGAGTCACAATCGATATCATCTCAAACCCTCTTGGCAACGCAAATAAGTGAAATACCGAACGGAAAATCGATATAGTTTATCAAAAGCCTCTCCAAAAGAAAAATATTTTTAAGAAGCCCGTTAAGCCATCCAGGGTACGTCTTGAAGTCCGACTTGGGCTCGCTGCGCTTTGCAGACGATCTCAGGCACCTTGCAATGAATACGGGCGGAGACAGCAGGGTGTTGAAATAGGATATTTTTTCTATCTTAAAACCCGCAGCGGTTATTTTATCGTAAAGTTCCTTCCTTGTATATCTACGCTTGTGGTGATTAAGGACGTCATGGCCGCTCCAGAGGAACTGGAAGGCCGGCACCGTGCACACGAGCGTGCCTCCCGGCCTGAGCAGTTTTCGTACATTTTCAAGCGCGCCGCGGTCGTCGTCTATGTGCTCGATGACGTCGAGCAGGGTAACGAGGTCCGCGCTGGCCCCCTCGTACGGAAGCTCCCCGTCAAGCCTGCCCTGCCGGATCTCCACTTTTTTTTCAAGACGCATATTGCTGTACTTTACCGCGTCTTCGGAAAAATCCATCCCCCGCACCTTGCCGAACGCCTTCAGGCGCTCGAGCATGACGCCGGTGCCGCAACCCACGTCGAGGATGTTGCCGCCGCCCTTGGGAAATCGCCTTTTTATCTGGGAAAGGATTATCTCCCTCCTGGCGACGAACCACCAGTGGGATGCTTCGAGCTCATAGAACTGATCATATAGCGTCTTGTCCATGCACCTTCCTGTCTGACTAATCTGCCGAACTCAATATATCGTATAATAGCTGTTCACGGTCGTAAAGTTCGCGACCTTGCCATCCTTCAGCTCAAAGTCGTATGCATCCATTATCCGCGCTATGTATTCCTTTCCTGCCGGCCTGAGAACCAGGAACGCTGAATATCTTCCTTCGTTGACCGGCCCGGCCCAGCCAGCGAACTCAGCTTCTTTGCCTCCTACCCTGCCCGTTGCCGTCTTGTACCGCGGGTCAAGGACAAACTCGACTGAATCGCCTTTGGCTATGTGCGGAAGCGCGGCGGCCCACCAGCCGAAATGCCCGTCGGGGTGGGTATGGTTTACCGAGTCATAGATGTCCAGGCTCAGGGTCCATTCGCCTTCGAGGGACGCCTGAAACTCCATCCTTGTGAATATACGGGCGTCCTTGAGGCGGGATGACGCCGAAATAAACTCCCTCGGCTCTATTACAAAAGAGCCGGGGGACCCGCCGCTTTCCACAAGCGCGATCCTGTTTACGAGGAAACGGGACCCGCTTTCGATCGAAACGGGGACCGGTCCGGGGAGGTCCAGGGTGAACTTGTTCATGCCCGGGGGGAGCGCCTTTCTGTAAGGGCCCGCGTTCAACACGCCCCCTTCGGGGGCGCTGTATTCCATGACGATCCCGATCCCCTTGTCAGGTCTGCCGCTTGATGACGATGCGTCCACGCCTATCGCGTTTCCGTTTATTACGACCCTGCCGGAGGCAAAATCCATTTTCAAAGGGGCCCCCGGGGCGGCTTCTATCGGGAATATCCTGCTCGAATAATTATCAATGGCCGCGACGACCCCTTCCCTCTCCGAAAATATGGAATACGACTTGTTGCTCCAGACGCTCTTATACAGCCTG
This sequence comes from Deltaproteobacteria bacterium, assembly GCA_016182655.1. GTDB lineage: Bacteria > Desulfobacterota > GWC2-55-46 > GWC2-55-46 > GWC2-55-46 > GWB2-55-19. The sequence goes on from JACPGB010000058.1 coordinate 14,812, forward strand.
TAATCGATACCCGCCTCCAGGTCGTAGCGCTTGACGAAATGGTCGCCGCCCCGCTTCTCCGACTGATACGGCGTTACCATGCCGCCGTTGCCGTCGTTGGTCCCGTAATGGACTTTCTGGCCGGAGAGGAAATAAAGCTCCCAGAGCTGTCGTGCGCCGCCCTCGTAAGGTATATAGAAGGCGGCCCCGCTGTTCAGGGACTGCGCCGCGGAGGCGAGCTCCGACATGTCCCTGGACACTATGCCGCTCGTCCTGTGGAAGGTCCTGCTTACGGCGAGACTGTTTGCCGTGTTTAGGGCTATTATACTAAACGTAAACGCCGCCGCAACGGCCCTGGCCGCGCCAGGCCTGGCGAGCTTGTCTTCGAAAAGCACGCCTATTCCCGCTGAAAAAGCCACAATGAAGATATAAAAGGTGATGGAGAGGTTTTTAAAGTAGAGATAAGGCATGCGATAATGATAAGGGAGCAGAGTCAGGACGACGTAGGATAAGGCCGTCGCCAGGAGATAGACGCCGGCCCTGCGCCCGGCCTTCGCGATGCCGTACACGGAGAGGATAGCGATGAACGCGAGCGATACTAAGGCGAATGCGGGAAAAACACCGCCCCAGGCTGGAGTCCAATCCACGGCGGCCTGTCTCATCCAATCGACTATCGTTACCGAAGGCTCGAGCCCGAAAGGGGCGGTGAGCCTTTCGAAGACGCCGACATTCCCCCCGGCCCCCGCAAGCCCGACTTTCATCCTCCATATGGTCAGCCTATAGGCCCATAGAGCGCCTGCCGGGTTTATCAGCAATGAAAGCACGCCTATCTTGACGGCCGTGTACAGGGTATTTATCCCCTTTGCCTTCAAGTGCCATAAAAACAGGATAAAACCCGGGACGCCTATGAAGACAAGCCCGTCGGAATACGCCGCTATGGCGGAAGAAAGAAAGATGGACGCCAGCAGGACAGACCTGTTGTCCTGCCTTTCGAAGGCGGCGTATAGGAGCACGGAAGACAGCCCCATGAAACCCATGCCGAGGAGCTGGGGCGCGAACCCCTGAAAGAACATCAGGAGGAGATACCCGTTGACCGACGTCAACAGCACCGCGAGACAGGCGGCCCTCCTGCCGATGCCCAGGAGCCTTGATATCAACCCGATGGAAAGCGCGTTAAGGAATAAAGCAAAGGCCGTTATGATCGAAAATGTCTGATACGCCTTCAAACCAAATATATAGTCGATGATGGAATTGAAATAGGGGAACGCGAACCTGCTGTAATAGAAGAGGAGGAACTGTTTCTGCGGCTCGTCATGGCTTCCGACAGGGACAGGGCTCAAGCCGTTATCGAGGAGATAATCGGCGAGTATAGCGTAACCCACAGGGTCGCCGTTAGGGCTGTAAACGGAAAGAAAACCTCCAAGGACCTGCGGAAGGAGAGCAAGGAGGAATGCCGGGGAAGAGAGCAGGAACGGAAGGAGCCAGCCTTCGGGGCTGACGGTCCGTCTTCCGGACTTCCACAGGGCAAAGAGGTTCACGGCCGACCCGACGGCCAGGAGCGCCCATGTTATGGGTCTCGATCCCAATCCCGCGCTTCCAAGCAGGTGAGATACTATCACAATGGCCGAGACGCCCATGAACGGGTAAAAAAGGCGCTCATGCTCCTCGAGATGGCGCGGCAACAGGATCCTTGTGAACCCGTATCCCATGAATACGGAGATAAGGACGGCGGCCCCGGCGATCCCGAATGCCTGCATTATCACATAGGCTTTCATAGCGGGTTCAGCTCCGATCGTCTCTCAAGGTTATGCGGACCATCAGGCATTTTCAGACAAAGACCTGTAAAAATTCACCGTCTCCTCCGCCGCCTTCCGCCAGCTGAACCTTTTCACGTTGAGAAAGCCCCTCATCCTCAAGTCCTCCCTTAAAGCCGCGTCGGCAAGGGCCATATTCATCTTCTCCGCCATATCCCGCGGGTCCAGGGGGTCAACCAGCAGGGCGGCGTCTCCCGCGACTTCCATCAGGGACGAGTTGCTGGAGACGACCACGGGCACTCCGCAGAGCATCGCCTCGAGGACAGGGAGGCCGAAGCCCTCGTAGAGCGAAGGGAACGCGAACACGCTCGCCCCGTTGTAGAGGAGGTTCATCTCCTCGTCGGTTACGAAACCGGTGAATACCATGTCCCCGCCTTCGAGCCCGAAAGAGACGCCCAGGTCCGTAAGCCTCCGCCTCCAATCAGGAGAAGATTTGCCGACCATGACGAGCTGCGCGGTCCGGCCGTACTCCTTCCTGAGTATCGCGTAAGCCTTAAGGAGGTTCTCGAAGTTTTTCCTGAAGTCCTCGGCCGCCGCGAAGAGTATGTAATCGCCCTTGACGCCGAGCCTCTTATTAAGCTCCGCGACCCGCGCCCCGTCCTCGATGAGGCTGAAGGTGTCGCCCGTGGCGCCGTATACGACCGAGATCTTCCCGGGAGGAAGACCAATGAGCTTTACCGCGTCGTCCCTGGTGCATTTCGAGATCGCGAGTACGCCGTCGGCGTGCTCCCTGACGAGGTCCACAAGCGACATGTATTCGGACTTCCATTCAGGCGCGCCGTCGAGATAATCCGCCCTGAAAATGAGCGGTATCAGGTCGTATAATGTAACGGCCAGCTTGCCTCCGAAGGGATAAAACCCGACGGGGGTCGCGTCCTCGAAAAGGCTGGTCACATGGAGGATGTCCATGCGCTCGAGCCTGAAAAAAAACGGCGTTGACAGCCTCTCCCATGTCCTGCCCCATTCGCGGTCGCGCGCGTGAGTCACAGGCAGGGCGACAAGCCTGTGACCCGTCTCAGAGACGAGTCTCTCGAGAAGCGGGTATCGCTCGCCGGGGCCGAATTCGTTGGCAAAAAAAATGTACTCGTTTTCCTTGTCGATTTCCGAGACAGCCTTCTGCAGGTTATAGGTGAAGTACCCTATCCCCCTGTATTGGGAACCCGTTTGAAGCGACCTCAAGTCAACGCCTATTCTCATAATTACCGTTCAGGAAAATAACGCACGTTTTCAGGTTGTGAATACGGGAGCAAAATAAAAGACAAGGCGGGCGGCCTCTTGAATGATGGAATCCGTTTCAGCATCGAGGCTATTTTCTGCCTATGATAAAAAGAGGGCCGCCGAAAAGGAGGCGGTTCAGCATGTCGAAATTCCTGTTCAACTCGTCCACGAGCCCGTCCAGGGCCTTATCCCTGAACCCCGCGGGAAGCGGCCGGAGCGGGCCGTCGCCTCTGCCGAACGCCCTCTCTTCAATATCCCCGAAATTACCGCTCCTCAAGAACTCTTTCAAATCCGCGCCCCGGTCCTCGCCTGAACGCGGTACGGCTACTACTATGCCGCCGCCAGGCGAAAGCCTTGAATGACAGAGCCCGACTATACCAATTTGTTCGTCCCTCCGGGCGCGGCTGAAGGCTTCGCCTATCATTATGCCGGAGAGCGCGTTGTCCTCAAAGCCTTTCAATACATTTATGAAGTCTACCGCCCCGGTCCATTCAACATGGTGGAAACGCGCGCCCTCGCCCATCCGCGTCCATCCTCGCGCGTCCGCTTCAGGCAAGCCGGCGACGAGCACGTGCGCGCCCTTGAAATATCCCGGAATCCCGCTTTCAGGCCCGAAGGCATTTGCAGGACCTCCGGCAAGGGCCGGACCCGAGGCAATCGCCCGGCCATGCCCGCCTGTCCCGCATGAGGAAACATGCTCCTCAAGCTTCCTCCCCAAGGTCTCGATCAGCGCGTTGTTCCTCGCGAGGATGTCGGCGGCGATGATATCGCTCCTCTTCCTGAGACTGTCGCTCAACTCCCTCAGGCGCTCGTCCATGCGGCTTTCGATGATCCTGTGCTCCTCCTCGAAAACGTTCCTCAGATAGGGGGAGACCATTAAACGGACCAACTTCTTATACGACACTATCAAGCGCCCTATCAACGGGCGGTGCGATGTCAAATCGGAATCCAAGGGCAGGCGCAATCTCATCCCCCAGCCTTCATGTTTTTAATATCGTTCAGCCAGTTCTTTTGGCCGCTATCAGCAGGTCGTGGTAATGTCCGGCAGCCTTGGCTGAAGCGCCCGGTCTATCACCCCGGCTTTTAAGCATCAGCTTAGCCGGTCGCATGGATTCCCATATCCAGTATCTTTATAAAACGGTCTTTAAACCTTGCAAATGAGAATGTGTCCGAGTACCCGACGACGGTCCTCGCGTATTCATCCTCGTCAAATGAGCCCGCGTCGGCGACGATCCTGTCCCCGCTTTTCCTCGAGCAGAACCTGACAATACTCTCCGAGAGCCCTTCCACGTCTCCGGTCTTGACCACGCACCCGAAGCCGCTTACCAGGTTGTGAAGGTTCCCTGCGTCATATGAGATCACAAAGCAGCCGTGATTATAAGCTTCCACGACAGGCACGCAGAACCCCTCATGATATGACGGCATTACAAGCGCGTGGGCTCTTTCGTAGTACACTCGGCGCTCCTCGTCGGTGACGGTCCCTCTGAAGTCTACAAATTCACCGATGCCGTTTTCAGCTATAAAGGCCTTGATCGCCTCCATATACGCCTTGTCGGAAAAGGTCTCGTTGCCTATCAAGTCGAGCCTGAACCCCGAGAACCCCTTATCCAAGGCCATTTTAACGGCCTTAAGCAGGTCAAGCACTCCCTTGGACGGCACGAACCTGCCTATGTATAAAAGCCTCGCCGGGCCGCGTTCCTTTATTTTGATCCTGCCCTCCCGAGAGCCGTCGGGGAAGTCGATGGAGTAATCGAGGATTGTTATTCTGTCCCCGCTTACGCCGAATTTAAGGAGGGTGTCCCTGTTGTACGGGGACCCCGCGATGATATGGTCCGCCGCGAAGACATTCGCGAGCTGGGAATATGATTTCTCGATCGTCTCGCGCTCCCTCTCAGGCACAAGCTCCGCAGGCGTTATGTTGTGGAAATGGACGAACTTCCTTGCCGCCGGAGGCGCGAGGAATATGGAATTAAAAAGCTCGTAATAGATGCCGAAGTCGTAGATCACTATATCCGACGAGAGAAAATGTCCGTGGCTCACGATGTCGTTTACGCCCCTGACGACGGATACCCTCTCGTCCCTCGCGTCCGTTCCGCAAAGGAAGACCCTTGCGTCAAGCGGGACGCCGGTCTCCCTGGAGTGTTCGGTCACGGCCCGAACCTTGTCTTTGACCGAGTTCGAGATGGCGTCTCCGGCGACCATGAGCCCGTTTATGAAGGATATCCTCATTCCTCCGCCTTCGGCGCAGGGTCTTTGACGCCGTGGAATCTTACTCCGGACCCTATGTTCCTGAGCTCGTCATCGGTGACATAACCGTCAAGCTCCCTGAATGTCTCCAGCAGCTTTGAATACCTCTCCGGGCCGATATTTTTGATTACGCTTGTAGTCCTTATCATCCAGTCGAACGTGACCGAAAGGTTGCCGAAGCACCCCGATTCCACCTTCCGGAACCTCTTGAACAGTTCCTCTATCCCCCATATGGTGGAATTAAAAAAATGATATGGCACGGCGTGGAGAGGCTGCATGAACGCGATCTCGGCCCAGAGTAAGCCCCCGGGCTTTGTGACCCGGTATATTTCGGAAGCTCCTTTGAACGGGTCGCGCAGGTGCTCCATCACAGCCTGGCTGAGCACAAGGTCGAATGTATTGTCCTTGAAAGGCAGGCAGTGGCCGTCCCCGTAGACGTCCGCCAGCTCATATTTCATGTACTCGAAATTGATGTAACGGTCGTCGCCGAGCTGGCGATTGCCGCCGCTGCAATCGAGTATAAGGGCGTCCTTCGGCAGGCCGCTGGCTATCCCAAGGAAGCCTTCCGGGTACGGGTTGCCCTTGTTCTCCGCCTTCCTCGCGTATCTTGTCCTTACTACCCTGCCGGTAGTGACCTCGAAGCCGCCCAGGATGACCTGGGTCGAGGCGGAATCGCTGTTTTTTCGCCCGAGCGGGATCACCTCTATAAGATGCCTCCCGAAGGGAAGCTCCTCGTCTATCGTGTACGCTGAGGGCGCGAATCCGTCCGGGCTGTAGAGGTCGAATTCGCGCTCGAACCTGTTGTCGACCCTCAAAAGGACCTTGCCGCTCCAGTTGTGGTTAAAGAGCGAGGCATGGAACTTCGAACAGTCTATCTCGATGGACGCCCTTTCGTCATTCAGCCCCTCGGAGTAAAAGAACCGGTCCTCAAGCGGCCCCCAGGCCCCGGTATATCTAATCCTCGGGTCGTTAAAGGGTATTTTCTCCACCTCGAATTCCCAGTCTTTTTCGACCGGAAGCTCGCCTTTCCGGATCCGCTCCTCAACCGCCTTTACGTCGATATTCCGGTCGAAGTGGAGGAAGTCGGCCTTGTAGTTCTCCACTACCCCTACGAGCCTTCCGGTCCCGGGGCATCTAAGCAACCCTCCCTTAACGTCCCCCATGAAGAGCTCCGTCGGGAGGACGTCGAGCCGGGAAAGGCATTCAGGACAGCATAGGAGGCCCAGTATGCTATTTATCATCGCTGCAAACCCTAACCGGCGCACTCGCCGCCCCGGCGGACTTTCTTGAGATCACCTTTTTGTAAAACTCGACCATGCCTGCGGACATCCTGTCCATGGTAAAAGAGTTCTCGAAGATCTCCCTCGACCTTCTCCCGAACCTCTCGCGCTTTGCATTGTCGGTTATGAGGTCCTCGAGGGCCTTCATCAGGGTTTCCACGTCGCCCGGCCCGGCCAGAAGCCCGTTCTCGTCCTTGCGTATTATTTCCACCATCCCGCCCGCCTCACAGCCGATCACGGGCTTTGAGAACGCCATCGCCTCAAGAAAGATGAGCCCGAACGATTCGTATCTCGAAGGGGCTACGAATATGTCGCAGTCCGCGTAAAGCTGATAAAGCTCTTCGTCAGGGACCCTTCCGGCGAATTCCACTCTGCCGAGAAAGTCCCTCCCCGGGTTCTTCATAAGGAACTCGTCCTTGAAGGACTTCCCGTTCTCGTTCAAAATAGTGTCGTCCCCCGCTATCACGAACCTGACGCCGCCGAACCTTGAGCAGATAGAAGGGACGCATTCCAGGAGCACGTCGATGCCCTTTCTCTTTTCCAGCCTGCCGACGAAGAGTACCATTATCGAGCCGTCGGCCCGCTTTCTGGAGTAGTTCGGGCTTTCGTCCTTGACGCCCAGCGGGACGAGGCCTATGCGGTCTTCGGCGAGCCTGACGCCGTACTTATCCTCTATCGTCTTGATTATACCGCTGCTTATGGCGTGGAACGCCTCCGCGCTCCTCAGCATGCCTGTTTCCACCTCTATCAATTTCCGGATATCAGGGCTCTTGTCCCAATCGGGTTGGCTGTCGGCTGCTATCTTTACGGTAGTCTCGAGGCTTATAACGGTTGAGAACCTTTCGTCCTCCATGCACTTGAGCCCCTCGGCGTCCCAAATGGGGGCCTCGACCAAATCGACCCTGCGGCGTTCGTTGATACGCAAGACCTCTTCATAGGCCGAAAGCGCGTAACCCAGGTTCTTTCTGTATACTGGAAGGTGCCGGGGTATGTCATTAAGGCCGCGCTCTTCAGGGACGATCCTGTGCACCCAGACCCCGTCCTCGAAATCGACGGTGGAATGCCCCTTGCCCTTCGTTATCACATGCACCTGGTGCCCCAGCGCGGCGACACCCATGGCGAGGTCGTGCGTGAACCTCGCGATGCCTCCGTTATGCCCCGGCGGAAAGTCCTGCGACAAATAGCAGATGCAAAGACCGCCGCCTTTTTTAACGGACGTTGGGAACTTCCTGTAGGGGCTGGAGTGTCTCTCGATCTTTTCCGGGGTGATCAGCACCCGGTCCTTTGCGAGCCCGTCCATTATGCCCGTGCTCCAGGCCCTGTCCACATCACGCCAGAACCTCGAAAGGTCCTCGGCGGTGAGCCTCCTGTCTTGAAAATGAGACTTCGTGTCCTCGGCGAGCCTGTCGATAAAAACCGACGCGTCGCGGATTACGGCGTTTAGGCTTATGTCCTCGCATTCTCTCGTGTTCTTTATGGAGAAATATATCTTGTTTTTCATTACAGGGTACAGGTTCGCGGTCACCCTGTGTTCGTTCCTAATATGGCTCGGAGCGAATTTATGGTGGACCCTGGCCTTGTTGAGCTGTTTTATCAGATAGCCCCTGTCGACTATCCTCAGGCAGACGTCAGTTTCGTCCAGATAGAACTCATACTCCTCGTCGAAGCCGCCTATCTGTAGGAGCAGGTCCCGCCTGAACGAGCAATTTGTGCCCTGCAGGTACGGGAACCTTTTTGACAGGGGGAAATTATACAGGAGCGCGGGCTCGCCGTGGTCGAAAATGGCGTTGCCGAGCCTGTCGCAGGTGGCATATCCGTACTGGAGGCTATACCCGGTATGGTCGTAGACGAGCCCGCCGACTCCGCCTATTTCGGCGCTGTCGTATCCATCGACAATTTCAGAAAGCCACTCGGGCTCGGGTATGGCGTCGTCGTCGATGAACGCGACGATCTCGCCCGCAGCCATGCAGATGCCGATATTGCGCGACATCGAGAGGTTGGCCTCGGGGCAGACGCCAGCCTTTATCCGGTCGCCGAAACTTTCCAATAACTTTGCCGTGGAGTCGGTGGACGGGCCGTTTACGACTATTACCTCAAGGTCCCCGTAGGTCAGGCATGACAGTGACCGAAGCGTGTTCTCAAGGCTCTTCGCCCTGTTATACGTGTTTATGACTACGGACACTTTGGGAGGCATCTTGGTCCTGCTCTCGATAAGGATTATTCGCCTGAGGCCGTTTTGCGGTTAACCGCTATTTTACGGCCTCTACGTCCATCTCATAACAGTCGCCGTTTACGCGGCCAAGCGCCCTGAATGACACGTTCCTGAATCCGGCTTCTTCCAGCAAACTCTTTATGCCGTCCCGCGAGAACATGTTGAAATGGAAGTCCCCGTTATAATCCTGCGCCCCGAAAGTGACGTTCCTGAGCTTCTCGAAAGGATACCCGCCTTTTGCGTAATGCCCTATCATCGCCTCGGCGTCGGGGATTACCGCCCTCAAGACCCCGTCTCTTTTCAGAAGACCTCGCCAGTGCGGTAGCACCTTCCTTTTGAGCTCTTCCAGGGGGAAGTGTTCCAGAAGATGCGATGAGAATATCTCATTTAAACTGTTCTCCGCAAACGGCAGGCCCCCGGCGGGCGCCACGATGTCCACGCCCGGCAATTCCCTCATATCAATGTTCAGGTAGCCTTCCATGGGTATATGGCCGCAGCCCACGTTTACCCGGATGTCCCCGGCCATCGATTCGGCCTTCGACGGATTAAGGAACTTTACCTCCGGGGCGTTTTTCGTTAAATCCGGTTTTTTCGAGCCATATTTGAATTCATAGAGCATCTCGTTCCTGACAAACTCGACCCTCCCTGTCAGGTACTCAAGCCCCTCCTGAAGCCCCTTGATCTTTGCCAACTCCACGTCTTGCCTCTTTAGCTGCCTCGCCGTATTGGTAAACGAAGAGATGTAGTTCAGCAGGGTCGGCAGATGCAGCTCTATCGATTCTATCCTGGCCTTTATCTCGGACGACCTCTGTGCGCCGACGGATTCCAGCTCTTCGAACCGTCTTTCCGTGCGAGAAAACCTCTCTTCCAGCATCGAGTGCTCTTTCTCAAAAACGTTCCTGAGATAGGGAGCGACGAGTTTACGCGTTATCTTCTTGTACGCGACTATAAGCCAGCCTATGCCGGCTCTATGCGAGCTTAGATTGACTTCCGTCGGTAGCTGCATTTAAGACTCCTTGCCGTAATGCCCCGTAACCCGGCGTGAACGGTCTACAGGGCTTTTATCTCTCCGCCCGCCCGGCTCTCCACGCTGAACCCGTCCTTGAACTCCCATTTGTGCCTGAACCTGAATATCCCGACATCATCCCTGTCGCTCGTGATGGATATCCGGTATAACTGGTTGTGGTAGTCGTATACGTGTCCGTCTTTCGTGCTTATCGCG
>JACPGB010000059.1 GCA_016182655.1 Deltaproteobacteria bacterium
ACGGGGCTCTCTAACGATAAGACAGGGGGCATATACACGAGGCTCCTTAAGGCGCTGAAGCTTGAGGAGCGTCTCGCGGAGCCGCTTGCCGACTGGATCGACGCGGACGACGACCCGAGGCCTTACGGCGCGGAGGCCCCGGAATACTCGTCGCTCAAGACCCCGCACGGCGTCAGGAACGGGTATGTCGATGCCACAGGCGAGCTCCGTCTCATCAAGGGATACTCGGGCGAGGTCATGAGGAAGATCGAGCCGTTCGTCTCTCCGCATAATACCGACGGCCTTATCAATATAAATACGGCCCCGAAGGAGGTCTTGATGGCCCTCGATGAATCGATGACGGACGCCCTCGCCGAGGCGGTGATAGAGTACAGGAACGCGACGCCTTTCAAGGACAAATCCGACATATTGAAGGCCAGCGGCTTCTCAACCATAGGCTACGCGATGCAGGACAAGATTACCGTCGAGAGCAGTGTCTACCGGATACGGTCGAGGGCGCGCGCCGGGGACGCAATAAAGGAGGCGGAGGCGGTGGTCAAGACCGGAGGTGGCATACTCTTCTGGAGCGAATACTAAAGGATGGCGGGCTGTGTCCTCATACTGGACCTATCGGGCGACGCCTTGAGGGCCGGGGCGTTCTCGACGCGCGCTCTCGAACCACTCGAGTTCACCTCAGTCAGGTTCGCGCCGGGCGACGACCATTCCTTCACCCCGGCGATGAAGGCGGCGCTTGAGTCAGTCAGGAAATGGTCGGATGAAAAGGGGCTGAAACCCGCGAGGGTGCTCGCAGGCGTGAGCGCGACGAGCCTCTCCGTAAGGATATTGCCGATACCGTTCGAGGACCGTAAAAAGATGGCCGAGGTGCTTCCGTTCGAGCTCGGGGGGCTCCTTCATATCAACGTCGATGAGGCGGTCATTGACGGAATGAGCCTCGCTCCCGGCAAGGCCCTTGCCGTCGCCCTTGAGAAGGCGTACTTAAGGGACTATCTCGCGGCGCTTAAAGACCTCGACCTCGACCCGTTCTGGGCCGGCGTGCCCGTACTCTCCGTGCCCGCGCTCCTGCGGGAGGACGGGGAGGGTACGAAGGCTTTCGTCAACAGGGACTCGCTTGTCGTCGCGGAGGAAGGGCGGCTCAAGTTCTTCAAGCCGTTCAAGAGGCTCGAAGGCGTAAGGCTCGCATCGGCCTATCTCGAGGCGGAATCCGTGAAGATCGACGAGGCGTTCGTGGCCGATTGGGCAGTGGAGAGTGTGGCCGAGATGTTGCCGTGGACGGGCGCGGTAAAGGGGATGGAGCTCCCCGGCGGATATCCCGCCGAAGGCGCGGCCATACTCGCTCTCTCTCTTGCGCTTAAGAATGGAGTGATCGACGAGACGATAAACCTGAGGAAGGGGGAGTTCGAGTACACGAAGGAGAAGACCGAGGCAAGAAAGAGGCTAAAGACTACCTCGGCCGCCGTCATCTTCCTGGCGCTCCTCCTCGTGGCAGATACTTATATAAAGTATCTTGGCGCGTCGAAGGAGCTCTCCTCCTATAACGATACCATGCGGGCGTCATACCTGGAGCTTTTTCCGGCTGACAGGAACGTCGTAGATCCCCTCTACCAGCTCGAGGCGAAGATGAAGGCCTTAAGGAGCGAGGCGGCCGTATTGGGCGGAGGGCGCTCCGTCCTCGACATAATGAATTCTCTCGCCCGCTCCGGAGGCGAGTTGAAGGTAAGGTTCAGCGAGCTCTCCGTTACCCGGGAAAAAGTCACCGCAAAGGGGGAGGCCCCGTCGTTCGAGGCCGCCAACGCCTTGAGCGAGAGTCTCGCGCCGGGGCCGTTATTCAGCGAGGCGCGCGTCTCTGACGTAAAGGCAGGGCCCGGCGGAGGCGCGGTCTTTTCCATCTCGGCTACGCTCAGATGAGGATGTATGCGGACATAAAGGCGCTCATGGAAGACGGGCTCAGGCGCCTGAAAGGGCTCCGCCGCGAAGAGGCTATCGAGCTCGCCATCTGGGCAGTCGTGCCGGTCATTACGCTCTCTCTCCTTATCGGCGTCTACTCTCAATACTCCCGGACGAAAAGGCTCGTTGGAACGAAAAAGGCCGATATGGAGAGGTTCGCCGTGCTTCGGTCCGGGTATGTGTTGGAAAAAGCGAGGATAGACGAACTCTCAAGAAAGGCTTCCGTCGCGGACGCATCCGTCGTGTCGGTCGTCGAGTCTCTCGCGCAAGGCATAGGCGTAAGGGGGAGGATAGTCTCGTTAAAGCCTCTGGGTGAGAGCGCGGCCGCGGGTTACGTGCAACGCGAGGCAGAGGTCAGGATGGAGAGAGTGGACCTGAACCAGCTCGTAAACTTCCTTTTTCAGGCTGAAAACGGCAGGCATTTGATAGCGGTAATGGAGTTCTCGATGAAGTCGAGGTTCGAAGACCCCGATCTCTTCGACGCGACCTTGAGGCTCGCCCATATCACCAAAGCCCCGTCATGAGGCGCGGCCGGACCGGGGCCTTCGGAGCTGGCGTATTATGAGGGTCGTAATGAATATCCCGGAGCTTATCATGATGAATATCGGCCCGGGCGTCATCGCGTAAAGGTGTGAGATGTATATGCCGGTAGAGGCCGCGGCGACCCCGAAGACGACGGAGCCCGTCATGAAGGAGCGTAGCGACCGCGCGATGTTCTTTGCGGACGCCGCCGGTATTATTACGAGCGAGCCCATGAGGAGCGCTCCGACGAACCTTATGCCGAGCGCCACGCCGAGCGCGAACGCGAGGAGGTAGATGAACTCGAGCCTCTTGTTCTTTATGCCGATGGACTGCGCTATCTCCTCGGATACCATGTTGAGGGTGAGCTTTTTGTAGATGGCGAGTATGAGTATTATGAGCAGGACCGAGAGCGTGATGGAGAAGACGGACTCGGCCATGCTAAGGTCGGTGATGTTCCCGAAGAGCGCTTCGATAAGGTCGTGCTCGGGCATCACAAGCGCGCCTGCCGCCAGAGACGCCGTAAAGAAGACGCCGACTATCGTGTCGAGCGAAAGCGAGCTCCTGTATTCTATGACCCAGATGCCGACTACCGTTACGAAAAGGAAAGCGACGGCCCCAATGAACGGGTTGAACTGAAAGAGGAGCGCAAGGGCCATGCCGGGCAGAGCCACGTGAGAGAGGGCGTCTCCTACGAGCGCCATCCTTTTAAGGATCGCGAAAGAGCCCAGAAGGGACGCGCTTGCCGCGACGAACGCCGCGACTATCATCGGAAGGACGATGTTTTCCATGGTTTTTAAGTCTCGTGCCTGTGGTCGAAGAACGCCCCTTCGCCGCCGTAAAGGGCAAGGAGCTGTTCGGAGCTCAATACCTCTTTCGGGGCCCCGAAGCAGAGGTTCTTCCTGTTCAGGCAGAGCACCGTCTGGGCGTGTCTGTAGACGACGTTCAGGTCGTGAGAGACGATTATAACGGTGAGCCCGATGTTCTTCTGCAGGTGGTAGAGCATCTTGTAGACGGACTCCTGCCCGGCGATGTCTATGTCGGCGGTCGGCTCGTCGAATATGAGGACGTCCGGGTCGCCGAGGACCGCCCAGGCCACGAGCACCCTCTGCCTCTGCCCGACCGATATCTCGCCGAAGCCCTTCCTTAGTATCTCAAGGTCCAGTTGCACGAACTCGAGCTTCTCGGCGATCCTCTTGTCCGTCGCCTCCGGCCCCCGGAGCCTGAAGAACTCCCTGACCGTTAGCGGAACGTCGGTCTCGATGTCCATCCTCTGGGGGACGTATCCGGTCTTTATCCCCGGCACCCAGGTTATCTCGCCCCTGTGGGGGATGAGGCCGATGAGCGACTTGATAAGGACGGTCTTTCCGGCGCCGTTGGGGCCTATTACGGCGAGGACCTCGCCTTTTTCAACGTCGAAGCTAAGGTCCTCGATGACCTTTGTCCCGCCGAACTCGATATTCAGGTTTTTGACGGTCAGTACCTTCATAACCCTACCTGCAGTCCTCGCAAAGGCCCATGAATTCGAGCGTGTGGTTAAGTACCTTGAAACCCCGTGAATTCATTATCTCTCGCTCGTATTTTTCGAGCTCTCCCTCGAGTTCGACGTCCTCGACCCTCTTGCACCCCATGCAGATGAGGTGGTGGTGGTGGCCGCCGAAGACGACCTCGTACCTCTTGACGCGCTCGTGTAGGAACTGTATCTCCTGGACTATACCCATCTCCTTAAGGAACGTGAGCTCCCTGTAGACCGTCGTCTTGTTCGCCGGGACTTTTTTCCCGAGGAGCGCATCTATGAGCCCTTCGGCTGAAAGGGGGAGGCGGCTATCGAGGAGGACCTCTATCATGGACCTCCTTGCCCTGGTTATCCTGAAGCCCCCTTTCGAGAGCTCAGCGAGTATCTCTCCGAGCGCCTTCATAGTGGTATATTAATGCAACTTAGTTGCATTAGTCAATAAAAATCCGTCTATCCCGGATTTTTTCGTGCCTCTAATCGTATTTTAATCTCGCAGGGTTTAGGATTTCTACTAAGAGTATAACAGACTGGAAGGCGAGATAAGGCTCGGTGCGCGGAGCATGGCCGAGTTACAAGATCCGGCCCTTTTTTTCACAAGCGCTTTACTGGTGGTTCAAACTTTGTTATACTACAGCCGCCCGGCGCATTTCGGAGATTCCTTCGAAAAATCAAACCCTTGTGGATGGCGCATGAACAACCGGTCGACTCGTTGAAAATAAAAGTCTGGGACATACCGACGCGCCTCTTCCATTGGTTTCTGGTAACGGTTTTTGCCTGGGCCTTTTTAAGCTCCCACGGGGACAGGTTCCTCAATCTGCATACCTCGTTAGGGTATATCGCCTTGGGGCTCGTGGTCTTCCGGGTGCTCTGGGGGTTTGCGGGTAACGGGTTCGCCAGGTTTTCAGGGTTTCTCCGCGGCTGGCAGAAGGTCAAAGGCTATATTGTATCGGCTGTGAGGCTTCACCCGCCAAGGTATCTCGGCCACAACCCGGCGGTCGGATGGGTCGTGCTCGTCATGCTCGCCATGGTCGCCGCTATCGCCGTATCAGGCATAGTCACCTACGGAGGCGAGGAGAACAGGGGGTTCTGGGCCGGGGTCTTCAGCTTCGACGCCGGGTATAACGCGAGGGCCATTCACGCGTTTCTGGCGGACCTCGCGATAGCGGTAGTGGTCGTTCACATATGCGCGGCGCTCTTTCACGACTTTCTTCTCCGCGAGAACATAATCGTCTCGATGTTCATCGGGACCAAGGAAGACGAGGAGACATACTCCGAGAGGGTCTCACACATCCCCCCGCACGAGAGACGCTCGGTGCCAAGGCTCATGGTATGGATGATAGTGGCGCTCATGGGAGGGCTTGCGCTCTTCTTCCTGAGGCCCGCCGGAAGGACGGACTTCCTCCACGCGCCACAGCCGAATGTAGTCGACGACAAAGGCTTCGCCGCCGAGATGAAGGTCAACGCGGCGTGGCAGGAAGAATGCGCCGGATGTCATAACGCCTTCCACCCCACGATCCTCCCGGCAGAGTCCTGGAAGAAGGTGATGAGCGGGCTCGACGACCACTTCGGCGAGGTAGTCACCCTGGACGCAACGGCAAAGGATGAGATAGAGCGGTTCCTCGTATCCGCCTCGGCTGAGCGGTCCGCTACAGAGGCGTCGAGGAAGCTCATTCGGTCGTTAAGGGGCCTTCCCGCCCCTGGCAAGATAACCGGCATACCTTACTGGAAGGCGAAGCACGCGGATATCGACGAGCAGGTCTTCAAAAGGAAGTCGGTGGTAAGCAGGTCCAACTGCATCGCCTGCCATCCAGGGGCGGAGCTGGGGTCCTTCGAGGACCATGATATAGCGATACCGGAATAATCGAACGGGGGAGAAAAAGGATGAGGCGAGGGATATTGGCTTTTGTCACCCTTGGGACGCTTCTGGTCTCTGGCGGCGCATGGGCGGTGCTGAACCCGGATGTACAGATGCTTGTCGATAAGTACCGGTTGGAGGCCGATGTAAAGTCCTTCAGCGCGGAGGACGGCAAGAGGTTCTTCGCGACAAAGAGGAAGCACTCGAAGGGAGAGGAGCGTTCCTGCTCGACCTGCCACACCAACGACCCGAGGCAGAAGGGCAAGACAGTCGTCGGCAAGGTCATAGAGCCGATGGCGCAGTCGGTGAACAAGGAGAGGTTCACGGACCCGAAGAAGGTCGAGAAGTGGTTCAAGCGCAACTGCGAGTGGGTGCTCGAGAGGGAATGCACGCCGAAGGAAAAGGGCGATTTTATAACTTTTATGACCACCATGTGATCGAGGAGGATCGATGAAGACGAACCGTATCCACAGGACATTGTTTGCCGCCGTATTGGGCCTGACGCTCTCCGCCGGGGCATCTGCCTACGCGGACAGGGGAGAGCGTGAGCACGAGGACCACGGCCGTTACAAGGCGGTTGAGAACCAGACATACAAGCAGGAGTGCTCTGCCTGCCACTACCTCTACCTGCCGGGGCTCCTGCCGGCGCGCTCCTGGGAGGCGCTCATAAAGGGGTCGGACAAGCACTTCGGAGAGAACCTCGCGCTCGACGAGAAGACTTCCTCCGAGATATCGGGTTTCCTCAATGCCAACTCGGCCGAGAAAACGAATACCGAGTGGTCGAATAAGATAATGAAGAGCGTGGGGTCTGCGACACCCGAGAGGATAATGGATGTGCCCTGGATCATAAAGGAGCACAGGAAGGTGAAGAACGCCTTTAAGAGACCGTCTGTCGGGAGCGCCTCCAACTGCGGGGCCTGCCACACAAGGGGGCAGGAGGGGGACTTCGAGGCCGTAAAGGTGCCAAAATAAAAAAGCAATAATATCAATACGACGCGGCGCATAGTTAATGCTCGGTATCATCTTTGCGCCGCGCCTTTTTATTTCCTGACCGGACCCCCGAGTTTTTTAAGGAGGGCCACTTCCACCCCGGACCCTTCCAGCAGCCTTGCGAACCTTTCGGGGTCCTCCTTGATGGTAAAGAACTTCGGGTCTTTTGAGAGAAATAACCCGCCGGTGACCTCCGGGTCCGGTTCGTCCACGGGAGTAAAATGGACCGGTATGACGAGGCGCGGCCGCATGGACTTTACCGCCTCTGCCATCTCCTCCATTTTTATCGAGTATGTGTTGTCGGCTATGGGGACGATGGCGCAGTCTATCCCGGAAAGCGAGTCCATCCCGGGGGTCCTTCCGGTATCCCCGGCGAAGTAGATGATCTGTCCGGATAGCTCGATAAGAAACCCGCAGCCCTCGCCCTTCATGTGAAAGCCTCTTGCGGTGTAGGCCTCTGTGCCGGTGATCTTTGCCCCGGCAAGCGTAACCGTCTCGCCGACCTTTACCGTGCGCACGCCCTTGATGTCCTTTGCGCAATATTTGATGTAGCTCTCGTGAAAGGCGGCGAGCTTCGTCTTCTCTCCCCTTATGGGGGTAATGAACTCCGGGAGGCAGTGGTCGACGTGGTGGTGGGAGATGAGTATCAGGGAGGCAAGAGGCGCGCCCTCATCGAGCATGACAGGGTCGATGTAGACGACGGACCCGTCCCCGGAGGTCATCCGCACCCCTGATTGGCCGAGCCACTCGTATTTTATCCCGTTCAAGTATATACTTTCCAAGTGCATTAAACGCCTCCGCATCCGGGTTCGACCTTCACTGGATTTTAACCTGAACGGGGTTTACCTTAAAATGATTTTTGTTAGGATGCGCGTAAACACCTGCTTACGGGTCTTATGAAGTCGTTGAAATGGTTGCGCGAGGGGCGGGGTGCGTGATAAAAGTCACAACTTCTAATCTTCTCTTAATCTATCGGCCGTAAAATGTTTTGCACGAAAGGGAGGGACGCATGAGCAGGGCAAAAATGATATTTTCAGGGCTTATCCTTGCGCTTTTCATGATAACGCCTGCGCTGGCCGGGATAGTGAACACGAAGGCCCCCGAGTTCACGCTCCAGGACCTTAACGGCAAACCGGTCTCCCTTTCCGATTTTAGGGGCAAGGTGGTCTTCATAGACTTCTGGGCGAGCTGGTGCCCCCCGTGCAAAAAGGAGTTCCCGGAGCTCAACAGCTTCATAAGGGACTACGCGCCAAATACCGTGGTCCTCGCGGTGAACGTAGACAGGAAGAGGTCGCATGTAGACGATTTTCTCTCCAGGATGTCCGGGCTCTCAGGCAATTTTCATGTACTCCTCGACCCCGAATCCACGATAATCCCCAAGTACGGGGCAAGGGCGATGCCGACTTCGTTCATCATCGACAAGGAAGGCGTCATACGCTTCGCTCATTACGGCTACAGGGACAGTGACGCAAAGGAATGGGCCGCTGAAATAGAATCGCTCTTAAAGTGAGGAGTACCTTTTTATGAGAAAGCTCGTTTACGCCGCGCTCCTTTTCGGAGCGCTCGCGGCAACCGCCGGGTGCGCGAATGTCAAGCCCTGGGAGAGGGAGTACCTGGCGGACCCTATAATGCAGCTCGACTATAACAAGGAAGAGAAGTCCGTCCGCGAGCACTTCCTCGGCACCAGGGAGGGGAGCGTGGGCAGTTTCGGCGTCAGCGGAGGTGGCTGTGGGTGCAATTAAAAAGATACTCGCGGCAGGGTCCGTAGCGGCGCTCATCCTGTCTTTTGTCCCGAAGAACGCCTCCGCCGAAAATTACTCGAAGGTGGAAGGTTACATCCACAGCTTCAACAACAACGTCTCGGTCTACACGGGCGTCTTCGCGCTGAATAAGGACGTCGACCTCGATACCTCGGTATATTTCAAGTACAACATCGACCTCATAAACCCGGACACCGAAGGCGGCGAGGGCGGGGGCGGCGGAGAAGGCGGCGATGATGAGGCCGGGGAGGACGACGACGCCCTCAATAAGCACAGGGCGGTGTCCGCCGTCTCTGGGGCCTCAAGCGCCGTCTCCTCGGCGGGCGGGTCATCGGCGACCGACACCCGCCACGCGCTTACGCTCGGGGTATCGCATAACTTCAACAACATAATTGGGGCAGAGGCCTATCTGGATTACAGCACTGAATCAGATTACAAGTCGCTCACCCCGACCGTTACCCTTAAGAAAGACCTCTTTGAGAAGAACACGACCGTCACGCTCGGCTATTCGAGGAACATGGACACCGTAAACGGCACGTTCATGGACGGCTCGGAAGACAAGAACGTGGACAACTTCTTCGTGGGCCTGACGCAGGTGCTTACCCCGTTCACCATCGCGCAGATCGGGTATTCGAGGAACGAGTCCTCCGGGTTCCAGTCCGAGGGCATAAGGCTCGTGCCGGTCGACGGCGTCACCGCCGACACATGCACGGAGGAGACTGCAACGTGCGTCCAGGAGGTCTTCCCCGAGACGAGGTCGAGGAACGCGTATCTCGCGGGCATCAGCCACTACTTCTCCGGAGGCCTCCTCGACCGCTCGTCGATAAAGCTCACGGCCCGCTACTATAACGACGACTGGGACATAACCTCGTATACCGGGGACATCGAATACTACAAGTACCTCTCCGATGAATGGTTGCTCCGCCTGAACTACAGGTACTACACGCAGACCGAGGCATTTTTCGTAAAGGACAGCTACTTGTCGACCGACGAGTTCAAGTCGTCCTCGCCCCAGCTCGAGGCGCTGGACTCGAACCTCTACGGCGTCAAGCTTGCGTATCTCTTTAAGGAAGGCGAGGAACTCTTCGACAGCGTCAAGCTCGGCACGATAGAAGGCAAGTACGAGTACTACACGGAGACGATCGGCGTGAACGCCCATATAATAATGGCGGCCATAAGGCTTCTTTTCTAAATCGATCCGACACAGGCGGGCCCGGCCGGAAACGGCCGGGCCCGCTTTTTTTTTGCCTCCAAAAACCTTTTGGAATCGGCAGGATGCATCATTAACCACTCTGAGATCAGCTACCCGTAACAAAACTCACCGAAAAGATTTCCTATGCGTTGTATCATGAGCCTCGTAATGAACGCCCTGGTTAATTTTGCTCTAATCTTCGATCTCTATAATGGGAGGCGTAAGGATGAGGACGAAAATGGATGAGAGGAACGGGATCATGACTACCACCGGCATCTTCGAGATAATTGCGAACCTTGCGATCATAGTTACGATAGCCTCCGTAGTGCTCATGCCATAAGACCCCCGCAAATCCACCCGCCGCCCCCCACTCCCCTTCGGGGAGGCCCAAAAGGCCTCCCCGCCTTTTTTTCGAGACCTTTGCACAAGACACTGGGTCCCCGCTTTCGCGAGGATGACAGTATTGAGTGGCTTGTCATTCCCGAGGTTTTGATCGGGAATCCAGTTCTAAGGACCTGACTTCATACGGAAATACGATCTCTGCAAAGTTCTTCTCTTTTCAGGTGAAGAAATGTGTCCTATGTTTATGGATTGATAATCATCGGGCGATCCTGATATATTTCCCATCATGGGTCTCTTAAAGAGCCGCATGCCTCTCTCAATCGTTTTGTCCGTCTTTTTATCCGCGTTCATTTTCGCGTCCTCCGCGCGCGCTGAAATTTTTACTAAAAAGACCTCTATCATGGGGACAGACCTCGAGATGACGGTATCGGCCTCTGAGGCCTCTACGGCGGAGGCCGCCTTTTCATCCGTCGCGGAGGAGATGGCGCGGATAGAGTCCCTCATGAGCGAATGGCAGGAGGGGACCCCGGTATCTGAAATAAACCGGAACGCCGGCATAAAGCCCGTGGCCGTCCCAGATGAGGTCTTTAAGATAATATCGGATGCCGTTCTCATATCAGAGGCATCGAAGGGCGCGTTCGACATCACTTGGGCCTCGATGAGGGGGATATGGTCGTTCGCTCCGGGGACCGAACGGCTACCGTCCAAAGAGGAGGTCGAAGGAAGGCTTGGGCTCGTGAACTACCTGGATATCGTCCTCGACCGTCCTAAAAAGACCGTGTATCTTAAGAGAAAGGGCATGGCCATAGGGCTCGGGGCAATCGCCAAGGGCTATGCCGTCGACCGCGCGATGAAGAAGATAGTCAGGAGCGGGATAAAGGACGCGATAGTCAAGGCCGGCGGGGACATGAGGGTGCAGGGTAGCGGGCCGGACGGCCCCTGGAAGATAGGCATACAGGACCCGAGGGACAGGGAAGGGCTCATAGGCACACTCGATTTACCGAACATCTCGATATCGACCTCCGGGGACTACGAGAGGTTTTTCATAAAAGACGGCGTACGCTACCACCACATCATGGACCCTAAGACCGGATACCCGGCCCGGGGTACGAGGTCGGTGACCATCATCGGCCCGGATACCGAGACGACGGACGCCCTTTCGACCGCCGTCTTCGTCATGGGGCCTGAGAAGGGGATGGAGTTCGTCAAGTCCCTTAAGAATATCGAGCCCCTTGAGGCCCTTATCATCGATTCGGAAGGGCGAATCCATTCCTCTCCAGGCATATCATTGACGCAAACTGCCCCGGCCCGCCCCTGAGAGGGGTTTTATCCTTTCCGCACCCCCTCCGAAAGCTCCCTATTGACAAAACCTTTTTTTACAGCTATAACAAGTAAGCACTTACTTACAAAACGGTTGCGGCGCGTGGCCGTCTCCGGCACGTTCCATTTAAAGGCGGCTCAGGATGCAGGCGACAAAAAGGACCGTTAAGAAGACTTCAAAGAGGATGTCCGGCGAGGAGAGAAAGGCCCAGATAGTCAAGGTCGCCTCCGACCTCTTCGCCAAAAAGGGGTTCAAGGGCACGACCACGCGCGAGATAGCGAAAAAGGCGGGCATCTCGGAGGCCGTCATATTCAGGCACTTCGCCAAAAAAGAGGACCTCTATGACGCGATCATCGACTTCCATTGCTCGGACGAGCAGGGAGAGCCGATGCTTATCGCGATACTCAAGGAAAAAAAAGGCAGGGAGGTGTTCTCGACCCTCGCGTCGATCCTGATAGAAGAGCACCAGAAGGACCCGTCGTTCCTCCGGCTTTTTACCTACAGCGCCATCGAGAAGCACCGTCTTTCGGACATGTTCATCAAGAAGCGCGCCCTTGAGCTCATCGAGTACCTTGAGACCCGCATAAGGGAGCTTATCAGGGAAGGCGTCTTCAGGCAGGCCGACCCGGCGCTCGCCGCAAGGGCCTTCATGGGCATGGTCCTGCAGTACAGCATCGCCCAGGAGATATACGGGCTCAAAAAGTATTTCACGAGGCCTAACGAGGCGGCGGTATCAGTCTTTGTCGACATATTCTTTGAAGGAATGCGGAGGAGGTAATATGGTCCGGCATGCACGCGGAGTAATTTGTCTGGTACTTCTCGCGGTATCGTTTTGTTTTTCCGACACCGCCTTGGCCGAGGAGCCGAGGCGCGTAACGCTCGAAGAGGCCTGGGCGCTCGCCATAGGGTCTAACGAGTCCGTCAGTATAGCCGCCGAGGGCGTGAGGCAATCCGACTTCTCTATTACCAAGGCGACATCAAAGATACTCCCCACGGTCACTGCCGAGGGGAGCTACACGCGGTACTCCGAGCAGAAGTCCTCCGGCTCCTTTGTCATCCAGCCCGATACGGCCTCCAGAGTGGAGCTCAAGGTCTCTCAGCCCCTGTATTCAGGCGGCAGGGAGTTTGCGACCAGGAGGCAGGCGAGGTACGGGTATGAGTCCTCGAGGGAGGGCTTCGAGCTCGCAAAGGAAGGGACTGTGCTTTCCACTGCGCAGGCCTACTACTCGGTCCTGAAGGCCCTCCGCGATGTGGAGATAAAAAAGTCCGCCCTCAAAAGGGCTGAAGAGAGGCTTAAGGTGGCCTCAGCCAGGTTCGCGGTCGGCGAAGTGACGAAGTCCGCGGTCCTTCGCGCGGAGGCCGAATCCGCCGGGGCCGAGGCCGAGCTTATAAAATCAGAGGATAATCTCAGGGACTCTAACGACAACCTCAAGAGGCTCATAGGAGTCGAAGGCGAAATCGAGGTCGGGGAGCCCGCGAAGCGCTCTTACACTCAGGCTAAACTCGATGAATACCTGGCAAAGGCCGTCGAAGGGAGGCGCGATCTCAAGCAGGCGGTGCTCTCCGAAAGGTCGGCCTCCGAAGGCGTCAAATACGCCAAAGGCTCGTTCTACCCGTCATTGAAGCTCGAAGGCTCGTACGCCCTGCGGGAGCAGGACCCGGAGACGACCTTTTTCCAGGCCGACAGCGCTTCGGCCACGGTAACGCTGACATTCCCGCTATTCGAGGGGTTCCTCAGGAAGGCCGAGCTCGACGAGGCCTCGAGCAAGCTCCGGGCGGCCGAGCTTGAGAGATTGTCGCTCCGCCGCGACCTTGAGGTAGAGGTGAGGGATGCGTACAACAACCTCGAATATTACAGGGCCCTCATAAAGTCGTTGGAAAAACAGCTTTCGTTCGCCGAAGAGGACTACACGATGGTCTTCGAGCAGTTCAAGTACGGGCTGGCGACTACCGTGGATGTGATAGACGCGGACACTAACCTCATATCCGCACAGAGCTCGCTTACGAACGCGAGGTACGATTCCGAGTTGGCCGTGTTGAACCTCAAATACGCGACCGGGACTCTCCATGAGGAGACCTCGAAGGCCGTGGAAAACAAATAGACGCGCAACCAATGCTCGCAAAAAATATAAGGAGCTTTTTGATGAAACGCAAGCCGCTCTACATAGCCCTCCTCGCGCTCCCGCTTATCATCGGGGCCGGGTGTTCCGGCGAAAAACAGAAGCCTGCGGACGCTCAGAAGACCGCGGCGGCCGCTGACCAGGTATTGTCAGTAAAGACCGCGCATGTCGAAGCCAGGACCATGGAGAGGTCGGTGGAGGCGACAGGGACGCTCTTCGCCCTCGAAGAGGCGGTCGTAAGCGCTGAGGTGACCGGCAGGGTGCAGAGGATTGCGGCTGATCTCGGCGATAGGGTCAAGACCGGGCAGGCGCTCGCAATCATCGACACGACGGATCTCCGGCTCGCCCTTGATGACGCGAAGTCCGCGTACCGGACTAACGTAAACGCGCTCGATAAGGAGAGGGCGCGTCTTGCGGATGCGGAGACGACCCTCAAGAGGTACGACGAGCTCTACAAGAAGGGGATGGTATCGAACAGCCAGTTCGACACGGCGAAGATGCAGTTCGATGTGGCGAAGGCGCAATTGAGCGAGGCCGAGGCGAGGGCCGAGCAGTCGAACGCGAAGATGGACCTCGCCAAGGAGAAGCTCGACGACGCGACTATCAAGTCCCCCATAGACGGAGAGGTGCGGGAACGGTTCATCTCCAAGGGCGAGACGGTCGAGGCTAACAAAAAGGCCTTTGCCGTGGTATCCACCGGGGTCCTCAAGTTCAGGGGGACCGTTGCCGAGACCGCAGTGCCTTACATGAAACAGGGGCAGGCGGTCGCCATAACCGTCGAGGCCTTCAGGGACAAGGAGTTCAAGGGGGTATTGAAGAGGGTGAGCCCGGCGGTCGACGCCGATACGAGGACGCTCGCCATAGAGGCAGAGGTCCCGAACTTGAAAGGCGAGCTCAAGCCCGGCTTCTTCGCCAATGGACGCATATTCACGAAAAAGGAGTCAGGGGTGCCGTTCGTGCCCGAGTCGGCCGTCTATTCGTTCGTGGGCATAACCAAGGTCTTCGTCATCAATGACGGGGTCGCGCATGAAAAGACCGTAAAGACCGGCGGAAGGGTCGGCTCTCTTATAGAGATAGAGGGAGATGTAAAGCCCGGAGATACGGTCGCCTCCACCAACCTCGCTAACCTCTTCGAGGGCGCGAAGGTCAATATAACCGAGTAATAAAACACTATCCAGAAGGTCTGAGATGTCTCTATACGAGATCTGCATAAGAAGGCCCGTCTTCGCGACGATGATAATAATGAGCCTCGTGGTCATGGGGCTCGCCTCATACAGGGACCTGGGGTTGGACATTTTCCCCAAGGTCGATCTGCCTACCGTCACCGTCACCACACGGCTCGACGGCGCCTCACCGGAAGAGATCGAGAACCAGATAACCAAGAGGGTAGAAGAGGCCGTCAACACCATAAACGGTATAGACGAGCTCCGCTCGACGACCATCGAAGGCCAGTCCCAGGTATTCGCCACATTCAAGCTCGAAAAAGACATAGACGTCGCCTCGAACGAGGTCCGCGACCGCGTCTCGGCCGTGCTCGGAGAGTTCCCTCCGGGAACGGACGCGCCCATCATAGAAAAGTTCGACCCGGACGCCGCGCCGATCATGTCGATAGTCATTTCCGGCAAAAGGTCGCCGCGCGAGATAACCGAGATAGCGGATAAGAGGATAAAGAGACAGCTCGAGGCCATAAAGGACATCGGCGCGATAACGCTTGTCGGCGGGAGGTCCCGCGAGATACAGGTAGTCGTAGACCCGGACAGGCTCACAGCCTACAGGCTCTCCATCGCGAGCGTGAAGGACGCGCTCAAGCGCCAGAACGTCGAGGTACCCGGCGGAAGGATCACCTGGGAGGCGAGGGAAGAGGGTCTGCGCACGATGGGGCGTATCGAGAAGGCGGACGAGTTCAACGACTTGATCGTCGCGGACTTCAAGGGAGCGCCCGTCCGCATAAGGGACATAGGGTACGCGGTAGACGGCGAAGAGGAGCCCCGTACGGTCTCCCGGCTTAACGGCAACAACGCGGTCTCCGCGCTCATACGCAAGCAGTCCGGCACGAACACCGTGCAGGTCGTTGACAGCGTAAAGGCGCACTTATCCGAGATCAAATCGACTCTCCCGCTGGACATAGAGATACAGGTCGTCATAGACCAGTCCAAGTTCATAAAGAGCGCGGTCTCTCAGGTCGAGGAGCACCTTGTGCTCGGCTCGATACTCGCCTCTATAATCATACTCATCTTCATAAGGGACTTGCGCACGGCCTTCATCGCGGCGCTCGCGATACCGTCGTCCATCATCGGCACTTTCACGATACTCAAGTACATGGGATTCACGCTGAACAACATGACGCTCCTTGCGCTTTCGGTCTGCACGGGCATAGTCATAGACGACGCCATCATCGTGCTCGAAAACATATTCAGGCACATGGAGGAGGAAAAGAGGAGCGCGTTCGACGCGGCCATCCACGGCACCAAGGAGATAGCGCTCGCGGTCATGGCCACGACATTATCCCTCGTCGTCATATTCCTTCCGGTGGCCTTCATGTCCGGCCTCGTCGGAAGGTTCTGGAAGAGCTTCGGGTTGACCGCCGCGTTCGCAATAATGATATCGCTGCTCGTCTCTTTCACGCTCACGCCGATGCTCTCCTCACGCCTTCTTAAGCTCAAGCACAACGGGGATAAGGAGAGAAAGTCGTTCTTGTATTCGCGTATGGAGTCCGGTTATCTCTGGATGCTCAAATGGTGCCTGAACCACAGGGTCATATCGGTTATAGCCGCGCTCGCCATACTCTATTCGGTCGTGCCCCTCGCGAAGATGTCGAAGGCCGAGTTCGTCGTTGACGACGACATGAGCGAGTTCGAGGTGATAGTCGAGACGCCTCCGGGCTCGTCGCTTGAGAAGAGCGACGCCATATTGAGGTCTATTGAGACCGAGATAGCGAAGATACCCGAGGTCGAGAAGGTATTTACCAACATCGGCGTCCGCGGCCAGTACATGACGAATGTGACCGACGCCTCCATCTATGTCGGTTTGAAGCACATGTCCGATAGAAAACGCGAGCAGACCGAGATAATGCAGGAGGCGCGCACGCTCATGAAGAAGTTCCAGGGCTTGCGCGTCTCCGTCCAGACCATAAACCTCATCTCGGGCGGCGGCTTCAAGGCAACACCATTTAACCTTATCGTCAGGGGGCCGGAGCTAAAGAAGCTCGACGAGTACTCGGGAGAGATAATCAAAAGGCTCTCGGCACTCCCCGGCTTCGTCGATACCGACACCGGGCAGGCCCTACGCCATCCCGAGGTGCAGGTACACATCGACAGGAAAAAGGCCTCGGACCTCGGGGTCAAGGTCGAGTCGATCGCTTCGAGCCTGCGCACGATGGTAGGCGGCGAGAAGGTGACGCTCTACAGGGAGGGGGACGAGCAGTACAACGTGAGGCTCCGCCTGAAGGACGACTTCAGGAAGGACGCTTCCGTCATAGAGGAGTTGACCGTACCGAACAGCGAGGGGAGGCTCGTGAAACTCAATAACTTCGCGGTACTTTCGCAGGGCGTAAGCCCGGGCCAGATAGACAGGTACGCTCAGGGCAGGCAGATAACGGTAATATCGAACCTCCACGGCAAACCGCTCGGAGAGGCGATGACCGACGCAAACAGGGTGATCTCCGAGCTCAACATGCCCTCCGAGTACTCGACGAACTTCCTCGGTAGAGGCAAGCTCATGCAGGAGGCGTTCCTCAACTTCCTCATCGCCTTCGTCTTGAGCCTCCTATTCATCTACATGGTGCTGGCGGCGCAGTTCGAGAGCTTCATACACCCGGTTTCCATCATGATATCGATATTCCTCTCCATCCCGTTCGGGATACTCTCGCTCATAATAGCCGGGAACTCGATAAACATCTACAGCGTCATGGGGCTCTTCATACTCATCGGGGTCGTGAAAAAGAACGCGATACTCCAGATAGACTACACGAACACGCTCCGCTCTCGCGGGATGGAGAAGTTCGACGCGCAGATGCTCGCAAACAAAGTAAGGCTCCGCCCGATACTCATGACCACACTCGCAATCATCGCGGGCATGCTGCCCGTAACGCTCGGCAGCGGCGACGGGTCTGCCTCGAGGGCTTCGTTGGCGATAGTCATAGTCGGGGGCCAGGCGCTATGCCTACTCGTTACGCTCCTTATCGTCCCGGTCTTCTACTCGGTATTCGACGACATGAGCGGCTTGAAGCTATTCAGAAAGATAAGATATCCGTTCAAGAGAAAGGTGCCTACCGGCACATATTAAAAAAATATGTAATGGTTTCAACGCCGTTTGCGCCCCGCGCTTGACAACCCCGCCGCCCTCGGCGAAACTGTTAAAAGCGGGTCATGAGAAAATCGCGAAACGCGCGGGTGGCTATGAGGCTCCTATTCGTAGGCGATGTCATGCTGGGCAGGCTCGTGAACAGGGTGCTCGAGAGGAAGCCGTCCGAGTTCCCGTGGGGCGACACGCTCGGGGTCTTGAAGAGCGCGGATGTGAGGATATGCAACCTCGAGTGCGTGGTCTCGGACAGGGGGAGGCCCTGGTCGGCTACACCCAAGGCGTTCCACTTCAGGACCGACGCCAGGAATGTAAGGTGTCTTAAGGCCGCCGGTTTTGACGCGGTCTCCCTCGCCAACAACCATTCGCTCGACTTCGAGTATGAAGCGGCCTATGATACGCTGGAGATACTCGATAGCGTTGGGATAGCGCACGCGGGGTTCGGGCATACATTCGAGGAGGCCTCAAGGACGGCGTATTTCGAGAGGGCCGGCGCAAGGCTCGCCCTCGTGGCGTTTACCGACAACGAGCCTGGCTGGGAGGCGCGGGACGGCGTCCCCGGGGTCTTTTACGCTCCGATAGAGCTCGACGACCCGCGCGCCGTTATGCTCTTTGAGAAGATAGCGGAGGCAAAGGGAGAGGCCGATATCGTCATAGCCTCTGCCCACTGGGGCCCGAATTGGGGCTACAGGCCTATAGAGTCGCACAGGTCGTTCGGCCGCTCGATGGTGGACGCCGGGGCGGACATCGTCTTCGGCCACTCGTGCCATGTATTCCAGGGCGTGGAGGTCTACAGGGGCAGTCCCATCATGTACGGGACAGGTGACTTCGTCGACGACTACGCTGTCGACGATATCGAGAGGAACGACGAATCGTTCATATTCACGCTCGACTGGGAAGGGATGCTTAAGGGCATAAGCATGTACCCGACGATAATTACCGATTTCCACGCCGAGCTTGCGCCGTACCCGAGGGGCGAACTCATTGCCGGGAAGATGATGACGCTTATGGGCGAATTCGGGCTTGAGTCTGAATGGGTCGAGAAAGACGGGGTACTCCAGGTCAGATTATAGTTTTTTTTCGGCCATAAGCATCGTGCGCTTGATTATTCATGACTAAAATCATATAATTATCAGTGAAAGTTGACTATATTAGTCATATATTAAGTCTCCAAGGAGGATGATAATGTCTGCGGAAAGCATAACTGGCGACATGACTACCGGCGAAGTCACCACAAGGTGGCCAGCCACAAAGGCGGTATTTTCAAAGCACTTCGGGTCAGGGTGTTTCTCCTGTCCCGCGTTCGGCGGCGAGCCTATCTCGATGGCCTGCGCGATGCACTCGACCGATTTGAACATGTTTGTGGGCGAGTTGATCGATGCCGCCAAGACCGACGAAGCAAACGCGTAGGATTATATAGGTCTTTCAGATAACCTCTTCGGGGCAGGCTGGATAAGCCTGCCCCTTCAATTTTTCCTCTTTGTACCCCTCGGCAATTAATGTTTCACGCCATGAAACCTTGTTTCATGGAAGAAAAACGTTTCCTTTTTGAAAAAAAGCGGTAATTGGCCCGATTTTATTGCATTTTTATGCTCAAGCCTGTTATCTGTTTCATTTTTGAAAAGATATTCCATGGAACATAGAATGGGTTGCCTCTGCTGAATATGCAATAAAAACAATAAGATATGGCTGATGTGGCCGTTTGGCATGCTTCTTGTATTGTAACAATGCAAGCGTACGGTAGCAAAGCACTACGTATCAGGGAGGTGGGCAAAATGACGATAGAGGCCATTGAGTTGTTGATAGAGGCATCGGTCATCATAGCGGCCGGGATAATGGGGTTCGGACCTCTTGTGGTCGGCGCATGAGCAGGAGAAAGGAGGGATTCATGGACAGGCACAAGATAGAGGTGATGGAGATAGTCGCGATATTCGTGAACCTTTCGGCAGTAACGTTGATTTCAAGGCTTGTCTTGTCATGAGGGTGATGAAGGAGACCTGTGAGATGAAGACGAATACCCGCCTGGCTGAAGCCGTGGCCCTGTTGCTCGGGATAGTAGCGCTCGTCGCAATGACGCTACTCCAGTCAGGGCGGTTCGCTGGCTGAAAAAAGCTCGCGAAATCGTCTTCATCCTTTAACGATACCTTAATTTTGGCCATGTATAATGGTCCCGTAACACACGCAAGGAGGTAATGACGATGAAAAAGAGGATCTTCCACATAGTAGAGGCGGCCGCCCACCTGGCGATAGTAATAGCGATAATCGCGGCTGTAGCGAGGTAACGAACACGCGGGCCTGACGGCTGGGCCCGTTTTCATAAAACTCCGCAATCAACCCCATCTTACATCCCCCCCAAACCGCTCTCCTCCAAACCCCTGTAAGGGTCAGGCCTTACAGGGGTTTTTCTTTGCCTAAAAATTGCTATTTTTTCCAATCTCCGCGTCAGGTCGTAAAATGAAGAACCCAGCAGCAAGCTACGGGGTATCCTTCTTATACTTCCCCTCCCTCGATGGGAGGGGAGTGAGGGGAGGGTGAAATCATTGTCACCCCACCCATCAAGGGGGAGGGGATTAAAAACGCGGCAAGCCGCAGGGTATTAGACCCTAAGAGAAAATAAAAATGCTCAAATATTCGCATATATGCTCCGCTTTTTATTTACGCCCTTCTTTGACCTTGAAAAAATATCTAATTTTTAGTGTTTGTTTCAAAATGCAACAATTGTTCCTCAAATGAAACATTTGTCATTGATTTCAAAAATGGGCCGCCATATAATATGCGTGTATATCAGAAAGATTAAGGAGAGTGTATGTCATGGAAGCATCCGTCATAAACAACAACGAAGAGAACCTCATAAGCCTGAACAGCGACGCGATACTGAACAGCATCGCAGACGGGGTCGTGGTCATAGGGCTCAACCACAAGATACTCTTTGTGAACCGGGCGGCCAAGGAGATACTCGGGAGGGCCGGGGCAGACGACCTCCTTAACTGCGCCAAGTGCAGTGACGTCATGGGACATTCGGCCTGCACCTTCGGCTGCCTCATAAACACCACCATCAAGACGGGCGAGCACCTTTACAACTACGAGGCGGTATTCGAAGCCGGCGACAGGAAGGTCACGCTCTCCATCAATACGGCGCTCCTTAAAGACAAGAACGACAACGTCATAGGCGGGATAGAGATTTTCAGGGATGTCTCGCTCATAAAGGAATTGAAGGACGAGCTCAAGGGCAAGTATTCTTTCGAGAACGTCGTCGGCAAGGACCACAAGATGCACGAGGTCTTCGAGCTCCTGAAAGAGGTCGCGCCGACAAAGGCGACGGTGCTCATAGAAGGCGAGACCGGCACAGGCAAGGAGCTTATCGCTAACGCCATACACCACAACTCGCCGCGCTCGAACGGGCCTCTCGTGAAGGTCAACTGCGCGGCCCTTTCCGAGGGTCTACTCGAGAGCGAGCTATTCGGCCATGTGAAAGGCTCGTTCACCGGGGCCATTGCAGACAAGCTCGGCAGGTTCGAGACGGCCGACGAAGGGACGATATTCCTGGACGAAATAGGCGACATTACGCCGCACACACAGGTAAGGCTCTTAAGGGTCTTGCAGGAGGGCGAGTTCGAGAGGGTCGGCGGCACAAAGACGATAAAGGTGAATGTCCGCGTCATCGCCGCGACGAACAAGGACTTGAAGGCCGCCGTAAGAAGGGGCGAGTTCAGGGAAGACCTCTACTACAGGCTCAAGATCGTCCCCATCCAGCTTCCCGCGCTACGCGAGAGAAAAAAAGACATACCGCTCCTTGTCAGGCACTTTATCGACAAGTTCAACAAAGAGATGGGCATGGAGATAACGAATATCTCGCCGAACGCGATGGAGCTCCTTATGGAGTACGACTACCCCGGCAACATCAGGGAGCTCGAGCATGTGATAGAGCACGCATTCGTCCGTTGCCCTGGTAAGACCCTTTCCACGGAGCACTTCCCGAAGGACATACAGGAGCTCAAGAGCAAGGGGGCTTTGTCCAATGTGATTCGCGAGCCCGAGCCCATGAAGGCGCTTGAGAGGCAGGTGATCGTGAACGCGCTCGATGAGACAGGCTGGAAGTACAACGACGCCGCGAGCCTCTTGAAGATGAGCAGGACAACACTCTGGCGGAGGATGAAGGAACTGCAGATAGTGAAAGGGAGATGAGCACTCCGGGATAGTCAATCGACCTTCCGTAAGACCCTCCTTGTGAAAAGGAGGGGAGTTTTACGCTCCTCCTCTTTACAAGGGGGGGCCGGGAGGGGTCGTTTTAGCACTCCATTTAAAAGGCGGGTTTCTACCCGCCTTTTTTTATTTCCGCCCAACTTGACACCCCTACAACTCCGCCGGAGAATTAAATAAGGAGGGTGTTACTATGAAAATAGCAATATTCGAGGTTGAGGACTGGGAAAAAGGGGCCTTCGAAGCCCTTTCGAAGGCGCACGATGTCGTTATCACGCACGGCCACCTTACGAAAGAGAACGCGCACGAGTACGCGGACCGCGAGGTGGTATCGACCTTCATCTACTCCGACTTATCCAGAGAGACCATAAAGGAGTTGAAGGAATTGAGGCTCATCGCCACGCGCTCAACGGGCTTCGACCACATAGACACGGCTTATTGCGTCGAGCGCGGCATAAGGGTCGCAAACGTCCCGGCTTACGGCGACAATACCGTCGCCGAGCATGTCTTCGGCCTTATCCTCGCCGTCTCCCACAGGCTCGTAGACGCAGTCGAGAGGACCAGGCGCGGAGAGTTCACCGAGCAGGGGCTCATGGGCTTTGATCTTAAGGACAAGACGCTCGGCGTCATCGGCACAGGCGCGATAGGCCGATATGTCATCGAGATAGCGAAGGGCTTCCGCATGAAGGTCCTCGCGTTCGATAAATACCCGAACGACATATTCGCTTCCCGCATGGGTTTCAGGTACGCGCCTTTGGACGAAGTGCTCTCCGCATCCGACATCATAACCCTCCACCTGCCGGCCCTGCCCGAGACGCACCATTTTCTCTCTGAGCGCGAGTTCGACCTCATGAAAAAGGGCGTGGTCGTAATAAACACCGCGAGGGGCTCTCTTATCGACATACAGGCTCTACTGAAGGCTGTCTCTTCGGGCAAGGTCTCGGCCGTCGGGCTCGACGTGCTCCCGGAGGAGCCGACGATACGGGAGGAGGCCGAGCTTATCAGGTCCATCGCCCAGAGGAGGCCGCTTGAGTCACTCCTTGCCGACCACATACTTTTGAGGCTCCGGAACGTCGTCATAACGCCGCACTCGGCTTTCTATACGCGCGAGGCGGTGCAGAGGATACTCGATACTACGATAGAGAACATATCGGCATACATGAACGCGGAACCGAGAAACCTCGTCGTAGGAGGCTCGTAGTCGTTTTTTTAATCCTTATCGATATCATGTAAGCAAAGGGGTTCGGGAGAGGCGTTATCCACGACTCTGATATGCTGGAATCTTCATGAAAAAATATCTATTTTGATTTTATTTAAAATGGGGGTTGACATTTTTTTAGAAATTTGCAATATTGTAATAAAGCGTTTTAAACCACACAACAGACTTCACACCCCGAAACCCATCAACTGACAACCCAACTCGTCCCGGATCCCTTGCTCTAAACGGATTTTGGCGTTCTTGTGCGCCCGAAGGGTTGTCTATCCATGACCACTGCCCATCTGAGACTCATAAGCAAGTTCCTCTTCGGAGGCGAGTCTCGCCTCAAAGGTTCCTCCAAAAGGAGCCTTGAGGCGGCTTTCTCATCTGTCATCAAGAGGCAGGAGGAGAATTCATCGAGGCTCCCGGACCTCTTTGCCATGAAGGCGCGTCTTAAGTCCGACAGGGAATCCTCGCTCGGAAACGAAAGGCTCTTTGAGAGGGCAATAGAAAACCTCGAAAAGAACAGGTTCAAGGTCGTGCTTGCCGATTCGATGGATGAGGCCTTCGAGGCGGTCTTAAGCGCCGTAGGCGAAGAAAGGCTCGTCGTAAAATCCAAATCGAACATCACCAAGGAGATGCGCCTTGCACACAAGCTCTCGGAGCGCGGCATCGAGACAATCGAGACCGACATAGGCGACAGGGTCCTCCAATTGTCCGGCGAGAGGCCTTCGCACCCGACCGGGCCGGTGAGCCACCTGGGGAGAGAGGCCATATCAGGGATAATCAGCGCTTCACACGGTTACGAAGTACCGGCCGACCCTGAAGTCATAGTAGGGTTTTTAAAGAGCGAGCTCAAGGACGCGATCGGCAGGGCGCGGGTCGGCATAACCGGCGCGAATGCGATAGCCGCCTCCGAAGGATCTGTCGTAATAATACACAACGAAGGCAATGTCGCCGAGATCTCCCGCCTCGAAAAGCACATCATCGTAACCGACTCCAACAAGATATACGAAGACCTGCATTCGGCCCTTAACATGGTAAAGCTCCAGACCTATTACGCAACGGGCTCGGTGACTACAGCCTATATCAACATCCTCTCAGGGCCGAGCAGGACAGCCGACATCGAAAAGAAGCTCTTCTACGGCGTGCACGGGCCTGTTGAGACGATTGTCGTTATCGTAAAAAGGCCGTCAGCGGTTGATCGGCTCAGGGAAAGCCAATACTGCATAGGTTGCGGCGGGTGCCTCCTTGAGTGCCCCGCGTACCTCGAAAAAGGGCCCGCCTTCGGGAGCGCGTACAAGCAGGGCGGCATAGGCGTAATAGACTCGGCCGTCAAGGAGGGTGTCGGGGCCGCGTACGAGAACGGCCTTTACTCGTGCCTCAAATGCGGCCTTTGCAAGTCGAACTGCCCTGTCTCGATAGATACGCCCGGGATGATAGGCAGGCTCAAGGAGGAGGCCGTAAAATACGAGCCGCTGAAAAAGAAACTCAAGCCTTTGAAGCTCGTAGCAAACTCAGTGACATTCGCCGCAAACGCCAAAGGGGCGCTCGCCGCGCGCGCCGCAAAAGGAAAAAAGACCGCTTATTTCCCGGGGTGCGTCACCACAATAAACACCCCCGAGATAAGAGAGGCCGCGATAAAAGTCATCGAATACGCGCGCGGTGAAAGGCCCTCCGTCATAGAAGGCTGTTGCGGCGGGGCTTACGACTCCTTCGGGTTCTCGGATGAGCGCGAAAAAGGGTTTGACGATTTTTTAAAGAGCGCCGGGGAGAGCGGGGCGGAAGAGATAATCGTCTCGTGCCCGCACTGCTACGAGATGCTCGATGAAAGGCGCGGGAGGCTTGAGGGCCGAGGGGTCAAGCGCGTGCTCCGTTTGACCGAGGCCGTGGGCGGCGCCGAGTTTGTCGCGGACCACGGCGTCAAGGCCGCGTATCACGACTCATGCGTCTTCGGGAGAAAATACGGAGCGTATGACGAGCCGAGGGAGATCTTAAAAAAAGCCGGGGCCGCAATGGTTGAGATGGAAAGGGCGAGGGAGAAGGCCAGGTGTTGCGGTTTCCCGCTCATATTGAGGGAGCCTGAGGCCGCTCTTCCGATAGCCCAGAAGGTCGCGGACTCGGCTATATCCTCCGGCGCGGAAAAGCTCATCACGAGCGCATGCCCGGGCTGTTATTACGCGATGAAGAGGACCTCCGGGATAGATGTCGAGGACATAAGCGTTTATCTCTCAAAAAAAATAATGAAAAGGAAGGCGAGCGTATGATGAGAGTGCCTTTTGGGACTATTTCGGTGACTGAACGGGCCAAAACCCTTGTAATGGACGCGCTCGCATCAAAAAGACTCTCGAGCGGGCGGTATGTGAGGGAGTTCGAAAAGAGGTTCGCATCCATCATGGGCGCGAAGGAAGGTGTCGCAGTCAGCACCGGTACTGATGCCGATACTCTGGCGCTTGCCGTCCTCTACGACTTCGGGGCCCGGAGGGAGGACGAGGTGATCGTCCCGGCGCTGTCGTTTGTCGCGACCGGTAATGCAGTCCTTCAGGCCGGCTTTAAGCCTGTCTTCGTCGACATCGACAGGCGGACCCTCAATATCGACCCCGTGCTCATCGAAGAGAAGATATCCGAAAAGACGCGCGCCATCATGCCGGTACATCTGATGGGCAAGCCAGCCGACATGGACCCGATTATGGAGCTTGCAAGGAAGCACGGCCTCTTCGTCATAGAGGACGCGGCAGAGGCCCACGGCGCGGTCTACAAGGGCAAGAAGGTCGGGACCATCGGCGACATGGGCGCGTACAGCCTCTATGTGGCGCACATCATATCCACGATAGAAGGCGGCATGGTGATAACGGATAGAGAGGACTTCGCCGAGGTCTTGAGGTCTCTCCGCTCGCACGGCAGGGCCTGCAAGTGCGAAAGTTGCGTACTGAACATCAATTCCGGCTACTGCAACAAGAGGTTCGCAAAGGGCGGAGGCGAGGACATCCGTTTCCAGTTCGAGCGCATAGGTTTTTCCGCCAAGATGAACGAGCTTGAGGCGGCCATAGGCCTCGGCAACCTCGACATATTCGATGATATTCTCTCGAAGAAGCGCAAAAACCTCCTTTCGATGATAGACAAGTTCCAGCGGTTCGAGCCATTCCTCTACACCATCGAAGAGGAAGAGGGAGAAGAGATAGGCCCGCACGGCTTCCCGATAATACTTAAGGAAGGCGCGCCGTTTACGAGGAATCAGCTCGTCGAGCACATGGAAAAGTCCGGCATAGACACGAGGAACCTCTTCCTCTCCATGCCGACGCAGTGTACCGGCTTCTCATTCCTCGGACACAGGGAGGGAGAGTTTCCAGGGGCAGAGTACATGGGCAGGAACGGCATACACATAGGCGTACACCAGGAGATAGGGGAGGTCCAGATCGAGTATGTGATGGAGACCGTCTCGAACTTCCTTACCGTTAATACATAGCTTCTCGCATCCTGTTTTTCCACCCTCGACGCAACAGAGCCGGGCGACCGGCATCCACCTGGAACACTCATCCCGCTTTCATCCCGTTTCGCACCCCGGCGCAGTTCAATCCTATATACAAAGGCCGATTTATCCGCAATTCAGTTTGTAGATGTGCATTTGAGTATGGATGGGGAGCCATGGGTCCAATAAAGGAAGCGATAGTCCTTGCGGGGGGATTCGGCACGAGGCTTAAAAGCGTCGTGAAAGACCTGCCCAAGCCGCTCGCCGAGGTCTCCGGGAGGCCTTTCCTCCATTATGTCCTCGATAACCTCCGGGAAGGCGGGATAGAGAAAGCTCTCCTCTCGGTCGGGTACATGCACAACAGGGTCATAGACGCGATAGGGACCGAGTTCAAGGGCATGGAGATAGATTACGTGATAGAGGACACTCCGCTCGGCACGGGCGGCGCCATAAGGGAGGCGCTTAAATTCGCCGTCTCCAAGGATGTCGTCGTGGTGAACGGCGATTCGATCCTTTTGGGCGCGCTCGGACCCATGAGCTGGTTTCATCACGAAGAGATGGCCGCCTTGACGATAGCGGTAAAGCTCGTTCCGGACGCCGCGAGATACGGGTCGGTCGCTGTAAACGGAGGGAGACTCTCCGGTTTCGCCGAAAAGGACAACAAGGGCCCCGGCTACATAAATACGGGGGTCTATATCATCGACAGGAGGCGCGCGGGGGTCATGGACGTTCAGCTCGACAGTTTTTCCTTTGAAAGGGACTTTCTTATGAAAGGTCCGAGGGACGTATTCGCCTACGCCACAGATGCCTACTTTATCGACATAGGCGTCCCGGAGGACTATCTGAGGGCTCAGGACGAGCTCGTACTTAAATGCTGCAACTAAAAATTGTTATTTTTCCCGATCTCAGCGTCAGGCCGGAAATAAAAATGCTCACATATAATCCATATATGCTGCGCTTTTTATTTCCGCCCTTCCTTGACCTCAGAAAAAATTCCTAATTTTTAGAGGCAGCATAAAATCAATGGAGGGCTGAATGATAATCTCGCGCACACCGCACAGGATCTCCTTTTTCGGCGGCGGCACTGATTATCCATCTTGGTATCTCGAAAACGGAGGCAAGGTACTGGGCACCGCCATCAACAAGTACTGTTACATATCATGCAGGGAACTGCCGCCGTTCTTCAAGCACAGGCACAGGATCGCGTACTCCAGGGTCGAGACCGTGAACCATATCGACGAGATACAGCACCCGTCCGTCAAAAGCACTCTCAAGCACCTCGGCGTTCAAAAGGGGCTTGAGATACACCACGACGGCGACATACCGGCGCTCTCGGGCATGGGGTCGAGCTCGGCTTTCACCGTCGGCCTTATAAAAACGCTCTACGCGCTCGAAGGCAGGATAATACTCAAAGAGGAGCTCTCATTAAAGGCCATACACATAGAGCAGGAGATAATAAAAGAGAACGTCGGCTCGCAGGACCAGGTGTGGGCCGCATACGGCGGCCTTAATACCATAGAGTTCCTCAGGAACGGGAGGATTATCGTGGAACCCGTCATCATGACTGAGGAGAGGCTCCGGGCCTTCGAATCCCGCTTCATGCTCTTTTATACCGGAAGGTCGCGTTTCGCGTCTGAAATAGCGAAGGAGCAGATAGAGAACACATCCAAAAACAAGCGCGACCTCCATGAGATAAGAAAGCTTGTGGACGAGGCAGAGGAGATCCTTACATCCGGTGGAGAATTTACGGACTTCGGCAGGCTCCTGAACGAGACCTGGCTCCTTAAAAAGAAACTCTCGGGAAAGATAACAAACCCCGAGATAGACGACCTGTACGCGACTGCCATAAGAAACGGCGCGGTCGGAGGAAAGCTCCTCGGCGCGGGTAACGGCGGCTTCATGGTCTTTTACGCCGAGCCCGAGGACCAGAAGAGGTTAAAAGAGGCGCTCGGGGGCTTTCTGCACGTGCCTTTCAGATTCGACTTCAACGGCTCGGAGATCATGGTCTACAAGCCGGACTTCTATAACTACAACAGCTCGTCCGTTGAAGGCACAGAGCGCGCGTGGGCGTGAGGGGCAGGGAATGAGAATTGTGTTGGAAAGCAGGCAGGGGGGGGATGGAGGGGAGAGCAGGCTTATCGAGGGGCAGGGGGGGAGGCTGTAATGGCAACCTGGTTTTCAGGGAGTGCCCACAAGGGAGTTTTTTTTGAAAATTTGCCGTAACAAAGTCTCATTAAAATCAAGGACAGGAGAGTCTTATAGATGAACTACAATATTCTCGTCACAGGCGGAGCTGGTTATATCGGCTCGACACTCGTGCCGGAGCTTCTCCGGCTCGGGCACCATGTCACGGTACTCGATAACTTCATGTTCGGGCAAAACTCGCTCCTTGAGTGTTGCGCGAACGAAAGGTTCAATATCGTCAGGGGGGATGCGCGGGACGAAGAAGTCTTGCGGCCGCTCGTCAAGGGCGCGGACTACATAATCCCCCTTGCCGCGCTCGTAGGAGCTCCGCTCTGCTCGAGGGACAAGATCGGGACCGTCTCGACGAACCGCGACGCGATAGCGACGGCAATAAAACTCCTTTCAAGGGACCAGCGGATAATAATCCCCACGACGAACAGCGGGTACGGCATAGGCAGAACAGGTGTCGCCTGCACAGAAGCCACGCCGTTGAACCCCATCTCCCTCTACGGCAGGACAAAGGTCGAGGCAGAGGCGCTTGCGCTCGGGCGCGGTAACTCCATAAGCCTCCGGCTCGCGACCGTTTTCGGCATGTCGCCGAGGATGAGGATAGATTTGCTGGTTAACGACTTCACTTACAGGGCCGTGAAGGAAAAGTTCGTCGTAGTCTTTGAGGGGCACTTTAAAAGGAACTACATCCACGTCAGGGACGTGGCGAACGCGTTCATACACGGGATAGACAACTTCGACAGGCTCCGCAACGAGGCCTACAACGTCGGTTTGTCGGAAGCGAACCTCTCGAAGCTCGAGCTCTGTTCGAGGATAAAGGACGTAGTAGGAGACTTCTACTTCGTCGAGGCCTCGGTCGGCGAGGACCCGGACAAACGGGACTATGTAGTCTCCAACGAGAAGATCGAGAAGACCGGCTACAAGGCCGCCTTCACGCTCGACCGGGGCATAAGGGAGCTCGTCAAGGGCTATAAGATCGTCCTCAATAACAGGTACGGGAATGTTTAGCAAAACATCGAAGATATTTGTGGCCGGACACAGGGGGCTACTCGGCTCGGCGATAATGAGAAGGCTTGAATCCGATGGGTATGGGAACATAATCACGCGCGGCAGAGACGAGCTCGATCTTACTGACGCGGCCTCGGTGGACGCCTTTTTCAAGGCTGAAAGGCCGGAGTTCGTCTTCCTCGCGGCAGGGCGTACCGGCGGGATAATCGCGAACATCGCCTACCCTTCGAGTTTTCTCCACGAGAACATATCGATACAGGACAATATATTCGAGGCCGCCGAAAGGCACGGCGTTGAGAGGCTCATATTCTACGGGTCTTCCTGCATGTACCCGAAGTCCTCGCCTCAGCCGATCCCCGAGGATTCCCTGCTGACGGGGCCGGTCGAGAAGACGAGCGAGCCGTACGCCGTGGCCAAGATCGCCGGGGTCGTGGCATGCAGATCATATAACAACCAGTACAAGTCCAGGAGGTTCATCTCCCTCGTGCCTAATTCGATATACGGACAGAACGACAATTTCAATCTTGAAAGCTCTCATGTGATGGCAGGGCTCATACGTAGGTTCCATGAGGCCAAGGCCGAAGGCGCAAGCGAGATCCGACTCTGGGGCACCGGGAGACCCAGAAGGGAGTTCCTTTACGCCGACGACGCGGCGTCCGCCTCGGTCTTTGCCATGCTGAACGCCGACATGCTTGAGAACACGCATTACAACATAGGCACCGGCGAGGACCACTCAATCGCGGACATCGCGTCGATCATCGCAAGGATCGTCGGGTACGACGGCGTGATAGTCTGGAATGCGTCGAAGCCTGACGGGGCGCTCCGCAAGGTGCTCGATTCAGGCAGGTTCTCATCGATTGGATGGAAGCCTCTGGTCTCGCTACATGACGGGATAAGGACGACCTACGAGTGGTTCCTGACCTCCGAATACGCGAAGGCGCACATATGAGGTCCCAAAATTTTGCCCTGATAGAAAACGGCCCGGCCATAGTCGGAGAGGATGCCGCGCTCGAGATATTCAGGCGCGTCTGCCGGACCCGTTTCTTTGAAGAGGGCCTCGTAAGGGCCGTTAAAGACGGTTTCGTGACCTCGCCCGTCTATCTCTCGACCGGGCAGGAGTCGGTCGCGGCCGCGCTTTCGGTCGCGCTTCCCCGCCCCATAATATTCGCCCAACACAGGTGCCACGGGGTCTATCTTTCTTACGGCGGCGACCCTGTAAGGCTCCGCGACGAGCTCATGGGACTGCCCACCGGGACGAGCGGGGGCAGGGCCGGCTCCAACTGCGTACAGTGCCATGACGACGGCGTTACGATGCACGGCCATCACGGACTCATCGGCGAGAACGTCCCGCTCGCCGTCGGATACGCGTTGGCGTCAGGGGATACGACGCTTGCCATATTCGGCGACGGCGCGGCCGAGGAGGACTATGTGCTATCTTCCCTCGGCTTCGCCGCCACGCACAGGCTGCCGGTGCTTTTCGTCTGCGAGGACAACAACCTCTCGATATTGACGACCGTCGAGACCCGTCGCTCGTGGAAGGTCTCGAATGTGGCAAGCTCTTTCGGGATAGGCTCAGAAGACCTCTCGGACGACCCGTGGACGGTCTATCTCAAGGCCAGGGAGCTTGCGAAAAGGACACCGGCGCTGATGAACATCTATACATGCAGGGCCAACTGGCATGTGGGCGTTGGCACGGACGGCCCCGTGGAGTGGGACAGGTTTGCCGAGGTTAAAGCCGCGCTTGACGGCGCGGGCCTCAAGGACAAGGCGCTGGGAATAGAAGACGCCGAAAGGCTCTCCATGGAGAAGGTATGGGAACAAGGACAGTTGCGGAGACTATCAGGGAAATAACGAGGGCGCACCTCGAAAACGGCGGGATGCTCCTCGGGGAATCCATCTCAGCCGTCGGGTGGGTGAACAACACGGTCCCTGACGTGAAGAATATCGTGGAGCTTCCGATGACAGATGTGGCGGGCGCGGGCATAGCCGCGGGCGCGGCGCTTGCGGGCAGGAGGCCGGTCTTCGTGGTCAGGTTCCAGGATTTTCTGATACTGAACGGCAGTCCTCTCATATTCTACGCGGCAAAGCTCAAGGACCTGCACGGAAGGTCGGCCCCCGTCTTCGTAAGGGCGATAGCCGCCGAAGGGCTCGGCCCAGTGCACTCGGGCGTCCTCCACAGCCTGTTCATGCACTTCCCGGGCTTCAAGGTCGCTTCCCCCATGACGCCCCGCG
Source organism: Deltaproteobacteria bacterium (assembly GCA_016182655.1). Lineage (GTDB taxonomy): Bacteria > Desulfobacterota > GWC2-55-46 > GWC2-55-46 > GWC2-55-46 > GWB2-55-19. Next base: position 32,159 of record JACPGB010000059.1, read on the forward strand.
AGTACGAAGAGGTATGGCGGATATACATGGAAAACGACGACCCGTTTATCTGTAGCGAGCACAGGGCGTCGTACGCCAATAAAGACGAGCTTGCAGATGAAACGGTCGACGGCGCGGACATCACCATCTACTCGATATCATCCACGAGGTTCGAGGCTAAAAAGGCACTGAAGCTCCTTCAGAACGAAGGGGTCAGGTGCAACCTCGTAAATATCGTATGGCTGAAACCTTTCGCCCTGTCCAGCAGACTCATCGAGCCTTTAAAGGACAGCAAGATCGGGCTGGTCGTCGACCCGGGGCACGAGATAGCAGGCGCCTCGGAGTCTATCGCGTACACGTTGATGATAAATACCGGCTATCCGGTAAAGGCGTTGGGGGTCGAGGACCGGACGAAGTGCCTGGTTCCGCCGCTACAGAACAAGGCCCCGGACGCCTTCAGGATATACGAGGCGGCAAAGGGACTGCTCGCCTGCACCGGCAGGGTCTTTACCTGATCACGGCATATTCATCGCGCCCGGTTGGCAAGAACGCGGATTTACCGACAACATTACAGAAAGGACGATACAGATGAAAAGAGCCGTCATCATCACAGGCCCGAATTTTCAGGACGAGGAGTTCATCTACCCGTTCTACCGCCTCCAGGAGGCGGGTTTCCACGTGGACGTCGCCGTTAAGGACAAGGAGGCGATAAAGGGCAAGTACGGCGTCCCGGCAAGGCCGACCGTGGATGTAAAAGACCTCCGTGAAGAGGACTACGACATCGTCGTGCTCCCCGGCGGCCACGAGGCCCCGGACAGGGTGCGGCAGATGAAGGAGGTCCTGAGCTTCGTTAAGGCGATGGACGACAAAAAGAAGATAGTCTCGTCGGTCTGCCATGGGCCGTGGATCATGATATCGGCAAGGATCGTCCGGGGGAGAAAAATATCGGGCTACATCGCCATAAAGGACGACATAGTGAACGCAGGGGCCGAGTACGTGGATGCCCCGGTCGTCGTCGACGGCAACTTCGTCACCTCACCGCACTACAAGTACAACGGCGACTGGATGCGCGAGACCGTAAGGCTCGCCGAGGCTGAGACCCTGAATGGATAAAAAAGACCGCATATTCATCGCAGGCCACCAGGGCCTCATTGGCTCGGCGATAGCAAGGAGGCTCGAGCGCGACGGGTACACTAACGTCATCACGCGCACCCACGCGGAGCTCGACCTCAAAGACCAGTCGCAGGTCTCAGCCTTTTTCGAGAAGGAGAAGATAGACTATGTCTTTTTTGCCGCGGCCAGGGTAGGCGGCATATTCGCAAACAACACCTACAGGGCGGAGTTCATATACGAGAACCTCCTCATGGAGGCTAACGTCATCCACAACGCCTTCATAAACGAGGTCAAAAAACTCGTATTCTTCGCCTCGGCCGACGTCTACCCGAAGGCTTGCCCACAGCCCGCACGGGAAGAGTACCTCCTTTCGGGCGAGTTGGAGGCGACCTGCGAGCCGTTCGCCGTAGCGAAGATCGCAGGGATAAAACTTTGCGAATCGTACAACAGACAGTACGGGACGGACTTCGTAGTGGTCATCCCTCCGAACGTATACGGCCCGAACCAGCACTACGACGTCATGAACTCGCAGGTACTGCCTTCGCTTATAAAGAGAGTCCATGAGGCAAAGGCAACAGGCGCCGAAGAGGTCGTCATCTGGGGGAGCGGCGAGCCGATAAGGGACTTTCTCTTCGCGGACGAAGTCGCCGACGCCTCCATCTTCCTCGTAAACGAGTATTCCGGAAACGACGTATTCAATATCGGGACCGGAGCCGGCACGACGATACGCGACCTCGCGGAGGCGATAAAAGACGCGGTCGGATACGCGGGGCGCATCACATTCGACCGGACGAGGCCGGACGGCGCAGCAAAAAAGCTCCTCGATGTATCGAAGATAAACGCGCTCGGATGGCGTCACAAGACCTCTCTCTCGGAGGGCGTTAAACTCACGTACGGGTCTTTTCTGAAAGAGATAGAAAGGTCGAATGTAAGGACGCTAAAGGTCTCAAAGATAGCGCCGACGGACAAGGACGCCGACGTTATCGGAGAGAGAAAAAAGCCATCCGTAACGCCGGGCCAGCCCGCCTCGTACAGGGACAAGGTCGTCATAAAGCCCTGGGGTCACGAGTTCCTCATGTTCGAGAACGACTGCTCGGCTGTCTGGTTCCTGTACATCAAGAGCGGACATTCCACGTCGATGCACTGCCATCCGAAAAAAAAGACGTCCCTTATCCTCCTTAACGGAAGGGCGATGTCGAACACTTTCAGGAACAGGCGCTTTATAAAGGCCGGTGACGCTCTCATAATGGAGAAGGGCGTGTTCCACTCTACAAAAGCGTTATCAAGCCATGGTATATGCATACTCGAGATCGAGACGCCGCCCGACAAGACGGACCTCCTCCGGCTCGAGGACCGCTACGGCAGGGAGCGTTCCGGGTATGAGGGGGTCTCCGAGATGCAGACCACAAACCTTGAAAAATACGATTACTTCTCATTCGTCGAACCGGAGAGGTTCGAGCGGCATTCATTCTCAAAAGACAAGTTCTCCATCTCCTTCGAGGTATTCGCCGACGACGATGAGTTCAAAAAACACTTCAAGTCGCGCGATAACGAGCTCTATACATCGCTCCGCGGCACGGTCCTCGACAGGAACGGCGCGGCGGTCCTCGATACCGGCGACACGCAGAACTCCAACGCCTTTTCAAGCGCCGGAGGGCTCCGCATCCCTGGCAAGGCAGTGATACTCAAGACCATGACTCGGGAGTAGTCGGGGGCGGGTCGTGGCGGGTCGGGGCGAGGATGAAAAAACTATATTCAAGTCATGCGATTTTTTTACGGACATAACGGATAATTATGAAAAACTGGCCGTTTCATACAAATAGAGAGGCCTCGATAATCGCGCGCCATGACAACGTCGCGGTCGCGAAAAGGGACATAGACCGCGGGACCGTCGTACGGCTTAACGGTTTCGAGATCAGGGTGGTCGACGATATACCCGCGGGGCAGAGGTTTGCCGTTACGGACATAGAAGGAGGGGAACTCCTTAACCAGTACGGCTGGCCCTTTGGCATTTCAAATGGGATAAAAGGCGGGTCTCTTGTAAACCCCTCGTCCATGAGAAGGCATCATGAGGATGTCAGGGAAATGGCCGAGAGAAGGATGGAATCGCTAAGGGGCGTAAGCAGGTTTGTTCCTACGGTCTTTACCGATATCGGAAGGACCTTCGAAGGCTACGCGAGACATGACAATAGGGCCGGTACGCGGAACTTCTATCTCATAGTCCCGGCCTCGCTTTGCGCAAGCGACGTCGCCTCCAAGATAGCCTTTACTGCGGGGGCCGTAGCCGGCGGCATTGAGAACCTCGACGGGGTGGTAGCCGCCGCGCACACCGAGGGGTGCGGGTGCAACGACGGGGAAATAATAGAGAGGTTGATAACAGTCCTTAAAAATACTATCATCCACCCCAATGTTGGCGGCGCGCTCATAGTCGACCTCGGGTGCGAAAAGATACACGGCAACGACCTTATGGACGCGCTCGGGGACCTGAAAGCCATAGGCAAGCCCGTGGACGCGCTCTCGATTCAGGCCTGCGGCGGAACGCGGAGAGCGGTCGAGAAAGGGCGCGAGATAGTCCTCTCCATGCTCGCCGAGGCCTCTTCCGTAAAAAGGCGGCCCCTGCCCCTGAGCTTGCTGACGGCAGGGCTTGAGTGCGGCGCGTCCGACACGTTCTCGGGGTTGACCGCAAACCCGCTCATTGGAAAGACCGTCGACAGGGTCATATCAGGCGGGGGCTCCGCGATACTCTCGGAGGTCCCCGAGATGCTCGGCGCCGAGGCTCTGCTCCTTTCAAGGATGAATGCCACGGAGACCGTCGAAAGGTTCGTAAAGGGCGTTGAATATTACCGGGCTATCGCGGAGGGCCTCGGGGTCTCGATGGACGGGAACTTCGTATACGGTAACGAGAAGGGCGGGCTACTTAACCCGGCGCTCAAGAGCCTTGGGGCGGTGCTTAAGGGCGGGGAGGCCGAGATAGTCTCTTTTCTCGAATACGGCGAAAGTCTTAAGGAACAGGGGCTCTCGCTCATGAACGGACCGGGCAACGACCTCGAATCCATGACGGGCATCGTCGCGGGCGGGGCGAACATAATACTTTTTTCGACGGGCATGGGCGCGACGGAGGGGAACCTGATCGCGCCTGTAATAAAGATATCCTCGACGACCGGGCTTTTCCAGAAGATGGACGAGGACATAGACTTTGACGCAGGGCCGCTGCTCGACGGAGAGATAACGCTCGATGAGATGAGCGGCAGGCTCATGGACTTGATGGTCGACGTGGCATCGGGTAAAAAGACCTGGGCGGAACAATGGGAAAAGAGGTCATTTCAGATATGGACGGCTGGAAAGCTTTCTCTATGACGGATATCAAGGCTGTGCTATTCGACTTCGACGGCGTCCTCGGAAGGACGATGGAGGACAACTACCGCGCATGGGTCCACGCCTTTTCGGCACACGGGCTTCCATTCGAAAGAGAGCCGTACTTCCTCATCGAAGGATTCAATTCGAGGAGGGTGGCCGAATACTTCCTTGGGGATCCGGCGGGAAGGAACGGGCTCATCGAGGAGCTCATCGATCTGAAGGAGACGCATTACGCCGAGAACGCGTCGTTCTCACTCTACGACGGCGTGGAAGAGCTTATCAACGGGCTCAAGGCAAGGGGGATCAAGCTCGGGCTCGTCTCGGGCGCGAGCTCAAAGAGGCTCGAAGCCTCTATCGGCGGCTTTCTCGGATATTTCGACGCGGTCGTAACCGGCGACAGGGTAAGGAACTGCAAGCCGCACCCAGAGCCGTATCTTACGGCCGCTAAAGCGCTTTCGTGCGCCCCTTCAGAGTGCGTCGCCGTAGAGAACGCGCCCATGGGCATAACGTCGGCAAAGGGCGCGGGGATGCGCTGTGTCGCGATAACGTCCACACTGCCGGAGCGCGCCCTTATCCATGCCGACCGGACCTTTACGAGCATCATGGAACTGAAAAGATTTTTTTGCGACGACGCCTAAGCCGGGGCTCTGTATTCGATCCGCCGGTTCGCATCAAGACAGCACACCTCGATATCTCAACCTGACCCCTCAAAACCTTGGCATCGCCAAAACAGGCTTATATAGCCATATGTGCGTGTTCGCGCGCACAAATTAAATATCAGGGGAGGGCCGATGAAAGAGCAGATCGACATTGTACTCGTCAACCCAGGGGACAGAAAACAGGTCTATCAGGACCTCGGTGCCGAGCTTGCGGCGATAGAGCCGCCCTTCTGGATAGCGGTCATCGCCGCATACTTGAGGAACTGCGGCTTTGGAGTGAAGATAATAGACGCGAGCGCCGAGAACATCTCACCCGAGGAGACCGCTGGAAAAGTCCGAGAGTACGACCCGCACGTCGCGGCGGTCATCGTTTACGGCTCACACCCTTCGGCCTCTACGCAGAACATGACGATAGCCGGGAAGATCTGCACGGCACTCAAGGAGAAGACTGCGGCAAGGGTCGCAATAGGCGGCCTCCACCCCTCAGCGCTCCCGGAGAGGACTTTAAGGGAAGAGGACGTGGACTTCGTCATCGAAGGCGAGGGGCCGCTCACCTTAAGGGCGCTTCTTACGGAGATAAAGTCAGGCGGCGATTTTCGAAAGGCGCCGGGGCTATGGTACTACGCGGGAGGCGAGGTCTTATCCACGCACAAGGCCCCGCTCATAAAGGACCTTGACGAAGGGCTCCCTCTCGCGGCATGGGACCTCCTTCCGATGAAAAAATACCGCGCGCACAACTGGCACTGCTTCGACAATATAGAGGACAGGGAACCCTACGGAGCGATATATACGAGCCTCGGATGCCCGTACTCGTGCGTCTTCTGTTGTATTAACGCGCCGTTCGGAAAACCCGGCATAAGGTACAGGTCGCCGGAGCTTGTCGTGGAGGAAATAGGGACGCTCGTCAGGGATCACGGCGTAAGGAACTTGAAGATCGCGGACGAGCTATTCATCCTGAACGAGGCGCACTACATGTCAATTTCCGACCTCATCATAAAGAACGGCTTCGACCTCAACATCTGGGCGTACGCGAGGGTCGATACCATCAACTTCGACAACCTAAAGACCCTCAAAAAGGCGGGCATCAACTGGCTCGGGCTCGGCATAGAGTCGGCCTCGACCGTCGTCCGCGACGGCGCGAACAAGCGGATGAGGAGACAAGACATAGCCGAGGTGGTAAGACGCATACAGGACTCGGGGATAAGGGTAGGGGCCAACTACATTTTCGGGCTCCCTGACGACACTATGGAGACGATGCGGGAGACGCTGGAGATGTCCCTTGAGCTCAATACCGAGTGGGCCAACTTCTACTCGGCGATGGCGTATCCCGGCTCCAGGCTCTACGATATCGCGGTCAGCGACCGCTGGCCCCTGCCGTACCAGTGGCACGGGTATTCGCAACACTCCTATGAAACGCTCCCGCTCCAGACGAAATATATAAGCGCGGCGGAGGTGCTTAAGTTCAGGGACGAAGCGTTCCACAGGTACTTCGAGAACCCGGCGTACCTCGCGATGGTAGAGAAGAAGTTCGGCAGGAAAGTCCGGGAGCACATCGTCTCGATGACCAAGGTGCGGTTAAGGCGAAGGCTCCTCGAAGGACGAGACCTTGTCGCGCTCTGACGATATGACGAAGATACTCCTTATGAACATACCGGCCGGGCCGTTCCCGTCGGATTATCCGCCTGTCGCGATATCAAGGGTCATGGAGGGGATAGACCCTTCCCTCGGGTGTGAGGTCTCTTTTCTGAACCTCGACCTCTACAGGCCGTCCCTGGATTCGATCGGGGAGAGTATTGCCCGCTTCGCGCCTGACATCATCGGCATAAGCGCGATGCTCACGCCGTCGTACGCGTATCTTAAAAAGCTATCCAACTATATCGAAGAGCGCTTCCCTTCGATAATACAGGTACTCGGCGGCCAGATGAACGTGATCGCGAATATAATACTGCTTAAAACGCGCATCAACTTCTGCGTCATCGGCGAATCAGAGCCCGCATTCAGCAGTCTCATCGAAAAACTCGTGGAGAGCGATTTTGGCATCGATGATCCGGCTGAGTTCGCGGGGATAAAGGGGCTGGTATTTCTCAGCGGCGGAAAACCTTTTTTTACAGGTTACGGTCCTGAGGACTCCGGGGCAGGGACGAGGCAGTTCAATTACAGGCTCATCTCGCGCTTCTCAAGCCTCGATAACTACATCCACAGGGTCGACGGCCAGTACTTCAAGGTGAGGCTCGCGAACAGCGATATCAACGGGCTTTTCAGCCTCTTCAGGCCGGAAAATATGGAGAAGAACCTTTCGACGGTCTTTACGAGCAAGGGGTGCGTAAACAGGTGCACCTTCTGCCACAGGTTCACGAAAGGGTACAAGGTGCTCGGGGGCGAGGACGTTATCGCGTACATTGAGGCCTTGAGGGTCGAACATAATGTGGGCCTTCTCCTCTTCTCGGAAGAAAACTTCGGCAATCACAGGAAGGCGACCGCGAAACTCGTCGAGTACCTGAAAGGCTCTGGGCTCAACTGGGCGGCCCCGGCCGTGAGGGTAAAGTCCGTGAATGAAGAGATATTGAAGTCGTGGAAGGAGGCCGGATGCGTACATGTCAACTTCGGGATCGAATCGCTCTCCCAGAAGATACTCGATGTGATGGAGAAGAACTCCACGGTCGAGGAAAACCTCGCCGCTATACGCCTATGTTTCAAGCTCAAGCTTTTTACAGTCATCGGCCTCGTCATCGGCATGCCCGGCGAGACGGAGGATACGATAGAGGAGACCATCAGGAACCTCTCATCGGCCGTGCCGGACGACATCGATTTTCCATTCGAGGTCTATGTAAACTTCGTCCAGGCGATACCCGGAACGCCGGTATACGAGTATGCGAGGAAGATGGGGCTCATCGGCAATACGCTCGATGAGGAAGAGCGTTATATCGAAAGCCTCCACGATGTCGACGCCAACGAGATAGGCCATTACCTCAATTTTACCGACTACGAAAAAGAAGAGCTCGCGTACTGGAAGTACTATATCTCGATGGAGTTGATAACCGCGTACATCAGGAAGAACGGGTACTCGAAGGTCTTCAGGAAAAAAAAGACGAGACCGTACAGAATAGGGCTTGCGTATTCAATAATACCAAAGCCCTTAAGAAAATTTATTCTCAAGTACGCCCTCCTCGTCAGGCACTTTGGCGTAAAGGGGCTCGTTGCGACAATGATGCGAAAGATACGAAAGGGGCTTGCGAGCGAGGGCGACAGGTTCGTCGGCGTGAACAGGTCCTTGAGGAAGGTCAATTCGGAGATGAGCATAGAGACGCGCGAGGACGACCTTTCCACCGCGATACTCCGCGAGAGCCGATAAACCCCGCGGCTTTTCTAAAAGAAAGAGTCTGAGAAATGAAAGAGACTGAAAAACCGAAAGTCCTGCTCGTATATCCGGGCAGTAAATCAATGGGATTTACATTTCCTATGGGGCTTCTTTATGTCGCCCAGGCGCTGCAGAAAGCCGGCATCGAAGTGACGATGCTCCATCTGGGCGTGGACAGCCTGAGCGACCTGAAATTTACAAATTATCTTTTCGTCGGCATAAGCATGCTCACCGGCGAGATAGTCTCTAACGGCCTTGAAGTGGCCCGGATGGTGAAGGGGTACGACAGCCGCATCCCGGTCGTGCTCGGTGGTGTGCACCCGTCGCTCCTTCCCGAGGAATCGCTTGAAAACGCACTTGTGGACATCGTAGTCATAGGCGAGGGCGAGAGGACGGCACAGGAGCTCGCGGAGTGCCTTTTGGCCAAAGGCGATCTGGCAAGCGTGAAAGGGATAGGCTACAAGGACCCGGATAAAAAGATACGCATAAATCCCAAGCGGGAGCTGATAGATCTTGACGAGCTTGAGTTCGACGTGCCGTATGAGCTCCTCGGGAGACACTTTTACAATTCATTTACAATGCCGGTACACACCTCCAGAGGGTGCCCGTACAGGTGCGGGTTCTGCTACAACCCCGTCCTGAACAAAAGGAGGTACAGGTCTAAAAGCGCCGCCAGGGTCGTGGCGGAAATAGAGTACCTTCACAGGAAATACGGCGTATTCAACTTCAACTTCGATTACGAGGACGAGTTCTTTGTAGACCCGAAGAGGGCCTATGAGATATTCAAATCCGTAATAGAGAAGGGCCTCAAGATACAATGGAGCGCGTTCTGCAGGTTCAATACCTTCGATAAGGCGATAGAGAGGTTCGGGGACGACTTTCTGGAAGTCCTCAAGAAGTCGGGGTGTTATTACATGAGCTTCGGCGCCGAATCCGGCTCACAGAGGCTCCTCGACGATGTGATACTGAAGGACATAAAGGTCGAACAGGTGGTAAGGACCATCGACCGGATGAAAAGGGCAGGCCTCATGCACCGGGTTAGCTTTATCTGCTGTTTCCCTACCGAGACTCCGGACGACCTCGAAGAAAGCTTCAGGCTGATCGACAGGATATCTCGCGACAACGACAAGATCGTCCTCGGCATCTTCAGGCTGGTCCCTCTCCCGGGGACGATGATATACGAAAGGCTCAAAAAGGAGCACGGTTTCAAGTCCCCGGCCTCTCTCGAGGAATGGGGGAGGTACAAGATCCCGAGCGAGTCGTTCGAGGACGTCACCTGGCTCCCCGGGGATTACGCGCGGATGTGCCACAACATATCGCTTCTGTCGAATTACCCCTTCCACCAGGATTTCAGATCATACGGTGAATACAGGAGGTTCGTCTATAACATCGATTCCTCCTACGGCACGGGATATCTCGATTATCTGATGGCTCGGCTGCAGAGATGGAGGTACAGGAACAGGCGCTTTGGTTTCAATGTCGAGCCGCTTATATTCAATCGGTTCATAGAGGCCCGGATGTTCGCAAAGAGGTACATACTCAAGAAATACCTGCCTGCCTTTGCGTACGAGTTGCTGAAAAAAAGGTTCGGCAAGCATTCATGGACGTTCAGGGAAGAGGCCGGGGGCGGGAATTAATCGGCTGTCGTTCATGCGGACTCTCAATATATCGGGTGATTGCGGTGGCGGGTCCTCTTAAATACGCGATTCTGTCTAGCCTCAAGGACGATTTTCTGAACGACCTCGGGAGCGGCTATATAAGGGAGTTCCTTAAGATGGGCGCCGTCTTCATCGATTACGAGGAAGAATACCTGAGGCACGGGAACAGGAAAGTGCAGGAGATAATACAGAAGACCCTGGACGAAAACGCCACGGAGGTGCTCATATACCAGGCAAGCCCGAGCGACTTCCACTTCAGCCTTGAGTTCTTCCAGAAGCTTCGTGAAAAGGTCTTCACTGTGATGACGCTCGGCGACAGCGACCATTATTTCGACATAAGGGACATATACTACGCGCAGTGCATGGACCTTGTGGTCGTCTACGACTGCCTCACGAGGTACAGGTTCAGGCAGTACGGGGTGGACGCGATATCGTTCTACAGCTCCTTCGACAGCGACATATACACAAGGCGCGCGCTCTCCCCAAGGACCATAGACGTCTCTTTCATAGGCGATACCGCGAACAAGATGGAAAGGCGCAGATACATCGACTACATGGCTGAAAGAGGCATGCCCGTGGAGGTCTTCGGCACCGGGTCTGAAAACGGGCAGGTGACGCTGGAGCGGATGGTGGAGATATTCAACTCCACCAAGATAAACCTCAACTTCACGGGGATCTCGCTTAAGAACGCCATAAGGAGAGAGCCGAACATAAACTTGAGGCTAAGGCAGATAAAGGGCAGGTTATCCGAGATCGCGCTTTGCGGGGGTTTTGTCTTGACCGAGCATGTCCCCGGCATAGAGGAGGTCTTCGAGGTGGATAACGAGATCGTCACCTTTGACTCGCGGGAAGAGCTCGTCGATAAGGCAAATTATTATCTGAAAAACGACGCCGAAAGGGAAAGGATAGCGAACAACGGGCATGCAAGGGCCCTGAAGGAATACAGCCTCAAGACCGCGGTCCCAAGGCTCATAAGCCGGATAGAGGAGATCAAGAAAAACTCCGGAAAAAAAACGGAGAAGGACGTCTTCGTGGACGGAGTTTTCGTAAAAAATTACGTCACATTCAGGGTAGAGCTCATCACAAGGCTCTTGAGGTCCGGCAAATGGGCGCTCGTCCTTGAGGAGCTTCTGCTGATACTCAAGAACAGGAAGATCAACTTTAGGAAAGCCGCGGGGATATCCATCTTCAGCCTGTTCCCGCCCTTAAAGAAGATCTATCTAAGGTTATGATGGCGCTTAACATAAAAAAAGACTCCAAACTGAAATCAGGCGTAAACCTGATAATCGTCCAGTTCGCCCTGTATTTCATCCCCCTCATAACCATACCCTATGTGGTGAAGACCGTCGGGATAGAGAACTACGGCAAATACGCCTTTTTCCAGGCCGTGATGGGGCTCCTCTCGGTCCTCATCAATTACGGGTTTATCCAGACCGGGGTCAGGGACATATCGGTCTGCAAGGGCCTCAGGGAGATAAACCGCGAGTTCTCCAACATCATGTATTGCAAGCTCCTCGCCCTCGTACTTACGCTGATACTCGGCCTCGGCCTTTTCATTTTTCCGAAGTTCCAGGAGGAAAGACTGCTCTATTCATACTCGTTCCTCTCCATCCTTGTCATATCCCTTGACACCTCATTCGTTTACCAGGGTATAGAAAAACTGAAAGACTACGTGAACATAAACCTCGCCGGGACTTTCGTGGTTCTGATACTCCTTTTCACGACTGTAAAGAGGCAGGAGGATTACGTGCTCCTGCCCGTGGTATTTTCTCTCCCGCGCATAGCGGCCTCGCTTTTCTCGATCTACTTCCTCCATTACCGGTTTAGTATTATCGCAAATGCCTTCAGCGCCGGCGGGATACTGGAGAAGCTCAAGAGCAACTTCAATATCTTCGCGACAAATATCTCAGCCATCCTGTATACGAGGGCGACCCAGGTCATACTCGGGATCGCCGCAGGCAACGAGTTTCTCGGGTATTACGTCATAGCCGACCAGCTTGTCTTCGCGTATTCGAACATCCAGGGCAAGGTCTCGACGGTCTACCAGCCTCAGATAGCCCAGGCGTTCAAGGATGACTTCAAGGACGGGGTCCTCAAAGCGCGCGAAAACGCATTCATCATATTCCTGATCGCGATAGCCGGTTTTCTTTTCACCCAGTTTTTCTCGCGCGAGATACTCTACATCCTGTACAAGGAGCACGCGAACTTCTCGGAGACCGTCCTCAGGATTCTCTCGATCAATTTCGTGACAATGCACTTAAGCTACATCATGGGGATGCAGATACTCCTTTCCCTCTACAAGGACAGTGACATACTGAGACCCTCCATATATGCGGCCGTTCTCAACCTTACCCTCGGGAGCCTTCTCATCTACTATTTTCGGCATATCGGGGCCGCGGTCTCGGTCGTTGTCATTGAGTGCCTCATCTGCGCTTACTTCTACAGAAAAGTAAATGGCTACGGGATAACTTTCTTTGACAAAAAGCTCCTATTGAGGCTCTTCAACTTTGTGATCTCGCTTGCTTTGATCCTCTCGGCATTGAAGCTCATATATGCCTTTTTAGACGTGAGCATATTCGTAAAATTCCCTGCGTTAGTGGTCCTATACGGCCTTTTGATACTTTTGACGCTCAAATCCTTGAACATGGTGGATTTCAAGAACAGAAAGGTGATCGTCGAGCATGTATCGGTCAATGGGTAAAAAGGCTCGCATATTGGTACTCAACGTCCACAAGAAGGACGCCTCGACCATGAACGACTTCGCGGACCAGAACGCGCGCCTTCTTATCGAGAACTTCGGGGGGGGGACCGTATTCCATTTTTCCGACTCTGTCGCGACACGCGGGATAAGGTCTACCGAGGAGGAGATACTCCGTATTGTCCGGGACGAGTCCATAGACTTGGTTTTTTTCGCCCCGAACGGCGACAGCTACGAGCTCTCAATAGAATTTTTCAGGGACTTGAGGGAGAAGACAGGCGCAAGGCTCGTCCTCTGGGTGCTCGATGACGAGATGATATTCGACGTCCTCTCAAAATACTACGCGCAGGTATTTGACGCGGCGGTAACGACCGATTACTACGCCTGCTTCGCTTACAGAAAGCTCGGGGTTCCCGCGATATATTACTTCTCAAGCTATCTCAATAAAGACTTCCATCCAGTTGAAATAAAAAAAGAAATAGAAGTCAGTTTCATCGGCGACTGTGCCAAGGGAGGAAGAGGGGCTTATATCGAAAGCCTTAGAAGGAACGGTATCGCCGTAGCTACCTTCGGGGACGGCTCGGAGAACGGATTTGTAAAAAAAGAGGATATGCCGGACATCTTTTCACGCTCGAAGATAAACCTTAATTTCACGAAGGTCGACTCAGCCGGGCCCAACGCATGGTTCCTTGAAGAGAACTCGCTTACGAACATCGTAAGGCAGAACAAGGGGCGCCCCATGGAGATCGCGCTTACAAGGTCGTTTTGCCTGAGCGAATACTCTTCTTCCCTGGGCGTGACCTTTGTGCCCGGGGAAGAGTTGGACACCTTCCATGATGAGGGTTCTCTCATTGAAAAGGTCAGGTACTATCTCGAGAACGACGCCGAGAGGGAAAGGGTCGCCGAGGCGGCATTCAATAAGGCCATGCAGTTTGAGGCAGGGACCTATTTTCCAAGGCTCGTCGATGAGATCTCCCGCCTGCTCGACGGCTCTCGTTACCCTCAACGGAGACGTTCGATACACAAGGACCCCGCCTTCAAGAGGAACCATATCATAAGGCTTACGATTCTCATGTTCTTTCAGCTCTCGAAGCTTGGATCGGCCGCCGCGTTTGAATCGTTCGTCAATACTTTTCAATACGGTCCGGCCTTTTTTCTTTCTGCCTTCCCCAAAGGGCTCTCTATCGCCGTCAACAAGGCGCTCAAAAAAAAGAGGTTCAAAAATGCGAAAGGCAAGGCTCAAAGTCCTCTGCATAGTCTCGATAATGCCCCCCTACCAGGGCGGGGCCGCCGTGGACTACGGCATAATCCTTGAGCGCCTCGGTACCGGCTTCGGCAGGGATTTTGATATCAGGGTACTGACCGAGCGCGGGTGCTCCAAGGGGGCCGAAGGGGTTTTCTATGACGACAGCCTTCTTAGCTATGACTCCACGCCTGTAAAAAGGCGGGGTCGTCAGGCGCTCAATTATCTTAAGATCGTCCGGAAGATACTTTTTTCAGGGGCGGACGTCATCCATATTCACGCGAGATACGTCTACGGAAGGTATATTGGGCGTCTCATCTGGCTTGCGCTGCTTCTCTCGCCGGCGAAGGTCGTCGTAGACATAAGGGACAGGTTTTACAAGAATTTCGGCTTCGGCCATAACTTCATATTCTGCTCGGATGAGCTCAGGGAGTTCTACGGTTGGATCGAGAACGCAGTGACCATACCAGTGCCGCTTGCGTTGAAGCCTTCTAAAACAACCGTAGCGCCGGGGCGGAATATAGCGTACTTCGGGACGATCGTGCGGAACAAAGGGGTAATGGAACTGCTTGACGCATACAGCGAGTACCGGAAGGGCTCGAAGACCCCGCTCGGGCTCGACTTTTACGGGTTTAACGCGATGGGCGCGGAGTTCACGGACAGAGTCGCTGAGATCGAAGGTGTCGCATATCGCGGACACGTGTCGCCCGGGGATGTTGTCGACAAGATACTCGAGTACAAGGCAGTCGTGCTTCCGTCTGCCTCCGAAGGCATGCCGAGAGTCTGCCTTGAGGCCATGTATGCCCGACGCATGGTCTTCTGCCACGAATCCGTGAGAAGGTCTATACCGTGCATCCCCGAGGCCTTCACCTTCAGGGATGCCGCGAGAGAATTGCCCGGGCTCATCACAAAAGCGGAGTCCGCTGATACGGACTTTTCATACGGATACGATTTTAAAAGGCACGACCCTGACGCCGTATGCGCGGAGCTTGCGGAGCTATACAGGTGGTTAGCTCCGGAGAGCAAAAGAAAAGAGGCGAGGACGGCTTGAAAAAAAGCGGCTATGCATTAAACGGAGGTTCAGGATGCTGATATCGATAGTGTTGTCGTTCAGGAACGAGGAGGAGAACATCCCGGAGCTCATAAGCAGGCTTCATAAATCATTAAAGACGACCGGGTGCGGCTACGAATTCATATTCGTCAACGACGACTCGACCGACGGCTCGCTCAAGCTCCTTATGGAGATGCGGAAGAGCGATAAGACGATACGGATAATAAACATGTCGAGGAGGTTCGGCTCTACGCCGTGCGTCCTCGCGGGCATGAGGCTCGCCAAGGGGGACGCCGTCGTCTATATGGACACCGACCTGCAAGACCCGCCGGAGCTTATCCCGGAACTCGTTTCCAAATGGAAGAAAGGGGCCGACGTCGTGTACACCACAAGGGTCTCGAGGGACGGAGAGAGCCCGCTCAAGATGTGGCTTACGAAGAAGGCGTACAGGGTCTTGAAGGTCTTCTCCGAGATAGACCTTCCGGTCGATTCCGGCGATTTCAAGCTACTCGACAGGAGGGTCGTGAAGGAGGTCCTGAAACTCAAGGAAAAGGACGCCTTCATGCGCGGGCTCGTCTCGTGGGTCGGGTTCAGGCAGGAACAGGTATTCTACGCGAGGGAGAAGAGGTTCGCCGGAAATACCCATTACCCGATCTTCGGGCTCGGCCCGATAAGCGCGTTCACTTCCGGCCTCACGTCCTTCTCCCTCGCGCCGTTGAGCCTCTCACTCATCATAGGCTTCCTCGTCTCGGTCGGAGCGTTCATGTACCTTGTCGCGATAATCGTGATGAAGTTCCTGAACATGAACCTCCCGGGCTGGTCGGCGATAATGGTCACCATGCTTTTTCTCGGCGGCACGCAGCTCTTCACCGTGGGCATACTCGGTATCTACATCGGACGCATATATAACGAGAACAAGAAGAGGCCCAACTACATAATCGAGAGCACGTCCGGGTTTGAAGACGACAGAGACAAAGACCAGACAGACGACCTTAGACTGCGGCTCTATCGTTGACGGCCGTGGGGCCGGGAGGGGGGGCGGGCTAGATGAGGCAATCTCATGGCTGGCTGCTGAATGGGCGTGGGAAAATCGAAGAGTGTGAATGCACTCAGGAGCTGAAAATAGATGAGCGAGTCCATGGATAAAATAGTGTCGAACGACAGGAGGACAGAGGAGGATGCCTCGGAGCGCGGGCTCGCATTCCCGGAGTTCTCGCCTCTTTCCACTTCTATCGCCGTCTATATCGCGTTCGTGGCCCCGTTCCTTTTCCAGCTCCCGATGCACGAGGAGGTCATTCACATAAGGGACACGTCGAGCTGGGGAAGAGCTCTCGCCTACTATTGCCACCCGCCGCTATACGCGTTACTGGGTAAGGGAGCGCGCACACTTTTGGGCGACAGCTATTTGTCTCTCTATATGTTAGGGGCCGCCTCGGCGATCATTACCCTTTTCCTTTTATCGAGACTTCTGAAAGAGGCAGGGGCCGGGAGGTATGACGCTTTTGCGCTCGTCTTTATCTCCATCATGCCGCCGTTTGTGCACGGCTCGCTCCTCCTTGAGATGGAGCCCGTGGTGCTTACGCCGCTTATCCTGTTATCTCTCCTCTATTATATAAAGGGGCGCGGAACAGAAGAGACCTCAGTAGCCTTTTACCTCAAGGCCGGATTTCTCGCGGGGCTCGCCATGTGGGCGAAATACTTTTTTACCCCCTTTCTATTAGTCTTCTCCATATTCGTCTATGAGTCTTCGTCAGGCGTTGGTTTTAAAAGGGCGGTAAGGGATTCGGCCCTGATACTTTCTTCAGCCCTTTTTACGTTCGTCCCGTTCTACCTCGCATACGCGTACTTTTTCATAGACGGCCCGAACTCGTTCGAGTTCATCGCCTTCAACAAGACCAATGAGGGAGCGCCGCTCTTTGCCTCAGGCGAGGCGTTCTTCGCCCCGTTCACAAAGCTTCTGGCCATGACCTTCTGGCTTAGCCCGTTCTTTATAGCGCTCTTCGCCACGGCGACGCTAAGGGTTTTGAGAGGATGGAGGCGAGGGGGCGTAGAGAATCTCATCCTGGCCCTCATAACCTCAATATTCTTTTTTTATTTGCTCCTTCACCCGTACCCGTTCGGAGAGCTCAAGTACTTCTACCCGGTATACCCGCTTTCGGCCCTCCTTGTTTTTATTGTGTTCAGGCGCGACTTCGTCGAGTTGCCTCTAAAGCCGGCACTGATCGTAGTACCGATAGCCGCCGTCTTTTTATACGCGACAACCGGCGACCCATTGTATGAGTCGCTTTCGCGTTACAGGGTCCAGGATTACTCCGGGCTCGCCTCGTATATATCACTCTACGCCGCTCTGAACGCGGCGGTATTTGTCCCTGTTTACATGTTTTTTAAAAAGCGCGCCGTGGTCGGCGGTGTTCAATGCGCTCTCGTGGCGCTTTCCATTTCATCGTTCCTGTCGCTCTTCGCGTCTCAGGCCGCCGGCCAGTACCAGACGAGGGTCCAGTACGGCGAGACCGGCGCGGCAGAGACGATAGAGTTTGTAAAGGCGGCCGTCCCGCCGTGGAGCGCGGTCGTAATACCCGGCGACATAATGTACTACACAGGCATTGAATTCAAAAAGACAGGTGGCCTGCCATCCGTTACAAACGACTTGAACGGATGGGACTGGATAATCGAGAGAAAGATAAATCTGGCGAGGCTTGACCACGCGGAGATACAAAAAATAGACCGGGTCTTTGAGCCTGTCATGGAACTCGGCTCTTATCGTATCTACCGTAAAAGGTAACGAGGATGCTGTGAACGAGGCGGCACCCGAGAGACTACGAGGTTCATGTGAACGGAGTCATTTCAACTTCGGAGGCGGACAAAGGTGGCTGAAGAGGCGGGCGGGGCAGTGGGGGCAGTGGGGGCAGTGGGTGGGAGGGGGACGGCGCGGAAGGTAATCATTGTAAGTGAGAGAGTTTCCTGGGGCGGGAGATACAGAGGCACGTTATTAGAACCTCTGATCGGCGCTTTCCGCATGAGCCCCAGGTTTGCCCTTGCCCTTGTCTTTGTAGCTTCCGTCTTCGTATTTTCGAACGACAACGCTCTTAAGATCGGCTCCATAAGCGCATCGTCATTGGCCGCCGTAATAATGCTCGCCGCATCGATCGCCGAGGCGCTCGCGAAGGGCTCGTTCGATTTAAAACCGCACCCCTTGCAAGCGCCTTTATTCCTTATATTTATTTGGGCGTCAATTTCTCTCATCCTTGCGAACCTTGTCCCTTCAAAGGCCTTTCCCCCGGACGTTTACTCCCTGCCATGGGCAGTGTCCATCAACTCCCCGGAGTACAGGGGGCTCTCGTTCCTCATAAGGCTCTTCCTCTCGATATTCGCAATAGACTTTGTCATCTCGGCCTTAAGCGACAGGAAGAGGTTCGCTAACGCCCTTGACTTCGCCATATTCCTCCATGCGATAGCCGTAATATACGGGTTGGCGCAGTTTCTTCTTTATGTGACGGGAGGGATCAAGATGGGAAGCGTTATCACATTCCCTTTTTTAAGGCTCGGTGGTTATGTGGGAGAGCCGCAGACCTACGGACTGCTTCTCATCACTATGACATTCCCTGTCATCGGGGCGATAAGA
>JACPGB010000015.1 GCA_016182655.1 Deltaproteobacteria bacterium
CTGCTCGCTCGTCGTCGCGAACGACAGCGGCCCCATGCACCTTGCCGCCGCGGTCGGCAGGCCGGTCGTCTCCATATTCGGCCCCACCGACCCGGTAGAGAAGCATCCGCTTACCAAAGGCAGTTTTTATTTCTGGAAGGGGCAGGGGCTCGATTGCTCGCCGTGCTATTCTCACGGCGCATTTCCTGATTGCAAGACCCTTGAGTGCATGAGAAGCGTCGCTGTCGAGGAGGTCTTCGACAAGGTCCGCGAGCTTGCAGGCGTCACACACGGAGGTCTTTGAATATGGGGCTTAATGTCTCACTCACCGTTGACATGGCCTCTTTCGCTGTGCTGTTCGTGGATACGGGCGATGGGTTCGGCGAAGAGGCGTCCGTAGTAAGGGTGCTCGAGGATTTTGACGGCATCAAGGAAATGGAATTCGACCTTAGGCCGTTCACGGGCGCAAAGGCATTGAGGTTCGACCCGCTGAACGGCCATGCCGTCATAAAACTCAAGAGGATAGAGCTTTGGACCGCTGACGGCAAGGTGATAAGGGTCCAGGATTGCGCGACGAACGGGTTCGCGGAGAACGGAGCTCTCGTTTTTTCCACCGACGACCCGCAGGTACATTTGAATATAGACCCGAGGCTGAAGGAAGTCGTAAAGGCGGTATTCAGGGTCGAGTACATTGCTACGGGCAAGGAGGCGGCAAGGCTCTGCATGGCCTCGCGCGTGGACAGGGACAGAGCCCCGTCCGGCGCGAGGAGCGTCGCCTCGCGGATAATGAACTTCATAAGGAAGAAGTAGCGCAAGTACAAGGCCCCATTTATTCTCTCTTAGGGTCTAATACCCCGCGGCTTGCCGCGTTTTTAATCCCCTCCCCCTTGATGGGGGAGGGTTAGGGTGGGGGTGACAATGATTTCACCCTCCCCTCACTCCCCTCCCATCGAGGGAGGGGACGTATAAGAAGGATACCCCGCAGCTTGCTGCGGGGTTCTTCATTCTCTCTTATTCTCTCTTATTGTCTGATACCAGGCGGCTTGCCGGGTTTTTTTGAATGCCGAACCCGTCAATATGTGCTATTATCTCCTTGTTTCGTGAAGACCCGCCGAAAACTTTAAGGAAGACCCTCAATGAAAAAGGCTCTCATAACCGGAATAGCCGGGTTCGTCGGCTCTCACCTTGCCGAAAGGCTTAAACTCAGGTACGAGGTCTCAGGCGCACTCCTCGGGAACGACCCCGGGTGCGTTAAGGGGGTCAACGGCCTTGACCTCGTGGATTGCGATCTCCTTGAGAAGGACGCGGTCTCCGAGCTCGTGCGGAGGGCCGCTCCAGACGTCGTCTTCCACCTCGCGGCGCTATCCGCCCCGTCGGTCTCGTTTAAGGCCCCGTCAAGGACGCTCGAAGTCAACATATTCTCAACTCTTAACCTCTTTGAGGCTCTGGCCGCATACGCGCCGGAGGCGAGGGTGCTGAACATCGGCTCAGGGGACGAGTACGGCGACTCCGACGAGCTCCCCGTGACGGAGACGGCGGAGTTGAGGCCCTTGAGCCCTTACGCCGTAAGCAAGGTGACGCAGGACCTCCTCGCCTATCAGTACTGGAGGAGCCGGGGGCTCAATATCGTAAGGTGCCGCCCATTCAACCATTACGGGCCGAGACAGTCGGACCTCTTCGTCTGCTCCGCCTTTGCGAGGCAGATAGCCGAGATAGAGGCCGGGCTCAAGGCCGAAAAGACGCTTTCGGTCGGCAACATCGAGGCCGCGAAGGACTTTCTGGACGTAAGCGACGTGGTCTCTGCCTATGAGATACTCATCGAGCGCGGGGTTCCGGGCGCCGTCTACAATGTCTGCTCCGGCAGGGCTACGCGGATACGGGAGATAGTCGAGGGGCTTATTTCGCTCTCTACCGTCCGGATCGATGTGGTGCAGGACCCTGAAAGGTTCCGCCCTGCGGACGTAAAGGCGGTCTACGGGGACGCTACGAGACTTAGGGCCCTCGGCTGGGCCCCGGAACGCGGCCTTGAAGAAGGCCTTAAGGCCCTCCTCGACTTCTGGCGCTCGCGCGTCGCGGAAGGTAAGCCCCTATAGTATCCAGCCCCCCTTTTGGGTGCGCGGAGACCGCGCGCCTCAAAGTCAACTGAAATATCAAACCTTCCGTAAACCCCCTTAATTCCCCTACCATTTTTAGATGAAATATCTTATGATATTGTGATGAACATACCCGTTTTTAGAGCGGTATGTCAGGTTTTTCCGACCCCGGAGCCTTGGACTGGTGTATTACAAAATAATAAACAGGAAGAAAAGGATCGCCACCCGTGTCGCCGACCTCCTCGGGTATGCCGTGTGGGCCCCTTTTAACCTTTTCAGGCGCCGCCGCCTCGAAGACCGCGAGATAAGGGAGATACTGGTCATAAGGACCGCCTACATAGGCGACGTCGTCATGACCATGCCCATATTAAAGCCCTTGAGGGAGCGGTTCCCCGGGGCCAGGATAACCTTTCTTACCTCCGCGGCGGCCAAGGACCTTTTAAGGAAAAACCCTTACGTGGACTTCGTGCTCGCTTATGACGCCTTCTGGTTCTACAGGGGGGCGAAGGGGTTCGGGAGCTTCCTTAAGGAGCTTCGAAAGAAAAAGTACGACCTCGTCATAGAGGCGCGGGCGGACATAAGGGACATAGCGCTCCTCGCCTATGCCGCGCGGTCGAGATACAGGGTGAGCTACAATGTCGCGGGCGGCGGGTTCCTGCTTACGCACACCGTCCCGTTCAAGGCAATCAAGCACAAGGTCGAGTACCACCTCGACCTTGCGCGGTATCTGGGGGCCGAGATAGACGCCGTCGATTGGGGACTTTTGCCTGCCAAGGAGGAGTACGCCAGGGCCGACTCCCTGCTTGCGAAGGGCCAGGGGCCGATAAGGGTCGGCATACACCCAGGCGGGAGAAAGCTCCTCAAATCCTGGGCTCCGGAGAGGTTCGCCGAGGTCGCGGACAGGCTCATCGAAGAGGGCGCGGCCGTCTTCTTTTCAGGCTCGTCCGAGGAAAAGGGGCTTATAGAGCCGATAATCTCCCGGATGAGGCATAAGGCGGAGAACCTCGCCGGAAAGGCCGATCTCCGGACCGGCGCGGCGATCATCTCAAGGCTCGACCTCTTCATAACTAACGACAGCGCGCCGCTCCACCTCGCCTCGGCGATGGGGACGCCGACGGTCGCGATATTCGGCCCGTCGAAGTCCAACGAGACCGGCCCCTACGGCAACATACACAGGGTAGTAGAGAAAGACTATAAATGCAGGGAGACGTGCGACGAGGACGTCTGCCTTTACAGGAATTACAAGGAGTGCATGGACAGCATCACGGTCGACGATGTGATGAAGGCGGCTACAGAGGTGCTCGAGATCGCGAGAAGGGCGGGGTATGGCGTTCAGGCTTGACATCATAAAGGCGTATTCGGTCTCCGAGATAGAGGCGAAGGTGAATGACGCCATGAAGAGGTACGCGGACCTGCTACCCGGGTCCATGACCGCGAAGATCGTCATAAAGCCCAACATGAACAGCAACATGAACGCGCTTACGGGCAATACGACCGATTTAAGACTGGTCGCCGCCGTAATAAAGTTCCTTAAGGGTTGCGGGTACAGGGACATCTCCATCGCCGAGGGGACGAACTCCGGCTTCTACAGGTCCGGGATAAGCGTGATATCGAGGCTCTCCTTTGACCAGCTCGCGAAATTCCACGGCGTAAAGGTCATCGACCTAAACTACTCGAAGAAGGTCGAAATAGATTTTGAGGACGGAGTGAAGGCGGCTGTGGCCAAAGAGATAATGGAGGCCGACTTCCTCATAAACATGCCGAAGTTGAAGACCCACTTCGAGGCGGGGATGAGCGTCTGTCTTAAAAACCTCATGGGCTGTCTCGTGGGGCAGGAGAACAAAAAAAAGACCCACCTCCACCTCGCCAAAAATATCGTGAACATAAACAAGAGGGTCAAGCCCGACCTTCATATAATCGACGGGCTCATCTCGATGGAAGGGCTCGGGCCTACACGGGGCACGCCGGTCAGGACAGGCGTCGTGCTCATCGGCACCGACCCGTATCTACTCGACCACGTCTGCGCGCGGCTTGCGGAGTTCGACTACAAAAAGGTGAGGACACTGAAGGCCGCGGAAGACGCCGGGCTCCTTACAAAAGACCACCTGAGGTTCGCCTCATCCATCGACCTTACCGGAGTCAAGAGGAAGTTTAAGGAGCCGGTGGCAAACGCCTTCGCGTCGTTCATACACAGCCCCAAGCGGCAGAAGTATTTTCTTGCCGTAAGGAACACCAAGGTCTTCAACCACCTATGCAACACGCGTTTTTTCGGGAGTCTCCTTTTTAAGACAGGCCTCCGGCAGGACAACTTCATAAAGACCGAGATGGAGTTCAAGGGCTTCTCATTCGACAAATCAAAATGTGTTAAAGGTTGCACCAAGTGCGCGGACTACTGCCCCGTGAGGCTCAAGCTCCCCGACGTCGTCGCCGCTAAAGGCAACGGGTGCATAGAGTGCCAGTACTGCTTCCTCGTCTGTCCGTCAGGGGCCATAGGTTTCAAGGGCTCTCTCGGCTTTTTATCGGAACAGCTACGCCAATACGAAAGGATAACAAAGGACATCGCATAATGAAGATATTGTTCCTTAACCCCCCGTTCCTCAAGAAATTCTCCCGGCCGCAGAGGTCGCCTGCGGTCACCAAGAGCGGCACCTTGTACTTTCCGCTCTGGCTCGCATCCGCCGCGGCGGTAGTGATGGAGAGAGGGCATGAGATAGACTTCATCGACGCCCCGGCCGACGGGCTGAACATACAGGACGTGGAAAACCGCGTCCTCGCCTTCGGCCCCGGCCTCATCGTCATCGACACATCGACGCCTTCCATCACGAACGACATCGGCATGGCCGGCAGGCTCAAGGACCTGATGCCCGGCGCGTTCATAATAGCCGTGGGCACGCATGTCTCGGCGCTCCCGGACGATGTCATGAAGATGGACGCGAGGCTGGACGCCGTTTCGAGGTTCGAATACGACCTCACCATCCTCGATCTGGCCGATACGCTCTCAAAAAACGGCCCGCTCGCATCCGTCAAGGGCATCTGCTGGAGGGACGGAGGCAATATCGTCCATAACGAGAGGCGGCCTTTTATAAACAACCTCGACGAGCTCCCGTTCGTCTCGAAGATCTACAAGAAGTTCCTGAAGATCGAGAACTACTTCAACCCCAACGCGCTTTTTCCGATGGTGACGATAACCACATCGAGGGGCTGCCCGTTCCCGTGCACCTTCTGCGTCTACCCGCAGACGCTCATGGGGAGAGGGTTCAGGAGCCGGTCGGTCGAGAATGTGGTGGACGAGCTCGAGTACATCATAAAGGAATTCCCGCAGGCCAAGTCGGTCTTCTTCGAGGACGACACCTTGACTGTAGACAAGAAAAGGCTTAAGGCCCTCTCGGACCTCATAAAGAAGAGGGGCGTTCGCATCACCTGGACCGCGAACTCCCGCATAGGCATCGACTTTGAATCGATGAAGGCCATTAAAGAGGCCGGGTGCCGCTCGCTCTGCGTCGGGTTCGAGAGCGGGAGCCAGAAGATCCTCGACAACATGAAGAAGAAGACGAAGCTCGATGAGATGAAGGCCTTCATGAGGGACGCGAGAAAGGCGGGGCTCCTCATACACGGCTGTTTCATGGCGGGGCTGCCCGGAGAGACGAAAGAGACCTTGAAGGAGACCCTTGACCTCGCCAAGGACTTAAGGCCCGATACCGTCCAGTTCTACCCGGTGATGGTCTATCCCGGCACCGAGGCCTACGACTGGTACAGCCAGAGGGGGCTCATACGTAGCTCCGACTTCTCGCGTTGGATAACGCCCGAGGGGCTGCACAACACGGTCATCCGTACGGAGGACTTGTCCGCCGAAGACCTCGTAAGGTTCTGCGACGATGCGCGGCGGGAATTCTACTTGAGGCCCGGCTACATCCTCTATAAGCTCAAACAGCTCATTACGTCGCCGAGCGATATAAAGAGGACTGCCAAGGCGGCGAGGACTTTCTTCAGATACCTGCTTAAGGGGTCGGATATAAAGAAGGCGAGCGCGTAGCATGCTCCCCCGGGTCTCGGTAATCGTCCCAGCCTACAATTCGGAGAATACGATAGGCAGGTGCTTATCGGCGCTCGTTGGACAGGACTATCCGAAGAGCCTCTTTGAAGTGATAGTCGTGGACGACGGGTCGAAGGACTCTACCGCCGAGATAATAAAACAGCACGGGGTAAAATACTTCTGGCAGACGAACAACGGCCCGGCGACCGCGCGGAATAAAGGAGTTGAAAAGGCGACAGGCGAGATAATACTCTTCACCGACGCCGACTGCGTCCCTGAAAAAAACTGGATAAGGGAGATGGCGAGGCCCTTTGATGACAAAGAGGTCGTCGCGGTAAAGGGCGCGTATAGGACAGAGCAGAAGGAGATGGTCGCGCGGTTCTGCCAGATAGAGTTCGAGGAGCGCTTCGAGATATTAAAGAAGGTACCCTCCATCGACATGATAGACACTTACTCCGCAGGCTTCAGGAAAGAGGTCTTTGATAAGATGGGCGGGTTCGACACGAGCTTCCCGGTCGCGAATAACGAGGACACCGAGCTCTCCTACAGGATGTCCGCCAAGGGCTTCAAGATGGTATTCAACCCGAACGCCATCGTCAGCCATCTTAACCACCCGGCCTCGATAAAGAGGTACGCGAGGATAAAGTTCTGGCGGGGCTACTGGCGGATGGTCGTATACAAACGATTCCCGGACAAGATGCTGAAGGACACATACACCCCGCAGACGCTAAAATTCCAGACGCTCCTTTCTCTCGCCGTGGCATGCACGGTCCCTGTCGCCTTGTTTATCAGGCCATGGGGCGGCTTTTTGCTCGTAGCCGCGCTGATCCTGTTTTTTCTGACGACACTTCCATTTTTGAAGATTGCGCTTCTCCGCGACCCGATTGTCGCGCCATTCACACCGGCGTTGTTATTTTTGCGCGCCGTCTCTATCGGCTCCGGCGCGCTCTGGGGGACTATTAAAAGATAACTATGAATGACGGCGTATCTATCATAAAGAGCGTATGCAGGGTCTGCCACGGCGGTTGCGGCGTCCTCGTCCATGTCAAGGACGGCAAGGTCGTGAAAGTCAAGGGGGACCCCGAGTCCCCTATGAACCAGGGCTGGATGTGCCCCAAGGGCGTATTCTCGCCGGACATCGCAAACCACCCGGACAGGCTCAAATACCCGCTACGGAGAAAGGGCAATAGGGGCTCAGGTGTTTGGGAACGCATATCGTGGGACGAAGCGCTCTCCGAGATCTCGGCAAAGGTCGGCGCGATAAGAAATGAGACGGGGCCTGAATCCGTCGCGCTCGGGCAGGGCACAGGCAGGCACCACTACATGCATGTGGTGCGGTTCGCGAACCAGCTCGGCACGCCTAACTGGTATGAGCCGGGGCTCGCGCAGTGCTTCATACCGAGGATAACCGTAAGCAACCTAACATACGGCGGCTTTGTCGTAGGCGACTATTACGGAGAGGTCGCGCCCAAATGCATATTATTCTGGGCCCACAACCCGCTCATTACCGGCCCGGACGGCGAGCTCGCGCCATCTGTAAAGAGGGCGCTCGACAAGGGTTGCGTATCAATCGCAATCGACCCCCGGAGGACCGAGACGGCGAAGAGGTGTAACCAGTGGCTCGCCGTAAGGCCGGGGACCGACGCCGCGCTCGCGCTCGCCATGATAAACACCATCGTTAGCGATGGTCTCCATGACAGGGAATTCGTCGAAAAGTGGACCGTAGGGTTCGAGGAATTAAAGAAACACGTCGAGCCTTTTACGCCCGCGTGGGCAGAGCCGATCACGACCATCCCCGCGGCATCGATTGTCGAGGCCGCTCGCACCTACGCGACGAACAAGCCCGCTATTCTTGAATGGGGGCTTGGATTGGAGCAGAATTACAACTCCCTCCAGACCGTAAGGGCCGTGGCGTTGCTCCGCGCCATCACCGGAAACCTCGATGTGCCGGGCGGCGACATACTCGGCATGAATGTCATAAGGAGCTATCCGACCCTAAAGGACAAGCTCCCGGAGGGCATGGGGAAAAAAAGGCTCGGGTCGGATGAGTTCAAGCTTCTTGGCGGCTGGCGGGCATTCATGCCGTCTGCGCACATACCTGCGCTCTTCACCGCCATGAGGACGGGAGACCCGTACAGGGTAAGGGCGTTACTCATATTCGGTAACAACCCGCTTGCGACAGTCGCAAATTCGAAAGAGGTATATGAGAGTCTGAAGGCGCTCGACCTCCTTGTCGTGACAGACCTATTCATGACGCCTACGGCCGCCATCGCCGACTATGTGCTCCCTGCCGCGTTCTGGACGGAGACGAGACAGGTCATCGGTTATCCGCTGGTCGTCGAGAACATGGTCATGGCTCAACCAGCTATTACGCAAGTCGGCGAGTGCAGGCAGGACGAGTGGATAATGGACGAGCTCGCAAAGAGGCTGGAGCTCCCCGGCGCTGGAGAAGGCATTGACGAGGTCATGGACTATCAGTTGGAGCCTCTGGGTGTAAAATACGACGACCTTGTAAAGACCGTCTGCAAGCACCCTCCTCACGAATATAGAAGGCATGAAAAAGGGGGCTTCCGGACGCCTTCGCGGAAGGTCGAGCTATTCTGTAAGACACTCGAGCGGATGGGGTACGACGGCTTCCCTACGTTCAAGGAGCCGCCTGAAAGCCCGTTATCCGCGCCTGACCTTTCGAAAGAATTTCCGTACATATTGATAACCGGCGCGAGAAGGCTCGAGTTCTTCCACAGCGAACACAGGCAGGTAAGAGCGCTACGCGAATTGAAGCCGGACCCCGAGGTCGAATTGCACACCGAGGCCGCCCGCTCTCTCGGCATCGCAAACGGCGACTGGGTGAGGGTGTCGTCCCCGCGCGGCTCCATAAGGATGAGGGCGCGCGTGACCGACGACATACACCCGCGAGTGGTGAGTGTCGAGCACGGGTGGTGGTTCCCGGAAAAGACGGGCCCCGAGTTCGGCGTGTTCGAATCGAACGCGAATTGCCTTACGAACAACAAGCCGCCGTACGACCCCGGCTTCGGCTCTTATCAATTGAGGGGCCTACTCTGCAAGGTGGAAAAGGAGAATAGTTGACGATGGATCCATCTAACAAGGTATTCGTACTCGGCATAGACGGCGCGCCGCAAACGCTTCTTTCGGAGTATATGGCTGAAGGCGTCATGCCGAACCTCAAAAAGATACTCTCAGGCGGCTACAGCCTCCACCAGATGGATGCGTCCATTCCTGACGTCTCGTCGACCTCGTGGACCTCGTTCATGACCGGCGTAAACCCCGGAGAGCACGGCATATACGGATTTATGGAGCTCGCTCCGAATACCTACAGGATGACCTTCCCGAACTACGCCTCCATCAAGGCCCCGGCGCTATGGGACATGATCGGAGGCACTTCAGGCGCGAAGTCATCGACCCTCGCCGAAAAGTTCAAGGGGCGCGTGCCGAATGACTTGCGCTCCATCGTCCTCAACATGCCCGAGACCTTCCCGGCGCCGCGACTTAACGGAGTCCTCACTGCCGGGTTCGTCTGCCCGGACCTCAAGAAAGGGACCTATCCGGACTCGGCCTACGAGTACCTCCGCTCCATAAATTACATCATGGATATAGAGGCCTCTAACGCATCGGATAAGCCGGACGCGTTTTTCGACGAGGCCCTGTTTGCGCTCAACAAAAGGGCCGAGGCCTTCACGCACTTCATGGACAAGGAACGGTGGGACCTCTTCATCGGGGTCGTCACCGAGACCGACAGGCTACACCACTTTTTTTTCGACGCGGCAAGGGACAAAGCGCATAAATACCACGAGAGATTCGTCTTCTTTTACTCGCGGATGGATGATATGATCGGGAGGGTTTTCGAGAGGTTCATGGACGCAACCGGCGGCCAGGGTTTGTTCATGACCATGTCGGACCACGGCTTCGCGCCGATAAGGAAAGAGGTCTACCTTAACAGGCTCTTCGTCGAGAAGGGGCTACTGACATTAGACCCCGCCCGCGAGTACTTCGAGCAGATAGGGCAGGGCTCCAAGGCCTTTGTCATGGACCCGGGAAGGATCTACATCAACCTCGAGGGCAGATACCCCGGCGGCGCTGTTGCGGCCTCTGAAAAGAACGCGGTCGCAAATGAAATAAAAACCCTCCTCCTGGACCTAAAGGACAGCGACGGGAACGCCGTAATAAAGAGGGTGTTTGAGGCGGCCGAGCTCTACTCGGGCCCTGAAGCCGGGCGCGCGCCCGACCTCGTGGCAGTAGGCAACGACGGCTTCGACATAAAGGGAAATATAAAAAAGCCCGAGGTCTTCGGGACCTCGCACTTCAGGGGCATGCACACCCGGCATGACGCCCACTGCGTCCTGCCCTCGGGCGCGGCTATCCCCGAAAGGCTCCACATAGAAAACCTCGCAGGCATCATACTCGAAAGATTCATTTAAGGAGCAGATATGGACCACCTTACCGCTCTTGAGAACAAATCGATATTCATCATCAGGGAGGCCTACTACAGGTTCCGGAACATCGCCATGCTCTGGTCGGTCGGCAAGGACTCGACGACCCTCCTCTGGCTCGTAAGAAAGGCCTTTTTCGGAGAGGTCCCGTTCCCGGTCATACACATCGACACGACCTACAAGTTCCCGGAGATGTACAGGTTCAGGGACGAGTACGCGAAGAAGTGGGGATTGAACCTCATCGTCGGCAGGAACGAAGGGCAGGTAGAGGCGGGCATGGGTCCGGGCAAGGGGACGAAGCTCGACTGCTGCAACGAGCTCAAGACCAACGCCCTTAAGCGGATAATCGAGAAGAACGGCTTCAAGGGGCTTCTTCTCGGCATCAGGCGCGACGAGCACGGGATAAGGGCGAAGGAGAGGGTGTTCTCGCCAAGGGATGAGAACTTCAAGTGGGACTACGAAGACCAGCCGGCGGAATTGTGGGACCAGTACAAGTCCACGGCCGCCGAGGACAACCACTTCAGGGTACACCCGATACTCCACATGACCGAGCTCGACATCTGGAAGTACATAAAGCGGGAGAATATCCCTCTGACCGAGCTGTACTTAAGCAAGAGCGGCAAAAGGTACCGCTCGATCGGGTGCGCGCCGTGCTGTAGCCCTATCGACTCTAACGCGTCGAATGTGGATGAGATAATAGCCGAGCTCGAGTCATCGCACACCTCCGAGCGCGCCGGAAGGGCGCAGGACAAGGAGGACGCGTATACGATGCAGAAACTGCGTTCGTTAGGTTACATGTAATTTAGCTTCAAAGACTCAAATTTTGTTCAGGCTGCTCAAAAAGCTCCAGATGCGAGGCGTCGAGGAGCGAGTCGTGAGGCGTACTTTAGTATGTACGCCGCAAGGACGAGCGACGAAGACAACAAAGCAGATGGAATTTTTCAGCAGCCTGAGGGAGGAATAATGGAAGATAGGTCGCTTCACATAGTCATCGTCGGCTCGGTCGACCACGGAAAGTCGACACTGATAGGCAGGCTGTTTTTTGATTCCGGGTCCCTGCCTCCCGAGAAGCTTGAAGAGATCAAAAGGGTCTGCGCGGAGCTTGGCCGCCCCCTTGAGTTCGCCTATGTCATGGACAATCTCGAAGAGGAGAGGACGAGGGGCATCACCATCGACATCGCGCACACCTTCTTCACGACCACGAAGAGAAAGTACGTGATTATCGACGCGCCCGGCCACAAGGAGTTTTTGAAGAACATGATAAGCGGCTCATCCCAGGCAGAGGCCGCCATCCTCCTCGTCGAGACGACCCGGGGCATTCAGGAGCAGACGCTCCGCCACTGCTACATATTGAGCCTCCTCGGCATCAAGCAGGTCGCGGTGACGGTAAACAAGATGGACCTCGCGGGATACTCGGAAGCGGCTTTCCTCGACCTGAAAAAGAAGATCGAGGAGGTCACGGCAAAGTACGGGATAACTCCATCGTACATCATACCTATATCCGCGATGGAAGGGGAGAACGTCGCCAAAAGGAGCGAGAAGCTCTCCTGGTACAAGGGGCCGACCGTCCTTGAGGCGCTGGATTCCTTCGAAGCTATGAGGATCGAGGAAAAGGGCGCGAGGTTCCCCGTGCAGGACATCTATGAAATAGCCGGAAAAAAGATAGTCGCGGGGCGCATCGAGGCAGGGACCTTGAGAGAGGGGCAGGAGCTATGGGTCCTCCCCGGAAAAACAAAGGCGAAGGTCGCATGCATAAAGAAGTACCTTGAGCCTGATTTGAATGAGGCGCGCGTAGGAGAGTGCGTGGGCCTCGTCCTCGACGGCGCTGATGTGAAAAGGGGAGATATCCTGTCCGAGAGCCTCGCCCCGTCGATCACGACGACGGTCCACGCGAACATCTTCTGGATGATAGACAAGGACTACAGGTTGGGGATACCGCTCACCTTCAAATGCGCCACACAGGAGGCGAGGGGAAAGATAGAGAGGATCAGGAGGAGGTTCGACCCGGCCTCCGAGAGCGACGCCGTAACGGACGCCGACAAGATCAGCCAGGCCGAGGTAGCCGAAGTCGACATCACCTTGAGCGCGGAAGTGGCCATCGAGAAATTCTCCGACATACCCGAGCTCGGCAGGTTCGTATTAGAGCACGAGGGACACCCGGTAGCCGGAGGGATCATCATTTAACCTTCGGAGGAGTTCACGGTTCCGCCATATCAAATGAGATTTACATTACAAGTCAGGCGGGGTCTTACGACCCCGCCTTTTTTATGGATGAGCCCTACCCGGTCTTCTTAAGGAACCAGTTTCTGAAGAGCGTCATCCCTTCGGTAAAGATATAGCCTACATTTGGAGATATGAGTTCGAAGATATTCTCCTCTATTATTGTCTTCTCAGGGTCAAGAAGCATATCGTTAAGAAGCTTCAAGACGCTCAAGTCCTCGAAGTACGCTTCCATGCCGTGTTTTTCAAGCCTGTAGGCGCCGTTGTCCGCAAGCCGGTCCAGATAGTCCACAAGCCCGGCCGGCGAATCAAGCCTTTCCATCTCCACGGCGTTCTCGAAACCCAGGTGCTCGGCAAGGAGGCTCGCCCTTACTCGCCGTATCGACCCTGCAAGCGCGCGGTTGCGTCGGGAAACAGCCTCGAACGATATATTGAGCTCGGAGTCCAGCCCCATCGACCTGTTCGTTACGTTGGCCGAGCCGATGGTCACGAACCTGTCGTCGACTATCAGTATCTTCGAGTGTATGTAGACAGGGGCCTTCTTGTCGTCCGGGCCTCTCGCGGCCGGGTAGTAGACGCCCATCGAGTGGCCGTATTTCCGTGCAAAAGACTTGAGCGAGTTTAGAAGCCTCGATTGCGTCACGCCGATGGAGGCCTCCTCCATTATGCCGTGAGGACGTTCAGGGATGATGATGACTATCTCCAGCTTCGGCCTCGTTGCCTCCGCCATCCTCTCCATGAGCGCCAGGAAGACCGCGTATGAGCTGAAGTACTGGTTCTCGATAAATACGAGTTTTTCAGCGGCCCTTATGGCGTCGATGTGGAGGCGGCGGATCTCTCTAACCTCCGTTTGCGGGGAGGGAAGAGTCTGCGCCTGCGTAAGGGAGAGCGCCGCGCGCGAGGCCGGTATCTCCATGCCCCTTGAGCCGGCCGGAAGTATGAAGCCGTCGTCCGGGCCGTCAGGGTCTATCTCGGTGCCGGTGGCATCCCTCCAGCGCGCGGCGAAGATAGCGGCGAGGTCGTTAACGAGCGGGCCGGTGACATATGCCTGGGTGTCATGGTATGGCACGTAGCCCCTGCCGTCCGGGTTTACGCGCTCCCTGTTCTCCGCGTTGTGGGACCTGTCGTCCCACCTCCCTGAGCAGATGTCCATGCCGCCGAGGAAGGCGACGGAGCGGTCTATTACCGCGAACTTCTGGTGCTGGCTCGCGCCTATGGGGTGGCGGCCGTCGAACCTGAAGAAGAGGCGCTCGTTGGTCGACCAGTTGAAGACCCACTCCTGCATCCATTGGCGCTCGAGCATGAAGACGAGGCTGAAGTCCCAGGCGAGCATGTAGACCCGGAGCTCTTTTCTCTCCCTGCATAGCCCGTCGAGGAAGCTTAGGAACGGGTATCCCCCGCCGTGTCTCCGCGCGTCCGCCCCGCGAAGCAGCGCGACCTCGCTGTCGAACTGCCAGCCCGAGATGAGGATCTGTTTTTTCGCCTGGACGGCCGCCAGATAGAAGGCGCGGTAGTACTCCTCGCCGTCTATGAGAAGTCCTGCCTTTCCGACGGATCTAAGCGCGCGGCAGTTCTCCCCGGGCTTGAGGATGCGCCTCACGGGCGGCTCCGGATAACGGAAGTTATATCACGGTAAGGTCGGCTATGAGCGGCAGGTGGTCCGAGGCCTCGGCGGTCCTGTGCGTGCGCGGAACGTCCGCATACTCGACTGAGAGCCCGGTACTTGCGAATATGTGGTCGATCCTCGCGAAAGGGAGCCTGCTCGGATAGGTGGAAAGGGGCTTTCCGCCTTTTATCGACAGTTGAACGTCCGAAAGGGTCCGGCTGAACTTCCTGTAGACGGATGAGAAGGGGAACGAGTTCATGTCCCCGCAGATGATCAAGGGTCGGGAGCACCCCTCGTGCGACGCCCAGTCGCACCCCAGAAGCGCCTCGGCCTGAAGTCGTTTCTCCCTCCAGTGTAGCCCGAGATGCGTGTTTATGACTTGCAGATGGACGCCCCCGATGTCCACAGACGCCCAGAGCGCGCCGCGTGATTCGAGGCTTATCCACCTGAACGTAGGGAGCGGTCCCGCCCTGACGAGCCTCGACGGCAGTCTGCTCAAGATGGCTATCCCGTACTTCTCCTCCTCCACTTCCATCGCGGCGTGGAAGTGGAAGTCCATCTCGAGATACTTCGCGATCTCCCGGGCCTGATGGGCGTGGTTCGTGCGGGCCCTGTTGGCGTCGAGCTCCTGGAGGGCGACGATGTCCGGCGAGTAGCGCGCTATTATATCGGCTATCCTGTACGGGGATATTATCCCGTCGGACCCGATACAACTGTGCGCGTTGTAGGTCATTATGCGTATTTTTGCGGCCATTTTTAATAAAAGATACATTCATATTATACATGTGTAGTGGCGCCTTGCTCAAGGAATAAGAACGGTCCGGCCTCATTTGCGAAAAGAAAAAACGGGTGCTAACCTCAATGGAAGCCCGGGGGTCCGCCCGCGATCGTCCGCGTTCACTTCAACGCCCCGGTTTGCCCTGGTGCACGGAGGCCCATGAAAAAAAGGCTCGCGCTCATTGCCGTTCTGATAATCGTCTTCCTGTGGCTCCGGTACGCCGTGCTCGCCGAGTATCTCACCTTCGAATCAGCCAGGGATAACGGCGAGCTAGCGAGGCTCTTTGCCGAGCGGCACTTCGCGTGGGCCGTCGTGGCGTTCCTTCTCCTCTATTTCTCAATGGGCTTCCTCCTGCCGGGGATGATAGCCCTTACCGTTATCGGAGGCTTCCTCTTCGGCGCGGTTATGGGGACGGTCCTTTCCCTCTCCGGCGCGGTCGGAGGCGCGTCCCTCGCCTTCTGGTTCGCGCGCGTCTTTGCCGGGAAGGGCCTCCAGAAGGCGTACGCCAAAGAGCTCAAGGCCTTCAATACGGAATTCGAGAGAAACGGTTTTTTCTACCTCCTGACGCTCCGCATTCTCCCAGTCTTCCCTTCGTTCATGGTGAACTTCCTCGCGGGGTTCACGAGGATCCCGTTTATGGTCTTTTTCTGGTCGACGCTGATCGGTTCGGCCCCCGGCGCGGCGGTCTATGCCTATGCGGGAAGAACGCTCCGGATAAAGGGTTTGAGCGCCGAGCTCTACGCAATGAGGATCATAACGGCATTTTCGCTTATTGCCGTATTCATGCTCGTCCCGGCCGCGTACAGGCGCATGAAGGAGCGCAGGCGCGGGAACCGCTCTGGGCCTTGAGCACATATCCAATGTGGTCATCGTAAAACCGCCCCTCACTCCTCCTTATTCGTAAAGTATACACCGAGTCCCGCTCCGCCCTACTCTTGACAAACCCGAATCCTGATATAAGTTTAAAGCAAGGGGTACAATGAATCGTCGAAGCGATTGCCACGGCCTGTCAACAACAGGCCTTTCGTATAAAGGCTCCAAGCGGCCTGAAAAATTTTTCCGTCGCGCCGCAAGGGCTTTTTACCCCTGCCTTTTAGCCCCGTCGTTTTAAAAATTGCACAAAAGACCTGCCCCATCAGTCGCCGGCATCCGATTCAAGGAGGGAGCCGTGGGTAAGCACGTTTTGATAACTGGAGGCGGGGGCTTTATAGGGTCGCACCTTGCCGATGAGCTCCTGAGACGCGGGCACAGGGTAAGAGCGCTCGACAACCTTTCGCCGCAGGTCCACGGAAACGCGCGGCAAAGGCCGGAGTACCTGGACCCCGAGGTCGAGCTCGTGGTCGGAGACGTCAGGGACAGGGAGGCGGTCTCACGCGCGCTTTCCGGCATCGACGCGGTCTTTCACCTCGCCGCGGCCGTTGGTGTGGGGCAGTCGATGTACGAGCTTGACATGTACTCCGACGTGAACACCAGGGGGACGGCCGTCCTCCTGGAGGAGCTTATTAAAAGGCCGGTGGAGCGGCTCATCGTCGCTTCCAGCATGTCCATATACGGCGAGGGGCTCTATAGCGGCGCCGACGGGACGACATGCGAGCGCGTAACGAGGTCCGTCGAAGACCTCAAGCGCGGCGAGTGGGAGGCCCTCGACAACGCGGGGACGAGGCTTACGCCCGTGCCCACGCCGGAATCCAAAACGCCGGCGCTCTCTTCCGTCTACGCGCTTACGAAGTACGGCCAGGAGATGATGTGCCTCATGACCGGCAAGGCCTACTCCATACCTACAGTGGCCTTGAGGTTCTTTAACGCCTACGGAGAGAGGCAGTCGGCTTCGAACCCGTACACCGGGGTGCTCGCGATATTCGCCGCGCGCCTCCTTAACGGCAAGCCGCCGCTCATATACGAGGACGGCATGCAGATGAGGGATTTCGTGAGCGTAAAAGACGTCGCGCGCGCTTGCATGCTCGCGCTCGAGAGCCCTTCGGCCCCCGGAAACGCCATCAACGTCGGGAGCGGCAGGAGGTACGCCGTGATCGAGGTCGCCGGGCTCATGTCGCGGGTCTTCGAGACCGGGATAAGCCCGGAGGTGACGGGCAAATGCCGCGTCGGCGACATACGCCACTGCTTCGCCGACATAACACTCGCAAAAAAGTCCCTCGGGTACGAGCCCGAAGTCACGCTTGAAGATGGATTGATAGAACTCCGTTCGTGGCTCGACGGCAGGCCCGCGTTCGACAGGTTCGCCGAGGCGAGCGCCGAGCTCGCGTACAGAGGGCTCACGCTTTAGGAAAGACGGATGAGATACGCGCTGATAAACCCGCGATGGGACTTCGAGGGCTCGGTTTACTTCGGGTGCAGGGAGCCGCACCTCTCCCTCGAGCTCGGGTACGCGAGGGAGTTCC
Source organism: Deltaproteobacteria bacterium (assembly GCA_016182655.1). Lineage (GTDB taxonomy): Bacteria > Desulfobacterota > GWC2-55-46 > GWC2-55-46 > GWC2-55-46 > GWB2-55-19. The sequence continues at coordinate 17,557 of JACPGB010000015.1, forward strand.
TCCGGCGCGAAGGGCATGACGCGGTATTGATAGACGCGCACCTCCTGGGGCTCGGCACGGAGGACGTGCGCCGGATACACGAGGACTTCCGGCCCGACTTCACCGTCGTCCTTACGGCCCCCACATACCTTTTCTGGCGATGCCCTCAACCCGAGCTCAAAGTCCCGAAGGACCTCATATCGGCCATAAGCGGCCAGGCCGGGAGGATCGTCGCCATAGGCCCGCACGGCTCCGCGACCCCGGTGCCGGTCCTGAAGAAGCTCGGCGCTGATATCGTCGTCATGGGAGAGCCCGAGGAGATACTTCCGAAACTCGCGAGATCGAGCGACCTTAAGGGCGTGCCGTCGATATGCTTCAGGGACGAGGGCGCTCTGCGCATACAGGGCAGGCCCCATGAGACGGATGTCGCGGCGCTCCCGGCGCTTACATGGGAGAGCGAGCTGTTGAAGAGCCACCTCCATCACCACCATCGGTTCGATTCCACGCCCGATGGCCCCGGGGCCGAGATGGAGACCTCGAGGGGATGCCCGTACTCCTGCTCCTTCTGCGCCAAGGCGGACTTCAGGAACAGGTACAGGAAGAGGCCTTTGCAGACGGTCTTGAAGGAGCTCGATTCCCTCATGAGCTCCGGGGTCTCGTACGTCTATTTCATAGACGAGATATTCATGCCTGACGAGAGGCTCCTTAACGCGCTGTCGGACAGGGGAGTCAAGTTCGGCATACAGACGCGGATAGACCTCTGGAAGACGGATACGCTCGAGCTCCTTGGGCGCTCGGGGTGCGTATCGATCGAGGCCGGGGTAGAGTCGATAACCGAGCGGGGCAGAGCCCTCCTCGGCAAAAGGTGCGAGAGGACTACCGACGAGCTCGTGAACCTCCTCGTCATCGCGAGGAACTTCGTCCCGTTCGTGCAGGCTACACTACTTGCGACCGAGGCAGACGACGCGGAGATGGTAGAGAACTGGAGGGCGTGCGCGGACAGGCTCGGCATATGGGCTACGAGGCCCGTGCCTTTATTTCCGTACCCGGGGAGCGAGGAGTACAGGAGAAGATGGGGCATACCGGATTCGTCCGCGTGGGAGCGCGCCCATGAATATTATCTTTCGATGTACAAGAATTTCAGCGACATACAGGAGAGCGCCCCTAAACCCCTGAAGGAGCTTGAGCGCACGGAATGAAGACAGACCTGAGTTCCATTCTGATGACCGCCGACGCGGCGGGAGGCGTATGGGCCTATTCGCTCGAGCTCGCGCGCGCCCTCGGGCCTTCCGGCGTCTCGGTGACGCTCGCCCTCATGGGCCCGGAGCCTTCCGCCTCACAAAGGCAGGAGGCGGCCGGGATACCGAACCTTGATCTTGTCGAGTCGGCATTCAGGCTCGAGTGGATGGAAGACCCGTGGGACGACGTCGGCCGCGCCGGGGAATGGCTTCGCGGCCTGGAAGAGGACCACGCGCCGGATGTCGTCCACCTTAACGGGTACGCCTACGGCTCGGCGGGGTTCAAGGCCCCGGTGCTCGTCGCGGCGCATTCGTGCGTCCTCTCGTGGTGGAAGGCGGTAAATGGCGGGGAGCTCCCCGGGCAGTGGGAGCGGTACAGGGAAGAGGTGTCGAAAGGCATCCAGTGCGCCGATATGGTCGTCGCTCCGACGAACGCGATGCTCCGGTCCATTTACAGGAATTACTACGTCCGGTCATCCTGCAGGGTGATATACAACGGCAGGAGCCCGTCTCTCTTCAGCCCGGGCCCGAAGGAGCCGTTCGTCCTTACGGCCGGCAGGCTCTGGGACGAGGCGAAGAACATAAGGGCGTTGTCAAAGGCCTCTGCCGCAATCCCCTGGCCTGTCTCTGCGGCGGGCGAGGGCTGGTCCAACGAAGGCAAGGGTCTCAGGACACTCGGGAGGCTCTCCGAAAGGGAGATCGCCGATTACATGTCCCGCGCTTCCGTCTTCGCGCTCCCGGCGCTCTACGAGCCTTTCGGCCTCTCCATACTGGAAGCCGCGCTCTCCGGGTGCGCGCTCGTGCTCGGCGACATACCGTCCTTAAGGGAGATATGGGGGGACGCGGCGGTCTTCGTCGAAGCGCGCGACACTTGCGGCCTGGGCGAGGCGATAGGGGCTCTTATACGCGACAGGGACGCGCTACGGGAATATTCAATGCGCGCGGTCGCCCGCGCGCGGAACTTTACGCCCGAGGCAGTAGCCGCCGGATACATATCGGCTTACGAACGGCTTTTGATGGACAGGGCGACGGTCAATGGAAAGGGCGCGGGCACAAGATGCGTATCGTAATGTTCTGTCATTCGCTCCTTTCGGACTGGAACCACGGCAACGCGCATTTTCTCCGCGGGGTAGTCTCCGAGTTGCTCTCAAGAGGGCACGACGTAGTAGTCTATGAGCCGAGGGACTCCTGGAGCTTCAATAACCTCGTTCTTGAGCACGGCTACGGCCCGGTCGACGAGCTCTTGCTCGTCTTTCCCTGGCTCCGGAGCAACAGATACGAGCTTGAAAAACTTGATCTGGACCGCGTCCTTGACGGCGCAGGGATGGTCATCGTGCACGAGTGGAACTCCCCGGAGCTCGTCCGGAGGGCCGGGGAGTACAGGAAGTCGAACCGGGGGTTCAAGCTCTTTTTTCACGATACCCACCACAGGTCCGTGACGAGCCCGTTCGAGATGGAGGCCTTTGATCTCTCCGGCTACGACGGCGTGCTCGCCTTCGGCGAGACAATAAAGGAAATATACCTGCGCCGGGGCTGGGCCGAGAGGGCATGGACGTGGCACGAGGCCGCCGACACGAGGGTCTTCTATCCATCGGAGCGCATGGAGCAGGACTGCGACCTCGTCTGGATCGGCAACTGGGGCGACGGAGAGAGGACAAAGGAGATAGACGAGTTTATAACCGGCCCGGCGCGCTCTTTGGGACTGAGGGCGAGACTCCACGGGGTCAGGTATCCGTCGGAGACCGTGTCCGACCTTAAGTCCGCCGGGATCGAGTACGGCGGCTGGGTGCCGAATTACGCGGTCCCCGAGGTCTACGCGAGGCACAAGTTCACGATACACGTCCCGAGGAGGCCATATGCCGAGTCGCTCCCGGGCATACCGACGATAAGGGTCTTCGAGGCGCTCGCCTGCGGGATGCCGCTCCTCTCCGCCCCATGGGAGGACAGCGAAAGCCTCTTCTCTCCCGGAGAGGACTTTCTCGTCGCGCGAAACGGTGAGCAGGCAAGGAGGATCATGCGCGATCTCGCTAACGACCACGCGATGAGGCAAGAGCTCGCTTCAAACGGTCTCGGCGCGATACGTAGCAGGCACACGTGCGCCCACAGGGTCGATGAGCTCCTGGGCATTTACGCGGGGCTTGGCATGGTCCATTCAGGGGGTGCGTTGGCGTGAAGATAGCCTTCTTCGGCTCAAGCCTTGTTTCCGCCTACTGGAACGGGGCGGCCACATACTACAGGGGCATGATAAGGTGCCTCGACGCGCTCGGGTACAGTACGACATTTTACGAGCCCGACGCCTACGGGCGGCAGACCCACAGGGACATCAAGGACCCCGAGTGGGCGCGCGTATTCGTATACGCGAATAGCATTGAGGGGCTCTCCAGGGCGCTCGATGACGCGAGAGACGCGGATGTCATCGTCAAGGCGAGCGGGGTCGGCGTATTCGACGAGGCGCTTGAAAGGCATGTCCTCGAGATAAAAAAGCCGGGGGCAAAGGCCGTCTTCTGGGACGTGGACGCGCCTGCGACGCTCGAGAGGGTCCACGAGGACCCGAGAGACCCGTTCAGGCCGCTCATCCCGCGATACGATCACATATTCACATACGGAGGCGGGGACCCGGTAGTGAAGGCGTACAGGTCTCTGGGCGCGCGCGCCTGCATTCCGGTCTACAACGCCCTCGACCCCTCGACACACTTTCCGGTCTTTCCGGACAAGAGGTTCGGCTGTGATCTCGGGTTTATCGGCAATCGCCTGCCCGATAGGGAAACGAGAGTGCGCGAATTTTTCTTCGGCGCGGCCTCTCGTCTCCCCGAGAGGAAGTTCATCCTCGGCGGCAACGGCTGGGACGAGCCGTTTCTGCCGAACGTGCATTACCTCGGCCACCTATACACCGCGGACCACAACGCGTTCAACTCGACCGCGAACGCGGTACTTAACGTCAACAGGGAATCGATGGCGCGCTACGGTTTTTCACCGCCGACAAGGGTCTTCGAGGCCGCCGGGGCCGCGGCCTGCATCATCACGGACGCGTGGGAGGGGATAGGGCTCTTCCTCGAACCCGGAAGCGAGGTCCTTGTGGCGAGGAACGGAGACGAGGTCGCCGGGATCATAAAGGCGTTAAAGCCCGAGGAGGCGGCCGGCATCGGCCGCGCGGCTCATGAGCGGGTGATGAGAGAGCACACCTACGCGCAAAGGGCCCGCGTGGTCGACGCGATACTCGGGGGATGATGAATGCCGATCGAAAAGGGGCGCGAAAGATGGCGTTAGGCGCAAGGCTCGATATTGTAATGCTGGGGCTCTCGATCACATCATCGTGGGGCAACGGTCACGCGACCACCTACAGGTCGCTTGTCCGCGAGCTCGTCTCGCGCGGCCACAGGGTGCTCTTTCTGGAGAGGGACAAGCCCTGGTACGGCTCGAACAGGGACATACCTGGGCCGGGCTACGGCTCGATAGAGCTGTATTCGTCTATAGAGGACTTGAAGTCCAGGTTCGGCGAAAACGTAAGGACCGCCGACTTCGTGATGGTCGGCTCATATGTGCCCGAAGGGGCGACGGTAGGGGAATGGGTGGTCGATACCGCAAAGGGCGTAACCGCCTTCTACGATATAGATACCCCGGTTACGCTCTCCAGACTCAAGGCAGGCAAGGCCGGGTACCTTAGCGCCGCTCTCGTGCCGGAATACGATATCTACCTCTCGTTTACCGGAGGGCCTATTCTCCGGACGATTGAGCGCGAGCTCGGCTCCCCTATGGCGAGGCCGCTCTACTGCTCGGTCGACCCCGAGCTCTACTCGCCGGAGGAGGCTGAAAAAAAGTGGGACCTGGGCTACGTCGGCACATACTGCGTCGACAGGCAGTCCGCGCTCGACGAGCTCATGCTCGCCCCTGCGAGGAACCTAAAGGACGGCAGGTTCGTAGTCGCCGGGCCGCTCTATCCTGAAAATATCTCATGGCCCGGCAATACCGACAGGATAGACCACCTCCCCCCGTCCGAGCACAGAGCGTTCTATAACTCCATGAGGTTCACGATGAACCTCACGAGGGCCGACATGATAAGGGCCGGGTACTCGCCGAGCGTAAGGCTTTTCGAGGCCGCGGCCTGCGCCACCCCTATGATCACGGATTATTGGAGGGGGCTTGACGTCTTTTTCGAGCCGGGCAGGGAAATACTCGTCTCGGGCTCCGGGGCCGACACCGCCTTGTTTTTAAGCGAGATGAGCGAGGCCGCGAGGCGGAGGCTCGGCGAGCGCGCAAGAAGGCGCGTCCTCGACCGGCACACGGCTCTCCACAGGGTCGACGAGCTCGAGTCCTACATAGAGGAGTCATACGGCGCGAGGGCCGAAAGGATGGCCTATGTGAAGGCGGGTGAGCTGGAATGAAGCTCGTCGTCTTCGGACTTTCCGTAAGCTCCTCCTGGGGCAACGGGCACGCGACCATCTGGCGGGGGCTCATTAAGGCGCTCCACCGGAGGGGGCATAGGACAATATTCTACGAGAGGGACGTCCCGTACTACGCGAGCCACAGGGACCTTACGCACGGCGAGTCCTTCGACTTGCGCCTCTACGGGAGATGGGAAGAGGTCAGGGGCGCGGCGTTTGATGAGCTTGAGGACGCCGATGCCGCGATAATAACGTCGTACTGTACGGACGCGATAGAAGCCTTTGCGCTCGCGCGTTCATCGGATGCCTTAAGCGTGTTCTATGACCTCGATGCGCCGGTGACGATCGCCGCTCTCCGCGACGGGAAAAGGCCGTTCTACATCGGAGCGGACGGGCTCAAAGGTTACGACGCGGTATTGAGCTACACCGGTGGCGCGTCGCTTGTTGCCTTGAGGGATGAGCTTGGGGCGAGGAGTGTCTATCCGCTCTACGGCTCTGTCGACCCCGGCCTCCACAGAAAAGCGCCTGAGATAGACGAGTTCAGGGCCGACCTCTCCTATCTCGGGACATACGCCGAAGACAGGCAGAAGGCGCTCTCCGAGCTCTTCATAAAGCCTGCTAAAAGGCTCAGGGAAAAGAGGTTCCTTATAGGCGGCTCCCTTTACCCCGAGGGGTTTCCATGGGCGGATAATATTTTTTTCGTGAGGCATGTGCCTCCCCCGGCGCACCCGGCGTTCTATTCGTCATCCGCTTCCACGCTAAACGTGACGAGGGGGGCGATGGCCGCCATGGGCTGGTGCCCTTCGGGGAGGCTCTTTGAAGCCGCCGCGTGCGGAACGCACATCATCTCGGACACCTGGCCGGGGCTTGACGAGTTTTTTATTCCCGGAGAGGAGATAACCATCGCGGGCTCGGCGGACGACGTCGTCGAGGCGCTCGGGATGGATGAGGCGAAGAGGCGAAAGATAGCGGAGGCGGGTAGGGAGCGCGCGCTAAAAGACCACACAGCGGAGAAGCGCGCCATCGAGCTTGAAGGCATACTCGGCGCGTATATTTAAAAGAGGAAAAGACCATGTGGGGGATCATCCCGGCCGCAGGGGCGGGTTCGAGGATACAGCCGCTCGCGTTCTCCAAGGAGCTCCTTCCGGTGGGGTCCAGGGTCGAGGACGGCGTCGAGAGGCCGAGGGCCGTGAGCGAATACCTCGTCGAGCGGATGATAGAGGCCGGGGCGACGAAGATATGCTTCGTCATATCCCCGGGCAAATCCGACATCATGGAATACTACGGCGGCTCGATAGGAGGAGTCCATCTCTCCTATGTCGTTCAACCACGGCCTGCCGGGCTCTGTGATTCGATATTCAGGGCGCTCCCGCTCATACCGCCGGACGAGTTCGCGTTGGCGGGTCTTCCGGATACGGTCTGGTTCCCGAGACAGGGGTTCTCTCTTCTCGGCGACGATAGACTCTCGTTTCTTTTATTCCCGGTCGAGCGTCCGGAGCGTTTCGACGCGGTGAGCCTTGATGCGAGCGGCGCGGTATTGCGGGTAGAGGTAAAGGCAGAGAGGCCGTCGACCAACTGGGTCTGGGGGGCGTTCAAACTGAAGGGCGAAACGCTTTCGTCCCTCCATGCGCTCTGGACAGAGCGCGGCATGATTGACGAATACCTGGGCACGCTCGTAAACGAATATATAAAAAGGGGAGGCTCCGCAACGGGGGTCAGAAAGGGCGAGTCCTATGTGGACGTCGGCACGCTCAACGGCTACAGGGAGGCCGTAAGGCTCCTTGAGACGGGAACGGGTTAGATGACCGGGAGCGCGTCTCATAAGGAGCGCGAGGTAATCGAGCGGCGCGTACGCGAGCTCGGGCCGTGGTTCCAGAACATGGACTTAAGCGGTGTTGCGACCGCGCCGGGACACTTTCTCGGGGACTACCCCCGGAACAAGTGGAGGAAGTTCGAGCACGCCATTCCGAAGGACTTGACCGGCAAGACCGTGCTCGATATCGGATGCAACGCGGGCTTTTACTCGATCGAGATGAAGAGGCGCGGGGCCGAGCGCGTCCTCGGCATAGACTTCGACGACGATTACCTCAGTCAGGCGCGGTTCGCGGCAGAGGTGCTCGGGCTTGAAATAGAATACAGGAAACTTTCCGTCTACGATGTCGGAGAGCTCAGGGAAAGGTTCGACATAGTGATATTCATGGGCGTCCTCTATCACCTCCGGCACCCGCTTCTCGCGCTCGACCTCATAAGGGAGCACGCGGCAGGAGAGACGCTCGTCTTCCAGACGATGCTCCGGGGGTCGCTCGCCAGGTACGATACGGAAGAGGACTACCCATTTGAGGAGAGGGGGATATTCGGCGATCCCGATTTTCCCGCCATGTACTTTATCGAGAAGAGTTATTCGGACGACCCCACGAACTGGTGGCTCCCGAACCGCTCGTGCGCCGAATCCATGCTCAGGAGCGCCGGGTTCGAGATAGTAGCGAGGCCGGAGGAAGAGGTCTATATCTGCGCTTTACGGGAGGGGACGGGATGGTAGAGGCCGTGATGCTCTGGAACGAGCCTAACAACCTTTCGCACTGGGACTTCCATATAGACGGCGACTGGTCGATATTCGCGGAGATGGTGAAGCTTGCGTCCTCCGCGATAAAGGCGAGGAGTCCGGGTCTTACGCGCGCGCTCGGCGGGATATCTCCCATAGACCCGGACTTCATAACGAACATGAAGGCAAAGGGCGTGCTGGATTCCGTCGACATCGTCGCCGTACACGGCTTCCCGCTCGACTGGAACCACTGGTCGATACACGAGTGGCCGGGTAAGCTTGAGGAGATAAAGGCGGTGACGGGGCTTCCGATATGGGTATCCGAGGCCGGGGTCTCCACGTTCGGGGCCGAGGAGGTGCAGGAGTTCGGGCTACGGAAGACCGCCGAATATCTCTCGGGCAAAGCGGGCCGTATTCACTGGTACAGCTTGTACGACCTGCCGCGCGCGTGGCCCGCGACGACCCGGCACAGGGAGGCCGAGGGGTCGTCTTATTACAGGCACTTCTACATGGGGCTTATCCGCGAGGACGGCACGCCGAAAAAGGCATTGAGCATTTTCCCGGAGTTCGCCCCGGAGCTCGGCATATGCCAATGGTTCCACTTCGAGGACCCGAGGATGGAAGACGCCGTAAGATGGATGAAGAGGCTCGGCGTCAGGCGCATTAGGACGGGCTTAAGCTGGGCCGACAGCCTTCGCCCAGGAGCGTTGGCGTGGTTCGACGCTCAGATGAAGGCGCTCGAGCCGTTCGAGGTGACCGTCACGTTCTGCTTTACACCGGAAGAAAAGGGGATACGCCCCGACCATACGAGCCCGCCCGTGAACATAAGCGAGTTCGCCGAATTCTGCGACAGGATGGTGAAAAGATATGCTTAAGGACATCAAGGAGAGATGGATAGAGGAGAGCTACACGTTCAGGCTCCTTGAGCACCTGAGGGAAGGCCTGCACGGGTCCCCGAGGATGCTCATCGTCGCGGCGCACCCTGACGACGAGGTCGCCTCGGCCGGGACGGTCATAAGGTACGCAGAGGACCTCTACATAATACACACGACCGACGGCGCTCCGAAGGACCCGAAGTACGCGAAGGCCGCCTCGTTCCGGACAAGGGGCGCGTACGCCAGAGCCCGGAGGCAAGAGCTCCTCGCCGCGCTCCGGCTCGCGCGCATCCCTTCGGCGCGGTCCATGGAGGCCGGGTTCGTCGACCAGGAGGCCTCCTTCAACCTCTTTGCGCTTACGCTGAGGCTCAAGGAGATGATCTCTGCCGTCTCGCCGGAAGTCGTCTTTACCCTGCCGTACGAGGGCGGGCACCCCGACCACGACTCCACGGCCTTTGCGGTCCACGCGGCCTTGAGGCTCATCGAGAGGGAGACGAACGACGCCCCTTTCCTCGTCGAGTACGCGTCGTACCACGCGAACGGGACGATGTTCTCGGCGATGGAGTTTTTGCCGGCAAAGACCGAGACCGTGACGGTCGTCCTTACCGAGGAAGAGAGGGCCGCAAAGGAGTCTATGCTCAACTGCTTCGGCACTCAAAGCAACGTGCTCAAGGCCTTTCCGAAGGCCTCGGAAAGGTTCAGGATGGCGCCCCTTTATGATTTTACGACGCCGCCGCACAAGGGGAGGCTCTATTACGAGAACTTCGACTGGGGCATGACAGGCGTCCTCTGGAGGGCGAAGGCAAAGGAGGCGCTTGCGCGGCTCGATATACCCGGCCTGATATGAGCCTCTCGATATTGAGCGTCGCCTACCCGTTCGCGCCAATCAGGGAAGACACGGCCGGAGGGGCTGAGCAGGTGGTCTTGACCCTCGACAGGCTTTTTACCAGGGCGGGACACTCATCCACGGTAATAGCGCAGACCGGCTCCGTTATAAAAGGCGCGCTCATAGGGATACCGTCCATTTGCGGGCCCATAGACGATACGGCTAAAAAAAAGACTCATGAGGCGTTGAGGGAGGCGATAGAAAAAACTCTCGCCCGGCAAAGGTTCGATATCGTTCACATGCACGGGATAGACTTCGCCTCGTATATGCCTTTCGCGGACGTGCCGGTCCTCGCGACCCTTCACCTGCCTCTTGGCTGGTACGAGGAGGGGGCGCTAAGGCCCATAAGGCCCGAGACACATCTCAATTGCGTATCGGTATCCCAACTCAAGGGGGCGGACGTGTGCTTCCCGGTGGTCCGGAACGGGGTCGATACCGGGAGTTTCAGGATGGCGAAGACAAAGGGGCGATACGCGCTCTCCCTCGGCAGGGTCTGCCCTGAAAAGGGGTTCCATATCGCGATGGACGCGGCAAGGAGAGCGGGCGTCCACTACGCGCTCGCCGGTTCGGTCTTCAGGTACGAGGCGCACGAGCGGTATTTCATGGACGAGATAGTACCGAGGCTCGGCCGCGACTGCGTCTTTCTCGGCCCCGTCGGCCCTGAGAGGAAGAGGCGGCTCTTGAGCAATGCGAGGTGCGTGATAGTCCCGAGCCTTGCGCCTGAGACGAGCTCGCTTGCGGCGATGGAGTCGCTCGCCTCCGGGACTCCGGTCGTCGCCATGAGGACCGGCGCGCTCCCGGAGATGATCGAGGACGGGAAGACCGGCTTTCTCGTCGACTCCCTTCCGGAGATGGCGGAGGCGATAAAAGAGGCGGGTCGCCTCTCCTCCGGGGCCTGCGTCAGGGCGGCGAGAGAGAGGTTTGACGCCTCGACGATGGCAGAGGGTTACATCGGTCTGTACAGGGAGATATTGGAGGACGCTCATGGGAAGGCGAAGTGATCATCACGGAAGTCGACTCGCTTGACGGCCTGCTCTCCGTAATCGACGAGTGGCGCGGCCTCTGGCTCGAGTGTGCCTCAGCACCGCCCTTTCTTTCGCCCGAGTGGCTCGTCCCGTGGTGGAAGAGTTTCGGCGGAGGCAGGCTTTGCGTGCTCGCGGCGAGAGACGGCGCGAGGCTCGTCGGGCTTGCCCCGTTGTTCGTATACAAAACAAAAGACAACGAACGCTCTCTGGCCTTTATCGGCACAGGCATCTCCGATTATCTCGGCGTGCTGTCGGCCCCGGGGTTTGAGACCGGGTTCGCAGGCGCGGTCCTCCGATGTATAACCGAAGAGTCCCACTCCTGGGACACTTGCTGTCTCGAGGAGATAAGGGAGGGCTCGCCGCTCCTTGATATCCGGCCTCCCGCCGGATACGCCGCGAGTGTCTCTCTCCAGAGCACCTGCCCGGTGCTCCGCCTCCCGGACTCGGCAGAGGCCTTTCAGAGGCTACTGTCCAATGACTTCAGGAGAAAGATAGCAAAGGGCAAGCGGGATATCGAAGGCGCGGGTAGGGTCGATGTAGAGGAGGCTGAAACGGAAGCAGTCCCTGGATTCATCTCGGGACTCTTCGCCCTGCTCTGCGAGAGGCGTGGCGCGGACGGCGCGGAAATAGAGCGCCTGAAGGCATTCCATACTGAAGCGGCCAGGGGGCTCTCGATGCTCGGGTGCCTCTCTCTTAAGAGGCTTCTTTTCAACGGGGAGCCAGCCTCGGTCCTTTACACGTTCAAGAGGGGGGAGAGGCTCTACTGCTACATGACGGCATTCGACGAGAGGCTTTCAAGGTACAGCCCCGGCAGATACCTCATGGCGCGCGCCGTCGAGGATGCCATAGGAGAGGGCCTCCGGGTCTTCGATCTCATGCGGGGCGCCGAGGCGTACAAGTACGCATGGTCCGCACACGACACCTTCAACTACCGTCTGAATATCGTAAAACAAATCTAAAAGGAACAGCAATGATAGTCTACAGAAAGGTGGAAGAGAGGAAAAAGACCCTCTGCCACATCGATTGCCTGAAGTCCATGCTCATCGAGGCGGCAAACGCATTCTCCGGAGATACGCTCCGCGAATCCGCGCTCGGCCTGCTCATGGAGTGGGGCGTGTTCGAGTCCGCCCTCGTCGACGCGATATCGACCGATGAGGACGACGACAACGACGCTACAGCGCTCCTCCGGGACGCCGCCATGTTGACGGGGCGCATATTCCATGCGTCGGTATCCGCGATGGAGCACCGGGGGCTTTGCAACGAGCTCATGGAAATAGTAGACCGCCTCAGGGGCCTTAAGCTCCCGGAGGCGGTGACGCTCCGTGAGCCCGAGGGGTACGCGCATTACGGGCTCTACCCCGAGCTCTACATGGAGGCGGCCGGGAGGCTCTCGGAAGAGTTGAAGCCCTCCGAGGCGGTCTGCGTGGGGTTGCGCTCGATCGGTACGAGCCTTTCGGCCGCGGCTTCGGCCGCGCTCGCCGCAAAAGGGTGTGCCGTCGAGTCGTTCACGTTAAGGCCGCGCGGACATCCATTCAAAAGATATATACAGGCGTCTCGCGCTGTCTCGCGGCGCGTCCAGTCGCTCAAAGGGAGGCCGTTCCTGATATTCGACGAGGGGCCGGGCCTAAGCGGCTCCTCTTTCGGGTCAGTTGTTAATTTCCTTTCAAGCCTCGGCATACCGGAAAAGGATATGGTCCTCTTCCCGAGCTGGGAGCCGGACGGGGAGGCGTTTTTTTCAGAAGAGTCGAAGGGGCCGTGGACGAGGCTCAGGAAATACACGGCGGACTTCGACGCCGTCTTTGTGAAGAGCGGGAGGTTGTCCAGCGGGCTTAATACAAGCGAACTCGTAAATATTTCCGGCGGAGGGTGGCGTCCGTACTTTTACAGGTCGGAGGAGGACTATCCGGCGGTCAACGCCCATCACGAAAAAAGGAAGTATGTGGCGATAGGCGGGAAGAACGACGCGCAAGGCAACGGGCGCGCGTGGAAGGGGCTCGTCCTCCGCTTCGCCGGGCTCGGCAGGTTCGGGCGCGCGAAGTACGAGCGCGCAGTCAGGCTCTCGGGTTCAGGCCTCACCCAGAGGGCCGCGTCCATACGGGACGGGTTCATGGCGACGGAGTTCGTCCACGGCAGGCCCGTTGCGGGTATGGAGCTCAATCAGTTATTGCTCGACGAGATGGCGCGCTACGTCGCGTTCATAGACAACAACATGGACGCTTACCCTTCCGTCTCGTTCGATGAGATGGAGGAGATGATAACACGGAACACTACGGTCGGCCTCGGCGGGAAGTGGACGGAGCGGCTCTCGGCGCTCTCCCGCTTCAGGCCGTCGTTCAACGAAAACGGCGCGCGCTCCATAGACGGCAGGATGCTCCCGAACGAGTGGCTGCTTACGCCGCGCGGGTACGTGAAGGCGGACTCCTTCGACCACCACGCAGACCAGTTCTTCCCGCGTTGTCAGGACATAGCCTGGGACCTGTCCGGCGCGATAACGGAGTTTGATTTGAACCCCATGGAGGAGGATTATCTTCTGTCGCGCTTTCTCAGGCACTCGAGCGACAGGGGGGCATTAAAGCGCCTGCGGTTTTATAAGATCGCGTATCTCGCATACAGGCTCGGGTACTCGGCCTTCTCGGCCGAAGAGCTCAAGGGCACGAAGGACGGCGGGAAGTTCAAGGCGTTGAACGCAAGGTACGCCCTCAAACTCAAGCACGAGTTATTGGCCTTGTAACCACCCGGTCAAAACAGTATAATCGTCGCCTCATGCCATTCAGGATAGACCTGCATATCCATACGACCGGGAGCGGAGACAGCTCGGTTGAATGCGAGGAGGCCGTGGAGCGCGCCATCGCGCTCGGCCTCGACGGCATCGCCTTCACCGAGCACAACTCTTTCCTGGCTTCCGAGCCGGTGGAAAGGCTTAAGCAGAAGTACGGCAAGCGGATACTGATAATCCGCGGCGCGGAGTACTCCTCCTCCGACGGGCACATACTCCTCTTCGGCATAGACGAGAGGGTCATAAGCACGCTCGGCCGTTACGCCCCCGCAGTTGAGGCGGTGAAGGCGGCGAAGGCGGCCGGCGGCGCGGCGATAGTCGCTCATCCGTTCCGGGAGTGGTCTCTCTTTTCATCCGACATCTCCAATAAAGGGTTTACGGCCATCGAGGCCTTCAACAGCCACAACAACCACGAAGAGAACAGGAAGGCGCTCGTCGCGGCGGAGTCGCTCGGATTGCCCACGACCGGCGGGTCCGACTCCCACAGCCCCGAAGAGGTAGGGGCCTGCTATACGGAGTTCTTCGGAAGCGTGACCGTGGAGAACTTCATCGAACGGCTTAAAAGCGGGGCGTTCCGCGGCGTATGCCGGGGTTAGCCCTGCGGTATGGGCCCGGTATTTCCAGCTCCGGGCTTTTGCCTGCCTCCAAATATCCCGTTGATATTTCTTAACAATATCCTTGACATGCGTTTCCGTTATGGTAAAATCCAATGCTGCTTTACACCCCCGGCCATGTCAAAAGGGTCGCGTTTAAACGATGAGACGGACGGGTAATAAGCGGGGTGGAAATTTTTCCGCTGATTTATTATAATTAAATCAAGCAGTTAGGAAGTCAGTTGCAGGCGCGTAGCTCAGGGGTAGAGCGCTACCTTGACACGGTAGAGGTCGGCGGTTCGAAACCGCCCGTGCCTACCATGCCCAAAAGAAGGTGTCATTCCACCGTGCCGGGCTTGTCTTTCAAGGTGTGAATGACGCCTTTTGTCGATTAAAGGGTCCGGGGGCCGAGAGGCGGCGTGGGAGGTTGTGATCTCCGAGGACGCATCGCGGACCAGCTCGGCCTTATTCCTAAGGAATCTATTTTTTGATGGTCCAGGTCAGAGTCGCTGAAAAAGAGAAGGCGTATCCGGAAGGGACGAGCTTCTTCGAGGTCCTTAAAGACCTCGACAAGCCCCTCCTTAAAAAGACCGTCGCCGTCAAGGTCGACGGCGCGTTCAAGGATTTGAGGGCGAAGCTCGATTCCGCCGCTTCCGTGACGATCGAGCCCGTTGACGTCGAGTCGAAAGAGGGGCTCGAGATCTGCCGCCACTCTGCCGCGCACGTGATGGCCGAAGCGGTAAAGTCGCTGTATAATAATGTGAAGGTCGCCATAGGCCCGGCAATAGAAGACGGCTTTTACTACGATTTCGATACGGAAAAGCCCTTCACCCCCGAAGACCTCGAGAAGATCGAGGCCCGGATGAAGGAGATAGTCAAGGCGGACCACCCGATAGTCGGCAAGACCGTTGGGAAGGCCGAGGCCCTCGAACTATTCAAGGCCAAGGGCGAGATATACAAGGAAGAGATAATTGCCGAGCTCGAATCCGACACGGTCAGCGTTTACACGCAGGCCGATTTCACCGACCTCTGCAGGGGGCCGCATCTCCCCTCTACAGGCTGGATAAAGGCGTTCAAGCTCACCGGCACCGCCGGGGCCTACTGGAGAGGCTCTGAAAAGAACAAGATGCTCCAGAGGATCTACGGCACGGCCTTCGCCTCCAAAAAAGCGCTTGAAGACTACCTCGCGCGGATAGAAGAGGCGAAGAAACGCGACCACAGAAAGCTCGGACGCGAGCTCGACCTCTTCACGACGAGCGAGGACATCGGCGCGGGGCTCGTGCTCTGGCACCCGAACGGCTCGACGGTAAGGCGCATCATAGAGGACTTCTGGAAGGGCGAGCACGTAAAGGGCGATTACCACATCGTCTATACCCCGCACATAGCCCAGGTGGGCCTCTGGAAGACGAGCGGCCACTGGGATTTTTACAGGGAGAACCTTTTCTCCCCGATGGATGTCGAAGGGCAGGACTACATCGTAAAGCCCATGAACTGCCCGTTTCATATTCAAATTTACAAGAGCCACCTCCGTAGCTACAGGGACCTGCCCGTAAGGTACGCGGAACTCGGCACGGTCTACAGGTACGAAAGGTCCGGCGTGCTCCACGGGTTATTGCGGGTCAGGGGCTTTACTCAGGACGACGCCCACATCTTCATGACCCCGGACCAGCTCGAGGACGAGATAAAGGGCGTCCTCAATTTTACGCTTTACATCCTCAAATCTTTTGGATTTAATGAGTTCGACATATACTTGTCCACCCGGCCCGAGAAGTACGTCGGCGATCTCGATAACTGGGCCAGGGCGGAGGCCGCCTTGAAGGCCGCGCTCGAGTCCACGGGCCTTAAGTTCTCCATAGACCCGGGCGAGGGCGTTTTTTACGGCCCGAAGATAGACATAAAGATAAAGGACGTCATCGGGCGCTCGTGGCAGTGCTCGACTATACAGGTCGACTTCAACCTCCCGGAGAGGTTCGACGTCACCTACAGGGACGCAAGCGGGAACGAGGCCCGGCCCATCATGATACACAGGGCGCTTATGGGCTCGTTAGAGCGTTTCTTCGGCTGTCTCGTGGAGCACTACGCCGGGGCGTTCCCGTTCTGGCTTTCTCCCGTGCAGGTGACGGTACTGACCGTCACGCAGAGGAACGACGAGTACGCAACAGCCGTGTACAAGAGGCTCCGCGAAGAGGGCATAAGGGCCGAGCTCGACATAAGGAACGAGAAGCTCGGGTTCAAGATAAGGGAAGCACAGCTTAAAAAGATACCTTACCAGCTCGTGATCGGCGACAGCGAATCAGCCGAAGGCAAGGTCGCCCCGAGGCAGAGGGGTGGAGAGTCTCTGCCGCCTGAGCCGCTTGAAGAGTTCATCGAACGCGCGAAGAGAGAGAACCGGCCGAAAAATTAAACGGCACAACTGCTTCAAGGCTGTTCAAAAAGCTCCAGATGCGAGGCGTCGAGGAGCGAGTCACGAGGCGTACTTTAGTATGTACGCCGCAGGGACGAGAGACGAAGACAACAAAGCAGATGGACTTTTTCAGCAGCCAGCACCATTAAGGGGGTGAGCTTTTATAGCAAAAGACACTGTAAGGATAAACAGGAACATAAGGGTGCCGCAGGTGAGGGTCATTGACGCCGAAGGCAACCAGCTTGGCGTGATGGCCACGAAGGATGCGCTGGCTTCCGCAGAGGGGCAGGGCCTCGACCTCGTCGAGATAGCGGCTACGGCAACACCTCCGGTCTGCAGGATAATGGACTACGGCAAGTACAAGTACCAGTTGTCCAAGAAGGCCAAGGACGCAAAGAAGAAACAGACCGTCATCCAGGTCAAGGAAATGAAGCTCCGGGGTAAGACCGAGGAGCACGACTTCCAGTTCAAGGTCCGGAACATCAGGCGGTTTCTGGGCGAGGGCGACAAGGTAAAAGTCTGCATAATATTCAAGGGCAGGGAGATAACCCACACCGAGCTTGGGATGTCGATGCTCAAGAGGGTCGCCGAAGAGATAAAGGACATAGCCTCCGTGGAGGCGCCTCCGAAGCTCGAGGGCAGGAACATGTCGATGCTCGTCGCCCCGCTCCAGAGCAAGCAAGCTGACATAAAGACATAAACTCGAAAGGTATATACGAAGATGCCGAAGCTCAAGACAAACAAAGGGGCCGCTAAAAGGTTCAAGATAACCGGCACCGGCAAGGTAAAGAGAAGCAAGGCCGGGATGAGGCACATACTCACCTCCAAGGCCAAGAAGTCGAAGAGGGTCCTCAGGAAGGCCGGGCTCATATCCGACACGCACGCGGCCTCGATAAAGAAGCTCATCCCCTACGGGTAGGGTTGTATTTGTTTTACAATCGACAGAAGAGTTGAGAACAGAAAAGGAGCAGTAATATGCCGAGGGTAAAAAGAGGCGTAAACGCCAAGAAGAAGAGGAAGAAGGTACTAAAAGCCGCGAAGGGCTTCAGGGCCGGAAAGTCCAAGCTCTACAGGGTAGCCACCGAGGCCGTCGACAGGGCCAACGCCTACGCGTTCGGCGACAGGAAGCGCAAGAAGAGAGAGATAAGGTCTCTCTGGATAGCGAGGATAAACGCCGCCGCCAGGATGAACGACATCACCTACAGCAGGCTCGTAAACGGGCTCCTGAAGGCCAATGTCGAGCTCGACAGGAAGGCGCTCGCCGATCTCGCCGTGCACGATCCTGCCGGGTTCTCGAAGATAGTAACGGTAGCCAAGACCAGCCTTGCGGCATGATCCGAAGACTCGAGGAACTTTTAAAAGAGGCGCGGGAGGAGCTTAAGGCTGCCTCCACGCCGGACCTCGTCCTTCAGGTCAAGGGAAAGTATGTAGGCCGGAAGGGCGAGATAGCCTCTCTTTTAAAGGGACTCGGGACGCTTCCGCCCGAAGAGCGCAAAAGCGCGGGTGAGGCGATAAACAGGGTCAAGACCGGGATAGAGACCGAGATAGACCGTCTCCTCGAAGGCTTCAAGTCAGGCGAAAAGGAAGAGAAGCTTAAAAAGGAGCGCGTCGATATAACTCTTCCGGGAAGGCGTTCGCCTTCGGGCAGGCTCCACCCGGTGACGCAGGTAATGGACGAGATCGAGGACATATTCCTCGGTCTCGGTTTCGACATAGCGATGGGGCCAGAGGTAGAGCTCGACTACTACAACGTCGAGGCCCTGAACTTCCCTCCGGACCATCCCGCGAGGGACATGCAGGACACATTCTTCGTAGCCGGAGATGTGCTCCTCCGCACGCACACCTCATCCGTTCAGCCGAGGGTGATGGAGGGGAGAAAGCCTCCGCTCCGCATAATCGCCCCAGGCACCGTATACCGCAAGGACTCCGATATAACCCATTCGCCGATGTTCCACCAGGTAGAAGGATTCATGGTGGACAGCCGCATCACCTTCAGCGACCTTAAAGGCACGCTCGCGCACTTCCTTAAAAGCCTGTTCGGGCCGAAGACAGGCGTGAGGTTCCGCCCGTCCTTCTTCCCGTTCACCGAGCCGAGCGCCGAAGTCGACATCGGTTGCGTAATATGCAAGGGCGCGGGTTGCCGCGTCTGCAAGGGGACCGGCTGGCTCGAAATATTGGGCGCGGGCATGATACACCCTAATGTCTTCAGGGCCGTCAAATACGACCCCGAGACGGTCACGGGGTTCGCCTTCGGGCTTGGTGTTGAGAGGATAGCAATGCTCAAGTTCGGCATAGACGATCTTCGGTTGCTCTTCGAGAACGACTTGCGGTTTTTAAAGCAGTTCTGATCTTTCACTAAAAAACATACCACATTTTGTCATTCCTTTTTTCTTCCCCTCAGAGGGGTCAGAGGGGAGGGGTGAAACTACAATATTGAAGGCAGGTCTATGAAGGTCAGCTACAATTGGCTAAAGGAATTCCTCGACGGCGCACCGGTTCCGAAGGAGCTTGGACGCGCCCTTACCATGACAGGGACTGAGGTAGAGTCGCTCGCCGAATCAGGCGCGTCGTTAAATAATGTGGTCGTAGCAGAGATAATATCGTGCGCGCAGCACCCGAACGCGGACAGACTCAAGCTCTGCGAGGTGAAGACCGCAACTGACAAGTATTCGATAGTCTGCGGGGCCTCGAACATGAAGGCCGGGGACAGGGTAGCTTTGGCGCTCATCGGCGCGGAATTGCCCGGCGGCGTAAAGATAAAGAAGTCGAAGATCCGCGGTGTCGAGTCCCAGGGCATGATGTGCTCTGAAGTAGAGCTGGGTATCAAGGACACCTCAGAGGGCATACTGATACTGCCTCCATCCGCGCCGTTGGGTGCGAGCATAAACGACGCGCTTATCCTTGGGGACGCGCTCATGGAAATCGGCGTCACGCCGAACAGGTCCGACCTCCTGTCCATTCGTGGTGTGGCGCGGGAAGCCTCGGCGGTCACTGACGCGAAGCTCAAGGAAAAGTCTTTCTCTCTTGAAGAGGGGGTGCGCGAGACCGAAGAGATGGTCTCGGTCTCCATTGAAGACGGCGCGCCCTGCCGGAGGTACACTGCTCGCATTATCGAAGGTGTCGCAATCGGACCTGCGCCCGAGTACATGAGGCAGAGGCTTGAGGCCCACGGCATCCGCTCCATAAACAATGTGGTGGACGTCACGAACTATGTCCTTCTGGAATTGGGCCAGCCCCTTCACGCGTTCGACCTCGACAAAATTGAGGGCCGCTCAATTGATGTGAGGCTCGCCGGTGAGAATGAGAAGCTGGAGACCATAGACGGCAAGGTAAGGGAGCTTGAGCCCTCGATGCTCGTCATAGCGGATGCAAAAGGCCCTGTCGCGCTCGCGGGCGTCATGGGCGGAAAATATACCGAAGTTACCGAGGCTACGAAGTCCGTCCTCCTGGAATCCGCGTGGTTCGAGCCGTCGAGCGTGAGGAAAACGGCGAAAAAGACCGGGCTATCGTCTGAATCGTCCTACAGGTTCGAGCGCGGGGTCGATATCGATTCAGTCCCGCTCGCACTCGACTACGCCGCTTATCTTATTAAGGAGCTCGCCGGAGGCACGATTGCCAAAGAGCGGATCGATGTGTATGTAAACGAGATGGTCCCCGCGCCGATAGACTTGAGGCTTGAGAGGGCGAATGCCATCGTCGGGGTCGATGTCGCGCCACGGGCCGCCGAATATCTCTCGAAGCTCGGCGTTACCGTAAAGGGAACCGGCGAAGTCGCGATCATCGCCACGCCGCCGCCTTTCAGGCCGGATATAAAAGAAGAGATAGACCTGATTGAAGAGATAGCCCGCATCCACGGGTACGACAATATTCCGACAACACTTCCTTCGGCCCCGCTTAAATCAGGAGACGCGGGAAAGGCGACCCGGACAAAGAGGGCGGTAAAATACAACCTCTCTCGCGCCGGGTTCAACGAGGTCCTGAACTACAGCTTCGTCTCCCAGGATTCATTCGCCCTTGCAGGGGGCAAGGACGGGGTTCAGCTTTCGAACCCCCTTACCGAAGAGATGGTAATAATGAGGCAGTCCCTCATACCGTCGCTCCTCGACAACCTAAGGGACAACCTCCTTAAGAAGAACGAGGAGGTGAGGGTATTCGAGATAGCCCCGGTCTTCCTTCCGGGTGGTAAACTGCCGAATGAAGTCTGGCGGGTCGCCGGGCTCCTCTACGGCCTCCGATCAGGCGAGGCCTGGAACCTGCCTAAAGAATGGGTGGATTTCTACGATACAAAGGGTGTGGTGGAGGGGATATTCGAAGGCCTCGGGCTTGAGTCCTCGTTTGAGGTAGGCCCCGTAACTATGGAAGATTCAAAGATTTTTCATCCAGGCAAGTCCTCCGCGATAATGATAGGCGGGAAAAGGGGCGGCGTCTTCGGCGAGATACACCCTGAGCTGAAGCTTAGGCTCGATTTAAAGAGGCCCGCGTACCTTTTCGACGCGGATTTGAGTGCTATAATTGATTTGTCCGCGCGCAAAAAGGCCTACAGGCCTCTGCCGAAATTCCCGGAATCCGGAAGAGACATCGCCTTTATCGTCGGCGTGGAGACCACCTACGGCGAAATAATAAGCGCGATTAGCTCTTTAGATACGAAACTTATTGAAAGGGTTGAATTGTTTGATGTATACTATGGCGGGAACATACCTCAGGGCAAGAGGAGCCTGGCGCTACGCATAATATACAGGTCCATGGAGCGCACGCTCGTAAGCGACGAGGTAGAGGCCATGCACACAAGAGTAAGGGACGAGCTTGTCAAGAGGTTTGGGGCGGAAGTCAGGGGAGAGCAGTAGAAATACACGGACCCGGCGGCATAATTCGACATTTACAGGAGGTTTACTATGACGAAAGCGGATATCGTGGAGATAGTATTCGAAAAGGTCGGGTTTTCAAAAAAGGACGTCGGGGTGGTCATCGAGGAGATCTTCGAGTCCATCAAGAACACGCTCGAGAAGGGCGAGAAGGTCAAGATCTCCGGGTTCGGCAACTTCACCATCAGGCACAAGAGGGCACGGAGGGGCCGCAACCCCCAGACCGGGACCGAGATAACCATAGACCAGAGAAGGGTCATGACCTTCAAGGCGAGCCAGCTCCTCAAAAAGGCGATAAACGGCGCACCGTCGGCCTGAGCGAATAAAGCCCGAGTCTTACAGTCTAAACAGTTACCGGCGGCCTATTATGAATACCACTCCCGAGATTCCCGATAAGCTTTACTACAAGATCGGCGAGGTCGCCGACCTTACGAAGGTAAAGCCGTACATCCTCCGGTACTGGGAGAACGAGTTCAAGATAATCAGCCCCAGGAAGTCGCTCACCAAACAGCGCGTCTACAGCAGGCGCGATGTCGAGATGATAATTGAGATAAAGAGGCTTTTATATAAGGAGAAGTTCACGCTCGAAGGGGCGAAGAAGCGGATAAAGGAGTTGCAGGCCGAAAAGACGAAACAGCTCGGCTTCGAATTCACCGACGCCAAGTTCCAGAGCGCGCTTAAGTCGATAAAAAAGGAGCTCACGAGCATAAGTAAGCTTCTGGCAGACTGAGGGGGGCTCTAAATCCTCCTTTGACTGAAGGGGAGAAGGGTGAAAGGGTTTTCGCTTAAACCTCCCCTCCCTTGACGGGAGGGGATAGAGGGGAGGGTGAAAAGGTTCCTGTCATTGCGAGGAACGAAGCAATCTCCTGAGTAGCAATACGGTAAGCGCAGTTTATTTTGTATGCGGAGCGCGGCCACCCATCTTTTCTTTGCCATTCGTTCCTTGATTGTATATAATAGCTGAAATACCCATTGACTAATAAGGCCGGGTAAAATACAATACTCGGCCTGTTCTTTTGAAATGCTCAAGGAAAAGACAATCTGAAAATTCGGGATTTTTTCTAAAATCGCAGAGATCAGGAAAAAGAACAATTTTCTGAGAATCGGGGCGTAGCGCAGCCTGGTAGCGCACTAGCATGGGGTGCTAGTGGTCGGAGGTTCGAATCCTCTCGCCCCGACCAGATTAATAAAACGGGAGCCGGTATAACCGGCTCCCGTTTTTTTTATTCTCTCTTAGGGTCTAATACCCCGCGGCTTGCCGCGTTTTTGTGCAACATGCACATGGGTTACATTTTAACCTATGGACATAGGTTACATTTTGGTTAACTTAGGCCTGACTCCCCCATGCCTCAGGTCGAGAATTCCGACCGGATGGAAGCCGAAACGGATTTCGTGTTTTCCGTCCTCGATCTCGACGAGGCCGAC
>JACPGB010000012.1 GCA_016182655.1 Deltaproteobacteria bacterium
ACTTAAAAATGGTTAAAAAACAAGATATCATCGACAGATTGATATGCAATCTCGATGAGTTAGTCGTTCCTGCCGTACTTGTGATCATCACCATTTCAATGCTCCGCCTCTACGCTTTTTGACACCCCCTTTTATCCCCCCCATCCCCAGGGAGGCCCTCAGGGCCTCCCCCACTTCCTTTTCCGGCTTCCCTTGACAATGTTACCTTTTTGTAATACTCTATTTCCTATACCAATGCACACCTAAAGGCCGGAAAGTACCGGAAAAACGGCCTTTTTCCTCTCCTTATCCAAAAAGGCGTCGTAGATGAATATCGGCGGCAAACTTATATTATCCTTTCTCCTGGTCACACTTCTGCCCACTGTCCTGATAGCCTTTCTTACGACGACCATCATAAGCAACAGCAAAAAAGACGACGCCCAGGAGACGATAAACAACAACCTGAAGGCCGCCTGGATGCAATATTACGCCAGGGCCTACCAGATGCAGTACGGCATGCTCCAGGCCTCGACCGAGATCTACTTCAAGGACGCCATCGTCAAAAAAGACAAGGAGTTCCTCCGCGACCAGCTCAAGTCCTGGAAGAAGTACCGCCCGTACGTCGACCTCTGGGCCGTGGTCGACGGCAAGACCAATGTAATAGCCTCCCACAACTCTCCGTACTCGGGCGTCAGGATGTCTTTTAACGGCCTCGTGGAGACCGCCCTTGACAAGAAGACCTCCTTTATCTCAACCGAGATAGTCCCGAACAGCCTGCTTGTGAGCGAAGGGCTGGACGGCATAGCCAGGATTAAAATCGAATCCGAAAAAGAAGAGCCCAAGGGAGAGCTCAAGGACGGGATGATGCTCCTTGTAGTCACGCCCGTAATGGATGAGAACGACTCGGTCCTCGGCGCCATCATATCCGGAGACCTCATCAACAACGACAACTTCGTATCCGACGCGCTTGCCGACTCCATCCCCGGGTCTCTCGCCACCATCGCGATGAATAATGTCCAGATAGCGACGAACGTCAGGCAGGAGTCGGGGTTGAGGACGCTCGGCCACCTGATCCCGAGCGAAGTCGTCGAGGCCGTAAAAAGCAACCTGAGCTTCCGCGGCGAGACGTCTATAGCCCGCCAGAAGTACATAACCGCCTTTGACCCGATAATCAGCTACCAGGGGAAGATAATAGGCTCTCTCTTCGTCGGAGTCCCGAAGGTCAAGTTCGTCGACCTCCAGTACAAGAACATGAAGGCTGTGACAGGCATCGCCTTCATAGGGCTTGTCATGGCCGCCGGGGTCGGGTCCCTAATCACCTACAGGATAACGAGGCCGATAAAGGCCTTGAAGAAGAAGGCACAGTTGGTGTCAAGCGGCAACCTCGATATCAGGACGCAGGTCAAGGAAGGCAACGACGAGCTCGCCGACCTCGAGCGGACCTTCGACAAGATGGTCATTAACCTGCGCGACCACGAAGAAAAGATAGGCCAGAGCCAGGTGCGGCTCCGCCAGCAGAAGAACCTTATCGAATCCATCATAAACAGCCTGCCGTACTGCCTCTATGTCCTTGAGCGGAACCTCTCCATCGCGGTCTGGAACCGCCACGCCGCGCAGGCCTGCCCGGTCTGCAAGTGCGAAAACGGCGAGGACTGCTACAACCTGAACTTCATCGGGCACCTGCCGAACCAGGATATGAAGAAGGGGCTCGACAAGATCATAAACAACGTCTTCGAGACCGGAGAGCCCTGCCAGATAGAGCAGAAGATAACGGGCAAGGACGGCAAGGACATGATGGTCCGCACCTCCATCTTCCCGATACTCTCGGGCAAGGGCAGGGACGCGGACTATGTCGTCTGGATGGCCGAGGACATCACCAAGAAAAAGGAGCTCGAGGCGTCCATCCTTGCGAGCGAAAAGCTCTCAGCCGTCGGGCAATTGGCCGCCGGTATCGCGCACGAGGTAAACAACCCCCTTGGCGGCATACTGAACTGCTTTTACAACTTCAGGAACTCAAAAATTTCGGACGAGCGAAAGGTCGAGTACCTGGACTTCATGGAGGACGGCGTAAAGAGGGTCCAGAACATCGTAAGGCAGTTGCTCGATTTTTCCCAACAGCACGCGCCGGAGTTGGGTCTTACCGACATAAACTCGATGATAGAGGGGATAGTCCCGCTCTTCGTCCACTCGATAAAAGGCCGGGACATAAGGCTTGTAAGGAACCTGGGGCAGGGGCTCCCTCCGATACTGGTCGACAAGCACCAGATAGAGCAGATACTCGTGAACCTGATATTGAACGCCGTGCAGGCCCTGCCCGGCGAGGGCGTTATCGAGGTCTCGACCAGGTTCGAGGGCAGGTGGTTCTGCATACATGTGGCGGACAACGGCTGCGGCATACCGCCCGAGAACATCTCCAGGATATTCGACCCGTTCTTTACGACCAAGGGGGTCGGCAAGGGCACCGGCCTCGGGCTCTCGGTCAGCCGGGGAATAATAGAGCGGCATAAAGGCAGGATAGAAGTAGAGAGCCAGGTGGGTAACGGGACCGTGTTCAAGGTCTTTCTCCCGATACCCTCAAAGGAGGCGGCATGCTGAGGACACCGAAGGTGCTTATAATAGACGACGAGCCGCTGATGCGCATATCCATCAGCGACGCGCTCAAGGTCGAAGGGTTTTCGGTCAGGGAGACCGGGCTCGGGAAGGAGGGCATTACGCTCTTCCGGGACTTCAGCTTCGACGTCGTGATAACGGACTTGAGACTTCCCGACCTCGACGGCATAGAGGTGCTTAAGGCCTGCAAACGGTACTCGCCCGACACGATGGTAATACTCATAACCGCGCACGGCTCGGTAGACACCGCCGTCGAGGCGATGAAGTACGGCGCGTACGATTACATCACCAAGCCCTTTTCGATGGACGAACTCCTCCTCATGGTAAAGAGGGTCATAAGGTACAAGGACCTTGAAGAGGAAAACCTTCTGCTGAAGGAACAGGTCGAGGGCAGGTACAACTTCGGCGGCATCATCGGCAAGAGCGTGCGGATGCAGGAGATTTTCGACAAGGTGAAAATTGTCTCGCAGACCGACTCCACCGTCCTCATCCTCGGCGAGTCCGGCACCGGGAAAGAGCTTGTCGCGAACGCAGTCCACTTCAACAGCGCGAGGAAGAACGAGCCGTTCGTGAAGATAAGCTGCGCGGCGCTCCCTGAAACGCTCTTGGAAGCCGAGCTATTCGGGTACGAGAAGGGCGCGTTCACCGGGGCCGTGAAGCAGAAGAAGGGGAGGTTCGAGCTTGCTAACAAGGGGACTTTCTTTTTGGACGAGATAGGCGAGATATCCCCGGCGATACAGGTGAAGCTCCTGCGCGTGCTTCAGGAAAAAAAGATAGACAGGCTCGGCGGCACAGAGACCTTGAGTGTGGACGTGCGCATCATCTGCGCGACCCAGAGAGACCTCAAGAAAGAGGCGCAGAAGGGTACATTCAGGGAGGACCTGTATTACAGGCTTAACGTCGTCCCCATTACGCTCCCGCCGCTTCGCGAGCGGCAGGGCGACATCATGCTCCTTGCGAACCACTTCCTCAAATACTTCGCCGAACAGCACAAGAAGACCATCAAGGGGATCTCCATAGAGGCGATGGAGCTGTTACTTAAGTACCCGTTCCCGGGGAACGTGAGAGAGCTTGAGAACACGTTGGAGCGCGCGATCGTCATGGGCAAATCCGACGAGGTCCACCCATGGGACTTACCCGAAGAAATAACGAACGCCGCCGAGTGCTTCAAGGTCATACAGAACAACATCCAGAGCTACGAGAACCTCTCCAAGGCCATGAAGGACTTCGAGCGGAAGTACATCGCGAAGGTGCTGGAAGAAACGAAAGGTAACAAGAGCCTCGCGGCAAAGCTTCTTGGGGTATCCAGAAAGACGCTCTGGGAGAAGTGCAAGGTGCTGGAGATCGTGAAGGACGGGATCAATAATTAGCTATCTTAAATATAAATAATACGAACGGCCCGCCGAAAGGCGGGCCGCTGTTTTTAGTGTAGGGTGCTCTTCGCGCACCAGTTTTTTTGGTGGGCTGAGCCCACCCAATATAAAGTCATCATTCCCGCGTGCTTCAAACGGGAATCTTAGTAAAACCGACCTCCCCTGGCCCCTCCTTGTCAAGGAGGGGAACCGTTTAACTCCTCCCCTTTTTACAAGGGGAGGCTGGGTGGGGTGATGGTATTTTAATTTAAGCTTACCGACGCCCTTTTCCTCCCCACCACTATCCTCTCCACACCTCCGTAGTCCTTCCTCACCTTTACCTCTTCGTATCTTCCGTCAGCTTCCAAGAGCTCTCTTACCTCTTCCGCCTGGTCCCAGCCGATCTCCATTATGAGATACCCGCCCGGCAGGAGGAAGTCCGGGGCTTTTTTGATTATCCGCTTTATTACAGCGAGGCCATCCGCGCCTCCGAAGAGCGCGGCGTGGGGCTCGAAGTCCTTTACCTCGGGCGCGAGGCTCTCTTTCTCTGTCTCGGCGACATACGGCGGGTTGGTGACGATGATATGCGCGCCTTTGAAGCCGGTATCCCTGAGCGGCCAGAAGAGGTCGCCTTCGATGAATATCATGCGGCCCTCGACCCCGTGCCTTCGCGCGTTCTCCCCGGCGACGACGAGCGCGGCCTTTGATATGTCGGTAGCGAATACTATCGATTCAGGTAATTCTATGGCCGCGGAGACGGCGATACAGCCGGAGCCCGTGCAGAGGTCGATTATTGTAATGGCCTTGTCCTTGAAAGACCTGGCCGCCTCAAGGGCCTCATCTATGAGAAGCTCTGTCTCCGGCCTCGGTATGAGAGTATCCTTCGTGACCTTGAAGGCGAGCCCACGGAACTCGGTCTCCCCGGCGATGTACTGCGCAGGCTCACGGTTGGCCCTCCGCTCTATGAAGGAGAGGAAGTCATCCTCCTCCGCGTCGGTTAGTTGAAGTCCGGGATTGAGATAGAGCTCGTGCCTTTTCCGCTTCAGGAGGTGGGTGAGCAGGAACTCGGCCTCTTCCCTCGCGTCGGGTATCTTGAACTCTTCGAGCTTGTTAACGGCCCAGGTAAGGGCCTCATTGATGGTCATTTGGCAATAACCCTTAAATTATTCTCATTGCAGATGAGACTCATTTCACCCTCCCCTCTATCCCCTCCCGTCGAGGGAGGGGAAGTTTGAGGAGACTTCGCCAAGTAGCTCATTGCACGCGAAGCAATCTAAATTCTTTAGGTATTCCATTCCCCTTGAGATTGCTTCGTCGCAAAAGGCCGCTCCTCGCAATGACCACCATAAGATGATACGCAAGCCGTTCGATTATGTCAATTGTGTGTGAAGCGCTCGAATGGATAAAAGGAGAGGGGAGGGGCTTAAGTGAAGTACTCGGGTGCCTGTTCTTTCAGGGACTTTAACAGCTCATAGGCTATCTGCCGCACGCTTGCGAACTCTATCATTATCATGTCGGCGTGCGTAGCCTCGTGCTCGTCGACCCAGCCGATGGCCGTCTTCAGTAGTATCTTGTTGTAACTGTCGTTAAGGGACGGGTCTACATCGTTCGCCTGCGTGTTGGAGACCGCGATCACGATGCCTTCGCGCGTGAGGTCAAGCCCCTTTTCCTCGTCGACTATCTCGGTCTTCCTCCACCACTCGTCGAACGGGACCATCGCCGATCTTATCCGCGGGTTCTTGCCGAGGCGCGGCGTGTACCTGCTCACCGGGCCTCCGATGGTCACGACCGCGAGGCCGCTGAACGGGAGCCCGATGGAAGGGTCGTAGTCCGGGGAGTTGTCGCAGAAGAGGAGCGACTTGAGTTTCAGCCTTTCAAGGAGCGAGCGCGAAAAGCCCGTGTCCTCGGCCACGGCCCTTATGCAGACCGCGAGCCTCTGCGCCTCGCCCGTGAACTCGTTGTCGTAGGACGAGGAGGCGCCCTCCATAAAGCGGACGAGGGCTCGCATGAGCTCTTTCAGGTTTTCCTTCGTCGCGTCTCCCACGGGCTTTGGGCCTGTTAATGTATCTGGAGGTGTTCGCCGTACTGGCCGTAGAGCGTATCGAGCATCTCGAACGCTATCTGCCGGACGGACGCGTACAGCACCTCGATGAGCTCCGGGGAGGCCGCCTTGGCCCCGGTATCCGGGAGCGGGGCCTTGTTGACGATCGCTTCGAACGCGCCGGTCAACTTGGAGTCGACGACCCCGACCCTCGTGTTCGCGACGCTCTGCGCGATGGCCTCGCGGCTCATGTCGACGCCTTTTTCCTCCTCGACGAGGACGGGTTTCGTCCACCACTTCTCGAAGGGCGAGAACTGGATGCGGAGGTTGTTCTCGAGCCTCGCCAGGTACCTCTGGGACTTGCCGCCTATGGTGATTATCGCGAGCCCGCTGAAAGGGAGATCGATCTTCTTCACGTAGTCGGGCGAGCCGTCGTGGAAGTTGAGGCCCTTAAGATTGAGCCTGTCCAGAAGCGAGCCCTGCCCCTCGGCTATTACGCGGATGCAGTACGCGAGCCTGCCCGCCTCTCCGGTCTTGTTAAAATCGAAGGCCTCGCACGATCCCTTCATATAGGAAAGGACCTCCCTTAAAAGGGCGAGTGAATCGCTCTCGGTCATGTCAATGCTCCTTGTCTCGGATTGTTCGTTCAAGGGATTAGATTACAGGAATTCGGGCGTGAAATCAAATCATTAAGTAAGGCGGGGGCGGGGAGGACCGCGTCAATGGGTGGAAAAGCTCGAGCGTGGCCCTCGTCCTCAGTGGACGGCGAATTCGGCGACCTTAGGCCTTACGAGTTCCTCGTACTTGCTGTACTCCATCTCGACCGCCTCGTAGTGGGTCCCGGCGTTGAAGTAAATATCCTCGTCCCCGGCAAGGGATCTGTCAACGACGGTTTCCACATCGTAGAGGTTGCCGAAGGGCGGCTCGGCCCCGGGCTCGCAGTCCGGGAAAAGCCGGGCAAATTCCTTTTCGGAGGCAAGCCGTATCTCCTTTTCACCGAGCGTCGCCTTGAGTTTTTCGAAATCCACCCTGTGGCTCGCCGGGAGCACCGCCATGACGATCTTCCCGTCGGCCTTGACCATTACGGATTTCACGAGCTCCCTGCCTTTGACGTGCATCGACGCCGCTATCTCCTGCGCGGTGTACGCCTCGGGATGTATTACGGCCTTGTAGGTGACGTGGTTTCTCTCCAGAAATTTCTCAAGCCTCTTGAGTATGGCCATAAAGTCCTCCTGTTGAGATTATATACCGTTATCCGGGAAACGCAAAAGAGACGGGGAGGGGCATTGCCGGGCCGTCTGTTATAATACTTAATGGATATGGAGGCGCCATGGACATTCTGATAGTCCCTTTCGGGAAGGTCGAGCACGAGGTCAAGGAGCTCATAAAAAAGAAGCTCAACGAGGCGTTCGGGAGGAACGTCGCCGAATCCGGCAACGAAGACCTCCCGGATTACGCCTTTGACAGCATGAGGGACCAGTACCTCTCCATCAGGATAATCAACAGGCTCGAGGAGGCGACTGACTTCGAGCGGTTTGATAAGGTACTGGGGATCGTGGACGGCGACCTCTTCGTGCCCGGCTTCAGGTTCATATTCGGCCAGGCCGGGAGAAGGGCGGCGGTGATCGCGCTCCAAAGGCTACGGGAGAGCTTCTGGGGGCTACCCGAGAACAGGGCGCTTTATTTGAGGAGGGCGGCGATAGAGGCGGTCCACGAGCTCGGCCACTCCTACGGCCTCGGCCACTGCGCGAATGACCACTGCGTCATGTTCTTTTCGAATACGATAGACGACACCGACAGGAAGGGCGCGGATTTTTGCGGGGAGTGCGTAAGGAGGCTCGGAAATTAAGCCCCTGTGCGGCCCTTTAAAAGGGCCGCACAGAGCTCTTGTCAGAAGTCTACGTCGCTCTTCGAGGCTATGAGCGTCACCTCCGACACCCCGGCCACCTTTGCGACCTCGCTCGAGAAGGCCTCGGTCTTTACGTCGGGCTTAAGTATTATGTCGTAAGTGACCGTAACGAACCTGCCGTCTCCTGAGGGCTCGACGTGGAGGAGGTTCGACCTCTTTGAGAAATTAGAGAGCTTTTCGAGATACCCCTCGTCTCCCTTTTCCCTGTCGTACTGGAAGCGCAGGATGAACTCGCTCTTGTACAGCGCGCCGAAGTTAAGGTGGTGGAGTACGACGGCGAGCGCCGAGATGGCGGCCGTCATGATGCCCGCTATGAAGTAATTGCTCGTGCCCGACGCCATGCCCGCGGCGAGCGCGAAAAAGACATAGGCCGTGTCCTTCGTGTCCTTCACGACCGTCCTGAAGCGTATGATCGAGAGAGCGCCGACGAGGGCGAAGGCGCGGGCGAGGCTGTTGCCGATTATCATCATCACCGCTGAAACGATGACCGAGACGAAAACGAGCGTCAGCACGAAGGACTGTGAATAAGAGAGCCCCTTGTGGGTGTACCTGTAGACGAGGGAGATTATGATGCCGAGCGCTATGGCGAGCGCCATGTTGACAGCGATGTCCGTGTGCGAATATATGAGGAGATCGCCTATTTCCGCCAATGCCTTTTTATCCATTTTCAGCTCCTTGCGTTTTATTCTCTCTCAGAGTTAAATACTCCGCGGCTTGCCGCGTTTTTTCACTCCCTCCACCTTGATGGGGGAGGGTCGGGGTGGGGGTGAAGCGTGCCGGGCGGGCAAAATCACAACGGACGGCATTGCGTCAATGAGCCCACGAGCCGCCCGATTTGAAATTGGCGTGCCGAAGTCACCCTCCCCTCAGTCCCCTCCCATCGAGGGAGGGGAGGCATTAGAAGACACCCCTGCTTCGGCGGGGTAGTTCATTCGCCGTTATTCGAGGTTGTCCGCAAGCCCGGTCCTCTCCATGCCCTTGCAGTACTTCGAGACCGAGAGCCTCTTCAACTCGTACGATTGGATGAGCCTGTGGAACCACGATGGTATGTGCCGCTTGAACTTGACCTCCACGATGCTGTATCCGGAGAGGAGGAGCCTTTTCCTGTCGGTCTGCCTTTCGAAAAGCCTCTCCGTTACCGTCGATTCGAGAGAGTCGTCGAATGTGACGCGAAAATCCGGCGCGTACTTGCTCACATAAGGCCGCCGCGCGTAATCTATGAGGACGCGGGGCTTCAACCTCATCTTTATCGCGTCGAAGAGGAACCCCGAGACGAGCGGGTCCTTGCCTGACTTAAGGCACTCCGTCACGAACCCGCTCCCTCCTTCGTCGAGGGATTTTATAATCGAGCGCGGCAACGGCGTCCTGTGCTTGTAGACGAGCGAGTTGTACCTGCCCTTCATCTCGAGGAATATCGCGGAGTCCTCCTCTCTCGTATCCGTATATGTCCGTATCCTGTATTTGCGCCGTATCATGACGCCGTCGGTCTTCTCGTAGTAGAAGGTCAGCGCGTCGTCGTCGAAGTACAGGGAGCGCACAAAGTACTTCTGGTGCCTCGCGGCGCTCACGTGCGGGTCGAGCCCCATGAAGTACTGGAGCTCTCCCTCGAAGGAGACCCGTTGCGAGCGAGGCATGATGTACTTGAACTCGAACCTTGAAAAGTGCAGCTCAGGCCCCATCGTAGGTCCCCCTTATCGCGGGTTTCATCTTTTCCATAAAAGGCCTGACGAACTCGGGCGGCGATTGTCCCATGCCGAAGAGGTCGGGCGTGCGCGCTTTTGCCTCGAACCCCTTCTCCGAATCGACCGACTCGTGGATCCTTATCCGCTTCACCTTACCCGCAACGCCGCCGGACATGTATGAATCGAATACCGCGATGCTGGAGTTCTTGTCGGCGGTGAGCGCGTCGACCCCCTGGGCCTCAAGCCGGCTTTTGTATACGAGCGCGTGGCCGCCGTCGCCGTACTGCCAGTTCTTCTTGTACGCGTCTATAGTCTTTGCGTTGCCAGAGAGGACCGAGTTGTAGATGACGGCCGTAGAGCCGTCCTTGGCCTGCACGCCTATCTGGTTGCCGGTAAGGCGCGTGTTCAAGACAAAGACTTCCGTGCCTTCGCCGACCGAGATGCCCTTGTCCCCTGAGCCTTCCATGCTACTCCCCAGCACCGCCACATGGCTGGACATGAGGTCGAGCCCGTCGTTGCCGCTTTTTATGAACTGAGAGTCTATGACCTGCCCCCGCACATAGTCGAGGTCGAGGGCGTCGGCCTTCGCTCCCGTAAATACGCTCTCTTTTATTGTTACTTCGGAGTAAACGAGGTGGACCATGTCGTCTACAAGCTTGTTATCCGAAAAGGCGCAGTTTTCGATTTCAACGCCTTTGACCCCGTGGACCGAGAGCATCGCCGAGTGTTCGACGAGCGCGTGGCGCGCCCCGCTCCCGCCCTTGAACTCGCAGTGGCTCAAAAGCGACCCGTTGGCCCCGCTTCCCGTGAGAATGACCGCGCCCCACGGCCCTTTAGCGGCATCCAGCGGCAGGAACCTTACGATTCTCCCCGGCTCTCCCTTTGCCTGGAGCCTGCCTCTGATCACAAGAGAAGCCGAAGGCGCGAGCCGGACCGTCACCCCCGGCCTTATAACGAGGTCTTCGACTTCCCTGACCCCGTTGATCGTGATATCGGATGAGAAGACCGTTTCCGTCGGCTTCTCTTCGAGCGGCGCGACATTGAAAGTACCGTCGAGCGGATAGGCGGGGGACGACTCCGCGCGCCTGACTTCCACTGTTTTGCCGTCCGGCAGTATTGCCTTTAAGGAGAGCAGGTCGCGCGCCTTCGCGCCTTTTATGCCGAATGAGTACGTGGCCGGGCTTATTACGGCGTCCCTTATGATTATCGGGACTCTAAGAGCCGGGGCCGACATGGCTCGCCTTGCGAATAGCGGCGCGTCGATCCTTACGGTGTCCTTGTCGATGAGCGAAATTGCGCCGGATAAGTCCCTTGAGACGGCCTTCCCGTCCGAAGTATACGAAAGGCGCGCCGAAAGCGGCCCTTTTATCGAGCTGTAATCGGCCTCCAGCGCCCTTACGGGCGCGAACCCCTCGACAATCACCCATATCTCGCCGGTCTTTTCATCGACCGAGTACGAGGCAACGGGCGGCGTCCCGATGTACGCCTCCCTTACGTCAATGAGGCTCTTTTTCACGAGCCCTTTGAGTTCGTCTATGTTGGATATGACCTCGGAAGGCGAGAGGACATAGGAAGACTCGAAGTGCAAATTTCTATCGCGCTTGAGCGACGAGAAGAGCGGGGCTGTGTCATATAGGAGGCCCGCGATATGCTCGGCCCCGCCGTCTTTGAAGAACTCCTCCATCGCGGTATGCTTTTTGAGGAGAAACCGCTGGTCCCTGTGCAAGGCCTCGAATATCAGGTTGGTTATTATGTCCATCCTGTTTGTCTGCGCCTCTATCAGCGGGACATAGTCCTTGTAATTCCAGCCGAGCGGGTCCCATACTATCGGGATGAAACGGCCCATCGACGGGTCGAAGAAGAGCCTCCAGTTGTGCTCCGCGTCGAAGTGAACGGTCCGGGTGAGCGTAATAAAAGCCGCGAACCGCGCCCACTCGTCCATGTCGAGGAGCCCCGAGAGCGCGTCCATGTCCCCCCTGTATACGGCGGAGCTCAAGCGCACGAGCGATTCATTCCACTCTTGCTCGTTGTGGTTGTTGATAGCGGCCTTTGACCAGAATCCGGGGTTGAGGAATACCTCGGTCCCGACGATCGGGAATACGTCCGTTCCCACAAGCTCGCCGACGTAGATGTCGCCCGGCATGCGGTCGTTTCTCCGGAGGAACTGCTCGCCTATCTGCTCGGTCAATATCTCCACCCCCATGTACCTGCCGTTTATATAGACCTCCACGGGGTTCGACTCCGGCGCCATGAGCCCCATCTTTTTGGCGAGCGAGTACGCGAGGTGGTCGGTTATTATATGAGGGGTCTTGGGGATGATAAGGTTGAACTCGCGCATCCCGTCATAGAGCCGCTCCTTCTTCGTCTTTATGCGTATCGACTTCTTCCTCTCGGCCCAGTGGTATGAAAAGTCCCCCCTGTACTTCATCTTCACCTCGAAGAGCTTGCCGTCGGGGTAGAGGAGCTTGGCCTCCACATACTGCCGCCCTGAGTAGGGGAGGTCCGCGTCCAGCTTCTTAAGCTCTCCTTCCTGTACGTAGATATTCACCGCCGGAAGGCCCCTGTTATCGCCGAGCGCGTGTGAAACCGACCCAAGGTCGTTAAGGAGTAGCCCGGCACGCATCGATCCGATGGATTTGAGCCCCACGTTCATCGTCGCCCGGTAGTCGAGCTTCAGGAGCCTGTACGACTCGGCCGTATCCTTTATCCAGACGAAAAAAAATACCGCTATCGGGAGCGTGGCTACCCAGCTCCACTTCCAGAGCGCCTTTATTATGCAGGCCGCGCCGCGCATCAGATGTCGAGGGCCCTTTTAAGTCTCATGATGCCTTCCGAGGGGCTCTGGAAGAACGCGGCCTCGATATCGATTGAGAGTATCTCCGCCTCCATTAAACGTTCGGGGAGCTTGAACTCGATATGGGGGCGCGAGCCGGTGACGGTCAAAACCCCGTCGCTATCTTCCGAGAGGTCATGGAGCCCGTAGTCCAAACTTCTAAGATCGATCGCCTCGCTCCCGCCTTTCACGGAGAGCGCGACGGACCCGACCCTGATATTGAGGTCAAGGACGGCCGGGAGCTCTAAGCGGAACCTTTCTACCCCGGAGGCCTTGAGAGGAAGGCTGATCCGCTGGTCTCTTCCTGTGAAGGCGATGGAGATAAGGCGCGAAGTCTTGTCCTGCGAGAACTCGGCCCCCCTTGATGCGTGGTACACGGCGATCGAGCCGCCCCGGTTGGCGTTGATGAACCCCTTTATAACCTCCCGCGCCTCGTCCTTTTTCCCTTCCTCGAAGAGGAGCGTGGACAAGGGCTCGGCCGTCTGGATGGAAGCGGGGGCTATCCTGAAGGCGTTCCTCAACGCCTTTATGGCCTCGGTCTTCTCTCCGCCCGAGTTGAGTATATAGGCGAGGTTAAGCCAGTAGTTATAATTGTTCGAGTCGAATTCGGTCTGGGCGCGCGCAACGGAGAGGGAGGCGGGGTGGTCGTTTTCCCTGCCCGCTATAAAGAGGAGGAGGTCCTGCGCTTCGGCGTAGAATCCGGCCCTCCGGTCCTGTTTCCTGACCCTGCCGAGGTCTTTCAACAGGGAACCGAGGACCGTTCGGGCCTCAGGGAGCTTCGATTCCGCAAGGAGCGACTTGGCCTCCGAGAGGCTCTTCGCATATCCATTGAAGTGTCTCTCGACGATATTGGAATCCAGACTATCGACGAGCGACGCCTTGAAGGACCAGACGAAACATGTGGATACCGCCAGAGCCGCGACAATGAGGAGCGCGGCCCTTAACAGATGTCCCGAGACCTTGATGAGCTTTCTTGTCTTTGCGTAACGGCCTGACATCTCGAAGACCTTCCAATGCGGTCCAGAGCTCGCGCTTGACGCCCGGTAGAATCAAAGGGCGCAGTTCGAGCCTTGGCCAAAAAAACAATATTTCATTGATGTTACAGATTTTACATTTTATGGATGGAAAGTTCAAGGTTCTATCTGTAACTGCTTGAATCTGAACAGGTTTTGCCGCTCTCCCGCAGGCCCTCAGGCGGGTCCGGGAATTTGATGTAAAATCTAAGGTAACGACGCAAAAACGGAGGTGAAAGATGGCGTTCCCAGGCCGTTTCATATATCCGACGCTGGCGCTCTTCCTTTTTGTCTTCGCCTGCTCGACGGTCCCGTACACGGAGAGGAAGCAGATAATGATGCTCTCCGAAGGCGAAGAGGAAAAAGTAGGGCAGTCACTTTTTACACAGGTGAAAAAGGAGTCACGCATAAGCCAGAGCCCCGAGTACAACGCGCTTGTAAACGAGGTGGGGAGACGCATAGCCTCGGTCGCGGAAAAGCCCGACTACCAGTGGGAGTTCGTGGTTATAGAAGATAAGTCCCGGAACGCCTTTGCGCTCCCCGGGGGCAAGGTCGCCTTTTACACGGGCATCATGCCCGTATGCGCGGACGAGAACGGTGTTGCTACGGTCACGGGACACGAGGTGGCCCATGTCCTTGCCCGGCATGGGGCGGAGAGGATGAGCCAGCAACAGGCGCTCGCGGTCGGAAAGGCGGCGCTCTTCGCGGCGATAGACGGCGGAAACCCGGCCACGATGGAGGCGATCCAGCAGGCATACGGAATCGGTGCCCAGGTAGGCGTGCTCCTCCCTTACAGCAGGAAACACGAGTCCGAGGCCGACAGGATCGGCCTCATCCTCATGGCAAAGGCCGGGTACAACCCAGAGGCCGCCGTCGAGTTCTGGAAGAGGATGGCGGCGTCCGGCGGAAAGGGGAGCGGGATAGAGCTCCTTTCCACCCACCCGTCCGACGAGCAGAGGATAAAGGGCCTTCAGGCCGCGCTCCCGGAGGCGATGAAGTATTACCAGACGGCAATCGCGGCGAACCCGGCCCTGCAAAGGCCGCCCTTGGCTGTAAGGTAAGGAGGGGGGAGGCGGCCCGCTCCATTGACTCAGCTTGCCATTTTATCCAAAATTATATCAGGGATAATAGGAAGGGGGGATAAAAATGGCAACCAAGATGTGTCACATAAACAGATCGAGTGTAGAGGATATCTCGAGGTTCTCCGGGATCGACGACAGAGATGCGCGGAAGCTCATCGACTACCGCGAATCCCACGGCCCGCTAAAGGATTGGAGCGAGCTTGAGGAGATAGGCGGTTTCGACAAGAGCGCCGTTAACAAGCTTAAAAGCGAGTGCGACCTCGATTAAGATAGCTCGAAAAGGAGCTCGAAAGCCTGCGCGCCATATGGCGCGCAGGCTTTTTTTGCGTCAGCCGGATTGGCTGGCGCTCTTTAAACGTTTGACAAACCTTCTGTTTTTGGATATGTATGAGTAACAATCTTGCGGACGGACGCGCCCGGGACTCCGGGAGAGTAGGCCAGTTTGGACACGGACCGTGTTCAGCTGGCCTTTTATTTTGCGCTCTATGCGGGTTTGTTTACAAGTAACCATGGACGTCCATTTTGCCTGAAAAGACGGATATACTCGCGGGCATCGCGAGCTACAATAACGCCGGTACGATAGGCCATGTGGTAAAGGCGGTCGACGCCGGGCTCTCGAAGTACTTCGGCGGCAAGAGGGCCGTGATCGTGAACTCGGACGGCGGCTCGATAGACGGCACTACCGACGCGGTCAGGACCGCCTCCTTCGAGCACGAGGCCATATTCACCTCCCATCCGGCCTATGCCATAAACCGTATATCGATGCCTTACGACGGTATACCCGGGAAAGGGAGCGCCTTCAAGGCCATATTCAGGAAGGCTGTCGAGATGAACGCCGGGGCCTGCTGCGTGGTGGACGCGGACTTAAGGAGCATAACCCCGGAGTGGATAGAGCTCCTCGTCTCCCCGGTCCTCAACTACGGCTTCGACTTCGTCGCGCCCCTGTACAGCAGGCACAAGTACGACGGCACCATCACGAACTCGATAGTCTACCCGATGACCAGGGCCCTTTACGGAAAGAGGATAAGACAGCCCATAGGGGGAGAGTTCGGTTTTTCAGGCAGGCTCGCGGAATATTACCTTGGGCAGGATGTCTGGGAGACGGAGGTCGCGAGGTTCGGGATAGACATATGGATGACGACCGAGGCGCTCGCCAACGGGTTCAGGGTCTGCCAGACATTTCTGGGCGCCAAGATTCACGACCCCAAGGACCCCGGGGCCGATTTATCGGACATGATGACGCAGGTCGTAAGCACCCTTTTCTCGCTCGCCGAAAGGCATTCGTCGGCGTGGAGGGAAATAAACGGGTCCCTGGACGTGCCGACTTTCGGGTTCAGGCACCACGTCGGGCTCGACCCTGTGAGGGTGAATATCGAGAGGATGCTCCGCATATTCAGGCTCGGCGTAAAGGAGCTCGGCCCGATATGGAGCGATGTGCTCGGCAAGGGGGACTTCCGGGAGCTTGAACGGATCGCAGGGGACAACGACGCCTCTTTCCGCTTCCCGCAGTCACTCTGGACAAGGCTCGTATACGACTACGCCATAGCGTTTCATAAAAAGAGGCTTCCGCCTGGTCACCTTATCAAATCCCTGGTCCCCCTGTACCTCGGGAGGACCGCCTCGTTTTTCATGGAGGCCGCGGATATGGGCCATAATGAGGCGGAAAATGCGGTCGAGACGCTCTGCGCCGAGTTCGAGGCGAATAAGGGCTATCTCGTAAACAACTGGAAATAATTGAAGGAGGAAGATACATGGAGAACTTCAAGGACCTTCTTATCGACCCGTTCAGGAAGTTTTGGGCGGGGCTGGTGGACTTCCTGCCCAACCTGCTCGCCATGGCCGTAATAGCCATCGGAGGCGTGTTGCTTTCGTGGGCGTTCAGGCTTGTGCTCCTCAAGGCCTTCAGGGCGCTCAACTTCGACGCCTTCTGCGACAGGATGGGGATGACGACGATGCTCAGGAAGGCGAATGTCTGGACGACCCCGTCCGTCCTCGTCGCGAACGGGGTCTTCGGCTTCTTCGCCGTAGTATTCTCGATGCTCGGCCTCTCGGCCCTCAGGCTCCAGGCCATAGACAGCCTCTCGGTGCAGTTCTTCATGTATCTGCCGAGGGCCTTCTCGGCGCTCGTCATACTCATCGTCGGCTACATGGCCGCGGGGTTCGTCGCGCGCACGGTGCTCATAGCCGCGGTGAACGGCGGCTACAATTACGCGAAGCT
Organism: Deltaproteobacteria bacterium; assembly: GCA_016182655.1. Taxonomy (GTDB): domain Bacteria; phylum Desulfobacterota; class GWC2-55-46; order GWC2-55-46; family GWC2-55-46; genus GWB2-55-19. Next base: position 16,720 of record JACPGB010000012.1, read on the forward strand.
TCTGGCCGAAGGTGTGCGGCTCCTCGTGATAGTCATGGTCCTGGCCATGGCCCTTGAGCAGTTGCAGATAGCGCCGGGGATAGTCGTAGCCGCGTTTTCGATAATATTCGGCGGCATAGTCATCGCGCTCGCGGTGGCCTTCGGCGTCGGCGGCATAGACGCGGCGAGGAAGGTGATAAACAGGGGGCCCGAAGGAAAGGCCGGGCGCGACGAGATAGAACACTTATAGGGGGGCGGGATGTCGGACTTCTACCAGACGGACATAATAACTACACTGCACAGGCTTGGAAGGCCGGGCCTTGAGAGGCTCGAATCCGAGCTTCAGGACTTCTCGAGGCAAAGGCCTCTAGCTCTGGTACTCCCTGCGCTCTATTCCGAGTTCGAGGCCGAGGCCCTCCGTGGCATAGTCGAGGAGCTCAAGAAGGTAAGGTACGTAAAGGAGATAGTCCTTTCCCTCGGCAGGGCGTCGGACAAGGAATTCCAAAGGGCCCGCGAGTTCATGTCGGTCATCCCTTACGATGTGAAGATAATCCACAACGAGGGCAGGAGGGTCAAGGAGATCTACGCCACCCTTGAGAGGAACGGCCTCTGGGCTGGCGAAGACGGCAAGGGGCGCTCGGCCTGGCTCGCGTACGGCTACATCGCCGCCTCGGGAAGGGCGGACGTTATCGCGCTCCACGACTGCGACATCGTGACCTACGGACGCGAGATGCTGGCACGGCTCTGCTACCCTGTAGTCAACCCCAATATAGACGTCGTCTTCTGCAAAGGCTTTTACAGCAGGGTCACTGACAGGATGCACGGAAGGGTCACACGCCTCCTTGTAACGCCGCTTATAAGGGCCCTGCAGAAACTCATAGGAGGACACGAGTTCCTCTCCTTCCTCGACAGCTTCAGGTACCCGCTGGCAGGCGAGTTCTGCATGACAACCGACCTTGCCTGGGTGAACAGGATACCCTGGGACTGGGGTCTCGAGATAGGGATGCTCTCGGAGGTTTTCAGGAACTACTCAACCAAGAGGGTATGCCAGGTAGACATCTCGGACAACTACGAGCACAAGCACCAGCCCCTTTCCAACGGCACGGGAAACGGCGGGCTCACGAGGATGTGCGTGGACATCTGCAAGACCATATTCAGGGTGCTTGCCGCCGAGGGGGTCGTCTTCTCCGATAATTTTTTCAAGTCCCTCGAAGTCGGTTACCTGAGGCTCGCCGAGGACACGATGGTGAAGTATGAGGCCGACGCGACGCTGAACGGGCTCTTCTACGACAGGCACGGAGAGGCCAAGGCCGTTGAGACATTCGTCACCGCGATACAGACGGCTTCGAAGGTCGTCCTCGATAATCCCATGGGCACTCCGCTCATCCCGAGCTGGAGAAGGGTGAGCTCCGGCATCCCGGGCATACTTGACATGCTTAGAAGCGCCGTAGACGAGGACAATCGTTGACGCTTGATAATTTCCGGCGCCGCGTGTAAGAATAGCGGAAAAAAAGAGGAGGTCACCCATGTCCGTACTGCTCGAGTTCAGCATGTCGCCGATCGGAAAGGGCGAGTCCGTCTCAAAGTTCGTCGCAAGGTCTCTGGACATCATCGACAGGAGCGGCCTTCCTTACCGCGTAAACCCGATGGGTACGGTAATGGAAGGCGAGTGGGACGAGGTCTTCGGCGTCGTTAAGAAGTGTTTCGAGAGGATGAAAAGGGACTGCCCGCGCGTGACCGCCTCGATAAAGCTCGACTACAGGAAGGGCAAGGGCGGGAGGATAACGGCAAAGGTCGAGAGCCTGGAGAAGAAGCTAAAAAGAAAGCTCAAGGCATAGCAGGCCGCTCCCAAGTCCATCTGCTTTGTTGGCCTCAAAGCTCGAAACTCAGGCGTACAAAAAGAGTACGCCTCCCTCCTCGCGCTCGACGCCTCGCATCTGGAGCTTATTTGAGTGCCTGAACCTTCTAAGTGTTTTTATATCCTGTAAAGGTTTTTTTGTATTGGCCGCCCCGTTGTTGTAAAATGAAAGGATGTTTCTCCCGACGACGAAAAAGGAGATGGACTCCCTTGGCTGGGACGGCCTCGACGTAATACTTGTAACCGGCGACAGCTACATCGACTCTCCCTTCTCCGGGGTAGCCGTAATCGGCAAGGTATTGCTGGACTCCGGTTACAGGGTCGGGGTCATAGGCCAGCCCGATGTGAATACTGACGCCGATATCATGCGGCTCGGCACGCCCGCCCTCTTCTGGGGCGTCACCGGCGGGTGCATTGATTCTATGGTCGCAAACCGCACCGCCTCGGGCAAGAGGCGCATGAGCGACGATTATACCCCCGGAGGCGTAAACGACCGTCGCCCCGACCGCGCGACGATAATTTACTCCAACCTCATAAGAAGGTTTTCCAAGACAGATCCCAGGCCCATAGTCCTCGGCGGCATTGAGGCAAGCCTTCGCCGTATAGCCCACTACGACTTCTGGACGGACAGCGTCAGGAGGTCGGTCCTCTTTGACGCGAAGGCAGACTACCTCCTTTACGGAGAGGGCGAACGCTCGGTAGTCGAGCTCGCCGGGAGACTTAAAGAAGGTGGAGACCCCTGGGGAGTGCGCGGGCTCTGCTATATCTCCAAGGAACTGCCGGAGGGGTGCGTCGAGTTGCCGTCGTTCGAAGAATCAGCGAACGACAAGGCCGCCTTTGCGCGCGCATTCCGGACATTCTATGAAAACACCGACCCACCGACAGCGCACCAGCTTGCGCAAAGGCACGACGCCAGGTATCTCGTCCAGAACCCTCCGGCTTTTTATCTTACGCAGGAGGAGCTAAACAGGGTATACAGCTTAAAATATGAACGGGACCTCCACCCATTTCACAAGAAGGACGGCGAGGTCAAGGCCCTTGAGACGATCCGCTTTTCCATATCCACTCACCGTGGGTGTTACGGCGAATGCAACTTTTGCGCAATCGCGGTCCACGAAGGCAGGAGAGTCCGGAGTAGAAGCAAGGCATCCATCATCGCCGAGGCCAGGGATATAACCAGGCACCCGCTCTTCAAGGGGAGGATACACGACGTCGGCGGGCCTTCGGCGAACATGTACGCCTCTTTTTGCGAGAGGATGGAAAAAAAAGGATGTTGCACCAAGAGGAGCTGTATCTCTCCGAAGGTCTGCCCGCTTCTGAGATCAGGCCTTGCCGAGCAGATAGAGCTTCTTGCCGCGCTACGCTCAATCGACGGAGTTAAAAAGGTCGTCGTAGCCTCGGGGCTGAGGCACGACCTGGTGCTCTCAGACAAGAAAGAGGGGGAGAGATTCTTAAAGGAGCTTGTAAGCCACCATGTCTCAGGGCAGATGAAGATAGCCCCGGAACACACCGAGCCCCATGTGCTTGAGACGATGGGTAAGCCCGGTTGCGACAAGGAGGCCCTTATAAGGTTCAAGGACCTTTTCTACAGATTCACGAAAGAGGCGGGGATGAAGCAGTTCCTCTCCTACTATCTCATGGCCGCGCACCCGGGGTGCGACAAGGACGACATGAAGAGGCTTAAGTCGTTTGCATTGAAAGAGCTCGGCACCGTGCCGGAGCAGGTGCAGGTCTTTACGCCGACACCGTCGACGTACTCCACCCTCATCTACTGGACGGAAAAAGACCCGTTTACCGACGAGCCGTGCTTCGTGGAAAAGAGCGGACGGGGGAGGGAAGAGCAGAAGTCCATACTTACCGGCCCCGCCCCTGACAAGGAGAAAGGCGGCTTTAAGAGATACGGTTTTAAAGAAGGCCGTTTCAGGTCCAAGGGGAAGGGTAGATAAAAGAACCGTAGGCATGGAAAGGAAAGGATACGGATGGCAATCGAAGAGAAGACAGGCGCGCGGCAGTTCAAATACCAGAGGGAAGACTTCGGAGACCTCCCGGTCAGGCTCGAACATCTGACTATCTACTTGAACTTCAAGAATGATGCGGTCGAGGCACGTAACTGCCTCCGGATGACCGCCGTCAAGGCCGTCGACGAGATACGGCTCGACGCGAGGGACTTGGAGATCGGCAAGGTGGAATGGTGCACGGGCCCGGAGGACGCGCACGGCTCCCCTCTCGCATTCGAATACGAGCGTGACAAGAACTCTCTCGTTATAAGACTCCCGCGCCGGATAGGGGCAGGGGAGAGGTTCTTCGTGAGGACCGAGTCCAGGTGTTTTCCGTCAGACAACCTGCTTGAAGGGATATATAAAGACACGACCCCGCCTGAAGCGCCACAGCAATACATCTCGCAGTGCCAGCAGTGGGGCTTCCAGCGCATCATGCCCATTTTCGACGACTGCCGCGCCAAGTGCACGATGACGACGACGATAGAGGCCGACGCCGCCTACACCCACCTCATAAGCAACGGGAACTTGAGCCTCAAGCACAATCCCGAAGGCAAGCCGGTCAGGAAGCCCAATGATGCATCCCGGCAAATGATCACATACGAGAACCCGGTGCCCATGGCGCCCTATCTCTTTTTCGTCGGAGCCGGCACATGGGATACGCTCGCCGACGAGGTCGTCTACCCTTCCGGCCGCAAGGTCCGCCTCGAATACCTCGTCCCGCCCGGGTCAGTGGAATACGCCCGGATGCCGATGGAGATACTGAAGGAGTCGGTCCTCTGGGTAGGGAGGACCCAGAATTATGAGTACCCGTTCGACACATACCGCACCATCTGCATGACGAAGTCAAACTTCGGCGGCATGGAAAACCTCGGGAACACGACGATCGTGACCGACGCGGCGCTCATAACCGAACACACGCTCGACACCCTCATCCTCTACGCCCACGCCGTCATCGTGCACGAGTTCGAGCACAACCAGTGCGGCAGCGATACGACGATGGAAACGCCTTTCGACGTCTGGCTGAACGAGGCCTACACGGTCGATGTCGAGAGGCAGTTCATGGCCGACAACTTCGACCCCTCGTTCGTGAGGCTCAACCAGGTGGAATCGATCAGGGCGCCTCTTTTGGGCCCCCTTACCATAGAGGACGCGGGCCACTACGGCAGGATAGTAAGGGAGGGCTTCAACGACCCGGAAGAGCTCATAGACGGGGTCACCTATGTCAAGGCGGCGGAAGTGATAAGGATGCTCCGCCTCATAGTCGGGAAAGACGCCTTCCAGAAAGGCAAGGCCCTCTACTTCGACCGCTACCGTTCCGGCAACGCCAATACCGACCAGTTCTTCGCCTGTTTCGAGGAGGTCTCAGGCATGGACCTCGGACAGTTCAAGAGCGAATGGCTCTTCAGGATCGGCTACCCGAAGGTCTCGGCCACGACCTCGTATGAAGGAGGTCGCTATAGGATTAAATTTACTCAGGACGCGGGAGAGGGAAAGAGGCCTTTTGTGCTGCCGATTTGCCTCGCCCTCGTCGATGGAGAAGGGCGGGACATTGCGGGGACGGAAAAGGTCTTTACGCTCAAGGAGAAAGAGGCGAAAGTCATCTTCGAAGGTCTCTCTTCTCCCCCGGCCTTCGCATCCATGAACCGCGACAGCTCTTTTTACGGGACATTTACGCACGCGAACGCGGAACCCTCGACCCTCATCATGCAGACCCGCCTCGACCCGAACGCCTACAACCGCGTTGACGCGATGCGGAAACTTACCGACATCGAGAGGGTCAGGCTTCTTAATGACCCTAATTCCAAAATAAGCGAAGAGTGGCTCGACTTATTCGGAGAGTTACTTGCGGATGACAGGCTCCCGGCCTCCCTCAAGGCGTACTTCCTCCGCATAGACGAACAGCCGATTGACCGCGCGTATACGACCTGGTACACGGAGCTCGTAGTAGCAAGGGAGCGGCTCATGTCCGCGGTAAACGCCCGTTACGGAAAAGAGCTCGTCAGTGCATTCCGGAACCTCGGTGCAGTGGCGTACAAAGGCAAGTCCCCAAAGGACGGGATAGAGGAGAGGATGCTCAGGAATGTCCTCCTCGAGCTTATCGCCGTGGACGATTCGCCCGCAAGCCACTCTCTCATACTCGATTACTTCAACGCGGCCACGACCGCGAGCGAGCGGGTCGCGGCGCTTACCTCCCTTAACCGTTCGTCCGACCCGTCGAGAAGGGCCGTTCTCGAAGAGGTCTACAAAGACTGGCACATATACTTAAGCGGATACGCAAATTACCTCCGCGTGGTATCGAGCGGCACGAGGGAGGATGTGTTCGAGATGATCGAGGGCGAGAGGAACAGGGAGACCTTCGACATCAACCAGCCCACATGGTGCCGCGCCCTCTTTTTGACGATGGCCACGAACAACAAGATGGTCTGGACGGACAAGGGAATAAACTGGGCCGCTGATACGGTCATCCGTCTCGCGCCCATTAACGCAACGACTGCGAGCAGGTTACTCAATACCTTCCAGCATGTGCGTTCCCTTAAACCGGGCCTCAGGGAAAAGGTAAGCGCGGCCCTTGAGCGCATAGTCGAGTCCGTTTCTGAAGAAGCGTGCGCATCCATACACGGCCAGGCCTCGGCGTATCTTGGGAAGTAGCGGCCAGGATTTTCTCTCTTATGGTCTAATACCCCGCGACTTGCCGCGTTTTTTTCCCCTCCCCATTGATGGGGGAGGGTTAGGGTGGGGGTGAAGCCCTGGCCGGGCGGGCAAATCCGTAACCAACATCCGGGGCTCATGTTATCCAGTGGGGCTCCGGGTGACTTTGGCCCTGCGCCGAGCAGTCACCCTCCCCTCATTCCCCTCCCATCGAGGGAGGGGAAGTATAAGAAGGATGCCCCGCAGCTTGCTGCTGGGTTGTTCATTAAAAAAAGAAGCCCTGAAGGCTTAAGCCTTCAGGGCTTCTTTTTGCCTTCGTTTCCCCATCCTTTAAGGGCCGCTTTATTTTCTCCCTGTTTTGTGATATCTAACAAATACACTAAAAATCTACGATTCTACAGGCTCCGTACGGACTGTGGCTTCATGCGCGTGAAGGGTTCCCGAGTGGCTGACCGGCGTGAAAAGACAAGGAAGCTTTTGAGGATTGCGGGCCATGTCTTGAGGGGAACGCTCTTCTTTTTTGCGCTTATTGGTATCATTGCGCTCTGGGCCTGGCCGTCACAAAAAGGCCTGATAGACCGGCTTGACGGGAAGATAGCCGCATACTACTCCGGCCGCTACGCTTCAAGGCTTGACGCCGCCTCCTCTCTCCTTGCTTCGGGTAAATCCGCCGAATCCAAAAAAGAGTTTGAAGCGATCGTCACCGAACTCTCCGGGGTCGATAAGGAAGAGAAGCTCGGACACGCTTACAGCCGCGCCCTCGGCAGTCTCCTCTCGATAAGCAAAGACGAGCAAGGCTGGAAAGGGGCGCTCGCGTACTCCAGGGCGCTCGTCGATTTCGAGCCTAACGATTATGGCTTCTGGCTTGACCATGCCGAAGCCCTCGACAAGAACGGCAAGAGGGAAGAGGCTATCACAGCCATGCAGAGGGCATACGCGATAGCCCCGCAGTCTCTCGTCGTCACAAAGGCCCTATCAGCCGCCCTCATCGACGAGAAAAGGGGGGCGGAGGCCGTTGAGACGGCGCGGGGATACATGGACGCCAACCGCGCGGCGCAGGTCTACGCATACTATGCCGGGCCCGGCGAGGGCTTTTCGAAGTCGAGGGTCGGCTCTGCCACAGCCGTCATCACCGGCAAGAAACAGGTCTTCAGGGTCCCGATTGGGAGCGCCGGGGTCGAAAGGTTGAGGATAGACTTTAGAGGCCTTCTCGACATGGAGCTCGAGCTTTCCTCCATCTCTCTCATGGCGAACGGCGCACAAATCGAATTGCCGATAGAAGGCCTTGAGCTATCCACATTCGGCCTCGAGCAAAGGTCCGCGAAGAGGTACGACCTTACTGGTAAAGGGGATGTGAGGATAGGGTTCACTCTCCCCGGAGGGCTACGGGGGGCTAAAATAACGGCGGTATCCGTAGAGGCTGTTTTCACGCCTAAGCTGGACGGCCTTTCAGCCCCGGCCGGGATATAGACGCATGACCAAGAGGCTCATAAAAACGATATGGAAGTGGAGCTGGGTATTCACCCTGCCGATCACGGCCGCATTTCTCATATGGGCGTTCGACTCATGGCAGTTCTACTCCAACTTTTCGCTCCGATACGGCGGCACGACTACGGTCGGCCTCTTCGATTCAGGGGAGATAAGCGCCGCATACATTTCGAACGGCCTCAAGAGCTTTATCGCGCCTGACCTGCACGCTAAAGTGGAGAGGCTGGAAATGATGCACCTCTATGTAAAAGAGTCCGAGGTAAATAAGCTGAACGCCCGCCTCCCGGGCTCGGGGAGGGAGTATGTGGAAGCGAGCCTACTCTACCCCGACGGCAAGGTGCAAGGCGTGGAGGTGAGGTACAGGGGTGACTTCCCGTACCACTGGAGCGGAAAAAAGAAATCGCTCCGCGTCAAGACCCGCAAGGGGCGGTTATACAACGGCATGCGCCAGTTCAACCTCATCGTGCCGAAGACGAGGGACGTCTTCTCCAATTACCTGTCCTACGCGCTCGCCTCCCGCATGAACCTCATGACGCCCGAGGCCAAGTTCGTCGATTTATACATGAACGGGCGGTACTCGGGCGTCTATCTCTTTGTGGAACAGCTCGGCGAGCAGTTCCTCCGGAGGAATTCCCGGATGCCCGGAGACCTCTATGCAGGAGAGCTGGTCGGCAGAGACCTCGTCCCTGTCGTCGGCAGGGAGGTCTTCCAGACACCGGGGTTCTGGACGAAGGCGGCCGTCAATAACCACAACCCGCCGGAATTCAACGAGCCTATGAAGGAGCTTACGAAGGCCGTTTACTCCGAAGACCCCGAGAGGCTTTTAAGCCTGATAGATATGGATGCGTGGGCGCGCCTTGCCGCGTTCATAACCATCTGCCGCACGACGCACTTCGACATCACCCACAACTGGAGGCTTTATTTCGACCCGGCAAAGGGCAGGTTCGAGCCGGTCGTCTGGGACCCGCTCGGGTGGAGCTACGACGCCTTTGTCCCGAACATCGAAAAGCAGTCGAACACGATGGACATCATATCGAGCTTCGTATTCGAGCGGTTGCATTCTGACCACCGTTTTCTGGCGGCCAAGCATAAGCTTGTCGAAGAGTTCTTCGCCTCCGGAGGGGCCGAATATCTTACCGGGCTCATGGATGCGACCGGGCCGCTCAAGGCCTCCATCAAGCGCGACCGGAACATCGTCGTCAACATGTCGCGGTTCTTTTCGCCGCCGATGGTGTTAAAGGAGATGGAGGATTTCAGGCGCTTGACCGTCGCGAGCCTTGAAGAGGTCAAGGCGGCCTATTCGGCGGAGCCGTCCGCGTCATGGGACATTGAAAAAGGAAAGTTATGGGTGACGGTCGACGGGTTTACGCCTGTAAAATTTTTGGAAGTGGAATTCGCCTCGCCCCAGCGCGGCGTATCAAAAGCGACTATAGGCTTTCAGAAAGACGGTGCGTCTATTTCAAAGGATATATCGCGGCATGTGACCGTGAACGGGAATGTCGTAAGGGTCGCCGCGCCTCTTTTTGCAAGGCGGGCAATGACCTTTCCCTGGGCGCCGGACTCATCCGGCATCGTCAAGGACGCGGTAATAGAGCCCGCGAGCTATATGATAAGCCTTGCGGGGACAAGAGGGCAGATAATCGGCGTGCGCGCGGGCTACGCAGGCGGACAGGTCGCTGAGCTTGAAAAAGCCGCTGGAATGGAGCAATACCCGCTCGACGGGAATTACTCAGTAGTGCCGGTAGAAGAGACTGTAAAGGCGTACGCCTGGTCCGGCGAGGTCGTCATAGACGGGGTCATGCGGATAGACGGAGACCTGACCATCGCCCCTGGCACGAGGGTAAGCTTTACTCCGAATTCATCGTTAGTAATTCGGGGCAAACTATTCGCCGGGGGCGAGGAGGGCAGGCTTGTAGTCTTCGGGCCTCTCCGGAAAGGGCAGGAGCCGTGGGGGGCGGTCGTGCTTGATGGACGCGGCGCTAACGGCTCAACGCTCAAGCACTGCGTCTTCTCCGGAGGTAGCGGCCTGCGGGACAGATTCGTCGAGTACTCGGCCATGCTCTCGATCCATGCCGTAAAGGGTGTGGTCGTGGACAACTGCGTCTTCTCGGACAACAAGGTCGTAGACGACATGGTGCACGCGGTCTACTCCGGTATGACCATCAGGCGGAGCCTCTTTACCGGGGCCAACCGCGACGGGCTCGATCTCGATTATACGGACGCTACGATAATGGAATCCCGTTTTACAGGGAGCGGCAACGACGGGCTCGACCTCATGAGTAGCCAGGTCGTTGTCCTCGGCTCCGAGATGATCGGTTCGGGCGACAAGGGTGTGTCCGTCGGCGAAGGCGCGAAGGTCTTTGTATGGAACACGCGGATAACGGGGAACGAGATAGGCGTGCAGGCAAAGGATGGCTCGAGCGCGTTCATCTATAACACGGAGCTAACCGGCAACAAGAAGACGATAGACGCGTACAAGAAGAACTGGCAGTACGGAGACGGCGGCCATGTCTTCGTCTCCAAGAGCAGTATGAGGGGCGCGGGCGCGGCGCTTACCGCAGACAAGGACTCGTCGCTCAGGGTCTTTGATTCGTTCTTCGAGGGCGAGACCGGCGGGAAACGCAAAAACATACTTATCCACGAGACGGTCGATACCGAAAGCGCCTTCGAGCGCAGGGCTCGGACAAAGGAGGCCTTTGTCCCTTCATTCGAACTGCCCGCCTTCATCGAGCCCTACCTTGAGATGATGGACCCTACGGTAAGGGGGAGGACGGCGGAGAACTGAGTCGTCAGACGAAGAAGCCCTGAAATCGGAAGATTTCAGGGCTTCTTATTTTCTGGCGTCCTACCGGGATTCGAACCCGGGTTTCAGCCTTGAGTGCTCGGTCTGATAAGGTGCGCACAGGCTCGAACCTATGCCCTGCTAATTAGCAATCAAGACATAATTAAAGAAAAATTAAAATTCTGGAGAGAATTATTTTCTTGCATTTTATCTTTAAAAACGAGAACTTAGAAAAGGAGATGTAGAATATATACATTTATATTATAAATGTCCGCAATAATGCTATTTGCAACATATTGCTTTTTATGCTAAATTTTATATATTTTAGTATATAAATAACCTTATCGTATAAAGGGCATCGAAAATTCATCCTATGCTCATAAATCCTGAAATTAGCAATGTAAGTATAGTTTTGGTAGGGAATTTCAATCCTATTATTTTTAGGCCAGAATGGTTTGAGAAACATGATATACTTAGCAAAGATGATACTGAAAAAACTAAAGTCAAAATTGTTCACCCAGAGATATCTGACTTTCAAAACGAATGGCTAAATCTTCAGGTACAGACTAGTAAATTTACGGTTAGCACATCAGAACCGCCATATGTAAAATTATTTGATTTTGTTGTTAAAACTTTCAAGGAGTACTTAAGCCATACTCCAATCTCTAAGTTAGGTATTAATAGAGAAGTTCATTTCAGTGCAAATGATTTAGCCAATCGAGATCGAATTGGTAAAATACTTGCTCCACGCGAGCCTTGGGGAGAATGGGGAAAACTTATTGATGCTGGCGAAGGCGAAGAGCATGGTGGAATGGCTAACTTAACTATGCAGATAAAAAAACTAGATGATCGAGAGAAGGGAATGATTAATATTACAGTACAGCCCTCATCTAAGGCGTATGCTGGGATATTGGTTAGTGTCAATGATCATTTTGAGCTTTCAGACACTACCACTACTGGATATCTTGATAGTAATAAGATTATGGATTTGCTTGTAAAAAAGTTTGATACATCGTTGGAAAATTCTGAAAAAATAATAAATCAAATTATGGGACTTGTATGAGCATTTATGTGCAGCAGGCTGAAACCACTTATTTGGACCTCCGTCCTGTAGAGTCATCTACAACAAATATGTCAGCTACAAGAGGAGATGTGCTTAAAAAAATGTATCTTACAAATAAGCCTGTTGTTGAACAAGGTAGTGCAGAAAAAATTGATCAAATTGGGTTGCGAAGTGAAAGTAAACCAGAAACTGATCGCGTAATCTCTCTCCCTAGTTTTAAAGCGGTTACTGAGCAGGCGATTACCCCTATTGCGTTGCTCCAAGAATGGGAAGGTTATGTTGAATGTATTAATGAAAATGAATTTACTGCATCCTTAGTAGATATTACTAAAAAAAAGAATATAGCAGAGGAGGAAGCCGATTTTCCGATTGAAGATTTAAATCAGGATGACAAGAGGCTTTTGAAACCAGGTGCAGTCTTTAGATGGCTTATCGGTTATCGCTCGATAGGTGGTACTAAAGAGCGGTTTTCAAAAATCGTATTCAGACGAATGCCCCAATGGACTGCGAGAGATTTTGAGGCAGCCCGTACAAAGGCAAAATATATTTCGCGCACGATTGTATGGGAATAAGCACTGTTAAACCAGTTCCTCCCCAAGCAAATCAAATTGAAATTACGCTCATTGGCCCAGGTTATGGAGAATCAACACTAGTACATATAGGTAACGATAAATGGGTAATTATAGACTCCTGTATTGATTCTGCAACATCAGAACCCGCCGCAATCTCTTACCTTCGGTCTATCGGAGTTAACCCGGAGATATCAGTAGTTCTTATCATTGCCACACATTGGCATGATGATCATGTGCGTGGCATAAGTAAGGTTCTGGAATCATGTCCAAATGCAATTTTTTGTGCCTCAAGTGTGCTTAGCAAGGAAGAGTTCTTGAATTATGTCCTTCCATTTGATGAATACAATCCAATAGCTGCTGGTTCAGGAATTAAAGAATTGAAGGAAATGTTTCGTATTCTATGTAATAAGAAGAGACATAAAATAGGTGCAATAATGAATAGGAGAATATACTATATCCCTGCAAGTGATACCGAGCCAGAATGCAGTGTTTGGACTCTTTCTCCGTCGGACAAACAAGTTGATCTTTTTCTTAATTCCTTAGCAGAGCTTATTCCAGAAGTCAAAACTACGAAATACCGTGTGGTTGAACCTAGTGATATATCAAATCATCTAAGTATTGTAACTTGGATAGAGGTTGGAGATTTTGCAATCCTTCTTGGAGGTGACAAGAGGGAAACTAAAGACTATGATACCGGTTGGTCAGTTATTATAAAATCTAAAGAGAGACCACAACGCAGGGCTTGTATTTATAAAGTGTCTCATCATGGCTCAAGCAATGCTCATAATGATGGTATTTGGACTGAGATGCTGCTTTCTCAACCTTATGCATTATTAACTACATATAATCGAGGAAGAAGAAAGTTGCCGACTTCTGCAGATGTCTCAAGGATAGAAACTTTTACAGGGAATGGTTATTCAACCTCAAGGTTATCAACTGTCAAATCGAAAACTCGTCGTTCACCTGCTGTCGAAAAAACTATAAAAGGTAAAATAAGAATTCGCAGTATTCAACCGCGAACTGGCATGATTAGGTTAAGACAAACAATAAATGAATTGGGGTCTTGGTCCGTTGAACTTTCAGATTCTGCTTGCAAATTGAAGGAAGTACATTCATAAAAAAAAGAACCTAATTGCTTTATGTAAAAGTACCTCCTTTCTTAAGAAAGGCGTATTGTGGGTCTTGTTTTCAATTCCTTTAGGGATGGAGTAATCAGAAAAGTACCATGTTTTTCGTCCATCTTATCCTACTTTATACCATATTGTCTTAGACGACAGAGCCAACAAAAAAGCCCTGAAACCATATGGTTTCAGGGCTTTGTATTTTCTGGCGGTCCTACCGGGATTCGAACCCGGGTTTTTAGAGCTCGTCTCGCTGAAAGCTTTCAAAGCCCTTAAGCCGCCTTTAGCTGTTTGACCTTCAGCTTTTTTTTCCGCATCTCCCAAAGGTCATACTGCATCTGCTGATTCAACCAGCTCTCGGGCGTAGTGTTGAAGGCTATGGAAAGTCTTACAGCCATTTCAGGGCTTATCCCTGCGCGGCCATTGATAAGCTCGGAAAGGGTCTTACGGCTTACGCCAAGGGCCTTTGCCGTCTCGGTTATGGAGAGCCCCAAAGGCTCGATGCAGAGTTTCTTTATGACTTCCCCCGGATGGGGAGGGTTGTGCATCATGGCTTATCTCCTTTCAATGGTAGTCCAGATAATCGACCACATGGGCGTCGTGCCCCTCGAATTTAAATATTAGCCTCCAATTGCCGCTTACCTCTACGGACCAGAAGCCCTTTAGTTCCCCTGTCAGCTTATGTAGCCGCAGTCCCGGAAGGTTCATGTCCTCAGCCTCATAGGCGGCGTCAAGCCTCGCAAGTATCAGCCGCAACCTGTCCGCGTGCTTCGCCTGGATTCCAACCTTGCTGCCGGTAGAGTAAAAGGCCTTCAGTCCCTTATGGCGAAAGCTCTTTATCATTTGCTGATTGTAACCCTATGCGTTACGGTATGCAAGGGCTTTTTTCAATTTGTCATATAAGCGGTATTTGACGGGGGGCGGTACTCGATTGAAGGCGGTTACGATTTGGTCACGGAGGCAAAAAAGAAAAGGGCTTGAGTTTCCTCAAACCCCTTGAAAATGCTTGGCGGTCCTACCGGGATTCGAACCCGGGTTTTAGCCTTGAGAGGGCCACGTCCTAGGCCTCTAGACGATAGGACCGGAAAAGTTTAACTCAAGAAAGATAACCCATGACGAGAGCAATTGTCAACCGGAAATAAGCCTGAGCGCGAAAATCTACTCGGAGGCCGCCTTTATCGCCTTTATGATGGTCTCGGTGGAGGCCTTGAGCAATTCTGTCGCCTTGCCCTTCTCGCCCTTCTCCAGAGCCGCGGCGGCCTCGTCCTTCAAGGCCATGCCGTCGCTTAAAAGGCGCGAGGGCCCTGCCTTGTCCTCGGTAACTACCTGGGTGGCGAAGTAGATATACGAGTTGTTCTTCTTGAGCTCGTAGGCGAGCATGGCCGCCTCGTCTGTCACGGACGGCTTGGGGAAGGTGATGATGTCGTTCTGCGACCTCTTTATCTCCTTTACGGCGGCGGTCGAGAGCCTGTAGGCCTTGTTGAGGTCTTCAAGCGCGCCGTCTATAAGTCCGGCGGCGAGGTTCTTCTTCGCGGAGACATAAAGCGCCTTCGTCTCCTTGAGCTTTTCGTTCGCGGACGCGTTGGCGTTCTGGGCAAGCAGCCTCTCCGCGGTCCTTATGAATATCTCGACCTCGTCCATCGACTTCCTTATCATCGCTTCTTTTTTCTCTACCTCGTGCTTCTCGCGGAGGACCAGCTCCTCCACTATGACGGAGTCCCTTAAGGTCGAGTCCTTCTGGTTCTTCGAGAGAATGATGGCGCTTACGGCCAGATGGGTGGATTCGGCAATGTCCTCGAGCGCGAACTCGTACTCGCCTTTCCTGTAATGCGCCATGCCCTCCACGGCGGCCTTCTCCGCCATCTTGAGGAAGGTGGCCGCCTCCTTGCCCGCACCCTCCGATACTATCTGTCCGGCGGCCTTGAGGAACGCCTCGTTTGTCTTCATCTTGCGTTCAAGGGTCTTTACGGTCCGGGCCTTTGCCTCGCCGTTTTCCTGGCCCGACGCAATGGCCGGAGACCATGCAAACGAGATGGTTAGAGCGAGCATTATCGCGAGAACCTTTAGCATCGTTACCTCCTTCATGCCAACAATTAAAAACTTATTTGCCGAAATCGAACCTCAAGGCGCGGCTCGCCTCGAAGACGCCCTTCTCGACGCCGCCGTCGGCCTTAAACACAAGCCAGCTCGCCTCTGAAAAATACCGCATCCTCTTCGCCGCGGCAAGGGCCGCCTCCTTCCCGCCGTCGGCTATGAAGAAACATATCACCTTCGACGGTATGTGCGGGTTCCTCGCCGAGAGGACGAGTACAGAACCTTTCTTTGGAAAACCCTTGCCCTCTATGCGGAACTCATCGTCAGTGACGGTGGCGTGCTTCGCGAGATACTGACCGGTCAGCCACATCATCGAGTTCTCGCCCGAGCCGCCGAGTATGAGGATGGATGTCGAAGCGAGAAAATCCTTTACGCCGAGCTCGGTGTCAGAGGTCGTTTCGAGTCCGTAGTCCTTTGAAAGGAGGCTGGAGACCCCCGTGTATTTTTCGTTAGGCTTGTTTCTGTTCGGGAGTATCATCACGCTCTCCTTGTCGCCGAGGAGCGTGGCAACAGACGGCGGGACCTCTTCGTCCTTCAATATCCTGAATGTCTGATACTCGGGATCTATTTCGAATGAGAGGGGAGCGGAGGCGAGGTCGAAGGATACCTCGGTCTTTTCGTCTTTTACCCGTATATTCTTCCAGACGTCACCGGCTTCCGTCTTTATGAGGACGGGTAGATCGAGGATGTACGGCTCTCCAGCCTGCACTACCGTGAACTTAAGGATATGGTCCGGGCCCTGTTTCTCCCTTGCCGCGCCTTCGATAGATAACCTCGGACCGCCCGCCCTTTTAAGCCACTCGTCGAAGAACCAGCCGAGGTCCTCGCCCGAGGCCTTCTCGAAGCTCTCTTTTATACCTGTCCATGACGCGCTCTTGAAGGCGTTTGCAGAGTAGAACTCCCGAAGGCCGTTTCTGAAGGCCTCTTCCCCGAGGTGCTCCGAGAGCATGTTGAAGACCATCACTCCCTTGTTGTAGCCTACGGCCCTCGAAGCCGTGGTCGTCGAGTCCTGAAAATCTTTCAACGCGATACTCGCGCCTTCGGCGAAGTTCTTGTACCCCCGGAGTTTCTTCAGCCTGAAGTCTATTGCGTGCTTCTCGCCCTTGCGCTTCTCGTACATATAATCGGCGGTGTAGGTGGTAAGGGCCTCGACCCAGTTGCCCTCCGACGAATCGATGAATACGGAATTTCCCCACCAGTTGTGGGCTATCTCGTGGCCGAGGGAGGTGTCGGGTATGAATGGGAGCCTTATGACCGACGAGCCCAGGAGCGTGAACGACGGCATCCCGTAGCCCGTGGGGAGGAAGCTCTCGACTACGGCGAACTTTTTGTATGGGTAAGGTGCGATTGAAGACCCGTAGAGGTCGAGGTACTCCTTTGTCTTATCCATGTATGTCTTTGAGAGCGCGTCTTCTCTTTTGATGAAGAAGGTGTATATGTCGACTCCCTTGTATTTCTCTTCCGCGACTGAGTACCTTGCGGCGACGAGGTCGGCGCCGTCGAGCGCTTCGGTCGAGCTCCATGTCTCCACGGCCCGCCCGCTCTCTTCGGATTTTACGAGCTCGCCTTCGGAGACCGAGCGGAAGCCATCGGGGAGCGAGACCTTCATCGTAAACGGGGCGAGACCTTCGTCTTCCTGCGGATACCAGAGGGACGATGACGGGAGGAAGACGCCTTCCTCGCCGATCACGCCGTCGTCGAGGTAGGCTACCCCGCGCTTGACCTTGTCAAGAGCCTCGGAGGTGGACTGGAACTCTCCCTCAAAGGCGATGTAGAGCTTTGTATTTTCTCCGGGGCGCACCTTTACCGTTATCGCGGTAGCCTTCTCATTAGGGACCTTTACTGAATCGAACTTTAACGGCTTGCCCCCGTGCTCGATCTTAATGACTCTCGAGCCTTCCCTGATGTAGAGCTTTAACTCACCGGTCCCGGGCTTGAGCGTCACGGTGTCGGCGCCTGTGACTTTCCGTCCGGGTATATCGACCGTTACGTCGAGTGCGTGGGATGCGAGCGAGCCGCCCCCTGTCCCCTCTTCGGCGTGCGAGAGGGGGGCCGCAACCATAAGGAAAATAAAAAGAAATGCAAAGGTTTTTAAGAGGACAGGCATCGCCACAAGTCTATCATAAGAAAACGCGGAGGTCTACATCGAGGACTCCCCGCTCTGTTGTCTCTTTCGTCCGAATTTGACTACCCCGGCTATTGCCGCGATAACGGATATTGCGATATTTAACCCTCCGGCCACGGATTCGGTCAAGAGGGCCTTTCCGAGCGCGGGCGAGCGCGCCCCTTCGGCAATGGATGAGGTTGCGGCCGCAAGGGCGTCCTGAGCGGCAGGGACTATAACGAAGTGCGTGTTAAGGACCATGAGGATGGCAAGGGCGAGTTTCACTTTCAGCCACCATTCGCTTAAGCCCCAGGAGCGGAAGACCATAATCAATCCGCTTGCGACGACGAGCCAGAGCCCGGGAAGCGTTATATAGGCCGTGCCAGAGGATATGATCGACCTGCCGAATGAGACCTCTTGCATGGGAGAGCCCCCTGTAAGGGCGGATATCATCGTGAAGACCGCGATGGAGCCGAGGAAAAGCGTCATCCCGGCAAGATGCAATAGCTTTAGCGTCTTTCCCATGTCATTCTCCTTTTTGAAGCGAAATTTGATTAGTATGCTAACTATTTTACCAAAAAAAATCAGCTTCCCAGGTTGCTTATTACCTTCCGGAGCGCGTCCTTAAGCGCCGCCGACTCCCTGGCATCGAGCCCCTTCGAAGCGGCCCTGTTCACCTCCTCGGCAAATGAGGGCAACTCGTCCATGAGATTTTTCCCCTTGCCTGTCAGGTGTACCTTGACCTCCCGTCTGTCTTTCGCGCCTTTGAGCCTTTTGACGAGCCCCTTTTTCTCGAGCCTTCCGACTATCCCGGTGATAGTCGGCTTGTCGAAGAACAACCGAGCGCATATCTCCGAGTGGTTGAGCCCGTCTTCTTCGGTCAGGCGCGCGAGCACGGCCCACTGGGGCGCGGTCAACCCGTATTTTCTGAGCCGTTCCTCTATGGCGCCCTTCATGAGATTGGCCGCCCTGTTCATCAGGAAACCGAGGCTTGAGTCGAGCGAGAACACCATGATTATAGTTAGCATACAAACTATTGTCTGTCAATGGGGCAATAGGGGGGCAATAGCAGGTGTTCTATCGAATAAATGAGACAAAAATGTCCAAATGCGACATTGTTGTCTCATTTTGCATCATTAAAAGGCGCTCAAGCGGTTCGGGTCATCGTGGCCTTGCATCCAAAATGAGAAAAAAAGTTTTATGAAACAAGGGGGTAAGCGTTTTAATGATAGATGGAGCGATTGTCGCTCTCCATGGCAGGGTATTTGCAATTGTTAGGGGTATCAAAAAAATCGTATATTCTGCTCAGAATGCTTTTTGGAGGGGTCATGGCTGAAAAGATGTCCTGGTGCGAGAGATTCTCGAAATACCCTTTCTTCCTGAAGGGGTACGGCAGCATACTTGGGCTGAAAATAGCCGTCACGGCGTGCATATTCATGGTCCTGCCCACCCTCTTCTATCTGTTCTATCATGAGTACAGGAGAGAGGGGGCGGAGGAGTTCCTGGCGGTTTTGACGTATACACCCTTCTGGCTGATCAATATAGGGCTCTTCGCGGCGTTCATGGTTTTGCTGAGCAAAATAGTGATACTGCCGCTCAAGAGGTTCGAGCGACACATAAGCGAGCTCGAGAAGGGCTCCAAGAATGGCCCTTTCGAGCTTAAGAGGTTCGACGAGATAGGGTATCTCGTGAGCAGGTTCAACAGGCTCCACAGGTTGACCGCCGAGAAGATCGAATCGAAGGACATCCAGCTCGACGTTCTCCATGACTTCACAAAGGCGACCTCGGGCGTTACGGACATACCGGCGCTCATGGACAACTTCTTCACGACGCTCCGCACGGCGATCGACTTCGACCTCGGCGCCTACATGGTATGCCACGACAACCATGTCGAGGGGCGGATATACTCCTCGGTGGGCGGGCTCGACGAGGCCTCCGTCGAAGGGATCTCCGCGGAGTTGTCCTCGTTCCAGAGGCAATGTTGTCAGGGCTTCGGCAAGGACAAGACGCACAGACTGCAGGTCTCCGTACTGGATACCAAGCCCGTTCACTCCACGGATAACCGTGAAAAGGAGACGCGCATCGACCTCCCCGTGACGTGCTTCGGAAAGACGGTCGGCATGGCGTCGATCATCCTCCGTTCCGACAAGGAGCGGGACAAGGCGGTATGCTCGAGGGTCTTCGGCGCGATGGTCCAGCACGCCGGCATAGTCATGGAAAAGCTCCTTGCGCACATCTCCGCCGAGGAAAAAAAGCTCTCCAACATACTCTCGAGCATGTCCGAGGGCGTATATCTCATAGACAAGGACGGCTACGCCACTTCGGTCAACAAGAAAGGCATGGAGCTTGTCGGCAACTTCTGCCTCGACGTCAAGGAGTGCGTAAAGAGCGGCTTTTATCCGAACCACGGCAAATGCCACGCCTCCTCGAGGGAGCCTTGCGAGTTTTCATGCTTGTTGGACAGGGTAAGGAAGCACGGCTGCGCGCTCGACGGCAAGGTGCATACCGAGGAGATCAGGAGCAAGGACGGCCAGGTGCTCCAGCTCTCGATAAGCCGGCTCGCCACCGGCTCCGATAGCAACGCCGGTTACGTCATAACGGTCAAGGATGTCACCGAGGACAGGCTCATACAGAAGAGGGTGATGCTATCGAGCAAGCTCGCGGCCCTGGGCGAGATGGCCGCCGGGATCGCGCACGAGGTGAACAACCCGCTTCAGGTCATGCTGGTCAACATAGAGCTCCTCGACGACGAGCTCTCCGAGCGGGGGAGCAAAAGGGTCGAGCACATAAAGGACGGCATCTTCAGGATAAAGGGGATCGTCAGGGACCTCCTCATATTCGCGAGGGAACAGACGACGCATGTGGAGATACTCGAGATAAACACGGCGCTCGAGAAGGCGGTCGATATCATGCGCCACCAGCTCAAGCAATCTAACGTGGGGATAGAGCTCGACCTCGACAAACAGCCGCTCTTAGTCAAATGCAACAAGAACCTTTTCCAGCAGGTGATCATAAACCTCCTGCAGAACTCCAAGGACGCGATCGAGGAGTCGGCCAGGGGCTCCCGGGTGTCCATCAGGACCGGCTCCGTGAACGGCGAGAGCGTCTTCGTGGAAGTCTCGGACGACGGCCCGGGCATACCTGAAAAGATACTCGACAGGATATTCGACCCGTTCTTCACGACCAAGGACGTCGGCAAGGGCACGGGTCTGGGCTTGAGCCTCAGCAGGAGGATAATCGAGGGGATGGGCGGGACGATCGCCGTGGAGAGCCCGAAGGGCAGGGGGACCAGGTTCCTCATAACCCTCTCCCTAAGGCTCAACACGCCGGCGGAGACACAGCCCTCGGCCGTTCTGCCTGATTACGGGCGTCTCGCCGGAAAATCGATAATCATAGTGGACGACGAAAAAGAGCTGGGGCGGGCGATAAAGGACGGCATAGGGCCCAAGGTGGCAAGCATCGAGTGCGTCCATGACGGGGTCACGGCGTTCGACCGCGTAATGGACAGGGATTACGACATCATCCTGCTCGACATCAAGATGCCCGGGATGAACGGCGTGGAGCTTTACAGGGACATCAAGCAGAACAAGCCCTATCTCGCCCAGAACATCATATTCCTCACCGGGGATACGGTCACCGAGGAGACGGAGTCGTTCATAAAGCTCACCAGGTGCGCATCGCTCTCCAAGCCCTTTACACTGGACGAGCTATTGAAGGCGATGTCCGAATACGAGCAGGAGGCGGGCGTATGAGGCATGACGGCGCGTACAAAAACCTTTCCGGAAGGTCCGTGCTCATGGTAGATGACGAGGAGATCGTCACCGAGGTAATAAAAGAGGCGATGGGCCCGATCGTCTCGGCGATAGAGACGGCGAAAAACGGCGAGGACGCCCTCGCAAAGGTGCTGGAGCGGGACTTCGATTACATATTGCTCGACATAAAGATGCCGAAGATGAACGGCATGGACTTCTTCAGGCGCATGAGCTCGCTTAAACCCTATCTCGCCAAAAGGGTCATCTTCATAACCGGCGACACGGAAAGCGAGACCACCCGGAGCTTCATAAGGACATACGGCTGTAGCTCGCTCAATAAACCCTTCGGGATAAGGGAACTCCTGAACCTCATGGCCGGTTCGTGACAAGAGGCCTTTGCGGTTTTGCCGGCGGGGCATTGGTTCTTCTTATTTAAAAAATAAGAAGGATTTTTTTGCCTCAGGTATTGAGCCGATTGATGGATATTAACCCGGTGTTGCTATTTAAATTTTATCATGAATTGATTGGTTTAAAAACACATCTATGGTGAGACCTAATCCTTTTTATAAAACCTTTTTTGCTTGTTAAAATTGATTTATTAATATATATTGTAGTTCTCCTGAATGTCAAAGAAGACTTCAGAATAAGCACTGGAAGTGTTCGCGACGGTCGTATTATGAAAATGATAATGGTCGTAGACGACGAGGAGAGGGCGGCAATAGAAGTCTCCCTGATACTGGAAAAAGAAGGCTATACGGTCGCCAAATTCACCGATGCCGCCTCCGCCATCAAGACCCTCGAAGCCGTTCAGGACATCGACCTGATACTCACCGACATACGCATGCCCGGCATGGACGGCACCGAGATACTCAAGGCGGCCCAACGGTCCAAAAAGCCCGTACCCGTGATAGTATGCACCGGCTACGGCGACGTAGAGACGGCCGTCAATATCATGAGGTCCGGGGCGAGCGATTTCCTCTGCAAGCCGGTGAGCTCCAAAGAGCTTCTGGTGAGGGTCAAGAAGGTCCTTGAGAACAGCGACCTTGCCGGCGAGGTCGTCGCCTTGAGAAAGCGGCTCGAAACCGTCGAATCATCCGATGCCCTGATCCTGACAGGCAGGAGCAAGAAGATGGTCGAGGTCTACGATCTTACAAACTCGGTGGCGCAGACCGACGCTACCGTGCTTTTGAGGGGGGAGACCGGCACCGGCAAGGAGCTCGTCGCCAGAGCCATACACGATTCGGGTAGCAGGAAGAACGAGCCTTTCGTCGCCATAAGCTGTACGGCGGTCCAGCACACATTGCTTGAGTCAGTCCTCTTCGGACACGAAAAAGGGGCCTTCACCGGGGCGCACGCGCCTCACGTCGGCAAGATGGAAGCGGCAGGCTCCGGCACCATCTTCCTGGACGAGATCGGAGACACTTCGCTCGACATACAGGCGAAGCTCCTGCGCGTGCTTCAGGAACGGGAGTTCGAGCGCGTGGGCGGCTCCAGGATGATGAAGCTTAACGCGCGGGTGGTAGCCGCCACAAACAAGGACCTCGAGCAGGCGGTAAGGGAGGGCGAGTTCAGGGAAGACCTCTACTACAGGCTGAACGTCGTCGAGATACGCCTGCCACCCCTCCGGGAGAGGGAAGAGGACATCCTCTTCCTCGCCGACCACTTCCTCAATCTTTTCAAAAGGCGGTATCAGAAAGATATAGAGGGGTTTTCTCCCTCGGCCGTAAACCAGATCCTCGACCACGGCTGGCCTGGAAATGTAAGGGAGCTTAAGAACGCCATCGAAAGGACGGTACTTACCAACCCGCGCAGATGGATCGACCGGATACCGAGGCTCGTCTCCTCCATGCGCGCGCACGAGGAGATCTGTCCCTGCGCCAAGATGGTCAACCGCGTCAGCTACATAGAGGCGAAAGAAGATTGCGCCGAGGAGCTTGAGAAGGCGTACCTCACGCACTACCTCAAGCAGGAGCACGGGCATATAAACAGGGTCGCCGACCTCATGGGTGTCAGCACGCGGACGGTAGCGCGCCAGATGGAAAAATTCGGCCTTGACAAGTCTTCCTTCAAGGATAGAAAGTCCGCCGTGTAGGCCGGTCTTTGCTCCGCTCACGCGGCATGCGCGGAAGGAAGAAGCACCCGAGCACGCCTTCTCCCGCCCCTATCGCCGTACCTTAAGCCCGCATACCTTGAAAAAAAACTCCGGGACGAAAAAAAACTTCCGGCAGGCGGTGACTACCTGGATTTGTCTGTTATAATCTCTCTCAATAAATCGGGCGGACTTCAAAAGGAGAGTGCCATGGCGAGAAAAATGCGCGCGAAAGAATTGACATGGCTCGAAGAGACGATGGCGGAGACGGAGCCGAAGATAACCGGCGCGTGCGGCACGTCGTACGCGCCGCAGGCGGTTTATTTTCTCCTCGACGATTCCTGCGTGATGTTGCTCGGAGAAAGGACGCTCAAGGGCTGGCAGTAGGCGAGGCGGAAGGCAGTTCGATGTACCCCGTGTAGCTACGCCTCGCAGGCTCGTCGGCGTCCTTTATATAGGCCCTGTTCGCCTTGACGCCGGAGGCGTTCCGTGAATGGTCCTTGAGCGGGTGTTGGATGTTGATGAAGATATATCTGCTCCCGCCCGTGTCGAGGGTAGCGAACGACCCTGTGACCTCGGCCCCGGTCGGGGCGGATAAGACCCTGGTGAGCGTCTTTTTAGCGGTATCAAAGGCCCAGACCGCGTTGTTCATGTGGTTTGAGGAGTCCTCGCCGACAAAGAGCACTCCGTCCGAGTACCCGAGGTTGTCGGGGTTCGCGATAACCCCGGGATGGCAGGCGTTCTCCGCGGCATAGAGCTCCCCGGGCTTAAGCGTCCTGCCTTCGAGGACGGGAAAGAGCCGCGAGAGCACGAACCCGCTCTTTATAGGGGAGAGGGATGCGTCTTTTTGTCCGCCGGAGAGGGGACCCTCGAAGACGGCGCCGCACCTGTTCTCGGGCAACTTCATATTGTTCGCGGGGTCCGTTGGGGAGTCGCCCATGGAGCCGCCTATGGAGGATACGGCCGCATAGAGGACGTTTGCGTCGTTATTGTAAGCGAGCCCCTCGGTCTTCGTGAACTCGGCGGTGGCGCCCAGGTACGCGCCGTACCTTCTCGCTTCGAGGAATGAGAGCGCGAGACGCGCCTCGGTCGCGCCTTTGAACTTGTCGGATACACTCGCGCTTACGCCGTCGCGGGGCCTCAAGCAGAGCGCGCCGCCCCCGGCCTTTACCATCTTAAAACCGTTGCCGCACGGGCCCGGAGGGGCTATCTCGAATATATCGCTGAACGACGGCTTTTTCCCGATGGCCGCCTTTATCGCCTTATCGCGCCCGTGCCCGAGCCTTACCCACGAGATCGCGCCGGAACCCGGCCGTCCTCGCTCAGCCGTCCACTTCGCCATGTAGAGCGTACCACTGGACAAGTCACGCGCCCTGTCCGCGACGAACATGAAAAATCCCGAGTAGGAACCGTCGTCCGATATGTAGACCGTCCTCTCATCCGGCATGACGAGCGCCATCTCAGGCGAGTATTTTCCGAAGGCGTAACGCTTGGTCCCGTCGACTATCCCGGCGCGTCCGTCTTCGTCTATCGAGAGCTCTATGTTATATCCGTAGTTGTAGGGTGTGAAAAGGGAGGGGGCCTTGAGGTAATCGTCCCTTATGCCTTTTACGAACCCGCACCATTCGCTCAAATCCGACGCAGGCGAGAACGGCGGGGGCGAGTAGGCGCCCGTAAGGCGCCCGGCCGGGTCTTTTTCGCAATGTCCCACGTGCCTCGCGGTCATCCCTTCGGTGCGCGGGTCGAATGAGAAGGCGTCGAGGAAGTAGTCCTCCTCGGAGGCGAGGTGGGTGTCCCACGGCGTCCTTGACGCCGAGCAGTTTATGAAGGTCCCGTTCACCTGCGAGAAGTCGATCGGGGTGAACTTGAGCGTCTTTAAAGCCCCGTCCTCCATCCTTTCAAACTCGGTCACATAGGCCGCGCCCGGGGAGTCCTCGAATTGGGTGAGCAGAAAAAAACGGCCGCCCCTCTCAAACGCGGAGTTGCCGTCAGGCCTGTTGCTTATGCGCGCCACGTCCCCTTTTCTCAAAGCCTCTCCTCCGGCGTTCTTAATGAGCCCGAAGGTGTTGCCATCCGCGTCTCTATCTCCGACCCTGGCGAGCGTCCTGTAGGAGAGCATGTGTTCCCTGTTATCAAGGGTTGCCGACCTGGAGACGGTGACCGAGAGCCTCTCGTCGTCTGTCTGCGCGAATTTGAGGGGGGAGAATGAAATGACGCCCGAGGCCCGGACGATTAAGGGCAGGGCGAGACTGATAATCATGATCAGATATATGGCTGGTTTTTTCATTCCGGATTTCGGCTTTAGGGTACCGTATCATGATAATACAACACAGCCAGTGAATGTGGAAGTTTTTTTACATGATATAGAATGGCAGGCGGGCATCTGCGGGGGTGCGGCCCTTCGGGCGTGTCCCAGGCCTGCGCTTATTCGGCAGGTCTTGTCAAATTTTACGATTCGGCGGTTCCAAAATAGTTTACAACTCCGATTCCTGTGGCAGACTGTATGATATTCAAAAAAACTACATAGCGGGCCATCGGCATGAACTCTTTTGATGCCTCGATCATATTTTATGTAAACAGGCTCTCGCGGGAGTCCCTTGTATTCGACCACTTCATGGGTTACATGACCCAGTATAACCTCCTTAAAGGGGGCGTGCTGGCGCTCTTTATCTGGCGGATATGGTTTAGGGAGGGAGATCTCGGGCGTAAATACGTAACAGCCGCCATAATAAGCTCTTTAGCGGCGATAGCCGTGGCCAGAGGGCTCGCGCTCTCTCTCCCGTACAGGGCCCGTCCCCTGCACGAGGCGTCGCTCGCATTCATTGTCCCGTACGGGGTAAGCCCGAAGTTACTCGACGGCTGGAGTTCATTTCCGAGCGACCACGCGGTCCTCTTCTTCTGCCTCTCCACCGGGATCTTTTTCGCGTCGAGGCGGCTGGGCGCGATAGCGCTCGCTTACAGCGCGCTCTTTATATGTCTGCCGCGCGTATACCTCGGTTTTCATTATCCCACCGACATACTCGCAGGCGCGGCGCTCGGGGTCTTCATCGCCTGGGCCGGCAACGCGTATTGCGCGAGGAGCAGGGCCTTTATGTCTTCTTACAGATGGCTGGACTTAAGGCCGGGCCTCTTCTATCCCGGACTTTTTCTCGTCACCTACCAGATAGCCGACCTCTTCGACAGTGGAAGGGGCGCGCTCAGCGGGGCTGTTGACCTCCTTGAGATGACACTCGCCTGAGAGACTTACCTCATCTTCCCCTGAATTCCTCAATAAGCCCCTTTATTCGCTGACCCTTCGGCATACGGCTAATTTCAAATCCGGTTGCTCCAGGCTCCCGGACTCAAAGCCGTCCGATACGGATTTGCCCGTCTTTTTATTGACTTAAAATCCGGATTTGATATATTGACGTGGATGCGGGTCGAGGCCTTCATACCGGCGCGGTACGCCTCTACGAGGCTTGAAGGCAAACCTCTCGCCGACATAGCAGGAAAGCCGATGATACAGCGGGTCTATGAGAGGGCCAAGGAGGCCCGGCTCGTCGACTCCGTCACCGTCGCGACCGACGACGAGAGGATATTCAAGGCCGTAGCCTCGTTCGGAGGCAGGGCCGTGATGACTTCGTCTTCGCACAGGTCGGGCACCGACAGGATCGCCGAGGCCGCCTCAAGGTCCGAGGCCTCCATAATAGTCAATGTCCAGGGCGACGAGCCCTTGATCGACCCAGGCCTCATAGACGCGGCGATACGGCCCATGCTCGACGACCCCTCTATCGAGCTCTGCACCCTTAAGACGCGCATCACCGGGGAAGAGGAGTTCGGCAACCCCAACGCGGTCAAGGTCGTGACGGATAAGGACGGTTACGCGCTCTATTTTTCAAGGAGCCCGGTCCCGTTCTCGAAGCTCCCTTTTAAAGAACGCACCCCGGCATACAAGCACATAGGGTTATACGTATACAGGAAAGACTTTCTCTTCGAGTTCTCGCGCTTCAAACCAACGCCGCTCGAGGACTCCGAGAGCCTTGAGCAGTTGCGCGCGCTTGAACACGGGCGGCGCATAAAGGTAGTCGAGGTCTCTTATAGCCCCGTATCCGTCGATACGGCCGAGGACTTGGAGAGGGTGAGAGAGATATTCAGGGCGAGGGGACGGTAGTCGGGGCGGGGATACGGGGCGGGAGCGGGCCGGAGATTAAAAAAAGCTTTAAAATCAACCAGTTTTCAGGTTATATTAATAAGATATATCCGGATTCCTTTCTTATATATAAGCATATATAGAATACAGAGAGGCCTTGAATGAACGACCCCAGAAGGCAGATAAAGACAAAATTTATTTTCGTTACCGGCGGGGTCGTCTCCTCGCTCGGCAAGGGGCTGGCGAGCGCCTCCATCGGCGCGCTCCTGGAGTCCAGAGGGCTCACGATAACCCTCCAGAAGCTCGACCCCTATATTAATGTAGACCCCGGGACCATGTCCCCGTTCCAGCACGGAGAGGTCTTTGTGACCGACGACGGGGCCGAGACCGACCTCGACCTCGGACATTACGAGAGGTTCACGAGCGCGAAGCTCACCCGGAGGAACAACTTCACGACGGGCCAGGTATACGATTCGATCATCACGAAGGAGAGACGCGGCGACTATCTCGGGTGCACGGTCCAGGTAGTCCCGCATGTGACGGATGAGATAAAGGGGAAGGTATTGAGCCTTGCCAACAACGTCGACATCGCCATAATCGAGATCGGCGGCACCGTCGGCGACATCGAGAGCCTGCCGTTCCTTGAGGCCATAAGACAGCTCCGGTTCGACCTCGGCAAGGAGAACGTCCTCTACATACACCTTACGCTCCTCCCTTATATAGCTACCGCACACGAGATAAAGACCAAACCGACACAGCACAGCGTGAATAAGCTCCGCGAGATAGGCATACAACCCGACATCCTCCTTTGCAGGTCGGACAGGCCCTTGAACGCGGACTTGAAGGGGAAGATCGCCCTCTTCTGCAACGTGGACAGGGACGCCGTCATCTCGGCCGAGGACGTCAAATGCATCTACGAAGTCCCGATGGTCTTCCACCGGGAGGGGCTCGACGACAAGATAATAAAGCTCCTGAACATCTGGACCCGCGCGCCGAAGCTCGAGCAGTGGGAGGAGATAGCCAGGAAGGCCGCCAACCCCAAGGGCGAGATAACGATAGGCATCGTCGGAAAATACGTCAACCTCCAGGACTCGTACAAGAGCCTCCATGAGGCGCTCATACACGGGGGGCTCGCCAACAACTGCAAGGTGAACCTCGTCTATATCGACTCCGAAGAGGTCGAGAAAAAGGGTGTGGGCATACTGAAGAACATGGACGGCCTCTTGATCCCCGGAGGGTTCGGGAACCGCGGCGTAGAGGGCAAGATAGCCTCGATAAAATACGCCAGAGAATCGAAGATGCCGTTCTTCGGCATATGCCTCGGCATGCAGGTCGCGATAATAGAGATAGCCAGAGACCTCTGCGGGCTCAAGCACGCGAACTCCGCCGAGTTCGACCCCGAGACCCCGGACCCGGTCGTGGATATAATGGAGACACAGAGGGGCATAAACGCCAAGGGCGGGACGATGAGGCTCGGCGCGTACCCGTGCGTCGTCAAAAAAGGCTCGAAGGCGCACACCGTCTACTGCGCGACCGAGATCAGCGAGAGGCACAGGCACAGGTTCGAGGTGAACAACTCGTACAGGGCGGCCCTTGAGAAGGCCGGGGTCGAGTTCAGCGGATTGTCCCCCGACGACACCCTCGTCGAGATAATGGAGTACAAACACCACCCTTGGTTCGTGGCCTGCCAGTTCCACCCCGAGTTCAAAAGCCGTCCCATGCAGCCGCACCCGCTCTTCCGCGGCTTCGTAAAATCCGTCCTCCATCACAAGTCCCAGGCCGCGAAGGGACAGAAAGGCAAAGGCCGCGCCAAGGCCTCTTCAGCCCAGCCGCGCCGGTCCAGGAAGCTTTTCCTTAATGAGGCAGATTAAGGTCGACGGCTTCTCCATAGGGGCGGGCTCTCCGGTCTTCATCCTCGGGCCCTGCGTCATCGAGGACGAGGCCTCCACCCTTGCCGCCCTCGGGGAGCTCAAGCGGATAACCTCGGACTTGAACCTCCCTTTTGTCTTCAAGGCCTCCTACGACAAGGCGAACAGGACATCTGTCAAGTCCTTCCGGGGCCCCGGCCTCAAGGAGGGGCTTCGCATTTTAAGGAAAGCCAGGGACGAGTTCAAGGTCCCTGTCCTCACAGACGTCCACTGCAAGGCGGACGTAGCCGCCGTCGCGGAAGTCGCCGACATAATCCAGATACCCGCATTCCTTTCGCGCCAGACCGATCTCATTATAGAGGCGGCGAAGACCGGGCGCGTCATCAATATTAAAAAAGGCCAGTTCATGGCCCCCGAGGACATAGCCCAGTCCGTCAATAAGGCCGTCTCTACCGGGAACGATAGTATTATAATCACTGAGCGCGGCGTGAGCTTCGGCTACAATAACCTCGTCGTCGATTACAGGGCGCTCCCTATAATGAGGTCCTTGGGCTACCCCGTTGTGTTTGATGCGACACACAGCGTCCAGAGGCCCGGCGGCCTCGGCACCTGCTCGGGCGGCGACAGGGACATGGCGCGCTATCTGGCGAGGGCCGCCTTTGCCGTGGGTGTCGACGGCGTATTCATGGAGGTCCACAAGGACCCGGATAAGGCGCTCTGCGACGGGCCTAACTCCATCGCCATTTCCGATCTTTCCGGGCTCCTTAAGGAGCTCTCCTCCATAGATTCCATCGTAAGGGGCTTTCCCGTAAAATGAAGAAAGACGCATCCATTCGCGCGGCCAAGCGCGTGCTCGACATAGAGTCCCGCGCCGTAAAGGCCTTGAAAGACAGGCTCGACTCCGATTTTTCAAAGGCCGTAGGCATGGTGCTCGCCGTGACCGGCAAGGTCGTGGTGAGCGGCATGGGCAAGAGCGGCATCGTGGGGCAGAAAATTGCCTCAACGCTCGCCTCCACCGGCACACCGGCCTTTTTTCTCCACCCGGCCGAGGGCGTCCACGGCGACCTCGGGATGATAATGAGGAACGATATCATCATCGCCATATCCAACTCCGGAGAGACCGAGGAGCTCATAAAGATAATCCCGGTAGTAAAGAGGCTGGGTGTAGCCATGGTCGCCATGACGGGAAAAAAGAAGTCCACCCTTTCCATGTACGCCGACGCCGTCCTCGACGTGGGAGTAAAAGAAGAGGCCTGTCCCCTTGGGCTCTCGCCCACGGCCTCTACTACGGCGTGCCTTGCCATGGGCGACGCCTTGGCGGTCGCGCTCCTTGAGAAGAGGGGGTTCAAGGCCGAGGACTTCGCCTCGCTCCATCCGGCCGGGTCGCTCGGCAGACGCCTCATGAAGGTCGAAGACCTCATGCACTCGGGCAAAAACATGCCGATGGTCCCCTCCGGCACCAGGATGAAGGACGCGATAATAGAGATGACCGGCAAGAGGATGGGGCTGACCGGCGTATTCAAGGGGAGAAGGCTCTCGGGTATCATAACCGACGGGGACTTGCGGCGCGCTCTCGAAAAGGGGACCCCCGACCTCCTTAATAAGACCGTCGACGAGGTCATGACCAGAAACCCCAGGACCATAGAAAAGGGGGAGCTCGCCGAGGCGGCCCTTAAAAAAATGGAGGTCGGCTCCATAACCTCCCTTTTCGTCCTCGACGGAGCGGACGCCGTCGGCGTCGTACACATGCACGACCTCATAAGGGCGGGGGTGGTTTAGCCGCAGGGGCCTGCTCGCGAAGACATTCAAGACCGAAAATATCGGAAAACGGCCTCCTGATATGATAAAACTCATAAAAATTTTTTTTAAATCAAGCATACTTAATGCTTGACAGCCATTTTCAGGTTGTGTATAAGGATATTGCATTTTTGAAGGAGGGTGGCGCGTAAAGCGGCGGCTGGCATATAAAGCGCATCGAGCCTCCCCGGTTCCCCTTCCAATGCAGTCTTCCGAAAAAACAAAATACAACTGAATAAGAGCAGGTAGCAAGGTTTCAGTCTTTCTTCGATCGTTGACTGTCGTTCCCGAGGATGTTGCGCCGACTAAATGAACTTGCCTATTAACAGCTCATAGGCTTTCCTGTGGCGACCGAGTCTCAAGCGCCGTAAAGCGGCGTTAATTCACCAGGGCAGTAATAAATATCTCAAACTTAAGGAGGAAGAAAGGATGAAGAGAATCTTGTTGTCAGTTTTTGCAGTTGCCATCACCGCCGCTTGGGCAGTGCCCGCCAGCGCGGCAGATGTTTCCTTGAGCGGCCAGTACAGGCTCCGCGGCGAGTACAGGGACAATGTTGACTTTAACGAGGATGCCGGCGACGACAGGGCCTCCTGGGCCCAGAGGGTCAGGATAACCGCCAACGCCAAGGCCACTGACGACACCTCCGTAAAGGCAACCATCCAGGACACCAGGACCTGGGGCGCAACCGGCGTTCTCTCTGACGCCAGCACCAGCACCAGCGTCACCAACACCGTGGACCTCCACGAGGCCTATGTGAACATCTCCAACCTCCTCGAACAGCCGGTAACGCTCCGCGCCGGCCGTCAGGAACTCGCCTACGGCGATGAGAGGATCATCGGCGCGTTCAACTGGTCGAACAACGGCAGGGCCTTCGACGCCTTCAAGCTCATGTACTCGACCGACGCCATCAACGTAGACGTCTTCGCCGCCACCGTCTCCGAGGACTCGGCTGACACCGACGCCACCTTGAACGACGACACCGACCTTAACGGCGTGTACGCGACACTCAAGCAGGTCATCCCGAACAACACCCTTGACGTATACCTCCTCCACCAGACCGACAACGTCGATCTTACCCGCTACACCGTGGGCGCGAGGCTGAAGGGCGCGGCCGCCGGGGTCGACTACACCGTAGAGCTCCCCTTCCAGACCGGCGAGCAGAACGCCACGACCGACATCAGCGCGTGGGCGCTTGCCGTAAAGGCAGGCTACACCCTCCCGACCGCTCTTAAGCTCAGGGTGGGCGCCGAGTACGATATGGGTAGCGGCGACGACGATGCCACCGACAACGAGAACGGCACGTGGGTCGACCTCTTCCCGACCAACCACGCCCACTTCGGCTATGCCGATGTCTCCGGCGCCAACAGCTGGGCGAACCTCACCGCCATCAGCGTGAACGCCACGCTTGACCTGAACGAGAAGACCAAGCTCTATGCGGCGTACTGGAACTACACCCAGAACGAGACCGCGGCCGGCGCTGACGACAGCGTGGGCAGCGAGATCGACGTGACCGCGACCTACAAGTACAACAACGCGGTTGCGGTTGAAGCCGGTATCTCCCGCTTCTTCGTCGGCGACGCCCTTGCGACAGACGGCGACGACCAGGACTGGGCTTACCTCATGCTTACCGCCAACTTCTAATCTCGCGATTGGAAGCAGTATCAAAGAGGGGCAGGATATCCTGCCCCTCTTTTTTTTGCGGGGGAGGCGGGGCGGCACCAGCCGGACCTCCGGATGAGCCGCGCCCGGAGGCCCCTCTCAAAATTTGACAACCCCCTTTTTTCTGATATAAATACCCCATACACCCCTAATACTCTATTCAAGCCTGATCCGGCCAAATTTCTTTGCTTTTGCGGCCCTTAAAGGCCCTGATACTGACAAAAGTCATTTAAGGGGCACCCATATCTTATTATATTAAAGCGAATCTAATTCGAAAGGAGGCAGGGCTATGCACGAGAACAGGGAAGACGGGCCTATTCCGGCAGGGCAGAGGTTTTACGACAACATCTTTTTGCTTTTGGTCCTGGGTACCGTCGTACCGACATTAGTCTACACGGTTTGGGGATTGATCGAGATAATGAACGTCCCCAAGCTGCCAATAGTCCCATAAGGAGGAGGAGAGATGGCGATACACGAGCCAGAGAGAATATGGTGGAACCCATTGAGCAAGGACGAGAGGATATGGGTCGCGGTGGCGCTCATATGGATGCTTGTCTCCTTCATCTTCATGCCCATATATCACGTCGTGGGCTCGCAGAACCCGCCCTCGACGACTTACGCGGTGTCGGCCGACGACTTCGACAAGCTGGTGCAAAACATGATAGACAAGCGCAAGGTCGGAGAGGAGAACGGCTTTCCTGTAGTGCACCCGGACCCGTCGGAGCCGGTTTTCGTGAAGGCCTCGATGTGGCAGTGGTACCCGATACTGGAGCTTGAGAAGGGCAAGACCTACGACGTCCACCTCTCTTCGATGGACATCCTGCACGGGTTCTCGCTCCAGCCGGTCAATATGAACATAATGGCGCTTCCCGGCTACGACTATGTCATGAAGCTCACGCCGACGTCGACCGGGGAGTTCCACATAGTCTGCAACGAGTACTGCGGCGTCGGCCACCACACGATGGTCGGAAAGATGTACGTGAAATAGCATACACGAGGCAAAGGAGGAAGCGAAATGCCTAAATACGATCACAGGGAGGAGATGGAGGCGCCGGGGGTATTCGTCCTCGCCCTTATTTTCCTCGCGGTCTTCATAGTAATCTGGTTCGCCCATCTTAAGTGGCTCTCGAACGTCTGGGGCATCCGGTAGGCCCGGGTCATTCGGACGGCCGGCGGGGAGCGCGTACAAGGGCGCGGGATAAAAAGCGTCCGGGCTCCCCGGGTCATTTTAAGTCCGTCCCCGTCGGCCTAAGATCCCTCGCGGCGGGTAAGTCTCAAACTTGAACAGGGAGGTGTCAGTCAAAAATGGCAAATACAGACTTCAGATTGAGTTCCCTATCGGGGCTTAAGATACACAAGAGCGCTCAGGCCCTGGTGCAGTGGAACCTCATAGCGGCGTTTGCCACACTTGCCGTGGGCGGTCTCATGGCCCTGCTGGTGTTGCTTACGAGATGGCCGAGCGTGCATCTACTGCCGCTCGACTACTATTACAGGTTCTTGACGCTCCACGGCATAGACGCGCTGCTGGCGTGGATAATATTCTTCGAGATAGCGCTCGTCCACTTCACCTCGGCGGTCATACTCGGCACGCGGTCGTACATATCGTGGCTCGGCTGGGTCGCCTTCGCCCTCATGCTCATAGGAGGCGGACTCATCAACACGATAGTCATCCTCGGAAGAGCCGACGTGATGTTCACCTCCTACGTGCCGCTCAAAGGCGACCCGATGTATTACCTGGGGGTCATCCTCTTCGCGGTGGGAGCGCTCATAGGCTTCATACACTTCTTCATAAACATAGTCCTGTCCAAGCGGGACGGCGGGTACAAGAAGTCCTTGCCCCTCGGCTCCTTCGGCCTGGCCGCCGCGAGCATCATAGGCATTCTCACGCTCCTCCACGGCGCCGGGATATTCCTGCCGACCTTCCTGTGGTCGCTGGACATCCTGCCGACCATCGACCCGTCCGCCTACAGGCTCGTATTCTGGGGCCTCGGCCATTCGTCACAGCAGATCAACGTCTGCGCGATGGTAGCCGTATGGTACATGACTTCGGCCTTCGTCGTCGGCGGCAAACCCGTTAACGAGAAGCTCTCGAGGACGGCTTTCGTCCTCTACATACTCTTCATCAACCTCGCGTCCGAGCACCACCTCCTCGTCGACCCGGTCCTCTCGAACTGGCACAAGGTCGTGAACACGAGCTACATGATGCACCTTGCGGTGCTCGCCTCGATGATACACGCCTTCGCGATACCGGCCTCGATGGAAGTGGCCTTGAGAAAGCAGGGGCACACCCGCGGGCTCTTCGAGTGGCTCAAAAAAGCCCCCTGGGGGAACCCGGCCTTCTCCGGCGTCGTCATCTCGATCGTGCTCTTCGGCTTCCTCGGAGGCATCACCGGCGTCATCTTCGGGACCGAGCAGTTCAGCATCATACGCCACAACACCTTCGCGATAACCGGCCACTTCCACGGCACGGTCGTCGCGGGCACCACCATCGCCTTCATGGCCTTCACCTATCTCCTCATCCCATACATCTTCAACAAGGAGATCATCTGGAAGGGGTTCGCCTCGGTCCAGCCCTGGCTCTACGGGGTAGGGGTAGCGACACTGTCGATCGGCATGATGAGCGCGGGCTCCTTCGGCGTCCCCAGGAGGCACTACGACATCACTTTCTCCGGCGCGCCGTTCTCCTTCACCTTCGACCCGGCGATCGACATGTTCATGTCGATGATGGGTGTGGGCGGGGTGCTCGCCGTGCTCGGCGGCGTACTTTACATCGTCATAGCATTCGGCTCCATAATCTTCGGGAAGAAGATAGAACAGCAGTAAATCTGGAGAGCCTTTCGGGGGCCGCGCCTTTTGGCGCGGCCCCTTTTTTTTGAGCCCTGTATTTGGCGGCCCTGTATGATATAATAGCGAAGGGCCCGGTAACGACGGGCGAGGGGCTTCAAGACCCGGAAACGGCTTCTTTCAATTCCTTCGACTGATGATA
This sequence comes from Deltaproteobacteria bacterium, assembly GCA_016182655.1. Taxonomy (GTDB): domain Bacteria; phylum Desulfobacterota; class GWC2-55-46; order GWC2-55-46; family GWC2-55-46; genus GWB2-55-19. The sequence goes on from JACPGB010000012.1 coordinate 52,710, forward strand.
AAAATCATACAACACGCCCGCCTCATGCTGTAACATTGATACGGTATTCGTTTGGTCCCCCTTCCTATTATTCAGGAGCAGTCGATGGGCTTTAAGACAATCCGGTGGAGACGCTCCGTCATCCTTGCCCTTTTTCTGCTTTTATCCTTGAGCCTGAACGCCTCCGCCGAAGACCGGCAGATGCAGGAGCTCAAGGACGCCTTTGACGCATCCGTAAAGGCCGAGGGGAAAAAGGCCGGGGACTACGAGCTCGTCGACCAGGACGGAAGGCGCTTCCGGCTCTCCGATTATTTCAAGGAGAACGGAGGCCCGCTCGTCGTAAGCTTCGTCTACACCTCCTGCCCGGAGGTCTGCCCGACGATAACCGCCGAGCTCAAGGCCTCCGTTGATAACGCCCGCGCAAAGTTCGGCGACAGGTTCAACGTCCTCTCCGTCGGTTTTGACGCGGAGAACGACACTCCGGCGGCCCTTAAAAAATACGGGCTCAAATACGCGAAAGACTTCTCCTCGATCAGGTTTGCGGCCGCCTCATCCGAGACCGCAAGGAAGATGACCGAGGACTTCGGGTTCTTCTGGAAGAAGAAGGCCGACGGGAGTTTCGACCACATAGACATGGTGACGATAGTAAACGGCGACGGCGTGATATACAAGCAGGTCTACTCGATGAGGACTCAGGGCGCCACGCTCGGTTCGAGGCTCGAAGAGTTGCTGACCGGCAAGCCCATGGGCAAGGGCGGCGCGTCGATCATAAACAAGATAAAGTACTTCTGCTACAGATACGACCCGTACACCGGGAAGTACGTTATAGATTATCCGATTATTTTAAGCGTATTCATCCAGCTCGCCGTAATACTCACGGTCATCTACGCGGTCTGGGGGAAAAGGATCATGGCGCGCCTCAAAAAGGGTCAGAAAGGGTGAAGATGGGGGAAAAAAGGGAGTTCAGCCGCGCCGGGTTCGCCGAAAGGGCCTGGCTCGCTATAGAGGGGCCGGTGAACGGCATTGTATCGTCCGAGTACAACCCGTTCTATTACCTCGGCGCTATCAGCATATTCTTCCTCTGGATAATACTCGTGACCGGAGTCTACCTATTCCTCTTCTACGACATCTCGGCGAGAGGCGCGTACCTCTCGGTCCAGTCGCTGACCGTGACACAATGGTATCTCGGCGGGGTCATGAGGTCGTTCCACAGGTACGCTTCCGACGGGCTCATAATAACGATGCTCCTCCACGCCTTCCGGTGCTTCATCACGGGCAGGTACAGGCACTGGAGGTGGCTTGCCTGGGTCTCGGGGGCGGCCATGGCCTGGGTCATCTGGATAGGCGGCATCTTCGGCTATTGGATGGTATGGGACGAGCGTGGCAAACTCATAGCGACGCTTTCCGCCCGGATGCTCGAGAGCATACCTATTTTCGGCCTGCCGCTATCGCTCAACTTCGCGAGGGCCGGGAACCTTACGGACCAGCTCTTCTATATCGTGCTGTTCATCCACTTCTCGACCGCCTTCTTCCTCTTCATCCTCATCATGCTCCATATAACGAGGATAACCAAGGCGGTCATAAATCCGCCGAGGGTCGTCGCTTACGGCATGATACTCGCGCTCCTTGCGCTCTCGTTCATGAAGCCCGCAATAAGCGGCTCCCCCGCGGATTTGAAGAGGCTCTCCGAGGCCGTCCCGTTCGACTGGCTCTTCATGTTCATATTCCCGTTCCTTAACTGGGTCTCCGGGCGCGCCCTCTGGGGTTTTATAGTAGCCGCCACACTTATATTCGCCGTCGTCCCGTGGCTCGGGAGGGCCAGGAGAAAACCTCCGGCAAAGGTTACGCTTGAGAACTGCACCGGGTGCGAGCTCTGCATGGAGGACTGCCCGTACCAGGCGATCACGATGAGAAAGAGGACCGACGGGATGCCGTATCCGCTCGAGGCGGTGGTGGTGGACAAGAGGTGCGCGAGTTGCGGCCTTTGCGTCGGGGCCTGCGACTACAAGGCCATAAACCTGCCGGACCTGCCTGAAGAGTCGGTCAAGGACGATATAAGAAGGCTCGTTGCGGAGCTTAAGGATAAGGGCGAGGGCAGGAAGGTCATGGTCTTCGCCTGCGCCAAAGGCCCGTGGATAGACGGCATCAAGGACGGCAAAGGAGGCCTGAACGGATACGACTGGGCCCGTGTCGTCGCGCTCCCGTGCATCGGGATGCTCCAGCCGTCTATGCTCTCGATGGCGCTGGACAAGGATATCGACGGGGTGTTTATCGCCTCGTGCGCTCATGGGGATTGCCACTTCAGGCGCGGGAACGACTGGCTCTCCGGCAGGCTCGCCGGTTTCAGGCCGCCCGTCGTGAAAAAATCCCTGGACAGGTCCCGGATAGGGCTTCAATACCTCTCGGCCGTCGAGGGGGACGCGTTTATAAAGGAACTTACCGCCTTCAGGGAAGGCCTTAAGGCAAGGAGTTAGAAAATGTGGGTCGCAGGCGTATTGCTCGCGTTCATACTGCCGGTCATATACATAGCCATAAAGGAATGGCGCTCCAGGAAGGCCTCTGAAAAGGACGGCGGGCCGCCCAGGAAAAAAGAACCGCTGAACTGGTCCGCGCTTGCAAGGGTCTCGGTCATCCTCTTTGTACTCATCCTCCCGTCGGTATGGCTCTCCGACATCTCTTACTCTTTTTACAGGAAGGAGGACGCCGCGTTGAAGGTCGCGTTCAAGCTCTCGGGGAGCAGGGTCGCCGACTGCGAAGAGGCCGACCTCATAAAGAAAGAGGGAGAGAGATACCGCAGGGAGCTTAAGGACACCAGGCAGGTGAAGATGAGCATGTCGAAGCTCGGCAGGTGCCCGAGGGAGAGAAACCCTGTAACGGTCGAGCTCTACATGGACGGAAAAAAACTTCTGGATAAGTCCTACGCGCCGACGGGGCTTAAGAAAGACATGGCCTCTTACGTATTCGAGGAGTTTCTGATAGAGCCCGGCACGCACAGGGTCGAGGCGAAGCTCTACAGGAGCGGAGCGGGCAAACCGGCGGATTTTTCGCTCGACGGCACGGTGGGATCGAAGCCCGGCGAAATACGCGTCGTAAGGTTCGATGAGAAGGAGGGCGCGTTATTGATCGAATGACAGGCCGCTCCCGTCTTTAAACCCTTTTCTTGAAAAAGGCTTTTCCTCCGCAAGGGCCCATGTCCAGAAAAACCTTGTAAGCCCGCCCCTTTTCTTATAATATTCAGGTAAATAGGCTTCCCCTGAGGATGACAATGAGATTCGGCATAAGGACGAAGCTCCTCGTATTCGCCGCCCTGGTCTGGGCCGTGATATTCGGGGTCTACAGCTTCTACATATACCACGAGAGGATCGAGCAGACGAGACGCATGGCGCTCATGGCCGCCGACCTCCTCTCCAGGAAGATCGCCGCCGACAGGCAGTACTACGCCTCGACCGTTGTAAAGAGGGCGCTCGAGGCAGGCATCGCCGTCACCGGCTCCTACCATAACGACCCGAGAGCCATACCGCTGCCCACCACGTTTATAAAAGAGGTCTCAAGCTCCCTGGGCTCAAGCGGCGGCCTCCACATGGAGATCGTCAGCCTCCAGCCGATAAACCCGGCGAACGCCCCCAAGGACGAGTTCCAGAAGGAGGCGCTCGATCTCTTCGCCACGGGCGCGGAAGCGCGCCATTACCGTTTCGAGGACTTCGCGGGCAGGGCCTCCGTAAGGTACATGATCCCGGACATAGCAACTTCCCAGACCTGCGTCGACTGCCACAACAACAACCCCGGGTCCCCCAGGACCGATTACAGGATAGGCGACGTGGCCGGGGGTCTTGAGGTGGTCGTCCCCATCGAAGGGGAGATGTACGCGGCCATGGACGATATATGGCGCTCCATACTCTACGGCTTCGCCGTCGTCCTCGCCATGGGGCTCGTCGGGCTCGCCTTCATAAGGAAGGTCGTCACCTCGCCGGTCTTAAGCCTTGTCGACACGACGAGACAGCTCGCCTCCGGAGACCTGACCGCCGGGGCCGGGGTAAGGTCAAACGACGAACTCGGCCTTCTCGCCGCGCAGACTAACGAGCTCGCCAAGAACCTCTCCGTCGTAATAGAAGGCATAAGGAAGACGTCGGACGAGGAGACCGAGATAACCTCCGGGCTTAAAGAGGTCAGGAGGCATATAATAGAGGGCACGACGCGCCAGGGCGCGGCGCTCGATTCCATTGGCTCCAACATCGAGGGGCTTAACGCAACGATAGTCGAGATAGCCAGATACTCGGAATCGCTCGCCGCTTCGGTCGAGAAGGGGGCCGCCTCGGTACTTGAGCTCGGGGCCTCCGTTGCCGAGGTAGTCGACAACATGGACTCGCTTCTGTCCAGCGTGGACGAGACCGCCTCCTCCACCCGCGACATGTCGTATTCGATAAGGGAGATCTCCGAGAACATCGAGAGCCTCTCGTCCGCCGTCATACAGGTGTCGTCCTCGATGATGCAGATAAACGCGCGCATACGGGAGGTCGAGACCAACGCGGCAGAGGCATCCCGGTTCGCCGACGAGGTCATAAGGGACGCCAACGCGGGGCTTTCCGCGGTCGAATCGACGATAGACGGGATAATAAGGACAAAGGACATAACGCGTGAGTCGACCGGGATAATAAACAGCCTCTCCGGGAAGATAATGGAGATAGGAAAGACCCTGGAGGTCATAAGGGACGTAGCCGAGGAGACGAACCTCCTTGCGCTGAACGCCGCCATTATCGCGGCCCAGTCGGGAGAGCACGGCAAGAGCTTCTCTGTCGTGTCGAACGAGATAAAGGATCTCGCCGAGAGGACCTCTACCTCGGCAAAAGAGGTGTCCGAGATAATAGACGCTGTCGAGATAGAGTCGAACAGGGCCGTCAAAGCCATGGAAAAGGGGTGCTTGAGCGTTGAAGAAGGCGTAAAGCTCTCGATGGAGGCCGGAGAGGGGCTCAAGAAAATAGTAAGCTCGGCCAGAAGATCGACCGAGTCCGTCCGCGAGATAGCCCGGGCCTCGGCCGAGCAGGCAGGCGAGATAAACCATGTAGTCGAGGCCACGGGCAAGGTCGCGGAGATGACCCGGAGGATCGTGAACGCCACGCAGGAGCAGGCCAAGGGGAGCGAGCTCATAAACAGGGCGTCGGAAAGGCTCGCCAACATCGCTTACAGGGTCAAGGGCTCGACAAGGGCGCAGTCGGAGTCCGATAAGGAGATAACCGCGGCCATCGAAGAGGTGAGGAGGATGGTGAACTTCATAAACAACATCATCCGGGAGCAGGAGAGGAACACGGCAAAGGTATTGGACGCCATCGAGGCCGTGAGGATGGTCTCGGTCGAGAACAGGAACGGGCTGGTAGAGTCCGAGAAGGCTGTGGAGAGGCTTATCCAGCTCAACCGCGACATGAGCGAGAGCGTAGCCCGGTTCAGGTTGCATAAATAGGCGTTTTCTTTTTAAATTTCAAAGGTTTTAAGCGGGCCCGGAGCGGACGCCTTTTTTGTTGCAAGGGCCTTGCGAATCACATATAATACTTTAGAAGTAATTGAGTTTTTTGCCGTTTTCAGCCCCAAAGGCTCCGTAAGGCCTTCCATTTTGCCATTTTTATCGCATTTTCTTCTCAAGCGGGCGCGCGCAGGTGTATCCGTCGCTCTTTGGCTGATTCCAGGAAGCAACGGTCCTTTTTCGCGAGAGTGGCGGAACTGGCAGACGCGCCAGACTTAGGATCTGGTGGGCAACCATGGGGGTTCGATTCCCCCCTCTCGCACCAGTTGAGTCCTCGCCGGGCAGGCAAAGTTCATAACGGGACGAGTAGGTTATTTTAGTCTCGACAGCTTCCGAAGACATCGGCCCCGAGCCGAGCGGTCCTCGCCGGACGGGCAGAGTTCATATCGAAGTGATGTGATACTCTTGCCTTGATAGCTTCGGAAGGACATTGGCCCCGCGCCGAGCGGTTTGCAACGGCGGGCTTAAGCGCCCTCGTACTTTTATAAAAAAGAAATCATGGAAAGGGTATACGAAGAGATGCAGAACACAGAGTTGAAGATCGCGGTTGAGGAATTAAGCCCTGTAAAGAAGAGACTCGACATCACAGTCCCGGCAGAGGCGGTAAAGAGGGAGATAGATTCGGCCTACAAGTCTTTAAGGTCGTCGGTCAATATAGCCGGGTTCAGGAAAGGCGCCGTGCCGATGAACATCCTCAAGGCGAAGTTCTCGGGCCACGTCCAGGAGGATGTCATAAAAAAGCTCATAGAGAACGCCTACCCGCACGCGCTGAGTGAAAAAGCCATACAGCCGGTCGACGCCCCGAAGGTCGAGATAAAGACCGAGACGCTTGAAGAGGGCAAGGAATTCGCCTTCTCAGCGGTCGTCGAGGTCTCGCCCGCGCTTGAGATAGACGGCTACAAGGGGATGAAGCTCGAGAAGAAGCCGATAGAGGTCACCGACAAGGACGTAGAGGAAGGGATACAGAAGCTCCGCGAAGTAAAGGCCGACTTCAAGGACGTGGAGAGGGCCGCCAAGGACGGGGACCTTGTCGTCGTGGACTTCGAGGGCTTCATGAATAACGAGCCCGTAAAGAACACCAAATCCGTGGATTACCCTGTCCTCCTCGGGGAAAAGACCTTGCTCCCCGGCTTCGACGAGGCCCTCCGTGGCTCCTCAAAGGGCGATAACAAGGACGCTAACATAAGCTTCCCGCCCAACTACAGCGAGAAAACGCTTGCCGGGCAAGAGGCCCAATTCAAGATAACCGTAAAGGCCGTAAAGGAAAAGGGGCTTCCGGAGTTGAATGAAGAGTTCGCCAAGTCCGTCGGGTGCGAAAGCATCGAGGCGCTGAACGCGAAAGTAAGGCAGGAGCTTGCGAGCGTTAAGGAGACCCATGATAAGGAGAGGCTCAAAAACGAGATACTGGACAAACTCATCGAGAAGCACTCCTTTGACGTGCCTGACGCGATGGTGAACAGGTACTTGAGCGTTATCCTCGGCCGCGTGATAGACGGGATGAAGCAGGGGGCCTATAACCAGGGGGACCAGGGCCTGTCCATCGACGAGCTTAAGGCGAAGTACAGGGAGATGGCCGTAAGGCAGGTAAAGGAGGACGTAGTCCTCGACACCATCGCGGCAAAAGAAAAACTTGAAGTTTCCCGCGAAGAGACCGAAAAGGCAGTAAGGAGCATCGCCGAGGCGAGGAACGTATCGTTCGAGTCCCTCATGGGCAGGATCGAGAAGGAAGGCGCCCTTGAGATAATAAAGGACGGGATGAAGCACGAGAAGGTCTTCGATATAATTATAGAGGCAAGCTCGGCCGCCTGAAAGAGCAAAAATATAGGGCTATCCTAAAAATTAGGAATTTTTTCTGAGGTCAAGGAAGGGCGGAAATAAAAAGCGGAGCATATATGTTAATATGTGAGCACTTTTATTTACGCCCTGACGCAGAGATCGGGAAAAATAACAATTTTTAGGAAGCCCCAAAAGCCTAAGGAGGCTAAATGACTTTGATCCCGATGGTTGTTGAGCAGTCCGGCCGTGGAGAGAGGGCCTACGATATTTATTCGAGGCTCCTTAAGGACAGGATAATCTTCCTCGGGTCCGCCATCGACGATAACGTTTCGAACCTTATAGTCGCCCAGCTCCTCTTCCTCGAGTCCGAGGACCCGGATAAGGACATACACATCTACGTAAACTCGCCGGGCGGGCTCGTCTCCGCCGGGCTCGCCATCTACGACACCATGCAGTACGTAAAGCCCGACGTCTCCACTATCTGCATAGGACAGGCCGCCTCGATGGGCGCGCTCCTTCTCGCCGGAGGAGCGGCCGGAAAGCGCTTCGCCCTCCCGAATTCCAGGATACTCATACACCAGCCGCTCGGCGGCGCGCAGGGCCAGGCGACCGAGATAGACATACAGGCGAAGGAGATACTCCGCATACGCGAGGAGCTCGCCAGGATCATGTCGCGCCACACGGGACAGCCTATCGAGAAGGTCCACAGGGACACCGAGAGGGACTTTTATATGACTGGGCAACAGGCAATGGAATATGGTATAATTGATAAGGTCATTGAGAAAAGGATTTCAGGCGAACAGGTCAAGCCCAGGTAAAATAAGCGAATTTCGTCACTGGCCGTGACGGGCTCCGCGATTTTGAAAATAAAGGCTCAAATAGCACTCTTAGGCTAATATCTTTTCTCAAGCGCTTGGAGGATCGAGATGTCAGTAAACAAGAAGGGCGGCAGTTATCTGACCTGTTCGTTTTGCAGCAAGGGGCAGGACGAGGTAAGGAAGCTCGTGGCTGGACCCATGGTCTACATATGCGACGAGTGCATCGAGCTCTGTAACGATATAATCGCCGAGGAGTACGAGAAAGAGGAGTTCAAGAAGCGCGAGCACACGATCCCCAAGCCGACCGAGATAAAGAAGGTCCTTGACGAGTACGTGATCGGTCAGGAGCACGCGAAGAAGGTCTTGTCCGTCGCGGTCCATAACCACTACAAGAGGATAGAGTCAAAGGTCGCGCTCGGGAATGTCGACCTCCAGAAGAGCAACATCCTCATAGTCGGCCCGACTGGCTCGGGGAAGACGCTCCTCGCGCAGACGCTCGCGAAGATCCTTAACGTCCCCTTCACCATAGCCGACGCGACGACTTTGACGGAGGCCGGATACGTCGGAGAGGACGTAGAGAACATAATATTGAGCCTCCTTCAAAACGCCGAGTACGACATAGAGCGTTGCCAGAAGGGGATCGTCTACATAGACGAGATAGACAAGATATCGAGGAAGAGCGACTCTCCGTCGATCACGAGGGACGTTTCGGGCGAGGGCGTACAGCAGGCTCTCCTTAAGATAATAGAAGGGACCGTCGCGAACGTCCCGCCCAAGGGCGGAAGGAAGCACCCCCAGCAGGAGTTCCTCCAGGTCGACACGACGAACATCCTCTTCATCTGCGGGGGCGCGTTCACCGGGCTCGACACCATCATCTCCCAGAGGGTGGGGAAAAGGTCCGTGGGATTCAGCACGGACGCGAAGAAGCCCGTGGAGCCGAACCTCTCGAAGGTCCTCCACGACGTGGAGCCGCAGGACTTCCTCAAATACGGGCTCATACCGGAGTTCATGGGCAGGCTCCCGGTGGTCGCGGTCCTCGACGAGCTCAACGAAAAGGACCTTGTAAAGATACTCATGGAGCCCAAGAACGCCATAATAAAACAGTACCAGAAGCTCTTCGAGTTCGAGAACGTGAAACTCAAATTCACGGAAGGCGCGCTCTCGGCCGTGGCCAGGGAATCGATGAGGCGGAAAGCCGGGGCCAGGGGCCTCCGGGCCATACTCGAGAACGTCATGCTGGACACCATGTACGAGCTCCCGTCGCAGTCCAATATAAAAGAGTGCATAGTAAACGAGGACGTAATACTCGATAAGGCGAAGCCGATCATCGTATACGGAAACAGGGCCGAGACGGCCTGATTGCTTAAGGCCCTTGCCTGATAAAAGCCATGACGGACGCTCTCTATCATGCCGTCGGCCGGATGAGTTGATGATCTTTCTGAAGGGAGGAATTAATTTGAAGAAGGATAAGATGATAATACCGTTGATCCCGCTCCGGGACATAATCATATTCCCGTATATGGTGGTGCCGCTCTTTGTAGGAAGGGAGAAGTCCATAAAGGCCCTCGAGCACGCCATGAGCCACGATAAATCCATCCTGCTCGCGGCGCAGAAAAAGGCCAAGACCGAGGAGCCGGGCCCGGACGACATCTATGAGACCGGCACGCTCGGCACCATACTCCAGCTCCTGCGTCTCCCGGACGGGACAGTCAAGGTCCTCGTCGAGGGGAAAAAGCGCGCGCAGATAAAGGAGTTCGTGTCCGAGGACGAGTGCTTCATGGTCTCGGTCGAGGATGTCGAGGAGACGATAGACGAGACCGTGGAGACAGAGGCTCTCATACGCTCGGTCGTCAAATCCTTCGAGTCTTATGTGAAATTCAACAAGCGCATACCGCCCGAGATGATAATGAGCGTCTCATCCATTGAGGACCCTTCCCGTCTCGGAGACACCATCGCCTCGCACCTGACCATCAAGCTCGAGGACAAGCAGGCGCTCCTTACCATTTCGAGCCCGACGAAACGGCTCGAGCGCCTCTATTCCATCATGGAGAGCGAGATAGAGATACTCGAGGTCGAGCAGAAGATACGCCAGAGGGTCAAGCGCCAGATGGAGAAGACCCAGAAGGAGTATTATCTTAGCGAGCAGATGAAGGCGATCCAGAAGGAGCTCGGGGAAAAGGACGAGTTCAAGAGCGAGATACAGGAGTTCGAGGAGAAGATAAAGACCAAGAAGATGTCGAAGGAGGCTACGCGGAAGGCGAAGCAGGAGATAAAGAAGCTCCGGCTAATGTCTCCGATGTCGGCCGAGGCGACCGTCTCCCGAAATTACATAGACTGGATGGTGAGCCTGCCCTGGGACCACGAGACCGAGGAGAAGAAGGACATCTCGGAGGCCGAGCGCGTCCTCGAGGAAGACCACTACGGCCTTAAGAACGTGAAGGAGAGGATCGTCGAGTACCTCGCGGTGCGCGGCCTGGTCGAAGAGATGAAAGGCCCCATCCTCTGCCTCGTAGGCCCTCCGGGCGTGGGAAAGACCTCGCTCGCCAAGTCCATTGCGCGCTCCACCGGCAGGAACTTCGTCAGGCTCTCTCTCGGCGGCGTCAAGGACGAGGCCGAGATAAGGGGCCACAGGCGGACCTATATAGGCTCCATGCCCGGCAAGATCATACAGTCCTTGAAGAAGGCCGGCTCGAACAACCCCGTCTTCCTTTTGGACGAGGTCGATAAGATGAGCCACGACTTCAGGGGCGACCCGGCTTCAGCCCTCCTTGAGGTATTGGACCCGGAGCAGAACCACACGTTCAACGACCATTATCTCGACTGCGACTATGATCTCTCCAAAATAATGTTCATAACGACCGCGAACTCGGTTCAGGGCATCCCTTACCCGCTCCTCGACAGGATGGAGCTCATAAGGATACCCGGATACACCGAGCTTGAGAAGCTCCACATAGTCGAGAGGTTCCTGCTCCCTAAACAGCTCAAGATGCACGGGCTTACAAAAGACAACCTTGACCTCGGCAAGGCGACTATCCTTACCGTAGTAAGGAGATACACGAAAGAGGCGGGTGTCAGGAACCTTGAGAGGCAGGTCGCTACCATCTGCAGGAAGGTCGCGAAAGAGATACTCAAGAAAGGCAAGGAGTCCAGGGTCGCGGTCTCGGCAAAGGCCTTGGCCAAGTACCTGGGCGTCCCGCAGTACCGCTACGGCACGATCGAAAAGGCCGACGAGGTAGGTGTGGCGACGGGCCTTGCATGGACGGAAGCAGGCGGAGAGCTCCTTGCAATCGAAGTCGCTCTCGTCCCCGGAAAGGGCAAGCTCATCATCACCGGCAAGCTCGGCGACGTGATGCAGGAGTCCGCCCAGGCGGCGATGACCTACATAAGGAGCAGGGCGAATGAGCTCGGGCTCGAGAAAGACTTCTACCAGAAGCTCGACATACACATCCATGTGCCGGAAGGCGCGATCCCCAAGGACGGCCCGTCCGCCGGTATCACCATGGCGACTGCCATAGCCTCGGCGCTCGTAAGGATCCCGATAAGCAAGGACGTGGCCATGACCGGAGAGATAACGCTCCGCGGTAAAGTACTGCCCATAGGCGGCCTCAAGGAGAAGCTGCTTGCCGCGCACAGGGCAGGCATACCCAAGGTCCTCATCCCCATGGAGAACGAGAAGGACATAAAGGAGATACCCGCGCTGATACTCAAGAAGGTGAAGCCCATCTTCGTCCAGCACATGGACGAGGTCCTGGTGCAGGCCCTTAATGTAAAGGACAGGGAAGAGATCTTCAAGGGCGCGAAGCTCGATAAGGAACCGGCCTCCGCGCCAGCCGAACCACAGGCGAGCGACCACGTGGTAAGGCACTGAGCGTAAATGGAAATGAAGAAGGGCGCGTTCACGCGCCCTTCTTCATTTCCGGCTTGACATTCGACCTTAAAGTTGTTAAATATCTATATTCCCCGTCGGCTGACGGGGAATTCTTTTCAGAGAATAGGGACAACGGGCGGATAGCTCAGTTGGTAGAGCACAGCCCTTACAAGGCTGGGGTCACAGGTTCGATCCCTGTTCCGCCTACCAAGATTGAATTCAGTCTGCCTCTAAAAATTAGGAATTTTTTCTGAGGTCAAGGAAGGGCGGAAATAAAAAGCGGAGCATATATGTGTTATATGTGAGCATTTTATTTCCGACCTGACGCAGTCCTGGCCGGACTGGCAAATTCGTATCGAACGGCTGGGAATTGATGAATCCCAAAGACTCCGTAGAGACTTTGGCCCTGCGCCGAGCAGTCAGGAAAAATAACAATTTTTAGCGGTAGACTAAAACTGGGGCCGTAGTTAAGTCGGTTATAACGCTGGCCTGTCAAGCCAGAGGGCGCGGGTTCGAGTCCCGTCGGCCCCGCCAGACACGAGAAGCGGCTGATCCCGGAAGGGATCAGCCGCTTTTTTTTGCACAGGCCGTAAGCAATGATTTCTTTTTTTTGAAATCAATCGTCGATTGATTTAGCCCGATTGCAATGCGGCGTACTGCCGCATTATTATTCACAAAACCCCCATTTTAGCCTCAAGCTCGCCATCTATCCGCCGATATGCAACTATATTCATAAAACCGAACCTAAAAACTCAAATCGTGCGGGTGACCCTATGAACACTGCTACAGCTGAAGACCTCGGTAAAGGACCCTTGTCCAGGAAGGACGCATTTAGGGAGACCGTGAACGGGATGATGAACGTCTCGACCGTCCCTACAGTCCTTAAGAAGATAATGGACCTGACCGGCAACCCGAACACCGTCATACACGACCTCGTAAAGGTGATAGAGCGCGACCAGGCCATAGCCATGAGGGTGGTGGCCGCATCCAACGCCGCCTATTACGGGTTCTCGAGAAAGATAAGGACCATCTCCCAGGCCATCCTCATCCTCGGCTACGACATGGTCAAGGGCCTTGCCATAACCACGACGGTCTTCAACTCCATGCCGTCGAAGGACAGGGAGCGCCTGATGGAATTATGGGCCCATTCGTTCGAGACCGCCCAGGCCGCGGCGCTCATTGCCCAGAAGACCGGCGCGATAGAGAAGGAGTCGGCGTTCCTCGCCGGGCTCTTCCACGACATCGGGAGACCCATCCTCTGCCAGGCGTGCGGGGACGACGCAGGCTTAAGCCCGTTTGACCGGAGCTCGATCGAGAAAGAAGAGGAGGCCTTCGGGGCCGGCCACGCCGAGGCGGGCTCATGGTTCGCCGCGCGGTTCAACATCCCCGAGGACTCGACACTCGCCATCCGCTACCACCATAACCCGGAGGCCTGCGCAAAAGCGCCGAAGCTCCCGCCCATGGTCGCGGTAATATACCTCGCCAATTTTATCGTCTCGGGAAAGGACGCCATCGCATCCTCTGATCACGACGCCATACTCGCCTCCCTAAAGCTCGCAAAGGAAGACCTCGCGTCCGTTGGGGACGAGGTGGAGGCCTTCAAGGAGACGGTCAGGTCGTTCTATATTTAGGCTTTGCTTTGGACTGAGCCTGCGGTGACCCAGACCCTTATCGTTTGGGGTCGCGTCAGTTTTGTCAGGAGCAGGGGCTCCGTCCATTTTTCTTTTATCTTGCAATCAAGGGCCCCTTCTTTATAAACTCATGCGATGGGGAGTAGTTGGAAAAAAGGGGGGGTAGTCATCGCCGGGTTTCTGCCCGTAGCCGCTTTTTTCGCGGTTTTTTTCCTCTACTCCGTCGATGTGCCTTTTAACGACGACTTTGACGCGGTCCTCGCCTTTCTTCTCAAGTACCTCTCTTGCGACAACCTCTCCGACAAGCTCTCGCTTATTTTAAGCCAGCACAACGAGCACAGGATAGCCTTTGTGAGGCTCTCTGCCCTCGCGCTATACAAGGCAACGGGCGCGGTGGACTTCCGCGTCCTCATGCTCGCGGGGACCCTCGCCATACCGGCTACGGCGGTCTTCCTTTACAGTGCCTCTAAGCGTGAATTCAAAGGCGCGGTCTTCCTCCCCGCCATATTCATCATCTTCCAGCCGCAGTATTACGAATCGATCTTCTGCGCAATGGCGGCGCTCTCGAACTTCCATGTCATCCTCTTCGCCCTCGCGTCTTTTTATTTCCTTTCCAGGGAAGGCGCTCTGTCTTTCGCGCTCGCCGTCGCGTGCGCGGCCGTCGCCTCGTACACGCAAGGGAACGGCATATTCCTTTTCCCGGTAGGGGCGGCAATGCTCTTGCTATCCAGGCGTTACAGGCCGTCCCTTATCTGGGCGGCCATCGGCGCGGCTGTGATCGCATTGTACTTCCACGGATACTCGAAGCCCGTTGGGCACCCAGAGGTCGCCTCGACCCTTTTGCACGACCCGCGTGCCGTAATTAAATATTTTCTCGCCTTTCTCGGCGCGCCCGTCTACTTCTATTACGCGGCAGGCGGAGCGTCGTTGCTCGTCTTTATCTTGCTCGTCATCAAGGGTTATTATCGCAAGAACCCGGTAGTCTTCTTCTTTCTCGTTTTTCTTTTTTTGACGGCCCTTGCGGCGTCTGTCGCGCGCGCCGGGTTCGGCGTCGAGCAGTCCTTTGCGCTCCGTTACAGGATAGTGTCGGTCCTTATATTCGCGTCGCTCTACATAGGGGGCATGGAAATGCTCGGCCGGGAGAGGGCGCGGAAACTCCTTCCGGCTTTTCTCGTCCTGACCGCGGCCTTTAATGTCTTTTCATATCTCGACATGATGAACGGCATAAGGATGGAGGCGCGGGAGCTGTCTTTGAGCGTCGTTAAATGGAAGGCCTCGGGCGCGGGGCTCTTCTACAGGGACGGGGAGGCGGCAGGCGCGATGGTGGACGAAATGATGAAAAAAGGCATCTATTCGCCTGACCTCCTGCCGAGGCACATCGTCTCTTCGCCAGTTGAGGCAGGACTTCCGAAAGAGTCCGGCGAGATAAAGGGCTCTATCGACCTCGCCGAAAATAGCCTCCCCGGCTATCTCTTCACCGGATGGGCAACGACAGGCAGTGCCGGGAAAGGAGCTCAGACGGTCTATCTCGTTTTGAAATCGGACAGCAAGACCCTCGCCTTCGACTCCATCCGGAGGAAGGGGCCGGAAAAGGAAGGGCCGCTTGCCGACACAGGCTTCCTCTCGTATATACCGAAACACGAAGTCCCCGAAGGCGAGTACCCGGTCTGGTTATACGTGAAGGGCGGCGGCGAGAGCGCGTTTAAACCGACGGGACTTAAGCTCGTAGCCCGGAGAGAGTGATATTTGCCGCCTTCTTGCCCCTTGACAGAATGGGCCCCAACTGGGATAATGTCCGCGCGTCGTTTTTTTTGTAACTTTGCTAAAAATAAGGTAATTTTAACCTTTTTTCGGGCCTTAGGCTCAGTGCCCAACCCATGATACAGCTTTTCCACATCACAAAGAGCTTCGAGGGCGCCTCAGCCCTCTCGGACATCTCCCTGAAGATAGACAAGGGGGAGTTCATCTTCATTACAGGGCCAAGCGGCGCGGGCAAATCGACCCTCTTAAACATCATCTTCGGCTCCGAGCCGCCGACAGACGGGCAGATAATCCTCGACGGCCGGAACTACTTCAAGATCCCGAGGAGCGAGGTCGCAACCCTGCGCAGACGCATCGGGTTCGTCTTCCAGGACTTCAAGCTCCTGCAAACGAGGACCGTATTCGACAACGTCGCCTTGTCGCTGAAAGTCATGGGTGTCGGCCCGCGCGAGGTGCGGAACAAGGTCTTGCGGATGCTTTCGTTCGTGAAGCTCCAGCACAGGGCTAACTTCAAGGCTATGAGCCTCTCGGGCGGAGAACAGCAGAGGGTCGCCATAGCCCGCGCGCTCGTGAAAGACCCGGCGATAATACTCGCCGATGAGCCGACGGGCAACCTCGACCCGGCTCTGTCGATTGAGACGCTCGAATTGTTCAAAGAGGTCAACAGCAAGGGCACGACGGTCGTCGTCGCCTCGCATGACAAAAACCTCATCGAGAGGTTCGGGAGACGTGTCATTCGTCTTGAGAACGGGAGGCTCGTCTCCGATGGCCGGTAGCTTGAAAGGCGCGAACCTTTTCTATATCTTCTCCGACGCCGTCCGTTCCATCAGGGAGAACCTCGCGACGACCGTCCTTACGGCCTTGACGCTCGGTTTTTCCCTCTCCATCTTCGCGGTCTTCGTATTCGTCTTTTTTAACTTGAGGTCCGTCATAAACAGCTGGGGCGACAGGACGCAGATCGTGGCGTATGTGAAGGACTCGCCTGACGCCGCTTTGATGCGGGAGGCCGTCATGCGCGTTCCGGGCGTGAGCTCCGCCGAGTTCGTCTCGAAGGACAAGGCCTTATCAGAGCTTAAGGCCGAGCTTAAAGGCCACGAGGCGATACTCGAAGGCGTCGACGAGAACC
The DNA here is from genome assembly GCA_016182655.1 of Deltaproteobacteria bacterium. Classification (GTDB taxonomy): domain Bacteria; phylum Desulfobacterota; class GWC2-55-46; order GWC2-55-46; family GWC2-55-46; genus GWB2-55-19. The sequence goes on from JACPGB010000012.1 coordinate 69,184, forward strand.
CGCTCCCGGCGTCTTTTGAGATAAGGGTCGGCGGCTCGTACAAGAACCCGGCGGAACTGACGGCCGTCGCCGAAAGGCTTAAAGCGCTACCCTGGGTCGAGGACGTCCAGTACAGCAGGGAGTGGGTCGAAAAGCTCTCCGCCTTCTTCAGGTTCATCGAGCTCGCGGCGCTGTTCATAGGCGTGTTCCTCGCCGCGGCGACCATATTCATAATCTCCAACACCATACGTCTCACCGTCTACGCGCGCCGCGAAGAGATAGAGATAATGTCCCTCGTCGGCGCGTCCGACTCCTTCATAAGGGTGCCGTTCTTCATAGAGGGCGTGTTGCAGGGGCTGATCGGCGGCCTCCTCGCCCTCGCGATGCTCGCGGGAGGCAGGCTCATCCTCTTATCCAAGATCCCCCCTTACTTCAGCTTCGTGGTCTCTTCACCGATCTCAACCCCGCTCCTCGCCTTGATACTCATAGCTACGGGCATCTTTATGGGGGTAGCCGGGTGCCTCATATCAACGGGGAGGTTCCTCAAGGCATGAGGGCCCTTGTCCTGGCCTTGCTCCTGGCCTCCATTGCCGCTCCGGCGTACGCCGCATCGAAGCAGGAGTTGATAAAAAAAGAAAAGCGGCTCGAGGACGTCAGAAAGCAGATACGCGAGGAGAGAAAAGAGGTAAGGGCGATCTCCGAAAAGGAGACGAACGTCCTCGGCGAGCTCGAGACCATAAACAAGAGCCTGAACGAAAAACGCGGGGAGCTCAACAAGATAGAGGGGGCAATGGCCTCGATACAGGCCCGTATCGGTTCCGCGAACAGGAACATCTCAAGGCTCGAAGGGGAGCTTAAGTCGTTATCAGGCAGATTGAAGGCGCGCCTGAAGGCCATGTACAAGATGAAGAGGGGGGAATCCATGCAGGTCCTCTTCTCGTCGGAATCCTCAAGAGACCTCGGCAGGCGGCATAAGTATTTGACGCTCATCATGGACAACGACACGAACCTTATCATCGGTTATGAAAAAAAGCTCTCGGAGCTCTCGGCCCAGAGGGCCTCTCTCGCCTCGCTCCAGACAGAGCTCTATGCCTCTAAAAAAGAGGTAGAGGTGAAAAGCACCGAGGCAGAGGGGCTCAAAAAGAACAGGCTCACTCTTTTGAGGGACATAAAGGGCGAGAAGGAAAAAAAGGAAAACATGATACGGGAGCTTGAGGATGCGGCAAACGCAATGGCCGCGCTCATAGAAAAGCTCCGCGCATCCGAGGAGAAGGAAAAAAGGGCCGAGCCCGAAGTCGGTTCAACCGGTTTTGCCGCAATGAAAGGCAGGCTCAGGATGCCTGTAGAAGGGACGGTCGTCTCGCTCTACGGCAAGGTCAAGCACCCTAAGTACCAGACCGTGACTTTCAATAACGGCATAATGATAGAGGCCCCGGTCGGTTCCCCCGTGGAAAGTGTGGGCTCAGGCAAGGTCATATACGAGGGGTGGCTCAAGGGCTACGGAGAGGTGTTGATATTGGACCACGGCGGCGGGTTCTATACGCTTTACGCGCACTTGTCCAAAGTCCTTAAGGGCAGGGGCGCATCTGTCAGCACAGGCGACGAGATAGCCCTCGTCGGAGACACCGGCCCCACGGCCTCCGGCGGCCTGTATTTCGAGATAAGGCAGAAAGGGGTCCCCAGGGACCCGATGGCCTGGCTAATTGACAGGTAACCAAAAGTCTCAAGGTGCCGCATTTTTTGGTTTTTTTTAAGTCCCGCATGTGGTTTAATATATAAAGTTTTCTTAAGGTTGCCTCAAAATTAGGAATTTTTTCTGAGGTCAAGGAAGGACGGAAATAAAAAGCGCAGCATATATGTTTTATATGTGAGCATTTTTATTTCCGGCCTGACGCAGAGATCAGGAAAAATAACAATTTTAAAGGTAGCGGCAAGGATTTTTTCACCCGTAAGGAGGAGTTTTAGATGATCAAAATCACGAGGCCGAAGCTCATGACCGCCGTATTGGCGGTAGTCGTCTTCTTCTCGTTCGCGTCATGGGGCATGAGCCAGAAGGTGGTCGCGGTCCCGACCAACACATACGAAGGGCTCCGGATATTTACCGACGTCCTCGGCATAGTCCAGGAGAACTACGCCGAGAGCGTGGATTCCAAGGAGATAATCTACAACGCCGTAAAGGGCATGGTCAAGGGGCTCGACCCGCACTCGAGCTTCCTGACGCCTGAAGAGTACACCGAGATGCAGATAGACACGAAGGGGAGCTTCGGAGGCATCGGCATCGAGATAGGGATGAAGGACAACGTCCTTACGGTCGTCGCCCCAATCGAGGACACGCCGGCGTACAAGGCCGGGCTGCTCGCTGGCGACAAAATCGTGAAGATAGGCGAGAAGTCGACGAAGGACCTCTCCCTGAACGAGGCGGTTAACCTCATGAGGGGGCCGAAGGACACGCCCGTCGTCATCCACATCATGAGGGAGGCCTTCGACGCCCCCAGGCCCTTTACCATAAACAGGGCGATAATAAAGGTCAAGAGCGTAAAGTACAAGGTCCTCGACGAAGGCTTCGGGTACGTAAGGATAGCCCAGTTCCAGGAATCCACCACAGACGACCTCGAAAAGGCGCTCAAGGAGTTGAACACAAAGTCCTCCGGCAGGATGAAGGGGCTCGTCCTCGACCTACGTAACAACCCCGGAGGGCTCCTCCAGGAGGCTGTCTCGGTATCTAACGAGTTCCTGGACGCCGGCCTCATCGTCTACACGAAGGGCAGGGCCGCGGGGCAGGACATGACCTTCAGCGCGGACAATTCCAAGAGCCAGCCTGATTACCCTATAATAATCCTCGTGAACAACGGGTCCGCCTCGGCCTCCGAGATAGTCGCAGGCGCCCTCCAGGACCATAAGAGGGCGATAGTGCTGGGCACGACTACCTTCGGCAAGGGCTCGGTACAGACGATAATCCCGCTCGCCGACGGCTCGGCCGTGAGGCTCACCACATCCAAATACTATACACCCTCGGGGAGATCCATACAGGCCAAGGGCATAGAGCCCGACATCGTCGTCGGAGAGAACCCTAAGGGCCACCTGAAGGAGAAGGACCTCGAGGGGCATCTCGAAGGCGAGGACCAGAACAAGGCCGCAGAGCCGAAAAAAGAGAACACGCTCATCGAGAAGATAAAGATAAGCGAGCCTGCCGGCAAACCCGAGGAGGGCGAGGACATACAGCTTAAGCGCGCGCTCGATTATCTCAAGAGCTGGTACATATTCAAGAGCACGTCGCAGAAGGTAAGTTAGGAGTTCCCGGGGGGCCGAAAAAGGCCCCCCGATTATTTTGCATCAGGACCGGACGAGATGGCGCTATTCATCTGGAGTGACGAGTACAGCGTAAAGGTAGCGTCTTTTAACGGCCACCACAGAAAACTCATGGAGCTTATTAACGAGCTCCACGACGCGATGAAGAGGGGCAAGGGGCCCGACGCCGTCGGAGGGGTGCTCAAATCCCTCCTTGAGTACACGAAGATACACTTCTCGGCCGAGCAGTACCTGATGACCGCGCACGGCTACCCCGGCTACGAGGCCCACAAGGCCGAGCACGACTCCCTTGTAGGGAAGGTCGAGGAACTCACCGAGAAGCACCGCAACGGGGTCGCCGTGACCGTCGAAGTCTTTCAGTTCCTGAAGGACTGGCTCACGAAACACATAAAGGAGACTGACAGGCAGTACGGCTCCTTTTTCAATTCAAAAGGCATATCCTGAAAAACTTCGTAAATGGGTAAAGGTAATAAAAAGGGCCTCTTCCAATGGGGCCTTCTCATCTTCCTCGGCTTCATCCTCGGGGCCGCTTCGGTCCTGATCTTCCTCAACTACAGAGGTCTCTTCGCGCCGCCTGAGGCGCATTACGCACCAGCGGCTCCCGCGACAGCGCCTGAGACCGCCGTTCCGACAGCGCCTGTTGCGCCTGTACCGGAGCCAGCGCCTGTTGCGCCCCCCATGCCGGCCCACCCAAAGGGCAGGATCGCCATTGTCATAGACGACATGGGTCCGGACCTCGGCAAGCTCAGGGAGCTTTTCAACGCGGGCGGCCCGATAACCATAGCGATAATGCCCAACCAGAGGCATTCGGCCGAGACGGCGAGAGAGGCCTCGAAAAAGGGGTGGGACGTCATCCTCCATCTCCCGATGGAGCCGAAGGACCTTGCCGATAACGATCCCGGAGAGGACGCGCTCCTCGTCGCCATGAGCAGGGACGAGATAGAGGCCATGCTCCGGAAAGGCCTGTCTTCGGTCCCGAACGCAATAGGCGTAAACAACCACATGGGATCGAAATTCACCGAGGACGAAGAGAAGATGAGATTGGTCCTCGCCTCCCTCAAAAAGCGCGGGATGTTTTTTCTCGACAGCCGTACCTCTCCGGATTCGGCAGGAGGCAGGGTGGCCAGAGACCTCGGCATGAGGAGCGCCGAGCGTTCCGTCTTTCTCGACAACACGCGCGACGTCGACTATATAAAGGGACAGATACGCGAGCTCGCGGGTATCGCCTCGCGGAAGGGCTCCGCCATAGGCATAGGGCATCCGTACCCCGAGACGATCGAGGCGCTCAGACAGACGCTCCCCGCTCTCGGTCCCGGAATAAAGGTGGTGCGCTTGTCGGAGCTCGTCAGCGAGGGGGGCAAGGGCCGCTGAAACACGCCTTATTCTTTACACTGCCCATTAAAGATGATCCAGCATTTTTTTTATTTTGGTTGACAAAAAATGCTTGACAAGGGTTTGTACCTTTTGATAGGATGGGCCTAAATTTTAACCTTAGGTAATTCTATTTGCAGTATTCTGGTTTTGGTTATCGGGCCGTGGAAGGACCGCAGTAACCTTCCACGGCTTTATTTATGCTGCAAGAGAGTTCCAAAAGAAAAAAGGAGGCACAAGAAAAATGGCAAGAGGCAAAGTGAAGTGGTTTAACGACACAAAGGGTTTCGGTTTCATCCAGCAGGAGTCGGGCGAGGACGTATTCGTACACTACACCGCGATCACCGGCGAGGGTTTCAAGACCCTGAAGGAAGGCGAAGAGGTCGAGTTTGAGATCACCCAGGGTCCGAAGGGTCCCCAGGCCTCGAACGTAGTAAAGGTCTAACCTTCTTAAGACATAGAGGCTCGACCGGAAAGGCTATTGGACAAAGGCGTCAAGCGTTTTCCCCTTTAGAACCTCATTAGTCTGCTAACCCCCTTTTGCGAGAGCAAAAGGGGGTTTTTCATTCCAGGAGGGCCCGCACGGGCGGCCCTTTAAGGCCAGTTGTTTTATTGTATTCGGCGGTTTATTCTGTTATCATGAAATATGCCCTGTGGCGAGCGGCTGATACCGGTGCATCAAAGGGCTTTCGCCGCGATCCCGCATGAAAAAACCTCGACAAGAGAATACCTTGGATATAAGAAAATACCTGGCCGAAAAGGCCGAGATCGTAAACGGGGGGCTAAAACACCTCCTCGTAAAGGAAGACGAGTACCCGAGTTCGCTCCACAAGGCGATGCACTACAGCCTCTTCGCCGGAGGTAAGAGGATAAGGCCCGTCCTCGTGCTCGCGGCCGCCGAGGCCGTCGGGGGGGACCCTTCCGTTGCGCTCCACGCCGCCTGCGCCTTCGAGTGCGTACACACCTACTCGCTAATACACGACGACCTTCCGGCCATAGACAACGACGACCTCCGTAGAGGCAGGCCCACCTGCCACAAGGCCTTCGGCGAGGCCACTGCCATACTCGCCGGGGACGCGCTCCTGACGGCCGCCTTCGACCTCGTTGCGAGGACGCCCGCGAAGGATTCGTCCCGTGTGGCGAGGGTCATCCAGGAGCTCGCGCGCGCCGCGGGCTCGACCGGCATGATAGGCGGGCAGATGGTCGACATCGAGTCCGAGGGCAAGGAGATATCCTTCCCGGTACTCGAATACATACACATACACAAGACCGGCGAGCTCATACTCGCCTCGGTCCGCTCGGGCGCGATACTCGGCGGCGCGGACGCCATGGCCCTTGAAAAAATAGCCCGCTACGGTAAATCCGTAGGGCTCGCATTCCAGATAGCCGACGACATACTCGATGTCGAAGGGGCGACGGAGGTAACCGGCAAGCCCGTCGGCGGGGACGAAAAAAAAGGCAAGGCGACTTACCCGGCGCTCATGGGACTCGAGGAGTCGAAGAAGAGGGCGAGAGAGCTCGTGGATATGGCCGTTGCCGCGCCCGACGGGTTCGACTCCAAAGCCGACCCGTTAAGAGAGATAGCCGGGTTTATCGCGGCAAGGGACAAGTAGAAGGCCGTACGATGGGAAAGCTCCTTGAAAAAATAGAGACGCCCGCGGATCTTAAGCGCATAGAGCGCGAGAGGCTCCCCATACTCGCAACTGAAATAAGGGAGCTGATACTCAATACCGTCTCCGAGAAGGGCGGACATCTCGCCTCGTCTCTCGGCGCGGTCGAGCTCTCGATCGCCCTCCACTATGTGCTCGATTCCCCGACGGACAAGATAATATGGGACGTCGGCCACCAGGCCTACGCCCATAAGATCTTGACCGGCAGGAGAAAAGAATTCCCGACATTAAGGCAGTCGGGCGGCATAAGCGGTTTCCCGAAGCCGTCTGAGTCCGTATTCGACGCCTTCGGCGTGGGGCACTCTTCCACCTCCATCTCCGCCGCGCTCGGCATGGCCGCGGCCCGCGACCTCGAAGGGAAGAGGTACAGGGTCGTCGCCGTCATAGGCGACGGGTCCTTGACCGCGGGGCTCGCGTTCGAAGGCCTGAACCAGGCCGGGCACCTCAAGAAAGACTTCGTCGTGGTCCTTAACGACAACGAGATGTCGATATCGAAGAACGTCGGCGCTCTCTCTACCTTCTTAAGCAGGAAGATAACCGGACGCCTCGCCAACAAGCTCAAGGGCGAGGTAGAGTCTTTCATAAAATCGATACCGAGGATAGGCGACAGGCTTATCGGCATAGCCAAGAGGGCCGAGGACTCGCTCATCACCCTCTTTACCCCGGGCATGCTCTTCGAAGGGCTCGGCTTCCATTACATAGGCCCGGTCGACGGCCACGATACCGAGGCGCTCATAACCGCTCTCACGGATATAAACGAGCTCAAGGGGCCGGTCTTGCTGCATGTGCTTACGAAGAAGGGGAAAGGGTACGCGCCCGCCGAAAATGACCCGGCGAGCTTCCACGGGGTCTCTCCGTTCGTGCTGGAGACCGGAAAGCCGAAGTCCAGGTCCAAACCCTCTTACACCGGCGTATTCAGTTCGGCTCTTCTGGAAATAGCGGAGAATGACGCGAGGGTCGTAGCCATCACGGCCGCGATGCCGGAGGGCACCGGGCTCTCGAAATTCGCCGAGAGATACCCGGAGAGGTTCTTCGACGTCGGCATAGCCGAACAGCACGCGCTCACCTTCGCGGCAGGGCTTGCCAAGGAAGGCTTCGTGCCGGTCACCGCCATATACTCGACCTTTCTCCAGAGGGCCTATGATGAAGTCTTCCACGACGTGGCGCTCCAGAACCTCCCGGTCGTCATAGCGATGGACAGGGCCGGTATCGTCGGGCAGGACGGCCCGACACACCACGGGCTCTTCGATATCTCGTACTTGCGCCACATACCTAACATGATAGTCGCCGCTCCCAAGGACGAGGACGAATTAAGGCACCTTTTGTATTCCGCGGTAAGCTATGGGAAACCCACGGCCGTAAGGTATCCGAGGGGCTCGTGCACGGGCGTCGACATAACCGGCCCGCTTACGACCATCCCTCCGGGAAAGGCCGAGGTGCTCAAAGACGGCGCCGACCTCACGGTTATTGCAATAGGCACGATGGTAGGCCCGGCTATGGAAGCCGTGGAAAAGCTCAACAAGGAAGGGATACGCGCGGGGCTCATAAACGCGCGGTTCGCAAAGCCCCTTGATGAAGAACTGATACTGAAGGCCGCTTCGATCGGACCTCTGGTGACGGTGGAGGAGAACGCCCTGCAGGGCGGGTTCGGAAGCGCAGTCCTCGAGTTGCTGGAGGAGCGCGGCATTTCCGCCCATGTAAAGAGGCTCGGGGTCCCTGATGAGTTCATCGAGCACGGGACGCAGGACGAGCTCCGTTCAAGGATAGGCCTTGACTCCGCCGGCATAGAGGCCGCGGCGCGCTCGCTTGTGAAAGACAGGCCGAACACCATAAAGCTCGCTTTTTTGAAATAATTGGCAAAGACGGAAAAGACAAGGATAGACTCTCTCCTCGTTGAAAAGGGGCTCGCGCCTACAAGGGAGAAGGCACAGGCCCTTATCATGGCGGGCTCCGTCCTCGTCGACGGCGTGGTCATCGACAAGCCCGGACGCGAGGTAAAAAAAGAGGGCGCAATCGTCGTAAAGGAAGGGCTCCCGTTCGTAGGGAGAGGCGGGGTGAAGCTCTCGGGCGCGCTTGACGCCTTCAATATAAGCGTCGAAGGCCTGACGATAGTCGACATAGGCTCGTCTACCGGCGGCTTTACCGACTGCGTCCTCAAGAGGGGCGCGAAAAAGGTCTTTGCCATAGACGTAGGAAAGTCCCTCCTCGACATCCATTTAAGGAATGACCCCAGGGTAGTGGTCCTCGAAGGCTACAATATAAGACACTTCGACCTTGCCCTCATTACCGACCCCATCGACATGGCAGTAATCGACGTCTCGTTCATCTCACTTGTTAAGGTACTGCCCAAGGCCCATGAGCTTGTAAGGGAGGGGGCGGCAGTCCTTGCGCTCGTTAAGCCGCAGTTCGAAGTCGGCAAGGGCAGGGTGGGAAAAGGCGGGATAGTCCGCGACGAGGCCGTCCACCGGGAGGTCGTTGAAAAGATAAAGGCGTTCGCGGAGGGGATGGGGTTCAGGGTTGCCGGAGAGGCCGTCTCATCGATAACCGGCACGAAGGGGAACAGGGAGTTCTGGGTATGGCTCGTAAAATGAAAAATGGTTGCCATAAGTAGGCGGTTTTGATATATATTATCCGTCCCGCGTCGCACGAACTTCTTTCCTACACGACAGAAAAAAGGAGTACTTAGATGTACGAGATCATCGAGAAGGCCGAGCTTGCGCACACGGTCTACCAGTACAAGATAAAGGCCCCGCTCATCGCGAAGAAGAGGAAGGCCGGGCAGTTCGTGGTCTTGAGATTAAACGAGATGGGCGAGAGGATACCGCTTACCATAGTCGGGTCTGACGAAAAGGAAGGGACGATAACCATCATCGTCCAGGAGGTCGGCAAATCCACGGCTATGCTCGGCGACATGACCGTCGGAGACTCGATCCTCGACGTCGTCGGCCCTTTGGGCAAGCCCACGCACATAGAGAACTTCGGCATAGCGGTATGCGTCGGCGGCGGCATAGGCACGGCCCCGGTGCTCCCCATAGCGAAGGCGATGAAGGAGGCGGGCAATAAAGTCATCTCGATCATGGGCGCGAGGAACAAGGGGCTACTCATACTCGAGAACGAGATGCGGGAAGCGAGCCACGAGCTCCATGTGACGACCGACGACGGGAGCTACGGCCACCACGGGTTCGTGACGCAGGTACTCCAGAAGTTCATAGACGAGGGCATGAAGATAGGGTGCGTCGTGGGCATAGGCCCGGTGCCGATGATGAGGGCCGTGGCCAATGTCACGAGGCCGTACGGCATACAGACGGTCGTGAGCCTGAACCCCATCATGGTCGACGGCACCGGCATGTGCGGCGCGTGCAGGGTGACCATAGCCGGGAAGAACCAGTTCGTATGCGTCGACGGCCCGGAGTTCAACGGCCACGAGGTCAACTACGAAGAGCTGATGCTCCGTAACAGGAGCTACATAAAGGAAGAGAAGGCCGCTATGGAGGAGTTCACATACCATGAGGGCTCGAAGTGTTACGAAAGGGAGTGCAAGTAAGAATTCTATTTTTATTGCAGCCATAATTTCCATTTTCAAAATATAAGGAGCGCAACAGAGATGGACGCTAACGAGATAAAAGAACGGATGAAGATGCCCAGGCAGACGATGCCCGAGCAGGACCCGCACGAGAGGGTCAGGAACTTCTACGAGGTCCCGTACGGCTTCACCCCCGAGCAGGCGATCGCGGAGGCGAAGAGGTGCATCCAGTGCAAGAAGCCTCTCTGCGTCGGCGGCTGCCCCGTCAACATCGACATACCCTGGTTCATACGCCTCATAGCCGAAGGCAAGTTCATCGAGGCGGCGCACAAGCTGAAGGAGACCAACGGGCTGCCGGCCGTTTGCGGCAGGGTCTGCCCCCAGGAGGACCAGTGCGAGAAGGTCTGCGTCGTCGGCAAGAAGGCGGACGCGGTATCCATAGGCAGGCTCGAGCGGTTCGCGGCGGATTACGAACGGGAACACGGCGAGGTGACGATACCGAACATCCCCAAGTGGACCGGCAAAAAGGCCGCAGTCGTGGGCGCGGGCCCTGCGGGCCTGACCGTCGCCGGAGACCTCGTGAAGAAGGGGCACAAGGTAACGGTTTTTGAAGCGCTCCACACCCCCGGCGGCGTCCTCATGTACGGCATACCGGAGTTCAGGCTCCCCAAGAAGATAGTCCAGTCAGAGGTAGAGTACCTTAAGAGGATGGGTGTCGAGATAGTACTGAACGCGGTCGTAGGCAAGCTCGAAACGATAGACGAGCTCCTTGCCGACGGATACGGCGCCGTATTCGTCGGAAGCGGCGCGGGGCTCCCGAACTTCATGAACATACCCGGAGAGAACCTCTCAGGCGTATATTCGGCTAACGAATACCTTACCCGCGTGAACCTCATGAAGGCGTACCAGTTCCCGGAGTACGACACGCCCGTAATACGCGGCAGGAAGGTCGTGGTAATAGGCGGCGGGAACACCGCCATGGACTCGGCGAGGACGGCCCTCCGGCTTTGCCCCGAGGAGGTCTCGATCGTCTACAGGAGGTCGAGGGAGGAGCTCCCGGCGAGGGTAGAGGAGATACACCACGGCGAGGAGGAGGGGCTTAAATTCAAGCTCCTCACCAACCCCAAGAGGTTCATAGGCGACCACGAGGGCAGGCTCAAGGGTGTAGAGTGCGTGAGCATGGAGCTCGGAGAGCCGGATGAGTCCGGGAGAAGGAGACCCGTCGAGGTAAAGGGCTCGGATTTCACGATAGAGGCTGACGTCGCGATAATCGCCATAGGTAACGGCGCGAACCCGCTTATCCCGCAGACCACGCCGGATATAAAGGTTAACAAGTGGGGGAACATCACCGTCAACCCGGACAACGGCAGGACATCGAAAAAGGGCGTCTTCTCAGGCGGCGACATAGTCCGCGGAGGCGCGACAGTCATACTCGCGATGGGCGACGGCAGGCGCGCCGCCGACTCGATGGACGAGTACATGAGAACCGGGATATGGTAACAGGATGAGCGTCACGAAGACCGGCCTTTGAGAAACAGGCCGGTTTTTTTATTCCAGAAGGGGCCCGATGGGACACTCAAAGCGGCTTAAAAAAATACTCTTCGTCTGCGTAGGCAACACCTGCCGGAGCCAGATGGCCGAGGGGTTCGCGAACCACTACGGCAAGGGAAAAATAGATGCGCGTAGCGCGGGCACTTCCGCCGCAGGTGTGGTCAACCGTTACACGATAGACGCGATGAAGGAGATAGGCATAGACATCTCGGGGCATGATTCCGTTCAGCTCACGCGAGAGATGATCGAGTGGGCCGATGTAGTCGTGACGCTAGGTTGTTGTACGGCAGATACGCTATGCCCGGTATCGTACGACGGCAAGAAATACGACTGGAAGGTCGACGACCCGCTCGGGAGGCCCTGGGAGTTCATGCAGAAGGTCAGGGATTCCATTGGGCAAAAGGTCAGGGAGCTTATAGATGACGAGGGGTGAGGCCTTCATACTCGTCGTAGACGACGAGCCGGACATACTCCACCTCCTCGACTATAACCTCAAGAAGGCTGGGTTCAGGGTGCTCCTGGCCAAGGACGGCCCCGAGGCCATAGAGACGGCGAGGTCTAAAAAGCCCGACCTCATACTCCTCGATATCATGCTCCCGGACATGGAAGGGACTGAAGTGCTACGGAGACTCAAGGCAAACGAGTCCACCGCGCGCATCCCCGTAATAATGCTTACGGCAAAGGGCGAGGAGGTCGACAAGATCGTCGGCTTCGAGCTCGGGGCAGAGGACTACATAACAAAGCCCTTCAGCCCCCGGGAGATGGTGCTACGCGTAAAGGCTGTGTTGAAAAGGGCGACCGAAGCCAGGTCTGATGAAGCGGACAAGGTCGTGGAGCTCCCTGACCTCTCGATAGACTATTCCAGGCACAGGGTCGAGGTAAAGGGGAGGGAGGTCGCGCTCTCCTCGACCGAGTTCAAATTGCTTACCGGGCTCATCGACGCTCACGGTCGGGTCCTTTCAAGGGACGCCATACTCGACCGCGCATGGGGCAGGGACTGCTTTGTCACGCCCCGTACCGTCGACACACACGTGAGGAGGCTCCGCGAGAAGCTCAAGGAGGCGGGCCGTTACATAGATACGGTGCGCGGCGTCGGATACAGGTTCAAGGAGGACTGATGGCAAAGACGCTCATCCTTGAGACAATAGCCAGCGAGATGCCGACGGGCGTAATCGTGCTCGACAAGGACGGGGTCGCCCTTTACGCGAACACGTTCTTTCTGAAATCCTTTCCGGCCGACGGCGGGGTAGAGGGCAAGCACATCCGCTCTATCATCGAGAACGCGAACCTCCTTAAGACAATAGACTCCTTCCTCGAAAAAAGGGGCGGGTCCTCGACTGACATAGAGATGAACGACGGTTCGCGCCATTTTAACGCCCACATCGTCCCTTTGAAAGACAAGGGCGAGTTCAGCCTCCTTCTGTTCCTCCAGGACATCACCGAGGAAAAAAGAGTCGAGACCATAAAAAAGGACTTTGTCGCGAATGTCTCTCACGAGCTACGGACGCCGCTGGCGTCGATAAAGGGGTATTCGGAGACGCTCCTCGACGGCGGCATGGACGACAAGGAGACGTTAAGGGAGTTCCTCCGCGTCATAGACAGGCACGCCACGCGCATGGCGCGCCTCATAGACGACCTCCTCGTGCTCTCGCGACTTGAATCCCACCAGATGGCGATAGTATCCGCCCCGATGGATTTGAGCGAGCTCATCACATCGTCCATAAAGGGTTTCGAGAAGCAGGCCAGGGACAAGGGGATATCGATAGCATCGGACACGGACGAGCTCCCGAAGGTCTCAGGCGACAGGGACAGGCTCGAGCAGGTGATGGTGAACCTGCTGGACAACGCCATCAAGTACACGCCGTCGGGCGGGGAGATAAAGGTGAGGGCGGAAAAGACGGACGGCGGCGTGCGGGTAGACGTGGTAGACACCGGCATAGGCATCCCGGCAGGCGACCTGCCGAGGATATTCGAGAGGTTCTACAGGGTCGACAAGGCGCGCTCACGCGAGCTCGGCGGCACGGGCCTCGGGCTCGCCATAGTAAAGCACATCATACAGGGACACAACGGCAAGCTCCAGGTCGAGAGCGCCCCCGGAAAGGGCTCCTGCTTCAGCTTCTTCCTCAAATCCGCCGGGTAGGCCGAAAGCGCCTTATGGCCTTGTTTTTTACCCACCCCTTTATGCTATAATCCTTATCTGTTTAAGACCATGCCGATAATCGAAGTAAAAGACCTCGTAAAGAGGTACAACGGGAATGAGGCCGTCAGGGGCGTTTCGTTCGAGGTGAACGAGGGGGAGACCTTCGGCTTCCTGGGCCCGAACGGCGCGGGCAAGACGACGACCATCAACATCTTATGTACCCTCCTTGGGTTCGACTCCGGCAATGCCTTTGTGAACGGCTTCGACTGCAGGAAGGAGCCGGGCAAGGTCCGCTCATCCATCGGGCTCGTCTTTCAGGAGATAACGCTCGACAATGAACTGACAGCCTACGAGAACCTGAAATTCCACTGCTACATGTACAATATGGAGAAGAGGCTCGCCGAGGAGCGCATCGCTGAGATACTCTCGGTAGTGGGCCTGGATGAGAGGCGGGGCGACCTCGTAAAGAAGTTCTCGGGCGGCATGAAGAGGAGATTGGAGATTGCGCGCGGCCTCCTCCACAGGCCGAAGGTATTGTTCCTGGACGAGCCGACGCTCGGGCTCGACCCGCAGACGAGAAGCCATGTCTGGGAGTTCATAAGGAAGCTCAAAAAGACAGAGGGTAATACCGTCTTCATGACGACGCATTACATGGACGAGGCCGAGGCCTGCGACAGGATAGCTATCATCGATAACGGCAGGATAATCGCCTGCGAGAGGCCCGATGAGTTGAAGCGCGCCATCAAGGGAGACACCATCTACATAAAGACCGAGGACGACGAAAAGGCGCGCCGCGAGATAGAAGAAAAACTGGGTCTGAGGCCCAAGGTCACGGACGCCGGGCTCTCGCTCCTTGTGGAGGGCGGGGAAAAGTTCATACCGAGGCTCTTTGAAAGACTCTCGATGGGGATAATCTCGGTGAACCTCAAGAAACCGTCGATCGAGGACGTCTTCATAAACCTGACCGGCAGGGAGATAAGGGACTACGGTCCGCCCCAGAGGCCGAGGGGGTAGGACATGCTCTCCTACAAGGCCATATATGTTATAACGCTCCGCGAGTTCAAGCGGTTCTTCCGCCAGAAGGGCCGTCTCATCGTCTCGCTCGCGCGCCCGCTCATCTGGCTCTTTATCGTTGGCTCGGGCTTTACAAAGCTCGTCGGCTCGGGCGGGAACGTCGAATACATACAGTTTATACTCCCCGGCATCGTCGGCATGACGATACTATTCAGCTCCATATTCTCGACGATCTCCGTCGTCTGGGACAGGGAGTTCGGCTTTCTTAGAGAGATGCTCGTTTCTCCTGTCTCAAGGGTGACCATCGTATTCGGGAAGCTCCTCAGCGGCACGGCGTTATCGGCCTTTCAGGGCGCGGCGCTCCTACTCATCGCGCCGTTTCTGGGTCTGCATCTCGGTATCGACGGATTTCTCGCGATGCTCATCCTCATGTCGCTCGTCTCGCTCGCGATAACCGCGCTCGGGTTATTCGTCGCCTCATTTCTCTCGTCCCTTGAAGGGTTCAACGTGATCATGAACTTCATAGTGCTGCCGATGTTTTTCCTCTCCGGCGCGCTCTACCCGGTAGATTCTCTCCCCATGTACATAAAGATATTCTCTTTCGCGAACCCGCTCTGCTACGGCGTGGACGCGTTCAAGCACGTGCTTCTGCCGGAGTCAGGGAGGCTTGCCGCCGAGTTCCCGCTCATATTCGATATCGCGTTTATCGCCGTATTCTCCGTGGTATTCACGTTCCTCTCCGCGCTCGTATTCGAGAGAAAGAAGTAGCATGGGGACCCTCTTCGTCGTCTCTACACCCATCGGTAACCTCGAGGACATCACGCTCCGCGCGCTCCGGGTCCTTAAAGAGGCGGGGCTCATAGCCGCCGAGGACACGCGGCATACAAAAAAGCTCCTTGCCCATTACGGCATAGGGACGCCTCTGACGAGCTACCACGAGCACAACGAGAGGGAAAAGGCGAAGGAGCTCGTGGATAGGCTCAAAAACGGGGTCGATATAGCGTTAGTATCCGACGCCGGGACGCCGGGGATATCCGACCCCGGTTACAGGCTCATACATCTCGCGATAGAAAATTCCGTACAGGTCGTTTCGATACCCGGGCCTTCGGCGCTCATGGCCGCGCTATCGGTCTCCGGCCTTCCGTTGGACGAGTTCACCTTCAAGGGCTTCGCACCATCAGGAGAGGCGCGGAGAGCCTTCTTTCTCGCAATGAAAGGGACCGGCCGCACATACGCATTTTACGAGTCCCCCAACCGGCTCGTCGACACATTGAAAGACATGGTCGCGCTCATGGAGGACGCCGATGTATCGATTGCCAGAGAGATGACCAAGCTCCACGAGGAGGTCATAAGGGGCAAGGCTGAAGAGGTCTACCGTTCCTTGACAGGCCGGGAGATAAGGGGCGAGGTCGTCGTAATATTGCACGCGCGTGAGGAGAAGATAAAAGAGGCGGATATGGCCTCCGAGATAGAATCGCTCCTTAAAGAGGGTTTCAGGCTTAACGATGTAGTTAAGGCTGTGGCGAAGGAATCGGGCGCGCCTCGCGCCCAGGTATACAAAGAGGCGTTGAGGGTGCAGGAGGCATTGAAAGGGGAGGGGAAATGAAAAAGGTATTACTCGGGATAATAATAGGGATAATCGCTCTGGCCGCGTTTCTTTACTTCGGCGGAGGGAGATACCTGAGGGTCTTCGGCGCGAAGACCGAGGAGGCCGGCGAAAAGCTTGAGAAGTACGAAAAAGAGATGAAAAAAGAGGCCGAGGTCATCAAAGAGAGCGCCAAGGAGGCCGGGGAGACTATTAAAGAAAAGGCTGGCGACGCCAAAGAGGCAGTGAAGGATACGGCGGAAGGGGCCAGGGAGGCGGTCTCAAAGGCGAAGGAGAAGGCGAAGGGGTGGACGAAGTAGGGGGGCTATACGGTTAATGCTTTTATGTCTTCTAAAAAAGGCCAGAATACGACCCCTCCAGGCCTCCCCTTGTAAAGGGGAGGATCTCTACAAATCCCCTCCTTACCAAGGAGGGGCCGGAGGAGGTCGTCTTTGCTTTCAGACCACCCCGCTCTAAGGCGCTTATCCGCGAAACCGGGTTCCCGATCAAAACCTCGGGCATGACGAAATAACCGGCCACATTAATTACGGAACGCTCACTTTACCTCGAACCTGAACGTCGCGTCTATCGGCTCTGTCCCGATGTATATGTCCCTGACCGCAAGCTCCGCCTCTTCCATCCCTTCCCCGAACGGCTTGAAGATGAGGAGCTTGGAGACTTTTTCACCGGGGGAGAGTGTTGTAGAGACGTCGTAGAACCTGCCCCGCATTTTTGACAATTCCTGCTCGCCGCCCTCGGCCCCGGCTTTCAAGTCATAGAGGTCGGTATAGTCGATGGGTTTCAGGTAACTCGATTCGTCGTCGGTGAGAAGCGTCGTAGAGGGGTCGTACTGTATCCTTACCTTCGATCTGTTCACTATCTCCATGTTGAAGACGGCGTACTTCAATTTTATGAGCTCGTCGAGTATCGCAACGCCGCCTCCGTCTTTTACCGCCCGCACGCGGACGCTAATGGAATCGTTCTCGAAGACGCTTTCGTCGCTCTCCCTGTGGTAGCCCGCGCCCATGTCGTCAACGGGCAAAAGCGCGCCTGTCTTCGGAGTCGATGAACAGCCCGCAATGACAAGAAAGACGATCAACGCCGATATGCGGATAATGACGGAGGCCCTCAATATGTGTTGAACCTCGTCATGGATTTGAACTCGTCGAACTCCCCCTGGAACTCCTCCCAGGTAACTATCACATCGTCGACGCGCGCGCGAATCGGCCCTATCCTGCACCACTCGATGACCTTTATTACATCGGCCTCTTCGCCTTCGAACACCGCCTCGACGGTCCCGTCCGGCTTGTTCTTTACCCACCCCGAGACGTTGTGCTTCTCCGCGACCTCGGCGGTGGTGGCCCTGTAGTAAACGCCCTGGACGTCTCCCTCTACTATGATGTGAGCGCGTTTTTTCATATTTCAAACCTATCATAAAATACAGGCATTGGCAACCCCGGCACGGACCGGGGTTGGGGAGTTTTCTTCGGACTATGCCTCAAAGGGGCGGGGCGATGCTTTTAAACCTTGAAGGCATGTCGTCGCAAGGGTATTATGGTTGATGGAGGCGGACTTGAATAAAGAGATAGTCATAATCGGCGGAGGGCTCGCGGGCTCTGAAGCCGCGTATCAGATACTTAAGCGCGGGGGCCGCGCGCGTATCATCGAGATGAAGCCGGTTAAATACTCTCCGGCCCATACGCTCCCGACATTCGCCGAGCTCGTCTGCAGTAACTCGCTTAAGTCCGACGCAATCGAGAACGCCTCCGGGCTACTTAAGGAAGAGATGCGCCTCATGGGCTCGCTCGTGATCATGGCGGCGGAGGCCACACGCGTCCCAGCCGGGAAGACGCTTGCGGTCGACAGGACGGAGTTCTCCAAATACATAACCAACGAGCTGGAGCGCATGGGCGCGGTGATAGAAAGGGTAGAGGCCGTCTCCATACCCGAGGAGAGGCCGCTTGTCATCGCCACAGGCCCGCTCACGTCAGACGTTTTCGCGGCGGCCGTCTCAAACCTCATCGGAAGGGAGAGGCTCTTCTTCCATGATGCCGTCGCCCCGATCGTCTACAAGGAGTCCATCGATTTTGAGAAGGCCTTCAAGGCGTCGCGCTACGGCAAGGGTGGGGACGACTACATAAACTGCCCGTTCACCGAAGTCGAGTACGAAAGGTTCTACTCGGCGTTGACTACTGCCGAGGGGTTCGCGGGCCACGGGTTCGACAGTCTCAAATACTTCGAAGGCTGCATGCCCATAGAAGAGCTCGGGAGACGCGGCCCCAAGACGCTCCTCTTCGGGCCGATGAGGCCGGTCGGGCTCAGGGACCCGCGGACGGACGCGCGCCCGTTCGCGATCGTCCAGCTCCGTAGGGAAAACCTCGAAGACACCCTCTACAACATCGTCGGATTCCAGACGAGGATGACTATCCCGGAGCAGAAGAGGGTCCTGAGGCTCATACCCGGCCTTGAGAACGCGGAGTTCGCGAGGTTCGGCAAACTCCACCGGAATAGCTACATCGATTCGCCGTCGCTCCTGCATAAGTCACTGCAATTGAAGGACGACAGTAATATTTTTTTTGCGGGGCAGATGACAGGCGTGGAAGGGTATGTGGAATCGGCCGTCTCCGGGCTCCTCGCGGGCATGAACGCCTGGAGACTGGCAGAGGGCAGGGAGACCGCCGCCCCGCCTCCGACGACAATGACAGGCGCGCTCCTTGCGCATATAACCGCCCCGTCAAAGGACTTCCAGCCCATGAACGCGAACATGGGGCTACTCCCGGAACTGCCCGGCAAGGACAGGAGGGAGCGTCAGGCCGAGAGGGCCTTGAAAGATATGAAGGCCTGGGTCCTCGCCGGGTCCTTGCCGGACGGGCAAATTTCGTCTCCAGCGCCAGAGGTTTGAGTTGATTATATGAGGCTCCGGATACTTTGGCCCCGCGCCGAGCGGTCCTTGCCGGACGGGCAAATTTCGTCTCCAGCGCCAGAGGTTTGAGTTGATTATACGAGGCTCCGGATACTTTGGCCCCGCGCCGAGCGGGTCCTCGCCGGACTGGCAAATCCGTATTAGTCGACTCTGCGTTTGAGAGTCCTGAGGAACCCGATGTGAAGTTGGCCCCGCGCCCAGCGGGAATCACTTGAAACCGGGACTGGAATCTGATATAGATAAGGAATCATATGGATAAGAGAAAAGAGATACTCCTTACGGCTCTCCGCGAAAAGGACGAGCCTATAAGGAAGCTCGCGGCGGACGCCCTCGAAAAACTCGAGATAAGGTCCAAGCTCGAGCACTTCGAAAGAAAGATAGACTCCGGCGAGATGCTTGAGAAGATCCGCGCGGTCTACGCTCTTGCGGACTTAAAGGGCCCCAAGGTCGCCGAGCTCCTTTCAAAGGCCCTTAAGGACCCGGCCGAGGATGTCCGGGCCGCGGCGGTCCGTGTGCTCGCGAATAAGGGCGAGGCGGCTCTTCCGCTCCTCGTTGAGGCGCTTAAAGACCAGGCCCCGATAGTAGCGAGGGCTTCGGCCGACGCGCTCAGCAATTATCAGGACGCCAGACTTCTCGGCCCGCTCATGCAGGCGTTGAAGAACCCGGACATAGGGGTCGTCGAGAGGGCGCTCGACTGCATAGGGAGATTAGGGGACAAGAGGGCAGAAGAGGCGATGGCCTTCTTCGCGGTAAAGGGGAACAGGAAGCTCAAGTCCATTGCCATAAAGGCGCTGGGCGAGATGGACCGGTAAGGCAAGCCCATAAATCGTATACAAAACAAAGGCGGGACTTGAGAGTCCCGCCTTTTCATTTTTTATGGATATTGAATCTTTGTCTCTCCGGCCCTTGCAGGCCCGACTTCGTCAGACAGCCTGCGCCGCCTCTTTCTCGAAAAACGACCCGAGGTCCGTCGATGTCGTCGCGGGGTTGACCGTCGAGACTATCTCCTTGTCGGTCGTAGAGAGGTCCAATTCAAACGGGTTCTCGACTATGACGCCTTCGGCGTCGTAGAGTATCTTTACTACAGGGCTCTCCTGCTTCTCCGCGTTCAGCTTCGTCACTATGCCGACCTCGTTCGTGGTGAGGCGGACCATGGTGCCGACCGGGTAGACGCCTATCATATTGATGAAGGCTTTGAGCGTATCGGGATTGAAGTGCCTCCCCGAGAAGTTGTTCATGACCTTAATCGCTTCTACCGGGCTGTGGGGCTGCTGGTAGACGCGCAGCGTCGTGAGCGCGTCGTAGGCGTCAGATATCGTGATGAGCTGGCTTAAGGGATGGAGCGACGAGGTCGTCTGCGGATACCCCGAGTGGTCGTACTTTATGTGGTGCTCGTATATGAGCCTGCCGATGGTCTCGTCGAGCCCGTTCATGCGCTTGGCTATGT
The DNA here is from genome assembly GCA_016182655.1 of Deltaproteobacteria bacterium. GTDB lineage: Bacteria > Desulfobacterota > GWC2-55-46 > GWC2-55-46 > GWC2-55-46 > GWB2-55-19. The sequence goes on from JACPGB010000012.1 coordinate 89,696, forward strand.
TCGAGCCCAGAAGCGGGTGCTCTTTTATCTTTTCCCATTCCTCGGAGGAAAGGCCGCCGGGCTTCCTGATGATGTTCTCGGCGACCCCGGTCTTGCCGACGTCGTGAAGGAGCGCCGCGACTCCGACCGCGTGGAGGTCGTCCTTGGGAAGCCCCATGGCTCTGCCGAGGGCGAGCGCCATGATGGAAACGTTGACCGAGTGGTTGTAGAGGTAATTGTCGTAGTTCTTTATCATGGTGAGGCCGAGGATGGCGTTCTGGTCCGAGAAGACCGTCTCGGTTATCTCATCGACTATGGTCTTTATGGGCTCGGACCTCGGGATCTTCCCCATCCTCACTTCGCCCATGACGTTCTTGACTACCTCAACGGCCCCGTTGTATATCTCGAGGACGTTCCTCTTGCCCATGGGCACGGACTTCAAGGTTATGTGGGTCACGCCCTTTGTGTGGAGCTCCCTCTGCAGTTCCTTGCCCTGGACAGGCTGGCCCGCGAGTATGTCGAAGACCGCGGTGAGTTCCTTTACGGTAGCGCCTCTCTCGAATATGATGGCGTCGACGTTCTTGTCCGCCATGTACTGGAGGACGTCGGGGTAGAGCTTGTCGCCGTCCTGTATCAAGGTATCCTCGAACGTGAGTGTTTCGTGCAATATGCCGATGGCGATGTTGTTCAAGGCCTTGAGCTCGTCGGATATGAGCTGGAAGGTCTTGTTCACGGGCGCGGCTATGGCCGGGTGCCCGGGCGGGTAGAGCTTTTTGCTTTTCAGCGCCGAGTTTATGGACTTAAGGATGAGTTCGCTTGAGTCACTCATTTGCTTTTCTTCTCTCTTCCCTCAAGGATTCTTCTGCACGCGGTATAAAGCTCGACCGAGGCGTCATTGCAAGCCTCTTGGATGGCCTTGTATGCCTCCTCGGTGCCGATAGCGCCGAGCGAGTGGGCGGCGAGTATCCGCACCTCCTCGTTCGACTTTTTTCCGAACCAGACCTTCTTGAAGAGGAGCTTCGTCAGGTACGGCACCGCTTTATCGCTCCCTATGTGCCCGAGCGCCCTTATAGCCTCTCTCTTGGGCTCATGGGCCTCTCCGAGCGGCTCCTTCCTTAACGCTATCTCGCCGAGCAGGTCGACGACCGATGGGTCTTTGAGGACCCCGAGCGAGATTATGGCCTGCGCCACAATCGATGGGTCTTCCTCTCCAAGAGTCTTTATGAGTATAGTGGTCGCCCTCGGCCCGCCGATCTTCACGAGGCTTTTCAAGACCTCTTTCTTTATCCTCGGCTCGGGGTTAGAGTACGCCGTCTCTATCGCGTTAAGCGATTCCGGGTCCTTGAGCTCGCCGAGCAACCCGACCATCTGCCTTATTACGTACCATTCGGGGTGGTTGAGCCTCTCCTCGATGAGCGGCCTTACCGGCTTTCCGAAGCGGATTATGAGATTAAAGAGGTTTCGTCTCGTAACCGCGTCATCGGAGTCTGTTATCGCGTCAAGGAGCGCCCTTGCGGCTTCCTCTCCGGCGAAGATGAGGATGCTGTTTATCACTCCCCGGTGCCGCTCGTCCTTTAAGGCGAGCCTCTGCACCAGATAAATAATCATATCATGATTGAGAAAAGACCTCAATCTCTCGGCGGCGAGCGTCCTTATGTCGTCGGCGAGCCTGGGGTGAGTGGAGAGGTGCTCGACGAAGACGAGGCACGCGGGGAATATCTCGTCGAGCCGCTTCTCCATGAGTATCGGCTCGGCCTTCTCCTTGAGCCTCACGGAGAGGTCCTGGTATTTGATGAAGTCCCTCTCGTTCCTGATGAGCGATAATATTTCAGCGAAGGTCGTCTCTTCGGCCTGCTCCTCTTCCTTGGGCGGCGGGGGTTTTTCCTCTTCCTGCGACTGGGACTCCCCGGGTGCCTCTTCCGCCTTTTTCTTCTCCTCCGCGAGTTCCTTCCTCTCCTTCTCCTGCTTCTCCTCGAGCTCCTTCTTTATCCGGAGGAGGTCCTCGGGCCTTAAGGCGTTTATGAGCACGCCGGTGACGTCCTTGAGCGCGAAGACCGCTTCGGCCCCGCCCTGCTCAAGAAGGCCGTCAGGCTCGAGCTTGATGATGGAAAGGAGGACCTTGAGCTCGGCGACGGTGAGCCTCGGCGAAAAGGTTATCTCCTTTATGCGCCTGAAGAATAGTTTTTTGGCGAGGGCGGCGACCTCGGCGCTTCCAGGCGCCACCGGGGTCTTGTCTTCGTAGAAGCCCTTCTGGTCTATCTTCCATTTTATCTCGCCCTGGACCTCGAGCGACTTTCTAAACAGCAGATAACATTTCTGAACGGCGGCGTCGAGCTGAGGATGCCCCTCAGGGTAAAAATTATGCATCTTGACAGCCTTGTTGAGTTCAATTAGTATGTTCGTGTAGCTCGGGATTTCTATAGACATATCCATGTTTTTTAATATTTTTTATAAAAGTCATATTAGCAAAACTGGCATGATTGTCAATTGTAAACATCGTGTTTGACGGGCTCAATGGCTAAGGCGAAGACCTACTACTCGTGCCAGTCCTGCGGCCACGTTTCCTACAAGTGGCTCGGCAGGTGCCCCGATTGTTCCGCCTGGAACGCCTTTGTCGAGGAGGTCGAGGCCCCGTCGTCCAAAAGGGGCGGATCTGCGCCCTCCAACTCATCCCCGGAGCCTATCTCGAATTTAACCACTGAAAAGGAGTTCCGGGTAAGGACGCACATCACGGAGCTTGACCGCGTCCTCGGCGGCGGCATGGTCCCCGGCTCTGCCATCCTCATAGGCGGCGACCCCGGCATAGGCAAATCCACGCTCCTCTTGCAGGCGATGGGCGCTCTCTCCGAGGCCGGAGTCAAGGTCCTCTACGTCACTGGCGAGGAATCGATGAGGCAGATACGCCTCCGTGGCGAGAGGCTCGGGGCGATATCGGAAAACCTCCTCGTCTTCGCCGAGACCTCCCTTGAAAAGATCATCGACACCCTCTCCGTAGTGAAGCCCGGCGTCATCGTCATAGACTCGGTCCAGACCATTTTCACCTCCGCATTAGAGTCCTCGCCCGGGTCCGTGAGCCAGGTGCGGGAGACTTCCGCGAGGCTTATCTCTCACGCCAAGGCGATAGAGACCCCGCTATTCCTCGTGGGGCACGTGACAAAGGACGGCGCCATCGCCGGGCCGAAGGTCCTTGAGCACATGGTGGATACCGTCCTCTACTTCGAGGGTGAGAGGGGCCACCCCTTCCGGATACTCCGCGCCGTAAAGAACCGCTTCGGCTCGGTCATGGAGATAGGCGTATTCGAGATGAAGGATTCGGGGCTCATAGAGGTCACGAACCCGTCGGAGGTCTTCCTTGCCGAAAGGCCCGCTGATTCGTCCGGCTCAGCGGTGGTCTCAAGCCTTGAAGGGACGCGGACGATACTCGTCGAGGTCCAGTCGCTCGTCTGCCCGACGCTCTTCGGGGTGCCCCGGAGGACGGTCGTGGGTGTCGACCACAACAAGGTCATGTTGCTTGCCGCGGTGCTTGAGAAAAAGGCCGGGGTCTCGCTCGCCAACCACGACATCTTCGTAAAGGTCGCGGGCGGCTTAAGGCTCGACGAGCCCGCGATAGATTTGGGCATACTCGCCTCGCTCGCCTCGAACTTTTTAGACAAACCCATCGAACCCAAGACCGTCATATTCGGAGAGGTCGGGCTCGCAGGCGAGGTGAGGGCGATAAGCCAGGTCGAGCAGAGGGTGCGGGAGGCCGAAAAACTCGGATTTAAACGGTGCGTCCTCCCCAAGGACAATCTCAAGCACCTCAAAAAAACAGGGTCCATGCGCCTTGAAGGGGTTGCTACGATAAAGGAAGCCATTGAAAAGTTCTTTTAGGCAGGCTGCTGAAAAAGTCCATCTGCTTTGTTGTTATCGTCGCTCGTCCTTGCGGCGTACATACTAAAGTACGCCTCGCTCCTCGATACCTCGACGACTCGCTCCTCGACGCCTCGCTCCTCGACGCCTCGCATCCGGAGCTTATTTGAAGCCTGAATAATTTCCGTGGCTTTCAGAAACTGCTAAATACCCTATAGATAAGGGACTTTTGTTTTGATATAATTTGTTACAGGCCCCGGTCTTGAAAGGGGCGTCCGTTTGTTTGATTCCTTGTCGGAGGCCGTATTGTTGGTGATAAAGACCGGCGCATTCAGGGTAAGGGGCTTTATCATGGCCCTGTTTTTTTTGCCGAGTATCGTTTTTTTCGGAAATACCGCCCTTGCCTTTGAAAGCCCCTTTTATACTGACCTTGGGCAGATGAATTACGCCCGCTTCCTCATGCACGGGGGCGAGTACAGGACGGCGGCAAGGGAGTTCGAGAGGGTCATAGAGAGTTTTCCCGGAAGCCCCGTTCTCGTTGAGGCCCAGTTCGGCCTCTCCGAGGCCTATTACATGGCCGGGCTTTATGACAAGGCCGAGGTACAGTACAGGCAATTTGTAAGGAACTTCGGGGAGAGCCCGCTTGCGGGGAAAGCCCTCGTAAGGCTTGACGAGCTCGGCTGGATGCGCGTCAAGCGCCTCCCGACAATACCTCTTCCGGAAGCGCCTTTTAGGCAGGTAAAGGGGCTCAAGGCGGTGCAGGTCATGCTCTTCGAGGGGAGGACCATCGAGGAGGTCGAAGGCGAGCTTAAGGGGCTTGGATCAGCCGGGGTCGACACAGTGATCCTCCGCGTCTTTCATAACAGCGGGGACAGGTTTTACCGGTTCGTCTCCCCAAGGGATAAACGGGGCGTATACTTCAATACCTCTTCCGCGCCTGTAGTGGATGACATGCTCTCAGCGGTCCTAACGGCCGCGCACAGGCAGGGGCTTAAGGTATTCGCGTGGATGACGACGAGGTACGCCGACTACGGGGTCGAGGATGACGAAGACCTCGCCTGTACCGGGTATGACATCCGCTCAAAGGGCTTCGTAAGGTGCAAGGGGCTCGACCTCTTTAATGAGAGGGCAATCGAGAGATTGGAGCGCATCTACGCCGACCTCGCCGAATACGAAATAGACGGGGTGCTCTTCCAGGACGACCTGGTGCTAAGGCACAGCGAGGGCTTCGGAGCGCACATGGAGGCGCTTTTTAAAAAGGAGACAGGGGTGGAGATGGACCCCGAGTCGCTGTATCTCCGGACGGACGGCCAGTCCGTGCATTACACCGAGCTCTTCTGGAAGTGGGCTTCGTGGAAGAACCGGCGGCTCCTCGATGTGGCCGGAAGGCTCAAGGAGGTCGTGGCGAAGAAGAGGCCGGAGGCCAGGTTCGCCATAAACCTCATGTACGAGTCTGTCACCAACGCCCCTTACGCGCTTGCGTGGCTCTCGCAGGACCTGGCCGAAGCGGCGCGGAGAGACTTCGACTACTACTCCATCATGGCCTACCACAGGCAGATGGGGACGGAGCTGAAAAGGGACCCGGAAGAGATACGCGATATCATTGAGCGGATGGTCGTGGACGCCTCGGCCTCGGTCGGCCCCGAGAAGGTCCTTATCAAGGTGCAGACCATAGACTGGTCCTCGGGAGAGGCCCTGCCGGACGACGAGGTCGCCGGTATATTGAAGAGCGTAAGAGCTAAGGAGAGCGTCTCCCTTGCCGTCGTACCCTACAGGAAGGACCTGCCGCTCAAGGAGCTTGCCGGAGGCGGGAGCGGCGCGGATGCCGCGGCTACATCAAAAGAGGAAGGCATATGACGATATTGATGGACAAGGACTCTATCTGCTCTCTCTGCAGGTGCCACATCAGGGAGAACACGATATTCACGGGGCTGAACGACGCCCAGCTCGACGCCTTCAAGGACGTCGTCGTCATCTCCTCATATAAAAAGCGGGAGCTGGTATACCTCGACGGCGACGAGTGCACGGGCCTCTACATCATAAGGACCGGCAGGCTCAAGCTCGTAAGGTCTTCATCCACAGGCAAGGAGCAGATAATCAATATCTTGAACCCCGGAGACCTTTTGGGCTTCGAGGTCTTCTACGAGGGGAGGCTCTACAAGAACACGGCCGTCGCCATGGAGGACTCCGAGCTCTGCTATATAGAGAAGAACGCGTTCTTCAAGATCCTCGAAAGGGAGCCGGATATTTCGAAGAAGCTCATCATCTCTCTCGGCAAGGAACTTAACCACGCCTACGAGCGTATCGGCAACCTCGGGCTCCTTAACGCGAAGGAGAAGCTCGGCCATCTTTTATATACGCTCGCGAACGAGTACGGCGTCAAGGAAGACGGAGGGGTTAAGCTAAATCTCACGCTCTCGAGGCTTGAGATAGCCGAGCTCCTCGGCATCACGCAGGAGACCTCGATACGGCTCCTTAAGTCCTTCAAGGAAGACGGCATACTGGACATCAGGAGAAAAGAGATAATCATAAAGTCCATGTCCAGGCTGAAGGAATTCTCCGAGTAACCGGGCAAGAGCGCCCGAAGGACCGCCTCACCCAAATGGCATTTTCCATCCGCACAAGACTGACCTTCTGGTACGTCACCCTCCTCACGTTGAGCCTCATAGGCTTCGGCGCGGCGTTCTCGTATTCGCTCCTCAAGATCTACATGTACAGGACCGACAACCAGATCAGCTCGGTCGCCAACATGATGGTCCACACGGTCGTAAAACCGTCCGGGCAGATGTTCCTCCCAAGGGACTTCGATATCATACTGGAGAGGTTCTTCGGCATAAGGACAGCCGGGAACTACATACAGGTCCTCGACCCGCTCGGGAAGACCGTGGCGAGGTCTTCGAACCTCGAAGGCATGAGGCTCCCCATCACGAGGGACACCTACCACGCGGCCGTGAACGGCGCGACGACCTTCGAGGTGATCCGGAACGTCGGCAAGTACCCCGTAAGGGTCGTCACAAAGCCGATATTCGTGCCCGAGAAGGGGCTCGTGGCGATAGTCCAGGTGGGTTCCTCGCTCGAGGGGATAGACGAGATATTCCATTCGCTCGCATACATCTTCATGCTGGGGGCCGCGGCCTCGGTCGTCATCGCGAGCGCCGTCGGCTGGTTCCTCGCTAAAAAGGCGTTGAGGCCCGTCGCCGAGATAACCAAGCTCGCGAGGAAGATCGAGGCCGAGAACCTGAACGAGCGCATAACCATAGAGGTCCCTAACGACGAGATAGGCCGTCTCGCATCCACAATGAACGAGATGATAGCGAGGCTGGAAAAGTCGTTCAGGCAGATAAAGCAGTTCACGGGCGACGCCTCGCACGAGCTCAAGACCCCGCTTACGATATTGAAGGGCGAGATGGAGATAGCGCTCCGGTCGAAGGACGATGTCAATGCGATGAGGGAGGCGCTCAAATCCAGCCTCGAGGAGATCGACAGGATGAACGACATCGTCCGGAACCTCCTCGACCTCGCCAAGATGGACGTTGAGAAGGAGTCTCAGCCCAAGGAGAGCGTCGACCTCGAGAAGCTCCTGAAAGAGCGGCTCGAGCACTTCAGGAGGCTCGCCCTTGACAGCGGTATCGAGATGTATATCCTCAAGAGTATACCCTTGATCGTCCGCGGGGACAGGGTAAGGATAAGCCAGCTCCTATCGAACCTTATTGACAACGCCATAAAGTACACGCCCCGGGGCGGCACGGTCGAGCTCTCGCTCGCCGGGGAGGGCGGCCAGGCGGTCTTCAGGGTAAGGGACACCGGCGTCGGCATCTCGAAAGAGGACGCGCCGTTCGTCTTCGACAGGTTCTACAGGGTAGACAAGGCCCGTTCCAGGGACGTCGGCGGGGCAGGGCTCGGGCTTTCCATATGCAAGGGCATAGCCGAGGCGCACGGAGGGACTCTCGAGGTGACAAGCGTCCCCGGCAAGGGCTCGACATTCGTCGCGAAGCTGCCGCTCGCCGCGGCGCCTGCCGTCTGACTTTTTTGAGATGCGATATAATCATCGCGGCGCTCGGTCTTTAGTCCTTTGACGCGCTGATCCGACATAACCGAGGAGGGCAAAGTCCATGAACGTTGGGATACTAACCGGAGGCGGAGACTGCCCGGGACTTAACGCGGTAATCCGCGCCATAGTCAAGAGGGGGCATCAGTTCGGATACGAGTTCACGGGCATCAGGGACGGTTGGAGAGGACTCGTTCAATCCAATACGATAAAGCTCACGAAGCAGGCGGTCTCCGGGCTACTGCCCATGGGCGGCACAATACTCGGCACATCGAGGACGAACCCGCTTAAGAAGCCCGAGGACGCGGAGAAGCTCTTCAAGAACATCGAGACGCTCAAGCTCGACGCCATAATAGCCATAGGCGGAGACGACACGCTGGGTGTCGCCGCGAAGCTCCACGCCAAGGGCATAAAGGTCATCGGCGTGCCGAAGACCATAGACAACGACCTTTCCGGCACGGACTTCACCTTCGGGTTCGATACAGCCGTATCCATCGTCACATGGGCGCTCGACAGACTGCATTCCACGACCGAGGCCCACCAGAGGGTCATGGTAGTCGAGGTCATGGGCAGGCACGCCGGCTGGATCGCGGTCTACGGCGGCATAGCCGGAGGGGCCGACGTAATACTTATCCCCGAGAAGCCGTTCGACGTCGACGAGGTCTGCGCTGTAATAAAGAAGAGGAAGGAAGAGGGGAAGAACTTCAGCCTCGTCGTCGCGGCGGAAGGCGCGTACCCGAAAGAGGCGGGCGGCATGATAACGAAGGACAAGACGCTCGACTCGTTCGGACATGTCAAGCTCGGCGGCGTTGGGGAGTTCCTCGCGACCGAAATAGAGAAGAGGACTTCTCTTGAGTCACGGTTCGTGGTGCTCGGGCATCTCCAGAGGGGCGGCACGCCTACGGCCTACGACAGGATCCTCGCCACGCGCTACGGCATAAGGGCGATAGAGCTCGTCAACGAAGCCAACTTCGGACGCATGGTCGCGCTTCAGGGAAATAAGATAGTCGACATATCGCTTGAAGAGGCCACGGCGAAGCTTAAGACCATAGACCTCGAGATGTACAGGATAGCGCATATATTTTTCGGGTAGAGTCAGTCTTCTTTCGTTTTCATATGTATCGTTAATAAAGGCGGGACTAACAAGTCCCGCCTTTATAACATCAAGGTTTGCCGTGAGACACTTTCCAAGACCCCTCATAGCCCTATTTTTATCCGCCCTCTTTCTCCACGCCTGCTCAAGGCCGCCTGAAGAGGAAAGGATACGCCAGAGCGTGTCAGAGGCCGTCGAGGCGGCTGAGAAAAAGGATGTAAAGGCCTTCATGCGATTCATATCGAATGAATACGCCGACGACCGGGGCAACGACTACAACGGGATAAAAGGCGTCCTCGTCTACCAGCTCCTCCGGCCCGAGGCCGTGAAGGTCTTCGTGAGGGGACTTACGGTAGAGGTCAAGGGAGACACCGCCCTTGTAGACGCAAAGGCCATAACAATGAGGGGAGGGGACATAAAGTCGCTCTCGGATATCGTCCCCGAGGAGGCCGAGGCCTACAGGTTCTCTATCGTATTCAAGAACGAGACCGGCGACTGGAAGGTAAGGTCTGCCGCATGGGAGCCGGTAGGTATCGCGGGGCTCCTGTGAACGGAGCGCCCCCGAGGCTCATGGCGGACGCCATGCTCGGAAAGCTCGCAAGGTGGCTACGCACTTTAGGCTACGACTGCGCCTTTGAACCTTCCATAACGGATGACGAGCTCCTTAAGAGGGCAATCGACGAAGGGCGGGTCATACTCACGCGCGATACATTGCTCATCCAGCGCCGCGCCGCGCGCGGCAAGACGATATTCATCGAGAGCGACCTGGTCTCCGACCAGCTCAAGGAATTGTCGAAGAGGTTCGAGATAAACGCAACAGGCTTCCTTACCAGGTGCCTGAGATGCAACATCCCCCTTGAGGATTTAGGGAAAGACTCGGCAAGGGACAAGGTCCCGCCGTATGTCTTTGCCACTCAGGAGAGGTTTTCCATATGCCCTCGTTGCTCCCGCGTATACTGGGGGGGCACCCACAAGGCGCGGATGATCGAGGAGATAGAGAGGATGCTCAAGGGATAGATGGTTGATCAGGTATCTCCCCTCCTTTACAAGGAGGGGGCGGGGGAGGTCTGCTTTTCCCTTAAAATCACCCCACCCGACCTCCCCTTATCAAGGGGAGGAGTTTGAAAACACGGTTTTCGATAGGCGGGGTTTTCCAACCCCGCCTCCCTCCCTTCCCCTTTGAAATCTCCCCCTAAAGATGTTAGCCTTGCCCGGAAAAGAAAGGAGACCGTTTATGGATGGGTTCGTGATAGTCTTTTCGACCGCCCCTAACGAGGACGAGGCGGCGCGCATCGGAAAAGCCGTGGTCGAAGAGGGGCTTGCCGCGTGCTGTAACATGGTCCCGCGCTTAAGGTCGATCTACACATGGAAAGGAAAGGTCTTCGACGAGGCGGAGGTCCTCTCCATCTACAAGACGAGGGCCTCGCTCTTAGGGAAGCTCAAGGACAGGATAAAGGCCCTCCACGGCTACGAGGTCCCGGAGATAATCGCCGTCGACATAAAGGACGGGCTGCCGGAATACCTCGCCTGGATAGACGAGGTCACGAAGGGGTAGGGTACTCGGCGTACGGCCAATTTCAAATCGGGTTGCTCCAGTCCCCCGGACGCAAAGCCGTCCGATACGGATTGCCTGTCCGGCAGGACCGCTCGGCGCGGGGCCAGCGTCCTTCGGAGGATATTGAGGCAAGGGGAGCCAAGTCATCCTGATGTGAGCTTTGCCCGTCCGGCCAGGACCCTTTTCTTTTGACAAACCCGGCGCGATTATTTACAATGTTATATTAAGTTTTTTATGGGTTTCTAAGGACCATAGACAGGGGACCGGATCAAAGTGGCGGATAAGAACAGGATAAGGAATTTTTCGATAATAGCCCATATAGACCACGGCAAATCCACGCTCTCGGACAGGATCCTCGAGTTCACGGGGACGATAACCAAACGCGAGATGGTCGACCAGTTCCTCGACAAGATGGAGCTTGAGAGGGAGCGCGGCATAACCATCAAGGCTCAGACCGCGCGCCTTAACTACAAGGCCGACGACGGCAACACCTACATACTTAACCTCATAGACACGCCGGGCCATGTGGACTTCAGCTACGAGGTGAGCCGGTCGCTTTCGGCCTGCGAGGGGGCCATCCTCGTCGTGGACGCCTCCCAGGGTGTCGAGGCGCAGACGGTCGCGCACCTCTATACGGCGGTGGACGTAGGGCTCGACATATTCCCGGTCTTGAACAAGATAGACCTACCGGCCGCCGACCCTCCGAGGATAAAGGAAGAGATAGAGGAGGTGCTTGGCATCGACGCGTCCGAATCCGTCCTTGCGAGCGCGAAAGAGGGGATAGGGATAAAGGACATACTCGAAGCTATCGTAAAGAGGATCCAGCCACCCAAGGGCGACGAGGAGAGGCCATTGAAGGCCCTCGTCTTCGACTCATGGTACGACATCTACCAGGGCGTGGTCGTCCAGATAAGGGTCTTCGACGGCTGTATAAAAAGGGGGACCAAGATAAAGTTCATGGCAACTGGCAAGACCTTCGATGTAGACAAGGTCGGCGTCTTCGCCCCCGGCCCCAAGGAGGTCGACTCCCTCGGCGTAGGCGAGGTCGGCTTCGTCATCGCAAATATAAAAGAGGTCAGGGAAACTAACGTCGGCGATACCATCACCGACGCGCTCGTCCCGACCGAAGAGCCGTTCCCCGGTTACAAGGCCGCCAAATCGATGGTCTTCAGCGGACTCTACCCGGTAGATTCCGCCCAGTACGAGAACCTGAAAGAGGCGGTCATAAAGCTCAGGCTGAACGATTCATCCTTCACGTTCGAGCCCGAGACCTCGCTTGCGCTCGGGTTCGGCTTCAGGTGCGGCTTCCTCGGCCTTTTCCACATGGAGATAATACAGGAGAGGCTTGAAAGGGAGTACGGGCTCGCGCTCATAACCACGGCCCCGACCGTTATCTACAGGGTCACGAAGACCGACGGCACGGTGATCATGGTCGACAACCCCTCGAACCTGCCTTCGCCGCAGTACATAGATTTTGTCGAGGAGCCGTTCATACTCGCGACCCTCCACCTGCCTGCGGAGTTTTTAGGAGGGGTCTTGGCCTTATGCGAGTCGAAGAGGGGCATACAGAGGGAGATAAAGTTCCTGACCACATCGAGGGTCATGGTCGAGTACGAGATCCCGTTGAACGAGATAGTGCTCGATTTTTACGATAAGCTCAAGACCCTGTCAAAGGGTTACGCCTCGATGGACTACGACTACCTGGACTTCAGGAAGTCCGACCTCATAAAACTCGACATCCTCATAAACGGCGAGGGCGTCGACGCGCTCTCATTGATCGTCCCGCGCGAGAGGGCGTTCGCGAGGGGCAAGGACCTCGCCGAGAAGATGAGGGAGATTATCCCGAGGCAGATGTTCGAGGTGATCATACAGGCGGCGATAGGCTCGAAGGTCATAGCGAGGGAGACGATAAAGGCCCTCCGGAAGAACGTAACGGCAAAGTGCTACGGCGGCGACATCACGAGGAAGAGAAAGCTCCTCGAAAAGCAGAAGGAAGGCAAGAAGCGGATGAAGCAGGTCGGAAGAGTGGAGCTCCCGCAGGAGGCGTTCCTCGCGGTCCTTAAAGTAAGCTAAAAGAAAAAGGCGGTAACAGGCGGACATGGAAGAAAAAAAAGGACAGGAACAGAAGGACAAAAAGAAAAACATAAGGGAGATAGTCGAGGCCATAGTCATAGCCCTGGTCCTCGCCCTCATCATAAGGACCTTCGTCATACAGGCCTTCAAGATACCGTCGGGGTCGATGGAGGAAACGCTCCTTGTAGGAGACCATATAGTCGTCTCCAAGTTCGCCTACGGCATACAGGTCCCGAAACCGGCCATCATCAAGATCTTCGGCGCTTCCGTCCCTTTCTTTGAGACGAAGCTCATCCCGTCATGGGGCAAGGTCGACCACGGAGACGTCATAGTCTTCCGCTTCCCGGGCGACAGGTCCAAGGACTATATCAAGAGGGTCATAGGGCTCCCCGGCGACAGGGTGGAGCTTAAGGAGAAGGTCCTCTACCTTAACGATAAAAAGATGGACGACCCCTGGGGCGTGAACAAGGGCGGCCTGTATGGCGAGGACACCGAGAAGAACATAAACTTCGGTCCCTACACGGTCCCGGACGGGACCGTCTTCGTCATGGGTGACAATCGCGACAGGAGCTATGATTCGCGCTACTGGGGTCCGGTGCCGTTCAAGGACATAAAGGGCAAGGCCTTCATCATCTATTGGTCGTGGAACAGGGACAGTCACTGGGTCAGGTTTGGGAGGCTCGGAGACATCATCCATTAGGCTGCTGAAAAAGCCCATCTGCTTTGTTGTCTTCGGCACTCGTAACTGCGGCGTACATACTACAGTACGCCTCGCTCCTCGTTTCTCGACGCCTCGCATCTGGAGCTTTTTGAGCAGCCTAAGTTTTTTGGCAATCCATTCGGGCCAAGTCCCGCATTGCCCAAAAAACCATTGAAGGTTTCGACTTTTGATGTTATAAGGCATGGATGCTCGGCCTGGTGGAAAAGTTTATCGACTACCTTGCGGTCGAGAGGAACTCCTCCCCCAACACAAGGCTCGGATACGCGAGGGATTTAAGGCAGTTTCACGCTTTTCTTAAGTCCCAGCCGCGCTACATCGGGCTCGACGGGGAGGTCGCGGTCGAGAGGCTCGACGAGCCCGCTGTCTCGGGTTTCATCTACGCGCTCTTTAGAGAGAATAAGAAAATATCGATTGCGAGGAAGCTCTCCTCGATAAGGTCTTTTTTCAGGTTTCTCGTAAAGAAGGGGCTCGCAAAGGTGAACCCCGCCGAGTGCGTGGCCGCCCCCAAGGTCGAAAGATACCTCCCGTCGGTCCTGACCGTCGAGGAGGCCAAATCCCTGATAGAAGCGCCACGGAGCGCCGGGGAGGGGCAAGATGAGAGCCCGTCCATTTTAAGGGACCTCGCAATACTGGAGGTCCTTTATTCGTCGGGCATAAGGGTAAGCGAGCTTACCGGGCTCGACATCGACGCAATCGATCTTGAGGCTGGGACCATCAGGGTCCTCGGCAAGGGCAACAAGGAGCGGATAGCCTATCTCGGCGATCACGCGAAAGAGTCGCTCCGGCTCTATATTGAGAATGAGAGGCCTTCCGGTGACGGCCCGCTCTTTACAGGCGGCAAGGGGGGGCAGGGGGGCGGGAATAAAACGAGACGCCTTACCCCCAGGACGGTCCAGAGGCTCGTAAAAAAATATACGGCATTGTGCGGGATAAACAAGACCCCTACACCGCATGCGCTCCGGCACACTTTCGCCACGCACCTTTTGGACGCGGGAGTCGACCTTCGCTCCATACAGGAATTGCTCGGCCACAGCAAGCTGTCGACGACCCAGAGGTACACGAAGGTCGGCGTCGACGCGATGATGGCGGCTTATGACGCGGCCCACCCGAGGGCGAAGACGAAGAAATAGTTTGTGTTTGTCATTGCGAGGAGCGGCTCTTCCGCGACGAAGCAATCTCAGTATTTGACCAAAAGAAATTTTTCTTGGAGATTCTCTTGACAACCTTCCACGGCACCACAGTCATAGCCGTAAGGCGTAACGGGTCGGTCGCCATGGCCGGGGACGGGCAAGTGACGCTCGGCTCCACGGTCGTCAAGCGCGGCGCGATAAAGGTGCGCCGCATAAAAGAGAAGGTCATTGCAGGGTTCGCGGGCTCGACCGCCGACGCGATGACATTATTCGACAAGTTCGAGGCGAAGTTCGACGAGACGAGGGGCAACATCACCAAGGCCGTCGTAGAGCTCGCCAAGGACTGGCGGACCGACAGGGTCCTAAGGCGTCTTGAGGCGCTATTGATCGTCGCCGACAAGGACCACACATTCATGATATCCGGCGCAGGAGACGTCATCGAGCCGGAGGACGGCATAGCCTCCATCGGCTCCGGCGGGTCGTTTGCCGCCGCGGCGGCAAAGGTGATGATGAGGCACACTGATCTCACCGCAAGAGAGATAGCCGAGGAGGCGATCAAGACCGCCGCCGAGATATGCATATACACGAACACCGAGATAACGGTAGAGGAACTTTCATAAGGCTATCTCTAAAAATTAGGAATTTTTTATGAGGTCAAGGAAGGGCGGAAATACAAAGCGCAGCATATATGGGTATTATGTGAGCATTTTGTTTCCGTCCTGACGCAGTCCTGCCGGACGGGCAAATTCGTATCAAAGGCTGGAGTATTGATTTGCCCAGAGACTCCGTACCAACTTTGGCCCTGCGCCGAGCAGTCGGGAAAAATAACAATTTTTAGAGGTAGCCGTAAATGAAGAGCTTTACCCCGAGGGAGATAGTCTCCGAGCTCGATAAATATATAATCGGCCAGAGGCAGGCCAAAAGGGCCGTAGCCATCGCGCTCCGTAACCGCTGGCGCCGCCAGCAGGTAAGGCCCGAGCTCAGGGACGAAATATCCCCCAAGAACATCATCATGATAGGCCCGACGGGTGTCGGCAAGACCGAGATTTCCCGGAGGCTCGCCAAGCTCGCCCAGGCCCCGTTCATAAAGGTGGAGGCCTCGAAGTTCACGGAGGTCGGCTATGTCGGCCGGGACGTGGAATCGATAATACGAGACTTGACCGAGCTCGCCATAAAGATGGTCAAGGACGAGGAGAAGGTCACGGTGCGCGTAAAGGCGAGGGACTCTGCCGAAGAGCGGCTCCTCGACTGCCTGCTTCCGCCCGTCACCTCGCCGCCGTTCCAGGCAATCGACCAGGACAAGCTCGCAAAGGAGCGCGAGCTCCAGAAATCCACGAGGGACAAGCTACGCGGGCTTCTGCGCGAGGGCAAGCTCGACGACAGGACCGTCGAGATAGAGACCTCTGAACAGCAGAAGATGCCGTCGATCGAAATACTCTCCTCCCAGGGTGTCGAGGAGATGGACATGAATCTCAAGGACATGTTCTCCAACCTCTTCCCGAAAAAGACCCGGAAGAGGAAGGTGAAGGTGCCGGAGGCCTTCGAGTTCCTTACTCAGGAGGAGACCCAGCGCCTTATCGACATGGAAAAGGTCGTGAAAGAGGCGGTCGAGCGCGTGGAGCAGTCGGGCATAGTATTCATCGACGAGATAGACAAGATCGCCGGAAGGCAGGCAGGGCAGACCCCTGACATTTCGAGGGAGGGCGTCCAGAGGGACCTGCTTCCCATAGTAGAGGGCTCTACCGTCAACACGAAGTACGGCATGGTGAAGACCGACCATATACTCTTCATCGCCTCGGGCGCGTTCCATGTCTCCAAGCCGTCGGACCTTATCCCCGAGTTCCAGGGCAGGTTCCCGATAAGGGTCGAGCTCGAACCACTCGGCGAGGATGAGTTCGTAAGGATATTGACCGAGCCGGAAAACGCGCTCTTGAAGCAGTACAAGGCGCTCCTCGAGACCGAAGGGGTCGATGTCTCTTACACCGACGACGGCGTCAGGGAGATAGCGTCCATGGCGACGATAGTGAACGAGCGGATGGAGAACATCGGGGCGAGAAGGCTCCACACAGTCATGGAGCGCGTCTTCGACGAGATATCGTTCGACGCCCCGGACATGCAGGATAAAAAGCTCGTAATAGACAGCGAGTACGTGAGAAAGAGGCTCTCGGACGTCATCAAGGACGAAGACCTCTCGAGGTACATCCTCTAAGGGCCGCTGAAGCCCCCCGGCTCTTAGGGGTGGACTACGCGGTATTTCCATTTCGGAGTCGGCCTTGCAGAAGAACATCGAAAAGATAAAGACGCTATTCGAGTCGCTTCCTTACATAAGGAAGTTCTACGACAAGACTATCGTCATAAAGTACGGCGGCCACGCGATGACCGAGGAGCACTTGAAAAAGTCCTTCGCGCGCGACATCGTGCTCATGAAGTACGTCGGCATAAACCCGGTCATCGTCCACGGCGGGGGGCCGCAGATCGGCGGGCTCCTTACGCGCCTCGGCAAGGAGTCGAGGTTCGTAAAGGGCATAAGGGTCACGGACAACGAGACGATGGACGTCGTCGAGATGGTCCTCGTCGGAAAGATCAACAAAGAGATAGTCGGGCTCATAAACCACTTCGGCGGCAAGGCCGTTGGGCTCGGCGGCAAGGACGGCGGGCTTATCACCGCAAAGAGCCTGAAGATAAAAGGCGAGGAGATGGGCTTTGCCGGGGACGTGGCGGCCATAGACCCGTCCGTCATAAGGACGCTTGAGGCCAATAACTTCATCCCGGTCATCGCGCCGGTCGGCGGCGGCGACGAGGGCTTGAGCTACAACATAAACGCGGACACCGTAGCCGGAAAGATAGCCGCGGCCCTGAAGGCGGAGAAACTCATATTGCTGACTGACGTCGCCGGGGTGCTAAATAAGGACAAGAAGCTCATCTCGTCGCTGTCATTGTCTGAAGCCCGCGCCCTCATCACAAAGAAGGTCGCGATCGGCGGCATGATACCGAAGATCCAGTGCTGTATGGAGGCGGTCGCCGGCGGCGTCACCACGGCGCACATCATAGACGGCAGGGTAGAGCACGCGGTCATGCTCGAGGTATTTACGGACGAAGGCGTAGGCACCGCGATAGGGCTTAAGAAGTAATAGTTGATACGAAGGAAGGGACGGAAGTTGACGAACGCTGAAATCATCTCACTCACCACAAAGCATGTCGCGAATACCTACGGCCGTTTCCCCATTTCAATTGTAAAGGGCTCCGGTGCGGAGGTCTGGGACGCCGATGGAAAGCGTTACCTCGATTTCACCTCAGGCCTCGCCGTCTGCAACCTCGGCCACTGTCACCCGAAGGTCGTCGAGGCCCTCAGGCGGCAGGCCGGAGAGCTCATACACATTTCCAACCTTTATCACATAAAGACGCAGTCGGAGCTCGCCGGGCTTTTGACAAAGCATTCCTTTGCCGATAAGGTGTTCTTCTGCAACTCAGGCGCGGAGGCGAACGAGGCCGCGATAAAGCTCGCAAGGAAGTTCTTTAGCGTCAAGGGCGACGACCGGTTTCAGATCGTAACGATGGAAAAATCCTTCCACGGCAGGACATTGGGGGCGCTTGCGGCAACCGGGCAGAAGAAGTTCCAGGCGGGCTTCGAGCCCTTGCTTGAAAAATTCACCTATGTGCCGTTTAACGATATCTCCGCGCTCAAAGGCGCGCTGAACGCAAAAACTGCGGCCGTGATGGTCGAGCCCATACAGGGCGAGGGCGGGGTCAATGTGCCCTCGGACGCGTATCTTAAAGAGCTCAAGGCCGCATGCAAGGCGAACGGGACGCTCCTCATATTCGACGAGGTACAGGTCGGCATGGGACGCACGGGCACACTATTCGCATACGAGAACTCAGGTGTCTCTCCTGACATCATGACGCTCGCAAAGGGGCTCGCCGGAGGGGTCGCCATTGGCGCGATGTGCGCGACAGACGAGGTCGCCTCCGCTTTCACCCCGGGCACGCACGCATCGACCTTTGGCGGAAACCCGCTCGCCACCGCCGCCGGGCTTGCGGCCTTGAAGGTAATCGTCGAGGAAGGCATACTCGAGAACTGCAAGAAGTCAGGCGCGTATCTTGTGAACAAGCTTGAATCGCTCAAAAAGGATTTTTCCTTTATAAAAGAGATACGCGGCAAGGGGCTCATCATCGGCATGGAGCTCGCCGACGGCATAAAGGGCGGGGGCATCGTAAAAGACTGCCTCGATAGGGGCCTTCTCATAAACTGCGTCGGCGACAAGACGCTCCGCTTCATCCCGGCGCTCATCGTGGGTGAAAAAGAGATAGACGAGATGATTGAGGTTCTTAAGAAGTCTTTTTCGTCTTTGCCCTCTGCGTCTTAATGTGAAGGGGCCGGAGAAAACTTGTAAAGACTCACCCTCCCCTCTGTCCCCTCCCATCAAGGGAGGGGAAGTTTTTGGGGCCGGGCGCAGGAGTAATATCATTTTACCCCTCTCCCTTGATGGGAGAGGGTTGGGGTGAGGGTGGCAGTTTTGAATACGAATAAGGGAATATATAAATGCACCTTTTGCGCATAGCTGACCTTACAAAGGAAGAGATAGACGGGTTGTTGTCGAGGGCCTCGGCGTTGAAGGAGAGGCACAAGAAAGGCATCCCGCACAATCCGCTCAGGGGAAAGACGCTCGGGCTCATATTCGAGAAGTCCTCCACGCGCACGCGCGTGTCCTTCGAGACCGCCATGTACCACCTTGGCGGCGACGCGATATTTATAAGCGGCAAGGACTCGCAGATAGGGCGCGGCGAGCCGATAAAAGACACGGCCCGCGTAATGTCCCGGTATGTCGACGCCATAGTCATCCGCACGTACGGGCACGAGATAATAGAAGAGTACGCGAAGTATTCGTCGGTCCCGGTCATCAACGGCCTAACCGACACCCATCACCCGTGCCAGGTGCTCGCCGACGTCATGACGGTCGTGGAGAGAAAGGGCCGCTACGACGATCTCAAGTACGCGTGGATCGGCGACGGCAACAACATGGCCAACTCGTGGATAGAGGCGGCCTCCGTCCTCGGCTTCTCCCTTACGCTCGCCTGCCCCAAGGGGTACTGGCCTTCGAAGGAATTTCTGGACAGGGTCGGCTCGACCGGCTCCGAGATAATCGTTACCGAGAGCGTTGAAGAGGCCGCGAAGGACGCCGACGTATTGAATACCGACGTCTGGGCCTCGATGGGGCAGGAAGAGGAGTCCGAAAAACGGAAAAAGGCCTTCAAGGGCTTTCAGATAAACAAGGAATTGCTGAAGCTCTCAAAAAAGGACGCGACGGTCCTCCACTGCCTCCCGGCGCACAGGGGGGAAGAGATAACAGAAGACGTCCTCGAAGGACCGCTTTCGGCGGTATGGGACGAGGCGGAAAACAGGCTCCACATACAGAAGGCGATACTCGAAAAGTTGCTCGTGGAAGGCTCGAAGTAGATTACAGGTAAAAGGAAGGATTGGCGGAGATGAAGAAGGTAAAAAAGGTCGTCCTTGCATACTCAGGCGGGCTCGATACGTCCGTCATAATGAAGTGGCTGATCGAGCGTTACGAATGCGAGTGCATAGCGTTCTCGGCGGACATCGGCCAGGGCTCTGAGATAAAAGGCCTTAAAGAGAAGGCCCTGTCCACGGGCGCATCCAAGATATACATAAAGGACCTTAGAGAGGAGTTCGTCTCGGACTTCGTCTTCCCGATGCTCCGCGCGGCTTCAGTCTACGAAGGGACATACCTCCTCGGCACCTCCATCGCAAGGCCTTTGATAGCAAAGGCGCAGATGGAGATAGCGAAGGCGGAAAAGGCCGACAGCGTCTCGCACGGCGCGACCGGCAAGGGGAACGATCAGGTCAGGTTCGAGCTCACCTATTACGCGATCGACCCGCACATACATGTCATCGCCCCATGGCGCGAGTGGGACATGAAGGGCAGGGCAGACCTCATACGCTACGCCAAGAGGCACGGCATACCGGTTCCCGTTACCAAGTCCAAGCCATACAGCTCCGACAGGAACCTCTTCCACATTAGCTTCGAAGGCGGCATACTCGAAGACCCGTGGGCGGAGCCGCCCGCGGACATGTTCGTGCTGACGCGCTCCCCGGAGAAGGCCCCGGCCAGGCCGACTTACCTGGAAATCGGCTTCGAGAACGGCAACCCCGTCTCGATAGACGGCAAGAAGCTCTCCCCGGCGAGGCTCCTTGAGAAGCTCAACGAAATAGGCGGCGTAAACGGCATTGGCAGGGTCGACATGGTAGAGAGCCGTTATGTCGGCATAAAGTCGCGCGGCGTATACGAGACGCCGGGCGGGACCATACTGCACTCCGCACGGAGGGCGGTGGAATCCATCACCATGGACAGGGAGCTCCTGCATCTCCGCGACAGCCTCACACAGAGGTACTCCGACCTCGTATACAACGGCTACTGGTACTCGCCCGAGAGAAAGGCCCTCCAGGGGCTTATTGACGAAGCGACGTCGGCGGTCACGGGCATCGCAAGGGTGAAGCTCTACAAAGGCAATGTGACGGTCGTCGGCAGAAAGGCCGAGGCCTCGTTATATCGCCCGGACTTCGCGACCTTCGAAGAAGACATGGTCTACGACCAGAAGGACGCCGAGGGGTTCATCAAGATAAACGCGCTCCGCTTGAAGATAAATGCCATGGTCGAAAAGGATATTAAGAGGAGATAAGGTTGAAGGTCTGCAGGTTTTCATTCGAGGGCAAGACCTCTTACGGCGTCGTTGAGGGCGAGACTATTTTCGAGGTCGACGGCGACCCGTTCAGAGGAGGTGTTGCCGGCCTTAAAAAGACCGGGAGGCAAGCGGCCGTCTCAAGCGTCAAGCTCCTTGCCCCTTGCGAGCCTTCGAAAATAGCCGCGATTGGCCTCAATTACAAGGCCCACGCGGCCGAGTTCAACAAGCCCTTGCCCGAAGAGCCGATGCTTTTTTTAAAACCCTCTACCGCCGTAATCGGCCCCGAGGAGGGAATAGTCTATCCGTCGCACATGTCCCACAGGGTCGACTACGAGGGCGAGCTCGCAATCGTCATAGGCAAGAGGGCGAAGGACGTCGCGCCGGAGAAGGCCAGCGAGTACATACTCGGCTACACCTGCTTTAACGACGTCACCGCCCGCGACCTTCAGGGCAAGGACATACAGTATTCGAGGGCAAAGGGCTTCGACACCTTCGCGTGCGTGGGGCCCTGGATAGAGACCGACCTCGACCCGACTCGGGTCCGAATAACGTCCTTTCTTAACGGAGAGAAGAGGCAGGACACCTCGACAGAGGACATGATATTCGACTGCTTCAAGCTCCTGAGCTTCGTATCCCATGTGATGACTCTTCTTCCCGGCGATATAATAGCGACCGGCACGCCCTCGGGTGTGGGCAAGATGAAGCCGGGGAACACCGTGGAGATTTCGATTGATGGCATAGGCGTTTTAAAAAACATAGTGGTAGCGAGACAGTAAAATAGATACAAGGAAAGTCAAGGAGGTAGCACCGAAATGCCGGAAGATTACATGCAGGGGCTTTTCGCCGAGCGTATTGGCGGGGCCTCGTTCGGGAAGAGCACGAAGCTCTACAAATTCGAGAAGATAAAGAGGGCGAAGGCGGAGGCCAAGAGATTGAGCCCCAACACCGAGCTCCTGGACTTCGGCGTTGGAGAGCCGGACGAGATGGCCTTCCCGATAGTCATCGAGGCGTTGAGGCACGAGTGCGCCAAACCCGAGAACCGGGGATATTCCGACAACGGCATATTCGAATTGAAGGATGCGGCGGCGAAGTATCTGGATAAGGTCTATGGCGTAACCGGCATTGACCCGACCAGGGAAATAATACACTCGATCGGGTCCAAGCCCGCTCTCGCCATGCTCCCGGACGCCTTCATAAACCCCGGAGACGGCGTACTCATGACCTCGCCCGGCTACCCGATCCTCGCCACGCACACCGAGTGGAACAACGGAAGGGTCGTGAAGCTTCCGCTTAAGGAGGAGAACGGCTTCCTCCCGGACCTCGACGCTCTGACACCGGCGGACCTTAATGGCATAAAGCTCCTCTACCTCAATTACCCGAACAACCCGACTGGTGCCGCGGCCACGCCTGAGTTCTTCGCAAAGGTCGTCGAGTTCGCGCGCAGGAACAGGATACTCGTCGTGCACGACGCGGCATACGCCGCGCTCTCCTATGAAGGCAGGCCGTTGAGCTTCCTCTCCGTGGAAGGCGCAAAGGAAGTGGGCATCGAGATACACTCGTTCTCAAAGGCCTTCAACATGACAGGCTGGAGGCTCGCGTTTGTCGTGGGCAATGAAAAGGCCATCGCGGCCTATGGCCACGTGAAGGACAATTATGACTCGGGCCAGTTCATCGCCATCCAGAAGGCGGGCATTTACGCCCTCGACCACCCGGAGATAACCGAGAAGATCTCGGCCAAGTACAAGCGTAGGTTGAAGCTCATGGTCGACGCCCTTAACGCCTCCGGCTTTTCAGCCGTTATGCCGAAGGGATCGTTCTACCTCTATGTCAGGTCCCCGAAAAGGGCGAGGAGGGGCGAGACGGTATTCGAGACCTCGGAAGACGTCTCCGAGTTCCTCATAAAAGAGGCGCATATCTCGACCGTGCCGTGGGACGACGTGGGTAGCTATCTACGGTTCTCCGCGACCTTCGCGGCAAAGGACAAGGAAGACGAGTACAGGGTCATCGAGGAGATGCAGAAGAGGCTGAAGGCCTTGGAGCTTGAATTTTAGTCAAAAAGGGCCCTTCGGGGCCCTTGCTTTATGGGCGGGGGGCTGGATGGGCGAGAGGGTCTTCATAGCCGTAGGCTCGAACCTCGGCGACAGGGAAGCGAACTGCCGGATGGCGATCGAGCATCTGAAATACTCTCCCCGCGTAAGGCTCATAAAAGAAAGCTCGTTCAATGAGACCGAGCCCTGGGGCAAGACCGATCAGCCCGCGTTCATGAACGGGGCCGTGGAGATAGAGACGGACCTTCCACCGAAGGAACTGCTCGCGCTCCTTAAGGATATCGAAGGGCGTATCGGGAGAAAGGCCCGCGAAAGATGGGGCCCGAGGGAGATAGACCTCGACATAATCTTTTACGGGGACAGGGTCTTAAAGGAAGAGGGGCTCGCCATCCCGCACCCTGAGGCGCACAAAAGGCTCTTCGTCATCGAGCCGATCGCGGAGCTCGCCCCTGACTTTGTCCATCCTGTCCTCAAAGAGAAGGTATATGACATCCTTATGAGGCTCTATAACAGGCCCGTAAGGGATGCGAGAAAAGAATGAAACCGGTCATCATCCTCATACTCGTCTTTTTTGCCGTGAGACTCCTTAGAAAAAACCTCCTGAAAAAGGCGGCCTCGATGTCCGCTTCGGAGCAGAAGTCAGGGGATTCCCGCATCCCGAATAAAGGCGCCGGGAACCGGGGCGAAGAGATGGTCCTCGACCCTGTCTGCGGGTCTTATGTCCCCGAGAGCTCGGCCTTATCCGCGAAGAGGGACGGCGAGACAGCGCATTTCTGCTCTACCGAGTGCCGGGAGAAGTTCCTCAAAGGCTGAAAAGCCCCTCTCATAAATCAGTTGACGCGGACATTCTACCTTGCTATCCTGAAAAAGTGCGTCTCCGAAGCGGTATTTTAGCTTAAATCTCGCGTTTTTGTTGGAGTTTTGATTAAAAACAATCTTGTCTGAAGGAGGACTTATAATGGACTGGGGCATGAAGAACCGCTTATCGAAGATCATAAGACCGGAGACCGGCAGGACCGTTATGCTCGCCGTCGACCACGGGTACTTCCTCGGGCCCACGACCGGGCTCCAGTCGCCGGGCAAGACCGTAGAGCCGCTCATCCCTTACGCCGACACGCTCATGCTTACAAGGGGCGTATTGAGGTCGTGCGTCGACGCCGCGACGAACATCCCCATAGTCTTAAGGGTCTCGGGCGGCACGTCCATACTCGGCAACCTCGCCGACGAGGGGACGACCGTCTCGATGAAAGACGCGCTCCGGCTTAATGTCGCAGGTGTCGCCCTCTCCATATTCGTAGGCTCCGAGCTTGAGAGGAAGACCCTTCTTGCGCTTGCCGACCTCGTGAACGAGGCCGAGGAGTTCGGCGTTCCGGTCCTCGCCGTCACGGCCGTAGGCAAGGACATGGTGAGGGACGCGCGGTATCTGGGGCTTGCCTGCAGGATAGCGGCCGAACTCGGCGCGCATCTCGTGAAGACCTACTACTGCGACGACTTCGAGAAGGTCGTAAGGAACTGCCCCGTCCCGGTCGTCATCGCGGGCGGAAAGAAGATACCCGAGAAGGAAGCCATAGAGCTCTCCTATAACGCCGTTACAAGGGGCGCGGTAGGCGTCGACATGGGCAGGAACATATTCCAGTCCGATAACCCGGTATCCATGATAAGGACCGTCCGCGAGATAGTCCACAAGGACCTGAAACCTGCGCAGGCTTGGGACATGTTCACAACGCTCGCTCACGAAAACAAGGAAAAGGCGTTCGCTTAAATGAGGGCCGCATTTTACTATAACAACAGGGACGTAAGGGTGCAGGAGCTCCCCGTACCGAAGATACGCGAAGGCGAGTTGCTCGTAAGGGTCGAAGCAAGCGGCATCTGCGGTAGCGACGTCATGGAGTGGTACAGGATAAAGAAGGCCCCGCTCGTATTGGGCCATGAGATAGCCGGGACTGTAACGGAAATTGGCTCGGGTGTCGCCAGGTTCAAAGTCGGCGACAGGGTGACCGTAGCCCACCATGTGCCGTGCAATACGTGCCGGTACTGCCTTGCGGGAAACCACTCGGTCTGCGATACGCTCCGGACGACCAACTTCGACCCCGGCGGGTTCTCGGAGTATCTTAGAGTCCCTGCGATAAACGTGGACAGGGGCACGTTCAAGCTCCCGGACTCCATGACATTCGGCGAGGGGACTTTCTCCGAGCCTTTGGGGTGCGTCGTCCGCGGGATGCGCGCGGCGCGCATGGAACCGGGCAAGACCGTCCTCGTCATAGGCTCGGGCATGTCCGGGCTTCTCTACATCAGGCTCGCAAAGGCGCTCGGCGCCGGCAAGATAATCGCGACCGACATAAGCGACTTTAGATTAAAAGCCGCGAAGGTATCCGGCGCTGACCTTGTTTTAAAGGCTGACTCAGACGTGCCGGGAGAGGTCAGGAAGTTCCTCGGAAGGCTCGCCGACATCGCGGTCGTGTGCGTGGCGCGTGACTCCGCGTTTACGCAAGGGCTCAAATCCGTTGACAAGGGCGGGGTCGTATCGTTCTTCGCGCCCAAGGAGCCCGGAGAGACCTTCCCCATACCGATGTTCGACCTCTGGAAGGACAATATAACGATAGTCCACTCTTACGCCTCGCCGCCGCTCGATACGCTTACAGCGCTCGACCTCATAGAATCGAAGAGGGTCCCGGTCGAGGACCTGATCACGCACAGGCTTAAGCTGGATGAAGCCCAGGAGGGGTTCTCTCTTGTGGCCGGGGCAGGGGATTCGTTAAAGGTGGTAATAGAGCCTAACAGGTGAGATGGGGACTCGATCGATGAGGATAGGTCTTGTGATAAAGGCTTCCAACCCTGAGGCCGTTGAGCTCGCCTCCGGGATAGCGGGATGGGTCTCGGGGAGGAATGGCGCGGTCTACGTGGACGCGGGTGTGGCCGGGAGGGTCCGGGGTGCTGTCTCGGTCCAGCCCGAGCATTTCTCCGATTCCATCGATGTGCTCATAGTATTGGGCGGGGACGGCACCATGATACACGCCGCGCGCCTGCTCGACGGCAAGAAGGTCCCGATACTCGGGGTGAACATGGGGTCGCTCGGATTTCTCACCTCCATAACCGTAAAGGAGGTCTTCCCGATCCTCGAACGGATAATGAAGGGGGACTTCGCGATAGAAGAGAGGATGATGCTCTCGGTCGCCCACACGCGGGACGGCGAGACGCTCTCGAAATTCAAGGTCCTTAACGACGCGGTAATAAAAGGCGACAACGCAAGGCTTATAAGATTAGAGACGCGCATCAACATGGAGTATGTGAATACCTACAGGGCCGACGGTCTCATCGTGGCAAGCCCCACGGGCTCGACCGCCTATTCGCTCTCGGCGAACGGCCCGATACTCTATCCGACGATCCACTCGATAATAGTCGCGCCGATCTGCCCCTTCAACCTCACCAACAGGCCGGTAGTCATCCCCGACTGGATGACGGTCGACGTGACCGTCTCCCCGGACCAGTCGAATGTCGAGCTCATACTCGACGGCCAGGTCGACATACCGCTACTTACCAACGATACCGTCAAGATAAAGCGGGCCGACTCCAGCGTCTATCTAATTAAGTATGAAGGAAAGAGCTATTTTGATATACTCAGGGAGAGGCTTATGTGGGAGGTAAAGACTGTCAAGGTCTGAGTCGGCCCCGCAACCCTTTCGGGGCTTAGGCCCCATGATCTGAATGTGAGATGCACTTGACCTTTTCCGTCTCATACCCTCCAATGCGAATGTATGCTTTCTGAGCTCAACATCAAGGATTTTGCCATAATAGAAGGGCTCTCCCTCGCCTTTGCGCCGGGCCTCAACATCTTTACCGGAGAGACCGGGGCCGGGAAAAGCATCATCATGGACGCGATAGCGCTAATACTCGGCGAGCGCGCCTCGAACGACCTCATAAGGTCTTCGGCCGAGGAGGCGAGGGTGGAGGCGCTCTTCGACCCGTCGCCTCCCTCAGTTGAAGGGGTGCTTAAAGAGGCGGGGATAGAGCCAGCCGCTACACTCCTCATAAAGAGGGTCGTGCAAAGGGCCGGGAGGAACAGGATATACATAAACGGGTCTCTTGCAACGCTCGTCACGCTCACCGAGGTCGGCAGACGCCTCATCGACATATACGGCCAGAGCGAGCACCAGTCGCTAACGCGCCCTGAGGAGCACGTCGAGATGCTCGACTCCTTCGGGGGACTCAAGGCGCTCCGCTCCCACATGGCCGAGAGCCACAGGGAATTCCTCGGGCTAAAAAAAGAATTTGATTCGCTTGCGGCAGAGGCCAAAAGCCTGAAGGACAGGAAGGACCTCCTCGAGTTCCAGTTGAAGGAGATAAGCTCCGCGGCTCTAAAGCCCGGAGAGGACGAGGCGTTAAATAAAGAGATCGAGAGGCTTAAGCACGCCGAGAGGCTAAAGGGGGCGTCCCTGAACGCCGAGCGCGAGATATATTCGGACGACGGCTCGATGATCGAAAGGCTCGGCTCGATCATAAAGTCCCTTAAAGACGCCGCTGCCTTCGACGAGAGATTGAAAAAGGCCGTTGAGCCGCTGGAGTCCTCGCTGATAGGCATGGAGGATGCCGGGGCGTTTCTCAGGGACTATTCCGACGCAATCGAGGCCGACCCGGATGCGCTGGAGGCCGCGCTTGGTCGGGCTGACCTCATAGGGAAGCTCAAGAAGAAGTACGGCCCATCGCTTGAAGAGGTCATAAAAAAAGGGGAGGCGCTTTCCGACGAGCTCAAGCTCGCAACGGGTTCGGACGAGAGATCAAAGGCCCTTGAAGGGCTCGTAGCCGAGGCCAGGGAAAAGGCGCTCTCGGCGGCAAAGGCCTTGACTGAGGCGCGCGCCAACGCGGCAAAAGAGCTTGAGGAGAGGATAGGGGAAGAGCTCTTCACCCTTGGCATGAAGGACGCCGTTTTCCAGGTCTCGATGGATATGGAGAAAAACCCAGACGGCACGGTCCGCTTCAACGAGAAGGGCGCCGACAGGGTAAACTTCTTCATAGCCCCTAACAAGGGCGAGGGGTTGAAGCCCTTGTCCAGGATAGCCTCAGGCGGCGAGCTCTCCCGTATAATGCTCGCGCTTAAAAGCGCGGCCTCTGTCGGAAAAGTCCCGGCTCTCGTCTTTGATGAGATAGACACGGGTGTCGGAGGGGCGATGGCGCAGGTCGTGGGACTTAAATTGAAAGAGGTCTCAAAGGCGCACCAGGTCCTCTGCATCACGCATCTCCCGCAGATAGCCGCGTTCGCGGACGCCCACTTCGGCGTCTCAAAGGAGACGACCAAAGAGGGCAGGACCGTAAGCACGGTAAGGGAGCTCAAGGGGGATGAAACGATTGAGCAGATATCCGTCATGCTCGGCGGGCTTAAAGTCACGGAGACGACGAGGATGCACGCAATGGAGTTAATGGACGCGGCCAGGACGATGTCCCAAAAGGGGCTCAAGGCGGCAAAGACGCCCGCGCCTCCGGCTACAGTGACAAAGGTGCGTACAAAGGAAAAGACAATAAGCAAGGCAGAGAGCGGAGGGAAGTAACCGAGTTGGTGAGGAAGGCGGTCCTGGACGACGTCCAGGACATTTTCAATATAGTCGAGGCCTCGGCCTCAAAGGGGCTCATGCTCCCGAGGGCGCTCCCGGACATCTGCGACAGCCTCCGGGACTTTTTCGTCTACGAAGAGAACGGAGTTGTACTCGGGGCCTGCGCCCTTCACATAAGCAGTGTGGATATGGGCGAGATACGCTCGCTCGCCGTGAAAGAAGGCTCTACAGGGATAGGCATAGGGAGAAAGCTCGTCGAGGCGTGCCTTAACGAGGCCCGCTCCATCGGGCTTAAAAAGGTCTTCGCCCTTACTTACAAGACAGGCTTTTTCTCGAAGCTCGCGTTCAAGCCGATCTCAAAAGAGGTCCTGCCCCACAAGATATGGGGCGACTGCATCAAATGCGTAAAGTTCCCGAACTGCGACGAGAACGCCATGATAATAGACCTGAACGGGAGATAGCCGCGGGATTTTCCGGGAAGAGGGGAGGCGGTATGGACATGAAAACAAAAAGGGCCGAAGGCCAAAGGACGATAGAGGCCGTAAGGGGGCTCCTCAAGGGCCGCCCGGTAGAGTACGAGATATTTTTCTCCTATGACAGCGGCTTTGGCGCGGACGCGAGAGAAGGCGCGATAGACGCTCTCAAGGCCCGTTCGAACGCCGGGGTGGGCCTGAGGACCATATCGAAGAACAGGCTCGGCTTCGGGTTTTCATCCGTTTTGACCGATGACGCGCTACGCGACCTCGTGGAAAAGACGCTCACGGGCAGTCAGGAGTCGTCCGAGGACGCCTCACTCGGTCTGCCCGAGGCTGTTGCGTTTGCGAAGGACTCTGACCTCGGCGTGTATGACGAGTCGTACGACAGTGTCGGCGAAGAAGCTAAGATAAGGCACGCGATAGAGATAGAAGAGGCCGCGCTCTCATTCGACAAGAGGGTAAAGAGGGTCAGGAAGGCCTCGTACAACGCGTCCGTCAGGTACGAGAGGATCGTCAACTCAAAAGGCGTGGACGCCGAGCATATGGCGACTTACTTTTCCGGCTCGGTCACGGCAGTGGCCGAGGAAAAAGACGAGTCCCAGATGGGCTGGGACATGGCGCTCGGCCACATGAGAAAAGACGTCGACCCCGCGGTTGTCGGCAAGGGCGCGGCTGAAAATGCCGTCCGGCTCCTCGGGGCGCGTAAGCTCAAGTCTATAAAATGCCCGGCGATAATAGAGAATGTCGTGGCCTGCGAGCTCCTTGAGGCGCTCGCAAGTTCGTTCCTGGGCGATAATGTCGAGAAGAAGAGGTCGATGCTCATAGGAAAGGTCGGCGCGAAGATCGCGTCAGACGCCATAAACATCTACGACGACGGCCTTAAAAAGGGCGGCTGGGCGGCCTCTCCCTTCGACGGCGAAGGGGCGGGGAGGCAAAAGACCGCGCTCGTCGTAAAGGGCGTGTGCCAGGGATACCTATACGATACATACTGGGGAAGAAGGGCCGGACGGGCTTCCACCGGCAACGCCACGCGCTCGAATTACAAGTCCACGCCCGGCGTGGGCATCTCGAACCTCTATATTGAAAACGGCGCAAAGACAGTCGGCGAGCTGAAGAAAGAGCTCGGAAATGGGCTTTTTGTCACAGAAGTTTTGGGCGTACATACGATAAACACAGTGACCGGGGACTTTTCCCTCGGCGCGGCGGGCCTCTGGATAGAGGGGAGCGAGTTCGCATATCCGGTGCGCGGCCTTGCGGTATCCGGCAACCTCCTCGACCTTTTCGGAAGGGTCGGGGCGGCCGCCTCCGACTTGCGTTTCATGGGCTCTATCGGGGCGCCCAGTCTTCTAATAACCGAAATCGAGGCGAGCGGAACATGACGAACGAGACGAGCAAGGAAGAGAAGAAGGACGCGGCTATCCGCGAGACACTTACCAAGAACCCCCTCTTTAGCTCCCTCGAGGACTTCTATCTCAAGGACATCATCTCGAGGGGCGAGTTCAGGACGTGGCCCGAGGCGAGCCAGATAATCATCGAGGGCGAGAGCGGGGACGCGGTCTTCTTCGTCATCTCCGGCAAGGTCAAGGTCACGCTCTACGGCGAGGAGGGCAGGGAAATAGTCCTTGCGATACTCAAGGAAGGCGACATGTTCGGCGAGATGTCGATAATAGACGACAAGCCGAGGTCCGCCAACGTCGAGGCGATAACCGACCTTGAGTGCCTCGTCGTCGGAAAGACCGCCTTCCTCGATTATCTCTCTCGCCACCACAAGGTCTACATGAGGTTCTTCGCGTACCTTACCGGTAGGCTCAGGGAAGCGACAAGGAAGATAGGCGGGCTCGCCCTTCTGGATGTCTGCGGGCGTATTGCGCACACGCTCATCGGCATGTCGAAAACAACTCTTACCGGCGATGAGAAGGTGATAGCCATCGAGAGGCCGACCCACGAACAGCTCGCCGCCATGATAGGCTCGTCACGCGAGGTAGTCTCCCGCGCGCTCAAAAAGATGACTCAGGAAGGGTACATCAAGATAGAAAAGGACAAGATACTCCTCTATCCGTAGGAAGATATTCGCGCCAAAAGTGTAACAATCGTAAGTGCGCGTGTTTTTCCGTCTTTAAGCCTTGACAAGCCCTCCGCCGTTGTGCTACTCCATTCATACTCGGGATTCTGAAATGCTGGGAGCGGGGGGGTAAACCCCTTCGCCGTTCCATCTCCGCAAGCGCCGTGTAAAGGCGCTCATCAGGTCCCGCCGTTCATTGCTCTCTACGTACCGGCCGTTTCCGATAATCGTAAATTCAATCAGCCCATCTCTTAAGGGGAGCCTATCGTTTGGAGAGGCGTTTTCTCACATTTTTCGTGCTTACCGACGACGCGTCGAAGACCCGCCGGCTCCGTATCCCCGTGCGGCTCCTTAAAGGGCTTGGCGTCTTGTCGGCTCTTATCTTCCTCGCGGTCTCTTTTGTCGTCTACGACTATGTCCGTATAAAAGGCGAGAAGGCGGACCTCTTCACCCTTAAAAAGGAGAACGAGGACCAGAGGCTCGAGCTACAGTGGTTCAGCGCGAAGATCGGGGAGATAGAGACCGAGCTATCGAAGCTGAACCTCTTTGACAGGAAGCTTCGCGCCATGGCAAACCTCGGAACGCCCAAGTCGGCGCTCCCGGACCAGGTGATGGGCATGGGCGGGCCCGTGGAGGAAAAGCCCTTGAGCTCCACCGAAGACGCGGCCAAGGGGCTCAAGGAAGAGATGCGCTCTGAGCTCCAGACCCTCGAAGGCCGACTTAGCGACCAGAAAGCGAGTTTTTCCGACCTCCACGAATACATGCTGGAACGCTCGTCGTTCATCGCCGCGACCCCTTCCATCTGGCCCGCGCGCGGCTGGTTGACTTCCGCCTTCGGCGAGAGGATATCCCCCTTTTCCGGCACGTTACAGCCCCACAGGGGCATTGACATAGCGAACAGGGTCGGTACGCCGGTCGTAGCCCCGGCGGACGGGGTCGTGATAGAGGCCATAAACGACGAGGGGCTCGGGAGAAAGGTCACCGTATTCCACGGGTTCGGCTACAAGACCTCTTACGGCCACCTATCGCAGGCGCTCGTTAAAGTGGGCCAGAGGGTCAAGCGCGGAACGAAGCTCGGTCTCATGGGCAACTCCGGACGCTCCACCGGCCCCCATCTCCATTACGAGGTCTCGCTGAACGGAGTCCCGGTCGACCCGGCGAGGTACCTCCTGAACTGAGTTTTGGCTATCTCTAAAAATTGTTATTTTTCCTGACTGCTCGGCGCAGGGCCAAAGTATCCGGGAACCTTTAAATAAATCGATGCTCCACCGTTTGATACGAATTTGCCCGTCCGGCAGGACTGCGTCAGGTCGGAAATAAAACTGCTCACATATTAACCACATATGCTCCGCTTTTTATTTCCGCCCTTCCTTGACCTCAGAAAAAAATCCTAATTTTTAGAGGTAGCCTTTTGAATTTGCTCGATTGATTGAGCCCTCCGGAGGACATCCGGAGGGCTTTTTTGTGCTCGGCGCGGGGCCAAATTCAAATCGGGTGTTTCAGGCTTACGGACACAAAGCCGCCCCGATACGGAATTGCCCGTCCGGCGAGGACAAAAAAGGTTTTGCCCGCTATGGAAAAATATGTATAATTGTGCTATTATGACCAATTGTATTCGTACCCTTATCAAAGAGTAAATATCATATATCGGAAGGGGGTTTAAGCTTAAGCCCCTATGGAGAGACATGTTAAACAACCTGCTTAAAAAGGTCTTCGGCTCCAAGAACGACAGGGAGGTAAAGAGGCTACAGCCCATAGTCGAGAAGATAAACTCCCTTGAGCCGAAGATGAAGGCCTTGAACGACGAGGGGTTTAAGGAACTCACGAAGCGCTTCAAGGAGGAGCTTGCCTCGGGCAAGGGGCTGGACGACGTGCTCCCGGAGGCCTTCGCGGCCTGCAGGGAGGCCTCCTGGCGGCGTCTTAAGATGCGCCACTTCGACGTCCAGCTCATGGGCGCGATGGTCCTCAACGAAGGCAAGATCTCCGAGATGAAGACCGGAGAGGGAAAGACGCTTGTGGCGACCCTCGCCCTGTATCTCAACGCCCTTACCGGCAAGGGCGCGCATCTCGTAACGGTGAACGACTACCTCGCCAAAAGGGACTCCCACTGGATGGGCGCGTTGTACAACGCCCTCGGCTTGACCGTCGGCGTCATCCAGCACGAGGCGAGCTTCGTCTACGACCCCACCTACAGGGACAGCGGCTCTTTCATACATCTGCGCCCCTGCTCGAGGAAAGAGGCCTACAACGCCGACATCACCTACGGCACTAACAACGAGTTCGGCTTCGATTACTTAAGAGACAACATGAAGTTCTCGCTCGACGAGTACGTCCAGAGGGATCTGAACTTCGCCATCGTCGACGAGGTCGACTCCATCCTCATAGACGAGGCGAGGACGCCGCTCATCATATCGGGCCCCACGGAAGACTCGACCGACAAGTACTACACGATAGACAGGATAATGCCGGGGCTCAAGAAAGACGCCCACTACACGGTCGACGAGAAGGCCAGACAGGTACTCATGACGGACGAGGGTGTCGAGAAGGTGGAAG
The DNA here is from genome assembly GCA_016182655.1 of Deltaproteobacteria bacterium. GTDB lineage: Bacteria > Desulfobacterota > GWC2-55-46 > GWC2-55-46 > GWC2-55-46 > GWB2-55-19. The sequence goes on from JACPGB010000012.1 coordinate 123,531, forward strand.
AGCTCCTCTCGCTCGGGAACCTCTACGACCCGGAGAACATAGAGACGCTCCACCACGTGAACCAGGCGCTACGCGCGCACGTCCTCTTCCACAGGGACGTCGACTACGTCGTCAAGGACGACCAGGTCATAATAGTCGACGAGTTCACCGGAAGGCTCATGCCCGGCAGGCGCTGGTCCGACGGGCTCCATCAGGCGGTCGAGGCGAAGGAGAACGCCAAGATAGAGAACGAGAACCAAACACTCGCTACGATAACCTTCCAGAACTACTTCAGGATGTACAATAAGCTCTCCGGCATGACCGGCACCGCCGACACCGAGGCCTCCGAGTTCCACTCGATATACAACCTCGAGGTCATGATAATACCGACGAACAAGCCGCTTGCAAGGGGCGACAACACCGACCTCGTCTACAAGACGAAGAAGGAGAAGTTCAAGGCCGTCGTCAAGGAGATCGAGGAGTGGAACAAAAAGGGGAGGCCCTGCCTCGTCGGCACCATATCCATCGACGACTCGGAAAAGCTCTCCAAGCTCCTCCAGAGCCACAATGTGGCCCACCATGTCCTTAACGCCAAGGCCCACGAGAGGGAGGCCGAGATAGTCGCGCAGGCCGGGAGATTAAAGTCCGTAACCATCTCTACGAACATGGCCGGCAGGGGCACCGACATACTCCTCGGCGGCAACCCCGAGTACCTCGCGGCGTCGCGCGCGGGCAAGGACGACGCGACGGAGGAGTACAAGGAAGCGCTCGCAAGGGCGAGGGAGCTCTGCGAGGAGGAAAAGCAGAAGGTCCTCGCTTTGGGAGGCCTCCACATCATAGGGACCGAGAGGCACGAGTCCCGCCGCATAGACAACCAGTTAAGGGGCCGCGCGGGCCGTCAGGGAGACCCGGGCTCTTCCCGGTTCTATCTCTCGCTCGATGACGATCTCCTGCGCATATTCGGGAGCGACAGGATAGCTTCGATCATGAACAAGATAGGCATGGAAGAGGACGTGCCTATCGAGCACGGGCTGGTGTCGAGGGCCATCGAGAACGCCCAGAAGAAGGTCGAGGCGCACAACTTCGACATAAGGAAGCACTTGCTTGAGTACGACGACGTCATGAACCAGCAGAGGGAGGTCGTCTACGGCTACAGGAAGCAGATACTCTCCGAGGCGGGTCTGCGCGACATGGTGAAGGAGTTCACCATGGAGGTCTCCGAGAACATAATAAACACACACATGGACGAGAAGTCCCACCCCGAGGACCGGGACCTGAAGCCCCTGCTCGACGGGCTCCATCAGCAGTTCGGGGTGCAGATAACGGCGCGCGATATCGAGTCCGTCGGCAGGGACGCGCTTGCCGGGGTAGCGACCGACCATATGTTCAAGGCATACGCCGAAAAGGTCGAGCTCGTCGGAGACGCGCCGTTCGCGTCATTCGAAAAAGTCATAATGCTCCACACCCTCGACACCCTCTGGAAGGACCACCTCCTTTCAATGGACCACCTTAAGGGCGGCATAGGGCTACGCGGCTACGGCCAGAAGAACCCGCTCCAGGAGTACAAGAAGGAGGGCTTCGACCTCTTCGTGGAGATGATCCTCCGCTTCAAGACCGAGGTAGCCGAGAGGCTGTATAAGGTCCAGATAAGGGAGCGGGAGGAAGAGACCGTGCCGGCGGCAGCGGCCCAGGCCGACGGGGCTCAAAGGCCCGTTGAAGCCGCCCAGCCGAGGAGGCCGCAACCCCAGCGCCTTAAATACAGCAGGGGCGAGGAGGAGACGGAGGAAGAGCAGAAAGAGGCCCCGGTCACCCGCCACGGCGATAAAATCGGCAGGAACGACCCGTGCCCTTGCGGGAGCGGGTTGAAGTACAAGCGCTGTTGCGGGGCCAAATAAGCCGGCAGGCATAAATTAAAGTTTCGAGGCTTGACTCCGGCGTACAAACTATAGAGTTCAGTTCCCCTCCTTACCAAGGAGGGGCCAGGGGAGGTCGTTCTTCATTTTAAACCACCCCTCCCCTTGTCAAGGGGAGGGGTTTATAAAGCAACCACGTAGCAAACTACAGAGAATTTTCTGATCAAAGGACGATAGATGGACTTCAAAAGAGATGGCGGGAACGGGAGCGGTCCGGTCGATTACAAGCTCCCTGAATTCATCGTACCGGGTTTCAAGGCTTCCGGCGTAGTAGCAGGGATAAAGAAGAACGGCAGGAGAGACCTGGCGCTCATATTGAGCGATGTGCCTGCCTCAGCCGCCGCGCTATTCACCACCAACAAGGTCAAGGCCGCGCCTGTACTCCTCGGCATCGAGAGGATTAAAAAAGGGGTCTCAAGGGGTGTGGTAGTAAACAGCGGCAACGCCAACGCCTGCACCGGAAAAGACGGCATGAAGGTCGCGCTCGCCATGACCTCGGCCGTCGAGCGAGCGCTCGATCTTAAAAAAGGCGATATACTCGTCTCATCCACCGGCGTCATCGGCGTGCCCTTGCCGTGCGAAAAGGTAGAGGCCGCGGTCCCATCTCTCATTGAAGGCCTGAGCTACAAAGGCCTCGGACCGGCAACTGAAGCGATAATGACGACCGACGCCTTCCCGAAGTCTGCCGTAAGGGAGATAAAGATAGGTCCGAAGACCGTAACCATCGGCGGCATAGCCAAGGGCGCGGGCATGATATGCCCGAACATGGCGACCCTCCTTTCATATTTTTTGACCGACGCGAAGATAAAGGCCCCGTTGCTTAAGAAGGCGCTGAAAATAGCGGTAGACGCCTCCTTCAACAGTATCCTCGTAGACAACGACACCTCCACGAACGATACTTCCATGATATTCGCAAACGGAGTAAGCGGTGTAGAGATAAAAGACGGCACACCCGGCTTCAGGGCGTTCCTTAAGGCGCTTTCCGAAGTCTCTATCTCGCTCGCGCAGATGATCGTAAGGGACGGCGAGGGCGCAACACGCTTTCTGGAAATAAGCGTAAAAGGCGCGGCCTCGGATAAAGACGCTAAAAAGGGCGCAAAGACCGTCGCTGAATCCATGCTCGTCAAGACCGCCTTCTTCGGAGGCGACCCTAACTGGGGGAGGATACTCGCGGCGCTCGGCAGGGCCGGGATTGCGTTGAAGGAAGAAAAGGTCTCTATAGCGTTCAACGGCATCGAGGTCGTCAGGAACGGCCTCGACACCAACAGGGAAACAGAGGCCGCAGACGCCATAAAGACCCGGGACGTCGCGGTCGAGATAAATCTTGGATCAGGCAAGGGCTCGGCAAGACTCTGGACAACAGACCTCTCTTACGAGTATGTTAAGATAAACTCGGCGTACAGGACTTAGATAAGGTCAGTGCCGTCCTTCAGAGAGCGGCTCTCAAAAGTCACAAAAGGATCAGGAGTTATAGAGCGTTGAAACAAAACGACACAAAATATCTTGAGTTGGTCTTGGAACCTATAAGAATATGTGCGAAATACAAACCAAAATTTGGTCAAGGAGCAAAGGGTGATGGCTTAACATTAGCTCAATTTCAGACGCTATATCAGAGCGACCCTTTTTATAGTTGGTTCGGCCTTGACAATCCATTAATGTATGCCGCTCATAAAGCAGCTGGCGGAATGACTAGTGTCTATCGGCAGATAGGGATTGGATGTGAAAAATTATTTCGTACCATACTAAAGGATTCACTCGAACTTGATGATCTTGATGTCACTTGGTCTTACGATATCCCCTTACCCAATGGGAAGGCTCGGACACTCTACCTTGATGGGCGAGTTCCATTAGAAAAGATTTCAGACAAGGCTAAACGAGATCGCTTTCACTCTTGGATGAAAGACTCAGCCGATTCCATCGGCGTTGATAAGAAGGTCTTCTCAAATTTAACTGGAACTGTCTTCGAAGTTCGCCAGGGATACAAGAGCAAAGACTCAAAGCGTCAGAATGCCGACATTGCTAATGCGGCAACGGCATACACGAAAGCATATTTACCTTGCGCCGTCATTCTTTCCACTCAGATTGACAGCGATATTCTATTGCGCTATCGCGCGGAAAAGTGGACAATTATCACTGGCATTGAAGGCTCAAAGGACCCGCTAATTTCTACATACGATTTTATGCGCGATGTTATTGGCTACGACTTAGCAGCCTTCTTTAAGAGAAATAGCAAGGCGCTACGGAAAGAGATTGATGCCGTGTTGAAGGATTTACTCACGCCGGAGACCAATTGATGGGCATGGTTATCGGCTCAAAACAACTACGCCAACGTGCGGACTACACTTACAAATTCAATATCAAAACCGGGCGGCATGGTTGGCTACGCCTCACCCCTGCATACTCTCTAAAAGTCGTAGAAGAACTAATTGTCGGCCATGAGCAAGCGCGACGGATATTTGACCCGTTTTGTGGCACGGGGACGACAGCATTGAGTGCGGCTTATTATGGGCATGAAGGCGTAACTGTCGATATTAACCCGTTTTTGGTGTGGCTTTCCAAAGCGAAAACTGCGCACTATTCATTACGAGATATAGCCACTACACGAGATGCATGTGCTCTTACTCTTGAGTTAGTAAAAAAAAATGCTGTCGAGCCTGTTTCAACTCCTCCGCTCCATAACATTGAGAGATGGTGGAATCCCAAAGCAATAAATTTCTTGCGACTACTCCAAGCTGCCGTATCGGTGGCAACCAAAGAGCGTACCGTTGAACACACATTGTTGCTGGTTGCATTTTGCCGTTCTTTGATCAAACTATCAAATGCAGCTTTCAATCATCAATCTATGTCATTTAGAGATGACCGACAACTTGATTTTGAAATGGATATGGCAAGTGTGTTTGCTGAAGATGTGCGTTTTGTGTTAAATGGAGCTAATGAAAACCCGGTTGGCCTTGCGCAAGTGATCTGTGGTGATTCAAGGTACCCGTCGGGAGTTGTAGAAGGGCCATTCGATTTGGTCATAACCTCTCCGCCTTATGCTAACAGGATGTCGTATATTCGAGAACTTCGACCTTACATGTACTGGCTCAATTTTTTAGCGAATGGTCGTGATGCTGGCGAACTTGACTGGACAGCTATTGGTGGCACATGGGGTATAGCCACAAGCCGTCTATCAGATTGGAGGCGCAACACCGAACACTTCAGGAGTGACAAGCTCAATGATGTCCTTAGTCAAATCGCTAACACAGATAACAAGAACGGAGTAGTTCTTGCCAATTATGTTGCTAAATATTGTGATGATATGTGGGCGCATTTTAAGGATATAAGGCGTGTTTTATCTGCTGGAGCGGAAGTGCATTATATTGTAGGTAATTCTACATTTTATGGCGTCCTAGTCCCTACTGAAATATTATATGCAGAGATGTTATTGGCTTTGGGGTTTAATGATGTCGAGTGTCGGCCTATTCGTAAGCGCAATTCGAAAAAAGAATTGGTAGAATTTGATGTCGTAGCTCGATGGGGATAATAGCTTTTTGAGTAACTAACATTTAGCAAAATTTCACAGCATTTCCTAATTCTCATTTAAAGAAAATGTTAGTGACACGACAACCTTTTAAAATAGGAGGCCAGCGTGGGGCTTTTCGCCAAAGAGGCAGACAGGTGGTTGAGGCAGGCGGAGTATGATCTTAGGGCCGCGGAGTGGAATCAGCAGGGCGGTTTTTTCGCCCCGGCCTGTTTCTGGGCGCAACAGAGCGCGGCCAAATCGCTCCGCTCGTTCCTGTTTTTTAACGGCGAGGACGCGAGAGAAACCCGCTCGGTCGTTGAGCTCATCGACCGGGCGATCACTTACGAAGAGGAGTTCCGGTCGTTCGTAGGCACTTCCACGAGCCTCGACATCTACTACAAGACCTCCCGGTTCCCGGACGCCATACCCGGCGGCATACCGGCCGACGTCATAACCGAAAAGGACTCGAAGGACGCGGTGAAGCAGGCTTCCGACATAATCGCCGTGGTCGAGAGGAAGAGAAAGAGTTTTTTGCCGGAGACCATGTGAAGAAGGTCTCATGGTAGCAGGTAACATAGATGCCTGACGCTCTCTTTATCCTGCCTTTTTTGTTCGGGGCCGTCGTAGGGAGTTTCCTGAATGTCTGCATCTGCCGCCTCCCGGAGAAGGTCTCCGTCGTCTCTCCGCCCTCAAGGTGTCCCGCGTGCGGCGCATCCATCCCTTTCTATTATAATATCCCCATAATCGGGTGGTTCGTTTTGAGGGGCAAGGCCGCGTGTTGCGGGGCCCCCCTCTCTATCAAATACCCGCTCGTCGAGGCGCTGACAGCCGTCTTCGCCGCGCTACTCGCGATCAAATTCGGCATAGGTGTCGAGCTCTTCGTCTACTTCGCCTTTGTCTCGGCGCTCATCGTCGTCACATTCATCGACCTTAAACACCAAATAATCCCGGACGTCATCAGCCTCCCCGGCATCGTCATAGGTCTCATTCTTTCGTGGGTCATGCCCGTCGGCATAGTCGACGCCCTCATAGGCGCGGCCTTCGGCGGCGGCATACTCTTCGGCATAGCCGCGGCCTACCTCCTCCTTACCGGCCACGACGGCATGGGCGGGGGCGACATAAAGCTCCTCGCCATGATAGGGGCCTTCCTCGGATGGAAGGGCGTCATAGTGACGCTCCTTTTGGGGTCGTTCCTCGGGGCTTTTGTCGGCGTCATATTCATGGCCTTTGCCGGAAAGGGCTCGAAGTTCCCGATACCCTTCGGGCCGTTCCTCGCGCTCGGCGCCCTCGCGTATCTTTTTTTCGGCGAAGAGCTCATCAGTTGGTACATAATGAGGGCCGTTGGGGCTTAAGGGGAGGGGACGGATAGCTGATAAGGTGCTATGGACAGGGAGAGTTTTTTTAGACCCTGGCAGGACCCTATGAAAGATTCCATGATGAAGCGCTCTCTTGGCATAAGGTTCCAGCTCATCGCCGGGATAGTCATAATAACGCTCGCGTCCATCGGACTCATCGGCGCCTTGAGCGTCGTCATCATCGAGAGGACCGCATTTTACTGGAAGGTGAACGAGGCCGAGAGGCTCGTCGCCTTTGTCCGCGCCGCATCCCCGCCTGAGACCGAAGACCCGTCCATTGGTTATCGTTACGCAGTGAAGGCGTTGAAAGAGTCCGGCGCCGCCGAGTACGCGATAGTCGGCCCCGGCGGGCGCGTCCTTGCAGGCGAGCTCAAGACCAGAGAGCCCGGAGGCGAGGTCGTCTATTCCGGCGAGTCCGTCACCATTCGGAGGCGCGGAGGCGGCTGGCTCCACGGCATCGGGGACGCCCTTCATGTGACCGCGCGGCTCAAGCAGGAGGAGAAGGACGGCTACCTGAGCTTCGTCATGCCTCTTTCCGGCGCGAAAGAGGACCTCTCTGAGGTGAGAAGGTTCCTCGTCATCTACGCCCTCCTCGACACCGTCATCATAGTCGTATTCGGCGCGTACTTTCTCTCCCGCTACATAGTGGGGCCGATAAGGGCGCTCGATAAGGCGGCCACTCGCATAGCCGGAGGGAATCTCGACGAGAGGGCCGACGCTCATGTCGACAACGAGGTCGGGTCCCTTGCCGCGTCCTTCAACACCATGGCCGACAGGTTATCGTCCGAGATAAAGAGCCTCGAGCGCGTGAACCAGGAACTCAATACCGCGCAGGAAGAGTTGCTCCGCTCTTCCACCCTCGCGGTCGTCGGCAGGCTCGCGGCAGGCATCGCGCACGAGGTCGGGAACCCGCTCGGCGCGGTCAACGGCTACCTCGACATACTCGCGAAGGGCGGCTTGAGCAAAGACGAGGAACAAGATATCCTTGAGAGGACCGTAAAGGAGGTCTCAAGAATAGACTTCATCGTAAGGGAGTTTCTCGAGATCTCGCGTCCGGCGTCGACCCCGCTCGAGCCGGTGGACATGAATTCAGTCGTAAGGGAGACGGTCACGACCCTCGAGGCGCACAAAGATTTCAAGGGAATAGACACGGCCTTTGTGTTAAAAGAGGGATTGCCTCCGGTTTTGATAGACGCGAGAAAGCTCCGGCAGGTCTTCATGAACATACTCATGAACGCGGCACATTCGTTCGCGGGGACCGGAGGCGCCAGGAGGGTGACGGTAGAGTCGGGGACCGAGACGAAGGCCGTCTCAAGGCGCAGACGCAAGGACGACCCGCGGTTTTCTCCGGGCCGCGAAAGGGATTTCGTATTCATACGCATAACCGACGAAGGCTCCGGCATGAGCGAGGAGGCGGCCACGCGCATCTTCGAGCCGTTCTACACGACCAAGGGTCCGTCCATGGGCACGGGGCTCGGGCTCTTCGTCTCGCAGTCGATAATAAAGACGTACGGCGGCGAGATCACGCTCTCGTCGAGTGCCGGAGCCGGGTCGTCCTTTACGGTCTCGCTTCCGGCGTCTGACGAAAAGGGCGAAAAGGCGTAGCGATGAGGATACTCATAATAGACGACGAAGACTCGATGCGGCACATGCTCTCGGTGATACTTAAGCGCGAGGGCTACGAGCCGGTCTCCGTTGCCGACGCCGGAAGAGCGCTCGACCTCCTTGAGGCCGACGACTTCGACTTCATACTCTGCGACATAAGGATGCCGGGGATGGACGGGCTTGCGTTCCTCAAGGCCTTGAAGGACAGGGGGCTCGCGCGGACAGTCATCATGATGAGCGCCTACGGGACGTTCGACACGGCGATCGAGTGCATGAAGCTCGGGGCTTACGACTATATATCCAAGCCCTTCAAGGCCGACGAGATAGTACTAACGGTCAAAAAGGCCGAGGAGCGGGAAAAGCTCAAGAGGGAAAACCAGCGCCTTAAGGCAGAGGCGCTCGAAGAGTACGACTTCACGAACATATACACCGAAGACGGGAAGATGATCTCCATACTCGGCCTCGTGAAGAAGGTCGCCGACTACTCGACCTCGGTCCTCATATTAGGCGAGTCGGGCACCGGCAAGGAGCTCGTCGCAAGGGCCATACACTACGGGGGCGCAAGGGCGCAGAAGCCCTTTGTCACGGTCAACTGCGGGGCGATCCCCGGCGCGCTCCTTGAAAGCGAGCTCTTCGGACATGTGAAGGGCGCCTTTACCGACGCGCACAGGACCAAGACCGGGCTCTTCCAGGAGGCCGAGTGCGGGACGATATTCCTGGACGAGGTCGGCGAGCTCCCGATGGAACTCCAGGTGAAGCTCTTGCGCGCGCTCCAGGAGGGAGAGATAAGGAAGGTCGGGGACACCAAGCCCGTCAAGGTCGACGTCAGGGTCGTGGCCGCGACCCTCAAGGACCTTAAAGAGGAGATACGGAAAGGCTCGTTCAGGGAAGACCTCTACTACAGGCTGAACGTCATAGAGATAAAACTCCCGCCGCTAAGCGAGAGGCCCGTTGACATTCGGGGGCTCGCCCTGCGCTTCGTCGAAAAATACTCCAGAAAGTTCGGAAAGCCTCCGAAGAGGGTCTCGGAGGAGGCGTTTGCGGTCCTTGAGGGCTATGGATGGCCGGGCAACATCAGAGAGCTCGAGAACGTGATAGAGAGGGCGATGATACTCGAGGAGACCGATACCATACGGCCGAAGTCCCTGCCGATAGCGGGGCCGGACGCCGGGCCGCGTACGACTACGGTTGCCGGTGTTGCGCCGTCAGTTTCAACCGCTACGCTACCCGCAACGGAGGAACTGTCCATCAAGCGCGCCCAGGAGGCGATGGAGAGAGACCTCATAAGGAGGGCGCTCGAAAAGACCCGCAACAACAAGACCAAGGCCGCCGAGATACTCGAGATAAGCCACAGGGCCCTCCTTTACAAGATAAAAAATTACGGGCTATGAAAAGATTTCATAGCTTCTTGCCCTGTCTATATAGCATGAATCTAATGAATTCAGGTACTTTGCTTCTGGCATATCGCTTGCATAATTTCACGGTAGAGGATTGGTATGTCAGAGATACGGACAAATAAGAAGGCAGTTGGCGGCTCAAGAGGGTATTCCCTCGTGGAGCTTTTGGTAGTCCTGGGGTTGGCCGCAACGATAGTCGCCATTGGCGTGCCCGCGCTCATCGGCCAGATGAATCACCTGAGGCTGACGAGGTCGGTGCGCGACATGTCGGTCGAGCTCAACGCCGCGCGTCTTAAGGCGATCGCCCAGAACAAGAGGTACAGGGTGCGCTTTACGCTCAGCGCCGCCCCTACCGTCGATACCTACAGGCTTCAGTACTATGATGACCCCTCCATCAGTTGGCTGGATGAAACTACCCATGCGACCAAGGAGGTCGAGCCGGGTATCGACATCGTGAGCCCCGGAGCCAGTTTCGATGTCGAGTTCTGGCCCCAGGGCAGGGGGACCGATACCGAGATATGCGTGCAGTATACGGCCTCCGACAAGATGACGGTCGACGTCGAGCTCGCCATGGGAAGGGTCACGATTGAAAACGGATGTTAAAAATGTGGAGGAGGCCATGACAGGCTCCCGCGGTTTTACGCTCGTAGAGGTCCTGATAGCCGTTACTATCCTCTCGATAGGCATACTCGGGATAGCCGGGCTCGCGGGCACGGTCGTGAAGTCCTCGTCGTACAGCAAGTCCGTCACCCAGGCCACGAACATAGCCCAGGACAAGATAGAGTCGCTCCTCTCCGTAGACTTCGACAACCTCCAGTCGACCGACACCACCACCGCGCGGACGGACTTGAGGAGGACGTGCGTCCAGACCGACGCCACGCTCGCGAGGCCCGTCTATACCTGCACGCCTTCATCGACGATAACGAAGGACGGCAGGACATACACGTGGGCGTACACGGTTACGCTTATAGACCTGGACGCCAGCGGCAACGCGAGCGCCGACGGTCTTAAAAGGCTCGACGTCACGGTATCGTGGATGGACGCCGTATGGAACAGCACGAGGAGCCTGACACTTACGACCTTAAGAAGCGCGGAGTTCGTGAACTAGCCCTAAAACGAGAGGCGTGGATATGAAGATTTCGATCAAGAGACACGTGGACAGGGCCCTTCGGAGCGAGGGCGGCTTTTCGGTAGTCGAGCTCCTCATAGCCATATTCATAACCGGCATAATAGCCGGGGCCATGTACACGCTCTACACGAACTTCTTCAGGCAGACGACGGCGACCGACCTCTCCGTCGAGGCCCAGCAGAACGCGAGGGCCGCTATAAACATCATGGAGCGGGAGCTCCTTAACGCAGGGTACGCGGCGGACACCGAGGACATCGTCTCCGTCGCCGACGCCGACGAGGTCGAGTTCACCTACAAGGACCCGGCGACCAGCGCCACCGTAAGCTACACCGCGAACAAGAGGCTCAAGGTAAAATACCACCTCTTCCCGGACCCGGCGGACGTATCGGCCGTATACCCGACCACAGCCGACGGGACGCAGTACTACAAGCTCGTCCGCACGGTCGACGACCTGACGGACCCGTCTGACGTGCCGCAGGCCGAGGAAATAGTCCCCTACATCCAGAAGGAGGGGGGCGGGGCCGAGAAAGGGCTACAGCTCACCTATTACGACATAAACGGCGACACGATCGCCGATACCTCGACCGTCGCCGCGCGCAAGAACATAAAGTTCATAAGCGTAAAGCTCATTACCATAGCGCGGGCCAAGGAGGAAGGTGCGTCCGCAAGCAAGAGCTTCACAATGGAGACCCACGTAAGGCTCCGTAACATCGGCGTCGGCAGCTCCGGCACGGACGCAACCCCTCCGGCGGCCCCGGCGGCCCTCCAGGTCAGGGACCCCGGGGTATGCGGCAGGCTCAAGCTCAAATGGACGAAAAACACCGAGGGCGATCTCGCCGGCTACAAGATATATTACGGCGTGACCTCAGGAGGCTATAACGGTATCGTCAACATACCGGCGTCGGTCCTTACGAGCTCCACCTACAGCTGTTCCGAGGTCGGTTCATCCATAGAATGCACGATCTATCCGGCGAGCCCGGCGCTCGCCTATACGCCTTCGACGACCGCGGCCGGCTCGGGCGCGCCCTATTACATCGCCGTAAAGGCCTACGACAACTCGCTGAACTTCAGCTCTTTTTCGACCGAGGTCTCGGGCGACCCGGCGACCTCCAACGCTACTTTCGACTCCGGCGGTAACGATTCCACCCTGAACCCGGCGAAGCCGCCGCTTGTGGCGTCTTTTACGTCGGCAAACGGCCCGACGGAAGGCCAGGTGGCCTTAAGCTGGGCCGCGTACGACACCACGAGCTATCCGGACGTCGTGGGCTTCAGGGTATACAGGTCCACGTCGGCCTTCTCCGCTTACCCGATAGACCCGGCGGCCGCGGGCATCGACTGGATAGCCGGCGAGCCTGGGAGCGGCAAGCCCGAGATAACCCAGAGCGCCACGTCGTACACCGACGTCGGGCCGTCCCTTACCGGTTGCATGGTCTATTATTACGCCATAGCCCCGGTCAACTGCGACGCAACACTCATCCCGGACGACGGGGGAGACCCTTCCTCAAAGAAGTACATGCAGACGGATTACGCGGCTACCTGCGGCGACGGCTCCTCGGCCTGCACGCCGGGGACGGGTTTCTCCGCCGTATCCGGCTCGGATACAGCCCCGAACGAGACTTCGGCCCCGGACCCGCCCGTGATCGACGCGAGGGCGGGCTGGAAGAGGGTCGCGCTATCGCTTACCCAGCCGGCGTCCACGGACCTCGACCAGACGTGTCTTTATGAGAACGACAGCGCCACATACCCGGCGCTCCTTACCGACACCGGCGCCTATCCGAAGGTGTCCAAGTGCTACCAGGTGAACACCTCGTCGACGCCGAACTCGAGGCTTGTCCCGGATTCCGGCGGCATATTCACCTCATCCGAACTCGCCCAGGGGCAGTCCACGTCCTTCTGGCACGATTCGATGACGGTAGAGAGTCCCGGCACGCCGTCTCTCGCCGAGACGGGGACGTACTCCTACAGGGCGGTCTCGTTTGATCTCTGCGGCAACGGCTCGCCATACACGAGCGCGCAGGCGACTACCATACTCTGCGGCGAGGACCCGGCCTCCGGTGAAAAACCGCCTGCGGTTACGGGCGCGTCGGCCTCGTGCTGTTCGACCCCCGTGTCCCTTACATGGACCGGGGTATCGAGCGACACCGGTTCTCCGTCCACGCCGACCAACCCGTACGACCTCGCGGGCTACAGGATCTTCAGGTCGTCATCCGCGGACTTCACGGGCTCGACGATGATATCCGGCTCCGCGCCGTTCTGGGGCACCACGTACAGCGACGCGACGATCTCGGACGGAGGGACGTATTATTACAAGATAGTATCGACCGACTGCCCGTACGAGAGGAACAACCCGACGGAAGCGACGATAAAGAGCGACATGCTTAGCGGGTATCTTAACTCAACGCTTATCGGCCCCGTGAAACCCGGGAAGATCGACAGGGACGAGAAATGCGTGGGCTCGTCAGGCTCGTGCTTCAAGGACAATCACAGGGAGGTCCTGACCGGGGTGGATGTGAACAACTCTTCCGGCACCGGCACCAACTCGACTACGCCCAAGTCCTCGTACAAGCACAATACAGTCACAATGTTCCTCAGCAACTCCAGCGCCGGGACTATGACGATCACTAACGCGACGGTCTCGTGGGTCAACTCCTCGGCTTACTTAAGGGAGATAAAGGTAGGCGGCGGCAGGAGCGGCATGGGGACCTTCGCTACATCCATAGACGCATCCGCCACGGCCGCCGTATCCGGCAATCCGCCTTACTCGAGCGGTGTCGTGAATGTCGCCCTTGCCGCGACCCAGGTGCCGGCGAGCGCGCGCTACGTGCCGATAACATTCGAGTTCAAGGACGCCTCGGGGAACGCCGTCGACATGAGGGACGACCAGCTCCTCATAACGCTGACGGTAACGAACGACGCGACTTCGACCACGGGGTGCCTCTCTTACCTTACCGTCTCGCAGAGCCTCGAAGGGGTATTCGTGCCGTTCGGGCCCTCGATATCCGCTACACAGCAGAACCAGCCGTCAAGCCCGACCTTCAGCTACGCGGTCCCGGGCTCGACGGGCTTGAACACCGTGCCAAACGGCTCCGACGGCTCCATACTCGCCGGCTCGGGAGTCAACGTGACCGTTACCGCGAACATCGCCGGCAACACGACCAACGCGCAAACCGGCGCAAAGGTAACCGTGACCTCGGCGAAGCTTTACTATAAAGTCACGGCAAAGACCACGACTACGGCTCCGACATCCGGCTTTACCGAGGTCACGATGACGAACCCGTCGGGCAACACATGGACCGGCACGATACCGGCTAATAACGGGTTCAGGATCTGGTATTATATAATTGCGACCGACGCCGACGGCAACTGGGACCGCGACCCCGAGATTTCCGACGGCGCCTATGTCTACGACCAGGCGACCTTCGACCCATGCGACGTGACGCCAAGCGCGCCGACGAACCTCTCGGCAGTTCCGGTCGTCTCAGATGTAGCGCTCACCTGGACCGCCGCGACCACGTACACGAACGGCGCGACAATAGACACCGGCGCGGACCCGATACTCTACAGGATATACAGGGGAGGATCGCAGATAGGCTCGGACCAGTCAGGGACGGCCTATTCCGATACGGGCCTTGCCGCGGGCGTCTACAGTTACTACGTGAAAACGGTCAATTCATGCGCCGACCCCGGGCCTAACGTGAGCGCCCAGTCGAACACCGCGGCCGCCTGCGTAGGGACCTCGGGGCAGGCTACCCTGACAGTCTCCCCCACTTCCATCTACAGGGGGGCGAGCTACACGGTCTCGATAGTCGACTGCCTCGCCATCAACGGCGCATACTCGGCGACAACTGAAGTCATAAACTCCACGAGCGGGTTTACCGGGTTTACGAACGCCTCCACCGCCCCCGGCTCCTATAACCCGACGATAACCGAGACGGGCCCGGCCACCGGGACGTTCACCAAGACCATAACGACGACGAGCGACGTGACCGATTCCACAAAGCTCCTTACTCTCGCAAGCGACACCATTACGGTTACCTATCCCTATGCGTCGCCATCGTCCAAGACCGTGAGCGTCGTCGTGGACCCGTGCACGAACACGCCGAACGCCCCGTCCGGGTTTACCGGGTCGATATCAAGCAACAACGCGGTACTCTCGTGGACGGCGGTCACCCAGAACACCGACAGCTCCGCCATAACGGACCTCGTGGGCTACAAGGTCTACGAGAAGGTCTGCGCCAAGAACAAGCCGGACTGCACGGGAGCCGATATAATCGCCGACTGGTTCCTCCGTACGACCGTGGCCGCGGGCACGACGACCGCGACCTTAGGGCCCGACCAGGGCGCGTGGAACCAGAGGATATACTACTTCAAGGCGACGGCGTACGACTCCTGCTCGACACCCAAGGAGAGCGCCTACTCCGGCGCATGGAACGAGACGAACTAAAAGGTGGACGCCATGAAACCCAAAAACGAAGGCGGCAATGAAAAGGGGTTCGTCCTCATACTCGCGCTCGTCACCATGATAGCTATGACGGTCATAGGCCTTAGCGCCGTCATGAACATGACGACCGATTTACAGCTATCAAGGAACGAGAGGGACTCGAAAATAGCCTTCCAGCTCGCCGAGGCGGGCATAAACGAGATGATCTCGCGGCTGCACCTGCCGTCAACGAATGCCAAATATACCGGTGAGAAGTCGACGGACGGGGCGGCATATAGGTCGACGACCTGGAACTCGGACAACTCCGACGACATCGGGTACGGCTACGGCGCGGGGAGGGCGAGCGCGGAGACGCTCAACTACACGGTCCAGATAAACTACCTCGACGACGGCAATACCGAGAACCTCTGCGACTCAAACGACGTCGGCTCGAACGACTCGGGCAACGCCTCCAAGGTCCCGGACACCGCCTCGTGGAACTGCCCGCACGGAGCGACCGAGATAGTCATGTTCGGCAACGACTTCAAGATACCCGAGACGGTCACTTTCATAGACTACGGCAAACAGCCTGTCTACAAGATGGAGTCCACGGGGACCTACGGCACGACCCAGAAGACCATAATCGCCTACGTCGGGGCAAGCAACCTGAACACCGACACGAACGCCGCCATAAACACCAACGGGTGCGTGAACATCTCCGGGGGCGCGTCGGCGACGATCACGGGCGGCGTGCTCGAGTACGGTAGCGGCGGGTGCACGACCTGCAATGACGGGATGGGAGGGTGCGCGGCAAAGGGCTCCGAAGACGTCATGAACACATATCTCGGCGATAACATCTCCGAGATAATCAACTTCGCCGACGAAAAACACAAGTGCAAGAACGGGACATGCAGCGCCGCAGGCGATGACATCCCCGCGAGCGGCAAGATAGACGACGTCGTCCTCGACTGGGGCGACTACGCGAACGATACTTATTCAAGGATGATATACATCGACAACTCCGGCGGCAAGGAAGTGGATATATCCGGCACCTTCCAGGGCAGGGGCATACTCATCGTCACCGGGGACCTCTCCCTCTCGGGCAACCTCGATTTCGAGGGGCTCGTCTACGTCTTCGGCACGCTCACCTTAAGCGGCTCCCTTACCGTCACCGGCGGCATAATGGCCGACACCACAGTCGCAGTCCACGGCAGCGTAACCTCCACCTACGACCAGGCAACCCTCGACGCGGTATCCAAGGAAAACAGCTCGTCAACGGTAATACTCTGGAAGAGGCTGTAGAAGCTTTTTTTTAAAGTTTCTTTGGGCCTCCCCGATATATAAACAGGGGTTTTAGTTAGCTTGAAATTATGCGTAATTATAACCAATTTAAAAAAATATATTGACAATTTTGACATATTGGAATAGATTGCAATCAACTTGGACCAGCTTATGCGAAATTAGCCCCAAAGTTTCTTCTTTAAAAATCTTTTAGAAAGTTGTGACTTTAGTGCTTGTGATATGGCCAGAAATAATTTAAAAAAGATAAGAGAGAACATGCTCCTGAGCAAATCCGAGCTCGCGCGAAAGGCCGGCATCTCGCCTCTTACCGTAGACAGGATTGAGCGGGGCTTCCCCTGCAGGGTGGACACCAAGAGGAAGATAATCCACGCGCTCGGGATGAAGGTTACGGAAAAGGGAAAAGTCTTTACGGACTGACCGGGGGAATATGAATCTGCCGTTTCTGAAGAAAAAAGACGCCGTAGCGTTTGACATAGGCTCCAACTCCATAAAACTCGTCCAGATGAACCAGACAAAGAAGGGATGGGAGCTTACCAAGCTCGGCATCGCGGAGCTCCCGCCCGAGGCGATCGTCGACGGGTCCATAATCGACTCGATGACGGTCACCAATACGCTCAAAGACCTCATCAAGGAACACGGCGTCAAGGTCAAGGACGCCGTCTCTTCCCTCACCGGACACTCCGTCATAATCAAGAAAGTCAGTTTTCCCGCGATGACCGAGGAAGAGCTCGCCGACTCCATCCAGTGGGAGGCCGAGCAGTACATCCCGTTCCCGATAACCGACGTCAACATCGACTTTCAGATACTCGGCGCGGACACCGAGGGCAGGGGCCAGATGGACGTCATGCTGGTCGCGGTGAAGAAGGACGTCATAAACGACTACACGAACGTCATCAAGGAGGCGGGGCTTAACCCCGTCGTCATCGACGTCGACTCCTTCGCCCTCGAGAACATGATGGAGATAAACTACCCCGTCTCTCCCGGCGAGAACATCGCGATGGTCAACATCGGGGCCTCCATAACGTCCATAAGCGTCATATTGGGCGGGCTTACCATCTTCACCCGCTCGATACCGATGGGCGGGAACCAGTTCACCGAGGAGATACAGAGACAGCTGAACGTGAGCTTCAAGGACGCCGAGGAGATGAAGACCGGCAAAAAGCCCGAGGGCGAGGCGCAGGTCTCCTCAGCCGTCGAATCCATCGCCGGGAACCTCACCTTCGAGGTCAAGAGGTCGCTGGATTTCTTCCTCGGCGGCTCGCAGGGCTCTTATGTAAACAAGATATACTTGAGCGGCGGGGGGTCGAGGGCCGCGGGGCTCAAGGAACTCATGCAGGAGAAGACCGCGATACCGGTCGAGGTAGTGAACCCGTTCAAGAACGTCGAGGCCGACTCCAGGCACTTTGACAAGGAGAAGCTCAAGGACTCGGCGCCGTTCTTCGGCGTCGCCGTCGGGCTCGCCACGCGGAGGTTCGCAGACAGATGATCCGCATAAACCTCCTGCCCGTAAGGGCCGCAAAGAAAAAGGAATCGGTAAGGTTCCAGCTTACCGTGGCCGGGCTCGTGAGCTTCCTCGTCGTGGTCGTCGCGCTCGGCGCGTACTTCACCGTGAGGAACGAGGCCGGCGGGCTCAAGGACCAGATAGGACAGGGCGAGCAGGAGATAGAGGAGCTCAAGAAGAAGATAGGCGAGCTCTCCAAGATAAAGGAACAGAAGAGGATAGTCGAGGAGAAGCTCAAGGTCATAACCAACCTCGAAGCCGCCAGGACCGGCCCCGTGGACCTCTTCAGGAAGATAAGCGAGGCCATCCCCGAGAGGGCCTGGCTCGCCTCCGTGAAGGACGAGGGTTTCACCGTGACGGTCAAGGGCTACGCCTCCGACGACGAGGTCGTCGCGGACTTCATGAGGGGGCTTCAGAAGTTCAAGGAGCTGGGCCTCGTCGAGCTCGAGGTCGCGCAGAGGATCGTCGAGAGGGAGACCGGAAGCGACCTCGTAGCCTTCACCTTAAGGCTCGAGAAGACGATAGAGAAGCCCAAGGAGAAGAAATAACATGGCCCTTGCGCTGCCGAAGATAAACCCTGAAATAGTGATGAAGCTCCCGCTCTCGAAGCGGGTGGCGATACTCGCGGCCGTGAACGTAGTCGTGGTCGGGCTCATATACTGGTTCCTCATAGGCCCCAAGTACGCCGATGTAAAGGACCTCCGGGTCCAGCTCCAGGACTTGAACGTCAAGCTGAACGAGAGCAGGCAGATAGCCGCCGACATCCCGAAGTTCCTCCAGGAGAAGGAGGAGATGGAGAAAAAACTCATGGCCGCGGTCGCCCAGCTCCCGAACGAGAAGGAGATCCCCGACCTCATAGACAGCATAAGCGAGGCCGGGCAGAGGGCGGGCCTCAAGATCCAGCTTTTCAAGCCCGAGCGCGAGAACAAGAAGGGCTTCTACGCGGAAGTCCCGGTCACGATGTCGGTCGAGGGCAGGTTCGAGAGCCTCTACGACTTCAGCGACAAGGTCGGCAAGCTCCCGAGGATAGTCAACATCAGCGGGATGGACATACTGTCGCTCGGGCACAAGAACAGGATACCCCAGCTGAAGGCGAACTTCACATCCACGACTTTCAGGTTCATACCGATGCAGGGCGAAGGAGAGCCCAAGAAATAATGTCAAGACGACTATTGATAGCTTTACTGGCAACGGCCCTTTCCCTGTCTCTGGCGGCTTGCAAGAAGGAAGAGCCCCAGCCGGAACAGCCGGTAAAAAGGGCGCAGCCCGCGAAACCGGCGGCTATCGCGGCTACGGCCGGGATAGATACCTCGGCCAAGATCGAGCCGAGCGTGGTAGACGCCTCCAGGCACAGAAACCCGTTCCAGAGCCATATCATACTGCTCCGCGGTAGCGGCGACGGCCCCAAGAAGATCAAGGGCCCGCTCGAGTGCTGCGAGCTTACGCTCTTCAGGGTGCACGCGATAGTAGCCGCTAAAAACGGCGCCTTCGCGCTCGTGCAGGCCCCCGACGGCAAGAGGTATGTCGTAAGGAAGGGCGACGTCATAGGGATCAAGGAAGGCAAGGTCATGAAGATAGGGGGCAAGGCCATAACGGTCCGGGAGTTCACGAGAGACCAGGACGGCAAGGTCCTCTCGACTGATGACACCGAGATCAAGATCCCGGTTGAAAAAGTGGTCCGCTGACGCGAGGTCTTTGCGTTTCGTTGTTTTGACGTAATCAGTTACCGAATGTATCGAGAAGCTCTGGAGGGCTTATGCGTATGACAGACGATCGGTTGAGGCACGGCCTCATCGGTTCCATCCTCGCCGGCGCGCTCATCTTCACGGGCTGCGCCTCGACTGGACCGAAGGACATAAAAACGGACGGAGCGCCCGAGGCGGCCGTAGCGGCCCCTCAGGCCCAAAACGAGGCCGCGCCTGACGTAATATCGGTAGAGTACATTAACATGGTCGGCGACGGCGACAGGGTGATGATAGCCACGACCGGGCCGGTCAAGTTCACGGCCTTCAGGCTCTCGGACCCCGCCCGGCTTATACTCGACCTCCCCGGCGTAAACCTCGACAAGGTCCCGGCCGCGCTCGCCGTGAACAACGCGTTCGTCGGCGAGATAACGTCGGCTACCTATGGCGAGGGCAAGGACATCGGCAGGGTCGTCATCGGGCTTAAGGAAGGCATCGACCACGACGTGAAGTCCGGCGATAACAGCATACTCGTAAGCCTCTCAAGGCCGGCCGCAGCCGCCGTTGCCCCGGCTACGGAGCCCGCAAAGGCTGAAGCGCAGACTGCGGCTACACCCGAGCCGGTCAAGGTCGAAGACCTCGCACCGAAGGCAAAGTCGATGAAGCAGGCCTCCACGGTCGTGAAGGTAGTAGAGTCGAAAGACGGGGAGAATACCGTCATAAGGATTATGAGCGACGGGCTTCTCGGGAACTATAGCACCTTCGACCTCGACAGCCCCGGAAGGGTCGTCATAGACGTATGGGACGTAGGCAGTTCCATCGGCAAGGACGTGGTGAGGCTCGAAGGAAAGTATCTTAAGACCGTAAGGATCGGTACGCACGCCGATAAGGCGAGGTTCGTGTTTGACGCCGCAGGCAAGAAGCTCACGCCCCACTCGATAAAGCGCGTCGAGGACGAAATTGTCCTGACTATAGGGCCGAAGGTCGTGCCTGCCGTTGACGAGGCCGCAAAACCCGCGAGGAAGCTCGTTAAAAAAGCCGAGCCCGTAAAGACCGCGAAGGCCGAGAAAAAGGCAGAGCCAAAGGCCGAAGCCCCGATCGCGGAGTCGCAGAAAGCGGCCCCCGCAACCGTGACCGCCGAGGCCGAAATAGCCGCTCCTGCCCCGAAGGCCGCGGAGGCCCCGAAGGCCGAGCCTGAAAAGGCCGTAAAGGCCGATAACGGCATTAAAGTAGAGAAGGTCGACTTCAGGCGCTCCAACGGCGCCGGCTCGCTATCCATCGCCACGAGCGCGAGGGCCGAGTACAACGTGAAGGAGTCCGCGGACGGCAGGACGGTTACAATAGACATAAAGGGCGCGACCATACCCGATGAGCTTACAAGGACGCTCGACGCCGCAAAGCTCAATACGGCTGTAGCTACCATCAGCTCGTTCCAGGGCTCCTTTGAGCCCAAAGAGGTCCGCGTAATAGTGAAGCTCAAGGAAAAGGCGCCTTATACGGTGACCGACGAGGACGGCACGCTCAAACTCGAGTTCGCCGCCGTTGTCGCGGAGCCCGCCCCCGCGATAAAGGCCGAGGCAGAGCCTCAGGCCGGTGAAAAGGGCGCGAATAAGGAAGACGCGATCGTGGCGGAAAAGAGGGAGTATACCGGCGCCAGGATCGATCTCGATATGATGGACGCCAACGTTAGCGACGTGCTACGTCTACTTGCCGAGATAAGCAACATGAACATCATAGCCTCGGACGACGTGAAGGGGACGATATCCTTGAGGCTCAAGAACGTGCCCTGGGACCAGGCCTTCGACATCATACTCCGCTCAAAGGAACTGGACAGCGTCCAGGAGGGCAACGTCATAAGGGTCGCCCCGGCCATGAAGATAAGGCTGGAGAAGGAATCCTTCCTTGCTTCCCGCAAGGCGCAGGAGAAGCTTGAGAACCTCGAGATACACTTCATACCGGTCAATTACGCCTCGTCCGTGGAACTCATAAAGCAGGTCCAGGGCGTCCTTACGGACAGGGGGACGGTCACGAACGACGCGAGGACGAACACCATAATAGTAAAGGACATCAGGACCGGGGTCGAGGCGGCGAAGAACCTCATCACGAAGCTCGACACCGCGATACCGCAGGTCCTTATCGAAGCCAGGATAGTCGAGGCCTCGACGAGCTTCGCGAGAGACTTGGGTATTCAGTGGGGGCTTGAGTACGGCACCGGCGGCAACACCTCGACCGAGACCTTCGGCGCGAGCGGCACTGAGGGGCAGGCTGTACAGACCTTCCAGACGCCCAACTCGAACATAACCGCGACAGGCGCCGACCAGTACGCCGTGAACCTTCCGGCCACCGGCTCGGCCGGCACGCTCGGCGCATTGGGCTTCCTCCTCGGCAAGGCCGGGTCAAACCCGTTCCTTCTGGACTTGAGGCTCTCGGCCGGCGAGACCGAAGGCAGGCTCAAGACCATATCGAGGCCGCGCATAACCACGATGGACAACAAGGAGGCGAAGATCGAGCAGGGCGAGTCGATCCCCTTCGAGACGACCTCCTCGGCGGGCACGGCCACGACCTTCATCGACGCGAACCTCTCCCTCACCGTCACGCCGCACATTACCCCCGACGGCTCGGTCCTCATGAAGATAAAGGCGTCGAGGAACTCGATAGGCACGTTCAGGACTTCAGGCGGCGAGCCTTCTATAAACAAGAAGGAGTCCTCTACAGAAGTCCTCGTCAGGGACGGCGAGACCACGGTCATAGGCGGTATCGTCATAACGGACAAGAACGACTCGGACAAGGGCATACCGTACCTCCAGGATATCCCGGTCATCGGCTGGCTTTTCAAGTCCAAGTCGGTGTCGGACTCGCAGACCGAGCTCCTGATATTCATAACCCCGACTATCCTCAAGGACAAGATCAAGGCCTGACGGCCTCTCTTTAAAACAAAAAAATGCACCCCCTGCGGGGTGCATTTTTTTTGTCATTTCCGGCCCTTTTATGTTATGTTACTCAAAAGTCCGGACATATAAACCGCGCGCGGGATAAGGTGAAATGTTGAGGTTTCTGACTGCAGGCGAGTCTCACGGAAAAGAGCTTACGGCGATTGTGGAGGGCGCGCCCTCGGGGCTCCCAATTTCTCCCTCCCAAATAGACGCCGACCTTGCAAGGAGGCAGTCCGGCTACGGCAGGGGTGGCCGGATGAGCATAGAGACGGACAGGGTGGAGATAACCGCCGGGGTCAGGCACGGGCTTACGCTCGGCTCGCCCATAGCTCTCATCGTAAGGAACAGGGACTGGGAGAACTGGACGGAAGTAATGTCGCCCGTTCCGTCGACCTATGATGGATCGAAGACGGTCACGAAGCCGAGGCCGGGCCACGCGGACTTGTCCGGCGGCATCAAATACGACCACAGGGACCTGCGTAACATTCTGGAGAGGTCGAGCGCCCGGGAGACGGCCGCAAGGGTCGCGGCAGGGGCGGTTGCCAGGCGTCTCCTCGATGAATTCGGCATAAAGGTATACAGTTGGGTGACCGGCATCGGAGGGGTAGAGTGGAAGAAGAGGGGCGAGGCCCGGCCCGACGAGCTCTTTGACGGGGCCGAGGCGTCAGTCGTAAGGTGCCCTGATAAAAAGACATCAAAGGCGATGGTCTCGGCGATCGACCTCGCCAAAAGGGCCGGGGACAGCCTCGGGGGCGTTTTCGAGGTCGTGGTCACAGGCGTGCCGCCCGGGCTCGGGAGCCACGTTCAATGGGACAGGAAGCTTGACGGCTCTCTCGCGCGCGCCCTCATGTCAATACAGGCCATAAAGGGCGTTGAAGTCGGGATAGGCTTCGGCGCGGCCTCCACCCCAGGCTCAAAGGTCCATGACGAGATATTCCATGGAAGAAAAACCAAGGCCTTCAAGGGCTCTTATTGGCCGGTCCCCGGGACGTTCTTCAGGAAGACAAACAACGCGGGCGGCATAGAGGGCGGGATGTCGAACGGGGAGCCCCTTGTGCTCCGAGCCGTCATGAAGCCGATACCGACGCTCTATAAGCCGCTTAGATCCATTGACATAGTCACAAAGGAACCTTTCAAGGCATCCATTGAAAGGTCGGACGTATGCGCCGTCCCTGCCGCGGCGATCGTAGCCGAGGCCGCCGTGGCGTTCGAGGTAGCAAGGGAGTTCCTTGTAAAGTTCGGCGGGGACTCGGTAGTTGAAATTGAGAGGAACTACAGGGGATACCTCGGCCAGATAGAGAGGTACTGAGTCCCAAAAGCTTCCCCCGAGCGGCCGGACCGGGTTTGTGCGGACCCGGCCTTTTTCTTTTGATGTCCAAGGGTTTGCGGATATAACTTATACCAGATATGAATATAGTCCTGACCGGCTTCATGGGGACCGGAAAATCGACGGTGGGAAGGCTCCTTTCAAGGGAGCTGGGTCTTAAGTTCCTCGACCTCGACGACCTTATCGAAAGAGAGGCGGGGCTCGAGGTAAAGGACATTTTCGCGGTCCAGGGAGAGGCGCGCTTTCGAGAACTCGAGAGCTCGGTCATAGAGAGGCTCTCTTTCGGAGCTTATGGAGGCGGCATAGTGATATCCACGGGCGGCGGCGCCGTAGTGAACCCCAAAAACAGGACCATGCTGAGATCCTTCGGAAAGGTCGTCTGCCTCAAGGCATCGGTCGACGAGATACTCCGGAGGGTAGGGGACAGGACCGAGAGACCCCTCCTCGCCAGACCCGACAAGAGGGAGACGATAGAGAGGCTACTTAAGGAGCGAGACGGCGCTTACGGGGACTCGGACCTTTCGATAGACACGACCGCGCTCTCAATAGAGCAGGTAGTCTCCCGGATAAGGGCCTTCATTGAAACATCCGCAAAGACAGACACTTATAAATAAAGATCGAGGGAGAGGGTAAAATGCGAACCTTGAGGGTCGACCTCGGCGAGAGGTCTTACCCGATAGTCATAAAAAGGGGGCTCGTTTCAGAGGTCGGCTCCAGTGTAACGGCTCTCGGGCTCAAGGGCAGGGTAGCGGTCGTGACGAACCCTACAATAGCCAACCTTTATGCGGACAAGGTCATGAAGGGTCTGCGGGGCGCCGGTCTTAACCCGGTCCTTATTACGATCCCCGACGGCGAGGAGTACAAGTCGCTTAACGAGGCGTCCAAGGTATACGACGGCCTCGTCAAGCACAGGATGGAGCGGTCTTCGGCCATAATAGCCCTCGGCGGCGGCGTCATAGGCGACATGGCCGGGTTCGTGGCCGCCACTTATCTTCGAGGAGTGCCGTACGTACAGATACCGATGACGCTCCTTGCCCAGGTCGACAGCTCGGTCGGCGGAAAGACAGCGGTAAACCACCCGTCGGGCAAGAACCTGATAGGGGCCTTTTACCAGCCGAAGGCGGTGTACATAGACCCCGAGGTGTTGAAGACGCTCCCCGAAAGAGAGCTCAAGGCCGGGGTGGCCGAGGTCGTCAAATACGGCGTCATATGGGACGAGGCGTTCTTCGAATTCCTCGAAAAGAACTCCGGCGTACTCTACTCCATCGGCAGGGAGTTGACGCACTCGATCGAGCGCTCCTGCGAGATCAAGGCCGAGGTCGTCGGCAAGGACGAGACAGAGGGGGGATTAAGGTCGATACTGAACCTCGGCCATACATTCGGCCACGCCATAGAGGCGGCTTCCGGCTACGGCACTTACAGGCACGGGGAGGCGGTCTCCATAGGGATGGTCATGGCCGCAAGGTTCTCGGCAAGGCTCGGGCTTTGCGGGGCTGAAATAGAAGAGAGGGTGAGCAAGCTCCTTTCCTCGCTTGGGCTCCCGGTAGATGCGCCCGATATACCGGCCGAGGCCCTTGTCGAATCGATGTGGCTGGACAAGAAGGTCTCCGGCGGCAAGCTCAGGTTCGTTCTCGTGACAGGGATAGGAAAGGTCGTCCTGGAGGAGGCCTCGGAGGCCGATGTGAGGGAGTTCCTTTTGAGCCTGAAAAAAGGCTGAGGCGGCCTGTCGAGGCGTCAAACTCCTTGTAAAACAAGGGTTTTTCAAGTTTATCCTTGACTTGGAAGCGATTCTTTAATAATTTAGGTCATTCATTTCCGACCAATCCATTAATAGCTGGGAAGACGATCTCATGGGCAACATCAAGGCAGGGGACGACATATTCTTTACCGCTACGATGGCCGAGGTACTCGAAAAGCAGGGTCACTTCGAGGACGCCCTCATGATCTACAAGATACTCGCAGACACGACCCCATGGGACCAGACGCTCAACTATAAGATAGAGCGGCTCAAGGGACTCGCCGAGCGCAAGAGGAAGGGCCCGGCAAAGGGCGCGTAGCGCAAGGTTTTTTTGGAGCCCGAAGCCTCATAAACTAAAACGGATCTCGCATGGCTTTTCTCGAAATATTAAAAGAGCTCGTCGACAATGTAAAGGGCGGACTTGCCGCGACCGTCATGGGCGTGGACGGCATCGCCATCGAGCAATACATAGGCGAGAGCAGATTAGACGTCGAGACCGTCGGTGTTGAGTACGGCAAGGTCATAGAGGAGATAAGGAACGCCTCCCGGCTCCTTAACCTCGGCGAGGTCGAGGAGGTGCTGGTGGCGACAGCCGGAAACGACCTCCTTTTAAGGCTCGTCAATCACGACTATTACATAGCGTTCGTCGCGGGCCCCGAAGCGAACATCGGGCAGGCGAGATACCTCCTTAAGAGGGCGGCGGCCAAAACGGCGAAGGAGCTTGAGCGATAGACTCGTCCCCTGAAATAGCCGTTCTTCCCGGCGGGATCGGAAGCGCGAGGAAACGCCTGAGGGGCTTAAGAGACCTCATTGAAAAGAACTCCGTCGACGCATTCCTCGTAACCGACATAAAGAACATCCGCTACCTCTCGGGGTTTACGGGTTCCACGGCCTACGCCATAGTCACCGGTGACGCCGCGTGGCTTATAACGGACTCCAGGTACACGACACAGGCGAAGGCCGAGACAAAGGGTTTTAAGGTAAGGCTCTTTAGAAAAGCCCTGGAGACGTTAAGGGAGCTCTTGGGCGAGCTGAAGGTAAAGACCCTCGCTTTCGAGTCCAACAACATCACATATGATAACCTCTTAAGGCTCCGTAAGGCCTTCAAGGGTATCCGGCTGAAACCGGTATCGAACGCGATACAGAGGCTCCGCGCCGTAAAGGACGCCGACGAGGTAAAGCTCATAAGGGCCTCCGCCGCGTTGCTTGACGAGGGTTACAAAAAGGCCGAGGCGATATTGAGGCCGGGTGTCGCCGAGAGGGACGCCGCGCTCGAAATAGAGTTTGCGTTCAGGGCAAAAGGGGCCGAAGGCCTTGCCTTTGATACCATCATC
>JACPGB010000013.1 GCA_016182655.1 Deltaproteobacteria bacterium
GTGCTCGATAGGGTCCGCGGGGCTCATGCCGGTCTCTTCGGCCACGGCCGGGATGCTCGCGATGTCGGCGAAACTCGATATCGACAAGTTGCAAAGGCTCAAACCGAACGCCGCCTTCATGGAGGAGGGCGAGAGGCTCCTCTATGACTTCATAAAGTTCCAGATAGGGAAGGAATTGAAGACAAAGAGGTTTCTGGAGAAGATGAGGAAGGCCGAGGCGAGAGTTTAGCAGGTTACACAAAAAGTCCATCTGCTTTGTTGTCATCGTCATTCGTAGCTGCGGCGTACAAAAAGAGTACGCCTCGCTCCTCTCTCCTCGACGCCTCGCATCTGGAGCTTTTTGTGCAACCTGGATTTGTGTTTTTTTGACCCGGCGCGGGTTTTGATGTAGAATGAGCCGGGTTTTGTCCACCGGGTTTGATTCCAAACGGCTTCTCGCATCATTTAAATCTCCTCCCCCTTGACGGGGGAGGAGGGGTGGGGGTGAAGAGGATTTCACCCTCCCCTCAATTCCCTCCCATCGAGGGAGGGGAAGTATAAGTAGATACTTAGTCACTGGGTAGTCCATTGTGGTAAAAGAAGCGGCGATAAAGGAGGCCGTATGTATTTTCAGGACGTGATCTTAACACTTCAAAAATTCTGGGCCGAGCGCGGGTGCATCCTGCACCAGCCCTATGACATGGAGAAGGGCGCAGGGACTTTCAACCCGGCGACCTTCCTAAGGGTCCTCGGCCCCGAGCCGTGGAAGGCGGCCTATGTCGAGCCTTCAAGGAGGCCGACCGACGGCAGGTACGGGGAGAACCCGAACAGGCTACAGCACTATTACCAGTTCCAGGTGATACTGAAGCCCTCGCCCGACGACATACAGGACCTATACCTTGAGAGCCTGAAGACCCTCGGCATAGACCCGCTCGCGCACGACATCCGTTTTGTCGAGGACGACTGGGAGTCGCCCACGCTCGGCGCGTGGGGCCTCGGCTGGGAGGTCTGGCTCGACGGCATGGAGATAACGCAATTTACCTACTTCCAGCAGGCCGGGGGCATCGATCTCAAACCCGTATCAGGCGAGATAACCTACGGGCTTGAGCGCATCACAATGTACCTTCAGGGAGTGGATAACGTCTACGACCTCATGTGGACAAAGGACATAAAGTACGGGGCCGTCCATCACCGGGGAGAGATCGAATACTCGCGCTACAATTTCGAGGAGGCGGACACCAAGATGCTCTTTACCCTCTTCGATATGTACGAGAAGGAGTCCGTGAGATTGCAGGAGAAGGGGCTCTTCCTCCCGGCCTACGATTATTGCCTCAAGTGCTCGCATTCGTTCAACCTCCTTGACGCCAGAGGCGCGATAAGTGTCGCCGAGAGGACGCGCTTCATCGGGCGCGTACGGGCGTTAGCGCGAGGATGCGCCGAAGGGTATCTGAAGACAAGGGAGGAGATGGGGTTCCCGCTTTTAAAGGAAGGGGCTCTGGGGGTTTGACATTAGCGGATGCCGCCAACCGGGTCATCAGGAGCTTCTAATGGAGCTTGCTGGAAATTGATATTCATGGGAGGGCTGGCCGGCGCCGCTATTATTCAACTTTATATCGTAGTCGCGGCCTTTCGAGAGAAGATCGTCCAGGGCATATTGTGCCTTTTCGTCCCCGGATATATCCTTTACTATGCGCTTAAGGAAAAACGGGCAAGACTGCTCGCAGGATGGGTGGCGGGGATAATCGCCCTTATAGTCGGAGCGGCGATGCTTTCCTGAATAAAATATAAATCGCAAAAAAGAAAAGGGTGGGCCTTTGCCCACCCTTTTCAATTTTTAAATCCGTAAATAAGATATCGTTATTCAGTCAGAAAATACGTCCCGCCATCTCCTTAATGCTCTTCTTGAGCTGTACGGAAAAATTGTCGAAACTCCCGTCGATATTCCCGGAATAGTACGCTGGCTGGCTCTCATAGCCATAGAGGGCGTTCGGGGGATTTCCGATGTCTTCGCCGTTCATCCTCGTCCATACCGAGCTCCCGTTTGTCGCGGCGTTCAAGAGATCGACGGCGTGCTTGTTCCCGTACCATAGTGGAGGGTAGTCGAAGGACTGGTAATCCTGGTTCGGCGGCTGCATGTGGTCCCATTCGGACTGTATCCTCATGTACGCGGACGTGACAGACCCTATGTAGTTGAGAGCCTCCCTTTCAGACCACCATTGGATATTTTCCGCCGAAGGGTCGTCTGCGGTGTCCTCTCTTCCTCCGAACATCCCGGACATCTGCGCGGTCTTGTCGTTGGCCGTGTCGCTGTCGAGGAGCCATGCGTCGGCCATGATGACATAGCTGTCGGACGGGCCTTCCACGTCGATGAGGTATTTGACATTCAGGCCCGGGTCCCTTCCGAGGCATCCGGCGGCCATCGAGATGCCGAAAGAGAAGCTCACGACACCGATGTTGTCCTGGTCCGCGAGCGGGTTCGTCTTCGCGTATTCTATTACAGCCTTCAGGTCGTCCTGATGGACCAGCCCGTTGTAATTTTCTACCCCTTCGCTTGCGGGGTCGGTCTCGGTGCCGGAGCCCCTGCCCTGCGGGGTGAAGGCGTAGATAATGTACCCCTCGTCCGCGAGCTCGGCGAAGGCCTGTATGTCGAGATACCACATGGAGCTTCCGAGCCCGCCGGGGACGATTATGATCACAGGGAGCTTTTCTCCTGTGCCGGCGGAAGGCGTCTTGGACCTGACGAAGATAAAGTTGCCGTTCGTGGATTTTATCCACGCGTTCTCGACGAGGGGCGCAGCCTCCCCGCCCCCGCTCGGAGAGGTTTCATCCACGGTCTCCGGAGTATCGCTTGCAGTGTCTACCCCACCGTTGCCGCACCCGGACGATACGGTCAAAAAAAGGACTAAAAGCCCGATCGATAAAGCTTTTCTTGTGTTGCTTGCCGGTCTCATCAGGTTTTTAATTCCTTTTACAGGCGCATTTGCAGGTTCAAAGGCACGGCTTTTTCAGTGAAGAAAACCTCTTGGCATTACGGCATGGGCGTAAGGAGAGCGCGCACGGGTCGGATATGAAATCGAAATGAAAACAGGACAGGCTTTAAGGCAGATTTTTGAGAGACGGTCTATTCCGTCGTATTCTTCTTCCCCTTTACGACTATCGTCCCGGCGATCCTGTCGCCGAACCTTTCTCCAAGGTCGTCGGTATAGATGAGTATCATCTCCATGCCGAGGACCGCCGCCCAGGAGAGGAATACGATGACCTTGCCCAGGTACGGTATCCAGCCGAGGATGTAATATACCACGATGAGGACGGCGAAGACGGAGTTCCTGATTATCGACTGCTTGAAGTCGCACTGCGTGGCCGGGTCTTCAAGAGAGACTGTCTTGAGGCCGATTATCCTCTTTCCGATAGACCCGCCCTTGAGCCCGTCCGAGATGAGTATGTAGGTCGTCCCGGCCAGAGGCCCCACGGCCGTCGGGAAGACGAAGAAAGCGCCCATGATGAGGATGTCTATGAACTTGGCGATGAAACGCTCGAGGACATAGGTCTTCACGAGAGGCCCTTCGGCCTCTTTATCCTCGTGCGCCTTAAACGGGATATCCTCTGCCATTGTCCCCTCAGTCGGAATTCCGCGTGAACAGTATGAACGCCATGGCCGGGCGTTTTGAGGAGTCCCGCATGGCGAAGTGTATGCCGTCGAGGTTCCAGCCCTCGCGGACGCGCTCGTTTATGGCCTTCTCAATCTCTTCGTCCGTTACGGTCGAGAGGCCCTCGCGGACGCGCTCGTTTATGGCCTTCTCAATCTCTTCGTCCGTTACGGTCGAGAGCTCTATGACTTTATAGTTCAGCATATATTATAGCACCGCCCGCGCCTTGTCGGCGTGACTTTCATCGGGGGAGATCTCACGCTCCTGAATCCCCCAAAAAAAAAAGGCGGGGGGCTTTCGCCACCCCGCCAGATTATACCAGAAAAAAATCCGTTATCTATAGACCTTCTTTTCCCCGCCTTCGGCGGCCTCGGCGGCCTTTTTATCGTCCCGGGCCTTCTTTGCGGCTTCAGTTGGCTGGTAGGTGCAAAACGGCTCTTCGTCCATGTAGTTTGCGGTAAAGGCGAATGCCCTTGCCCTGCAACCGCCGCATACCTTCCTGAACTCGCAGTACCCGCACCTGCCGTTGTAGTCGTCCCAGTTCCGCATCTCCTGGAATACCTTGGAGGTGTCCCATATCGTATGGAAGGGCTCTTTTCTTATGTCGCCGCACTCCACATCAAGGAAGCCGCAGATCTGCACCTTGCCGGTGTTCGAGACGAATGCGAAGGACTGTCCGCCCATGCAACCCTTACTCATGGCGTCGAGCCCGTGGGTCTCTGGCGTGACAATTACGCCCTTCTCTTTTTCCTTTTGC
Source organism: Deltaproteobacteria bacterium (assembly GCA_016182655.1). Classification (GTDB taxonomy): domain Bacteria; phylum Desulfobacterota; class GWC2-55-46; order GWC2-55-46; family GWC2-55-46; genus GWB2-55-19. The sequence goes on from JACPGB010000013.1 coordinate 4,384, forward strand.
CTGAATATCCTATAGTAATGGGGGGCGCAGGTCGGCTTGAACTGGAGCGGCACCTTGTCCCTCATCTCATGGAACCACGAGAGCGACTTCTCGTACTCCTCGGGGGATATCTCCTGGTCCTTCAACTGAGCGCCCCTGCCGGTCGGCACAAGCAGGAACGGGTGGTGCGCTACGGCCCCGAGGCTTATGACGAGCTCGAGTATCTTAGGCAACTCCGCGAGGTTGTGCTTGGTGATGGTGGTATTGACCTGAAACGGGAGCCCGACCTTCTTTACGCTCTCTATCGCCTGCATGACGGAAGCGAACGCGCCGTTGACCCTTCTAAAGTTGTCGTGGCTCTCGGCGGTCGCGCCGTCTATGGAGAAGGAGACGCGCTGGATGCCGGAGTCTATCATCTTCTGCGCGGTTTCAACCGTCACGAGGAAGCCGCAGGGGGCCATGACCATGCGAAGACCCAGCTTGGTCCCGTACTTGGCTATGTCCCAGATGTCGTCGCGGAGCATCGGCTCCCCGCCGGTCATGATGATTATCGGGCTTGAGAAAGAGGCGACGTCGTCTAAGAAGTCGTAGCATTCCTTTGTGGCAAGCTCGTTAGGGTACGGGCCGAACCTCGCCGCCGCCCTGCAATGTATGCAGTCCAAGTTGCAAGACCTCGTCAACTCCCACGCTATCAGCTTCGGCAGCCATTTTCTGCCGCCGCTCTTGTCCGGTCCTTTCGCCATCCCAGGCACCTCGTGCGGATGGCCTTTCGGCATATGCATAACGGATACTCCTTTTCTGGATTGGCCGGCTGCTGAAAAAGTCCATCTGCTTTGTTGTCTTTGTCGCTCGTCACTGCGGCGTCCCTTACTACAGTACGCCTCACTCCTTGCTCCTCGACGCCTCGCATATGGAGCTTTTTGAGCAGCCTGACCCTCATAGGATTTTCAACGACTGCTATAAAGCAACTACTTCTGGAGGACTTTTGCCGCCTCCTTGGCGAAATAAGTAAGTATCATGTCGGCCCCGGCGCGCTTAATGGACGTGAGAGACTCCATCATCGCCCTCTCGCCGTCAATCCAGCCCTTCTCTGCCGCGGCCTTTATCGTCGAGAACTCGCCGCTTACGTTGTACGCGGCGGTCGGGTATCCGAACTCTTCCTTTATCCTTCTTATGATGTCGAGATACGGGAGCGCGGGCTTTACCATGACGATGTCCGCGCCTTCCTCGATGTCGAGCGCCACTTCCCGCATCGCCTCGTCCGTGTTGCCGGGGTCCATCTGGTAAGAGCGCCTGTCCCCGAACTGCGGGGTCGATTCCGCCGCCTCCCTGAAAGGCCCGTAGAAGGCGGATGCGTACTTTGCCGCGTAGCTCATGACCGGGATGTGGGAGAAGTCGTTCTCGTCAAGCGTATCCCTTATCGCGGCGACGCGCCCGTCCATCATGTCCGAGGGGGCGACTATATCGGCCCCGGCCTCGGCGTGGGAAAGGGCCTCCCTGGAGAGCAACTCGAGTGTGGCGTCGTTGTCGACGTCCTTACCTTTTATGATACCACAGTGGCCGTGCGAAGTATATTCGCACATGCAGACGTCCGTTATGACCGCAAGGCCCGGGACCTTGTTTTTTATGGCCTTTATAGCCTCCTGGACAGGCCCCCTGGGGTCGAAGGCGGTGGAGCCTTCCTCGTCCTTGTGCTCCGGGATGCCGAAGAGGATGACCGCCGGGATGCCGAGCCCCTTTACCTCTTTCGCCTCTTTTACGATGTTATCGACCGAGAGCTGTGAGTGGCCGGGCATGGAGGTTATCGGCTTCTTTACGTTCTTCCCGAAGGTGACGAACAGGGGGAGGATGAGGTCGTTGGGGGTGAGGTTCGTCTCCCGGACCATGTTCCTGATGGTCTCGGTCTTGCGGAGCCTTCTTGGACGATAAAACGGGAAGTTCATACCGATCTCCTATTTCTTTCTGAAGTATTCTGCCATCGCATTAGTCAACGCCGGGATGGTATAGTCCTTCGGCATAATATCGACCTGAATGCCATATTCTTTAGCGGTATCGGCGGTTATCGGGCCGATGCAGGCTATGGTGACGCCCTTTAAAAGCCCCGGCAACTCGGCCTTCTTGAACATGGAGGCGAAGTTGGTGACGGTCGAGGACGAGGTGAATGTGATCACATCTACCCCGCCTTCTGTAAGGAGCTTTTTAAGCTCCCCGGCCTCCTTTGTGGGCCTTATCGTCTTATAGGACGGGACGACATCTATCCTGCCGCCGAGCCTTTTAATCTCCTGCGGTATTATCTCCCTCGCCTGCATGGCTCTCGCGAGGAGGAACTTTTTCCCCTTGATGCGCCTCTTGCCGAGGGCGTCGAGTACGGCCTCCGCCCTGTATTCCTTCGGCGTCAAGTCTACCTTTATGCCGAGCTTCTTTATCGCCTTTTCGGTCATGGGGCCTATGGCGCAGATCTTTACGCCCTTGAGCTCCCTTAGATCCTTGTCGAGTTTATAGAGCCTTTCAAAGAAATATTTTACGCCGTTGACGGAAGTGAATATCGCCCAGTCGTAGGACGAGAGCTTTTTGATCGCCTTGTCGAGCGGCTTCCAGTCAGGCGGTGCGACGGTCTTGATCGTGGGGAAGGTAATCGGCTCCGCGCCGTTCCTCTCAAGTAGCTTCGAGAAATCCCCTGCCTGCTCAAGGGCCCTTGTTACGAGGATGCGTTTTCCGAAGAGCGGCTTCGTCTCGAACCAGTTGAGTTTCTCCCGTAAACTGACCACATCCCCGACGACTATAATAACCGGCGGCCTCATCTCCTGTTCGCCGGCAAGCGCGACGATTGTGCCGAGGGTGCCGGACAGGCACTTCTGCTTGGTCATCGTCCCCCAGCGCACAAGCGCCACCGGGGTCGACGCGGCCCAGCCGTTCTCAAGGAGTTTGGAGGTTATAAGAGAGAGGTTCTTCCACCCCATGAGGAAGACGAGAGTGCCTCTGCCGACAGAGAGCCTGTCCCAAGCGATGTTCGACCTCTCCTTTAAGGGGTTCTCCTGCCCCGTTATGAAGGTAACCGAGGACGCGAGGTCCCTGTGTGTAAGCGGTATGCCCGCGTAGGCCGGTGCGGCTGTGGCTGAAGTGACGCCCGGGACTATCTCGAAGGGGATGCCTGCGGCAACGAGCTCTTCCGCCTCTTCGCCGCCACGCCCGAAGATGAACGGGTCGCCGCCCTTGAGCCTTACGACCATCTTGCCTTTTTGAGCGAGCGAGATAATGAGCCTGTTTATCTCCTCCTGCTCCATCGTCTTCTCGGAGCCTTTTTTCCCGACATAGATCGTCTCTGCGCCGGGCCTGGCGTTTTCGAGAAGGCGCGCGTTGGCGAGGAAGTCGTAGATGACGGCGTCGGCCTCTTTGAGCGCCTCAAGGCCTTTGACGGTCATGAGGCCCGGATCCCCGGGCCCCGCCCCGACCAGAAAAACTTTGCCAGTAGTCATATATGAAAAGGTTTCTCCATTCCTTTATAGCAAGGGAAGATTAACGGAATTGAAATGTAAGGATTAAAAACGTTTAAGGAAACCAAAGGCCCCTAAGCCCCGGTAAAGCCTTGCCATTATAACAGATGAAGGGAGGGTTATCAAATGAAAGCAGTCCTGGCCGGACGGGCAATTTCGTATCGGAGGGGCGTGCGCGGGGGAGGGCCGAAGAGCCCCGTTTTGACATTGGCCGTACGCCGAGTACCCGGACGGGCAATTTCGTATCGGAGGGCTTCGCTTTAATGACGTCCTTGTGCGCCGGATTTGAAGTCGGCCCAGCGCCGAGCAGTCCTGGCCGGACGGGCAAAGTTCGTAATGAGGCGGCCTGCTTCTTTAACCTCCCCTCCCTCGACGGGAGGGGACAGAGGGGAGGGTGATTTTGAAGGTCAAAAGAAATACGACCTCCCCCGGCCCCTCCTTGTTAAGGAGGGGAGCCGTTAATCTCCTCCCCTTTTTTCAAGGGGAGGTTGGGAGGGGTCGGTTTCGAGCATTTAGAGGTTACATCACGCACCGTCCAAAGAGGGCAGGGTATCTCTCTAAACCTCCCCTCCCTTGACGGGAGGGGAATGAGGGGAGGGTGAGGTTTTTGTCATTGCGAGGAGCGCAAGCGACGAAGCAATCTCAAGGGGCTTATAACGCCAAAAGATGAGATTGCTTCACTTTATTCGCAATGACAGGCCTTGATTTATCAAGCAGCCAAGGCCTCAGTCTCCCACAATCTCACCGGGCCTGAATATCGCGAGCCAGAAGACAAAGGGGATGGTGATGAGGAGGACAAGGGCAGAGATTATCGAGAACTTGTCGTAGAGGAGCATCGCCTCTGCAATGCCTACCCCGGTCGAGAAGGCCTTTTTTATAATAAAATCATAGATATAGAGGTTCGCGAGCTCGAACGGTACGAATACCGCGAAGACGATTGCGAGCTTCCTCTTGAGCCAGCGGGCGTACCTTAATTCAGGCACAGCGGAGCGCATGAAAAAGCCGCTTGCGATGAGGATGAGTAGGCCCGCGGCTTCCAGGTGAACGAGATTTATGAACCTGTCCAAGAGCCAGAGGACGACGGCGTCGTTTTTTTGATAACGGGCAAGGAGGAAGAGTAGATAGCCGCCGGTCGAGGGGCCTATCCAGAGTATGAGCCCTAAAAGATGCGCGAATTTGGCGTGTTTGTAATACACCGCTTCCCCCCTGAAAAGAGGATATCGGAGGGGTTGGCCAAGTCAAGGCGAGGGGGCTTTTTGGGCAGGGCTTGTTGGGTTACGCTTCGCTAACCCAACCTACGCTGACTTCTTAATTATCTGAGATCTCCCCTCCCTCGACGGGAGGGGATTGAGGGGAGGGTGTAATTATGGCGATTAAAAAGAAATACGACCTCCCCTGGCCCCTCCTTGTTAAGGAGGGGAGCCGTTTATCTCCTCCCCTTTTTTCAAGGGGAGGCGGGGAGGGGTCGTTTTGCCTTATAAGTTGCTCTTGAATAATAGGCCGCTGAAATCGTAAACTCCCATCATGATACGCGTAACCGACAAGATCCAGATAGACGAAAGCGAGATACAGGAGGAGTTTGTCCGCTCGCGGGGCCCCGGCGGCCAGCATGTGAACAAGGTCTCGACGGCCGTGCAACTCCGTTTTGACATCAGGTCCTCGAAACTGCCTGAGGAGGTCAAGGAGAGGCTCATCCGCCTCGGGGGACACCGGGTCACCGAAGAGGGCGTCATCATAATCTCGGCGCAGGAGACGCGGAGCAGGGAGATGAACAGGGCCGAGGCGTTGGAAAAGCTCCTGGACCTTATCAGGAAGGCGACGGAGAGGCCCAAAAGAAGGATAAAGACAAGGCCGTCGCTCTCGGCCAAAAACAAGAGGGTCGTTGAGAAGAAAACAAGAGGCGGCACCAAAAAGATGAGGAGGAAGGTGAAGGGGGAGGAGTAGGGTTTGTGGTTGGGGTGGCTTTTTAGCCCAACAAAAATAAAAGGAAGAAATGTTGGGTTTCGCTGCGCTCAGCCCAACCTGCGTTACTCCTGTACGACCTTTGGCATAGGTCTTGGGTTCTTTTGTAAGCGATATTCAATTACTTCTTGAACCACAGTATCTTTACCATCGGATTTTATTTTTTGAATTTGTCGTTCTGAAGCCTCTATCGCCAAATTTCTACCATATGAACCTCGTGCGTTTGAAAGATAATAATCCAAAGTGGCGCGTTCCAGAGTGTAAAATTGTTGACCGCATTTGCTTTGTGCTGCTTCCGCAATCTCAAAAGCTGTTGCTTCAGATTCAGAATAGGTTTTAGCAGTAATGATCATACATTCAGCATAAGTTTTCATAGCAGTTTCCCATACGCCATATGCCGCCTCGTGGTTATCTTTTTGAGTTATGGCACAGCCCGTCGCAACTGCCAATATCAATGCTAAAAGTAAAAATCTCATGGGGCCCCCTGCGTTATTATGGTCTACTCGTAAGCCTCCTGTCAAGCAGACAGTCCCGTAGGTCGGGTTAGCTTTAGCGTAACCCGACATCTTGTAAAGTCCTGTAGGTTGGGTTAGCGAAGCGTAACCCAACAATCCCTTTTAAATTTTACCTCTTCCCCTTCTTCCCCGGGCACTGGACCGGGGTCTCGGTGTCGCTCGCGAGGTCGTGGCTGAAACATTTGGCCGGGATGTCCTGCATCCGGCACTCGTCGAGGAACATTTTTATAACCGCCGTCTTCCCCTCAATCGACAACATCTCGTACCCTATGGGGCTCTCCGATTTTTTGACAGGGACCTCTGCGCCCCGTTCCCCGTCGAAGATGTAGATGCCATAGGAGCAGTGCGCCTTTTTGTCTCCCACGGCCTTCAAATCGTCCATCCAGGTGTATTCCTCTATCTCGAACGGCGTCTCTTTCCATTTAAGGGTCTTGTTTAACGCGATCGCCTTCGGGGCGGCGTCTGCTTTCTCGGATGGGACGATGACGAAGTCGTCCTTCGGGCTGAAAATGAGCTTTCTGTAGATGTCCGCCTCGGTCAGGGTTTTCTTGTCGCCGGGGTCCCTGAAATTGACTGTACGGACGAGGCCGTCGGTGTCGAAGAAGCTTATCCGCCAGAGGGCGCGGGTGTCAGGGTCGACCTTCGCCTTTTTCGGCTCAACGGACCCTTTTACAAGCGTGAATGTGATCTCGAACCTGCCCGAAGGTGTGTGGATGGTCTTTTTGGCCATAGGGTTACCGAAGCCCATCGAGAGAAGGGCGAAAATGACGGAGACTACGGGCAGGATGAGGCGCGCGGGGTTCAGGTGTTTTTTCATGATGGTCTCGATTGTAGGGTGGGCTTCGCCCACCAGTCCCGTAGGTCGGGTTAGCATGGCGTAACCCGACATCTTAAAATAACAACAACTACCTCTTCCCCTTCTTCCCCGGACACTGGATTGGCGTCTCGGTGTCGCTGGCGAGGTCGTGGCTGAAGCATTTTGCCGGGATGTCCTGCATCCGGCACTCATCGAGGAACATCTTTATCGTCGCCGTCTTTCCTTCAATCGACAACATCTCATACCCTATGGGGCTCTCCGATTTTTTTACCGGGACCTGCGCGCCCCGTTCCCCGTCGAAGATGTAGACGCCGTACGAGCAGTGCGCCTTCTTGTCTCCCACTGCCTTCAAGTCGTCCAGCCAGGTGTATTCTTCTATCTCGAACGGCGTTTCTTTCCATTTAAGTGTTTTGCTGAGCGCGATGGCCCTGGGGGCCGTGCCTGCGACCTCGGGCGGGACAATGACGAAGTCGTCCTTCGGGCTGAATACGAGCCTCCTGTAGATGTCCGCCTCGGTCAGGGCCTTTTTATCGCCGGGGTCCCTGAAGTTGACGGTACGGACGAGGCCGTCGGCGTCGAAGAAGCTTATCCGCCAGAGGGCGCGGGTGTCCGGGTCGACCTTCGCCCTCTTCGGCTCTATTGACCCTTTTACAAGCGTGAATGTGATCTCGAACCTGCCCGAAGGGGTGTGGATGGTCTTTTTGGCCATAGGGTTCCCGAAGCCCATCGAGAGGAGGGCGAAAATGACGGAGACTACGGGCAGGATGAAGCGCGCGGGGTTCAGGTGTTTTTTCATGATGGTCTCGATTGTAGGGTGGGCTTCGCCCACCAGATCATTTTTTTGTAATCCCCCTCAATCCCCCTTTAGGAAAGGGGGAGGTAAAAGGACATTCTCCTTTATTCCTTTTTCATCAGGGGAGGCGATGCCGCAACTGGATTCCAGCTTGAAGCACGCGGGAATGACAGCTTTTGGTGGGAGGAGCCCACCAAACAAACCTTTAAGACGACCCCTCCCCACCTCCCCTTGTTAAGGGGAGGTGATAAAGCCCCCGGCATCCGTCTTCTGTTCCCCTCCTTACCAAGGAGGGGCAAGGGGAGGTCGTATTGTTTTTTACGATGGAATTCTTTCACCCTCCCCTTCATCCCCTCCCATCAAGGGAGGGGAGACACCGCAACTGGATTCCCGCTTTAAGCACGCGGGAATGACAGTTTTGGTGGGCGGAGCCCACCCTACAATCACAGAATACGCCCCTCTCCTTGTTAAGGGGAGGGGGCACGCTAAATTATATTTAAAAGTTTAGGAAGGATGACGGAATTGGTGAAGCTATTGCGGGAAACTTTCTGTAGAAAGTTTCCCAAATTTTCTTCAATGCTTTTTGCATTTCCCAATTAGCGGCCCCCCCGCTATTTTTTCGTGGGGGGCCGCTAATTGGAACTAAAAGTTTTTGAAGAGAGTCTGAGAGAAACTTTTTACAAAAAGTTTCTCTCAGGTTTTCTACGCAGACCCCGGGGGGTTTACCTGGTAGAGCTCTTTGAGTATGTCGTATGCGCCCATCTTGAGGAGTCTTTCGGCGAGTTCGACTCCGAGTGTTTCGCAATTCTCCTTCGGGCCGGTGACTACGTCTTTTACGAAGGTCTTTCCGTCCGGGCTTGCGACAAGGCCCTTGAGCGTAAGCGTTTCTCCGGAGAGGGTCCCGTACGCCGCGATAGGCACCTGGCAGCCGCCTTCGAGCCTCTTAAGGAGCGCCCTTTCTGCCCGAACAGCGTATGAGGTCTCGGGGTGGTCGAAGAACGCGACGAGGTCGTTTATGTACGCGTCGTTAGTCGGGGTCTCTATGCCGAGCGCGCCCTGGCCTATGGCCGGAAGGCTCACTTCGGGAGAGAGGAGCTCGGTGATCTTGTCCGCCCATCCGAGCCTTTTAACGCCAGCGCCCGCGAGGATGATCGCGTCGAAGTGGCCGTCGTCGAGCTTTTTAAGGCGAGTGTCGAGGTTTCCGCGAAGCTGTAAAATCTCGAAGTCGGGCCTTAAGTGAAGGAGCTGGGATTGCCTGCGGAGGCTCGAAGTGCCGATCTTCGCGCCTTTCGGGAGGTCGAGGAGCTTTACTTTATTTCTGCTGAATACCGCGTCCCTCGGGTCTTCGCGTTCGGTTATGCAGCGCAGGTGGAGCCCGTCGGGGAAGAAGGTCGGGACATCCTTCATGGAGTGTACCGCGAGGTGGACCCTGCCTTCGAGGAGCGCCTCTTCTATCTCCTTTACGAAGAGCCCTTTGCCGCCGACCTTTGCGAGCGGTACGTCGAGGATCTTGTCTCCCGTCGTCTTTATCTTGGTGAGAGATACTTCGATGTCCGGGTATTTTTTTTCGAGCTCTGATTTTACCCAGTTCGCCTGCCAGAGGGCAAGGGCGCTGCCGCGGGTGCCGATGATCACTTTTTTCTTCAAAGCCTTATTACCTTCCTGTTAGTTGTATAGTCCCATCTCTCACAAGCGGATGGGAGACTTACTGCGGCTCAACCCGACCTACCCTTAGCAAGGGGAGGAGTTCTTATAGCTCCCCTCCTTACCAAGGAGGGGTAGGGGGAGGTCGTATTTCTTTTTACAATTTTAGAGGGTAAGTTCACCCTCCCCTCTTGTCCCCTCCCGTCCATCGGATAGGGAGGGGAGGTTTAGAACATAGCCGGGACTGGAAAGTCCCGGCTATAGAAAAAGCTTGACTGCGACCCCACCCTGCCTCCCCTTGTCAAGGGGAGGAGAGAAATCTCAATCGTCGTTGTTCTGCGCCTTTTTTACGGCCTCTTCGTCTATGGTCAGGTCGAAGAGCTTCCTTATGGTGTCGATGTACAAATCCCCCTCCACCTTGTTCGCCTCTTTCTTGAGGTGCGTGACTGGGTGGTGGAGGATTTTATTCACTATCGCGGAGGTCATGGCGTCGAGCACCTTCCGGTCTTTTTCGGAAAGGTGATTCAAGGACGCGAGCCCCTTCTGCATCTCCGCCTTCCGTATCTGGTCGCATGTCTGGCGGAGCGATATTATCGTGGGGACGACATCGAGCGACTTTATCCAGCGATAGAACTTCTCTATCTCCTCTTCGACTATCCTCTCGGCCGCCTCCGCCTCCTTGGAGCGTTCCTGGAGGTTGGCCACGACCACGCCCTGGAGGTCGTCTACGTCGTAGACGTAGCAGTTGTCGACGTTGTTCACGAGCGGGTCGATGTTCCTCGGGACCGAGATGTCGATGAAGAACATCGGCTTCTGCTTGCGCTCGCGCATGACCTCGTGTATCTGGTCGGGCCTTATGATGAAGTTAGGCGCGCCGGTAGAGGCGATGACGATGTCGACGTTTTTGAGATAATGGGGGAACTCCCTGAACATTATCGCCGTGCCGCCGAAGCCCTTGACCATCTCGACGGCCTTTTCATAAGTGCGGTTGGCTACGAGTATCTCCCTGATGCCGTTCGTAAGGAGGTGCTTGGCCGCAAGCTCGGCCATCTCTCCGGCGCCGATGAGCATGCAGGACTTTCCGGAGAGGTCGCCGAATATCTTTCTCGCAAGCTCTATCGCCGCAAAGCTGATGGATACGGCGGACTCGCCAATTTTAGTCTCGCTCCTTATCCTTTTGGCGACCTGGAAGGCCTTGTGGTAGAGCTTGTTTACTATGACCCCGGCGGTGTTGAATTGCACCGCGTAGCCGTAGGAGTCCTTTACCTGTCCGAGTATCTGGGGTTCCCCCATTACCATGGAGTCGAGCCCGGCGCCGACCCTGAAGAGGTGCTTTACCGCGTCCTCGCCCAAGTGGACATATAGATGCTCATCGAGCTTTTCAAGCGGGATGGCGTGGTAGTCGGACAGGAACCTCTTTATCTGCCAGACACCCTTTTCCATGTCGTTCGTGATAGCCAGCACCTCGACCCTGTTGCAGGTGGAAAGTATCACGCCCTCGTTAAGCCCGAAGTGGTTCGTGAGCTTCTTAAGGGGCTCGCCGATAGTCTGTGAGGGGAACGAGAGCTTCTCCCTTATCTCTATCGGCGAGGTCTTATGGTTGAGTCCGACTATTATGAGGTTCATCTTCTATTCCGCATTATCTATTGCGAGAGCCCGTGGGCCCCGCCTGAGACGAGATTTATGATGATGAACGAAGCAAGGAGTATCATGAACGCGGTCCCTGAGAATATCGCCGCCTTCCTGCCTCTCCAACCGGCGGTGAGCCTGCCGTGGAGTAGCGCGGCGTACAGGAACCATGTGATGAGCGACCAGATCTGCCGGGGCTTCCAGTCCCAGTAGCTCCCTACGGCGTACTCGGACCAGACCGCGCCGGTGATGATGGCGACGGTAAGGAGCGGGAACCCATATTGTAGACACTTGTAATTGAGCTCGTCCAATACCTCAAGCGAGGGGAGTATGAAGTAGAGCCCCTTGAGCTTCCTCTTTTTAAGGTACCTCTCCTGGATGATGTACATTATCCCCAGGAAGAAGGCGAGCGCGAAGAAGGCGTTGCCCATAAACGCCAGTATCACATGGACCGGGAGCCAGTAGCTTTCAAGGACCGGCGCAAGCGGTATTATCTCCTGCGGCAGGAGAGACGCGCTCAATATCAGGAGGAGTGCGAACGGGGCGATGAACGCGCCGAGGACCCTCTGCTTGTACTTGAAGAGGAGGAACATGTAGAGAGCGATGACGATCCAGGAGAAGAATGTAAGCGACTCGTGGAGGCTTGTGGCCGGGGTCCTGCCCGCCGCGACCCAGCGGGTGACGATGGTGACCGTGTGGGCCGCGAACCCGGCCAGAAGGATATACTGCGCCGCGTCGAGGAGCCTGTCCTTGCGAGCGAAGAGGTACCCTATGTAGACGAAAGTGGCCACCAGGTATGCGACCGCCGTTATATGGAAGAAGATTTCACTCAATATTTTTTGTCCTGCCCCTGCCCTTGTTTTTCGGACCCATACCCAGGTCTGAGAGCGAATACCCCTTCCCGAGTAGGTCTTTAAGGTATGCGTCTATCTTTTCGAATGAACCCTCCTTTATCCAGACCAATATCGGAGAATCCACCAAGGCTTTGATAACTCTTTCTTTTTTAACACGATTGATGTTGCTTTTCAACAGCTTATTCCGGACCTTGCCGATGAAAGGAGCGGGTCCCGGTCTACTATGGAGGGCACAATGAACGAGCATCTCTCCGGGTCGTCGACCGTGTTTATAAGGACCCCTCGTTTTTGCGCCTCATTATATACGGAGGCGTTTACCGCCCTGTCGTTTGAGGCCGAGACCGCGAGGAAGACGCCGATGAGATCGCCCTCCTGGTACTTCCTTTTTATGAGCTCGATGCTTCCCTTATCCGCAAGTCCCTTTACGGCCTTTGAGGCCGTCGGGCTTACGACCGTGACCTCTGCCCCGGCTGAGAGGAGGCCTTCGATCTTCCGGAGGGCGACAGCTCCCCCGCCTATTACGAGGCACTGCCGCCCCTTTATGTCGAGAAATACCGGATAGTATCGCATTTATGGGGGATTATACCCTCATCCTATCCTTTTTCGTCATAAAAATAGAAAAATTTAGAAAAATATCAGGCATGTGCCGGGGTATTATCTCAGGGGAAGATTAAAAAAGCCTGAAAAAGAGATATAAATTTTAATAATCTTCCGGGTAGTGGATAGGCGCTACGATGTGAAAAATTAATGATAAACGAGCCTTTTGCTCAGGCGGGGTTAGCGGTCGTTTTTCCCCTGCGTCTTTCGCGCCTCCGAAAGCTCCCGTTTGAGCTTTATCCTCCCGGGTATCGAAGCTATGAACGCCGTCGCCAACCCGGCGACAAACGTCGCAAGGAGCACGAGCACGAGCGGGGCCTCGAAGGACCACCTGAGAAAGGAGACTATCGTCGATTGCGAGTTCTGGACCGAGAAGACCACCGCGATAAAGGCGAGGACGATCGCGACCACGAATGAAATGCCCATAGGCCCCTTTTTACGGAGGTTTTTTATGAATAGAGGGCCCGTCCGGGCCCTCCGCAATCGACAGGTGTTATTTGAAACTCAATCTCGCCTACTCGAAAGATATTTTACTCAGAGCAAACCGCGTACTGTAGCAGGGCCTTTCAGACGACCTCCCCGATATGCCATGCCTCGTCGCCCGAGGCGGCGGCGTATACCATCATCACCTCTCCCCGGCATTCGCTCAAGGGCAGGCGTATCTCGTAGTTATTCGCCTTAAGCGACTCCGCAAAATGGAAGACCGAAGGCCTGAAGACCTCGCCGTCAAATGCGGTGTCTATCATGACGGATGAGAGCGCGTCGACCCCCTTTTCCCCGAATCTTTCTATTTTTATGACGCAGGTATCGGTCTTTTCGTCTATCGAGTACCTTGATTTGACTTTGGGGGTGGGTCTCTTGTGGCAATGCGCGCTTTCACCGGCCTCGAAGAGCGAGAACGGGCGCGGCCCTTTGCCAAAGCGCCTCTTCGGGTTCTCGAGAGACTTAGACGATGCGATGGATAAAAGCCGCTCCTCGACCGTCCGCATGGACAACTCGCCCGAGTCTATCCCTATCCAGCGTCTGCCGAGCTTTTCAGCGACGGCGAGTGTCGTGCCCGCGCCCGCGAATGCGTCGAGCACGAGGTCGCCATTATTCGATGCGGCGTTTATGATGCGCGCGAGGAGCGCTTCGGGCTTCTGCGTCGGGTATCCGGTCTTCTCTTCAGTGCTCAAGTGCATGGCGTCCGGGATGTCGTCCCAGACATCTCCCACGAGCTTGTCCTCGATGAGCCGGTCGCCGTCCTCTTTAAGGAAGTATTTTATCCGGATGTTCCCGTTTTTAGTCTCGTAGACGCGGCCGTCTTTCCTCAAGGCCGCAATTGAAGCGTCGGTGTAGTCGCCGCGCGGAGAGGTCTTGAACCACCTGCCGGATGAGTCCTCTCGGAACCCCGCCTCGCCCTTCCGCACCCTCTTTTGCGTGAACTGCTGGTTAAAGACGCGGTGTTTCCCCCCGTACCAGAGTATTATATCGTGGTTCCTGGAAAACTGAGACGCTATCGCCTTCGCGCCCCTGCCGCCGTAGCTCCAGACGATGTCGTTAAGGAAGTTCTCCTCGCTGAAGACCTCGTCCATTATTATCTTGATCGAATGGGCCTTCTTCCAGTCGAGGTGGACGAATATGGAGCCGTCGTCCGAGAGCAACTCGCGTAGCAGTATCAGCCTTTTCCGGAGGAACTCTATAAAAGAGGGGCCGATGATCTTGTCATCGTATGCGCGGTGCTCTTTCTTTGATTTGAACGAGAGGTTCGTTGCGAAGGGCGGGTCGATGTATACGAGGCGCACGCCCTTTGAGCCGTCTCCGTTCCGGAGGAGCCCCTCTTGCTTCATTTCAAGGAGCGTCTTCAAGACCGGCAGGTTCTCTCCGTGGATGAGCATGTTCAATGATGGACCTTGCCCAAAGGCCTTTGTCTCGATGAGCGGCGCGGCCTTGACTGAGAGCGCCTTCGCCTCCGTGACCTTGCCCGGGTAGACGAGCTCGCAAGCACCGTTTTTTTCAACCTGCTTTTTTATCATTCAGGTATTCTATATAAAATTTCCGTTATATGAAAGTGTTTTGAGGCCGATATCGGGCCAAAAAGGCATTACGCGGATGAGCGAAGTTTTTCCTTGATTTGAAAGGCCGTTTGCCTGAATATGAATGTCTGAAAGAAAGGAGGCCGCATGAAACCATACAGGCTCCACATATTCGTCTGCCAGGGCAAGAGGTGCGCCGCAAAGGGCTCCGAGGAGCTCCTTGATACGCTGAAAGATCGGATAAAGAGGGAAGAGATAAAGGACGTCAAGGTCTCGAAGAGCGGGTGCATGAAGGTCTGCAAGGAAACCGAGACAGAGGGCGAGTATTCCCCGGCTGTCGTCATATACCCAGAGGGTATCTGGTACAGGAAGGTGACTGTAGCCGACCTCGACGATATAATCGAGAAGCATGTCAAAAAAGGGGAGGTCGTCGAAAGGCTCCTCCATTACAGGATGGTGAAGTAGCCCGTCAGGGGCGCGCTTCTATAATCTCCCCTCCCTTGATGGGAGGTGACTAAGGGGAGGGTGAAGTCTTTCACAGGCATCACCCGGACAAAGGCATAAGACCGCATGAAGCTTACCTCATACATCAAGATATTCATCTGCCTCATTCTCCTCTCCATACCTTCGGCGGGGTACGCGAAGACCGTAAGGATAGCGGTCATGCCCTGGAAGGTCAACTCATCCGAGGACATGGAGTTCGTAAAGAACGCCGTAGCGGACATGCTCTCGTCCCGGCTCGGCTCAAAGGACTCAATCGAGCTCATCCGCCCTGAGGCGATAAAAGAGGCGCTCGGGGATAAGAAGGCATTAAGCGAATCCTCGGCGATAGAGGCCGGTAAAAAGCTCAAGGCCGACTACGTCCTCTCGGGCTCCCTTACCGTCATAGGGACCGCCGTGTCCATGGATGCGAGCCTTGTGGAAGTCTCAAGCGCGGCCTCCACCCCCCTTTACTCGAAGGCCTCGGGGCTCGACTCCGTCGTCGGTCTCATAGACAAGCTCTCCGAGGATGTCCTCGTTGCGACCGGCCTGAAACAGCCTGTACTGCCGCCGCTCCCGAAGGCAGAGGCAAAGGAGACGCTTACGGCCAGGAGCGACGCGAAGGATGTGGCCCACAGGCCCGAGGCAGAGAGCTACATCGTAAAGCCGACGGAAGAGGCCAAGAGGCCCGTCATCTGGAAGAGCGCGCTGATCGAAGGCTTATTTAAGGCCGCAATCTCGGTTGACCTCGACAACGACAATGTGAAAGAGATAGTCCTCCTTTCAGATAAGTCCATCATCATCGCCAAAAAGGACGGGGACGCCCTTAAATCCATTAAGGAATTAAAAGAGAGCGGGCACGGGGAGTTCTTCGCGGCCTCCGCAATCGACGCCGACAAAGACGGCGCGGAAGAGCTCTACATCTCAAGGATAGAGAACGAGCGCGCCTCCGGGCTTGCAATCGAGTTCAGGGATAACGACTATAGGGTAGTCTCAAAGGACATTCCCTTTATGATGAGGACCGTCGAGGGGGAGAAGGGCACAGTGCTTATCGGCCAGAGGTTCAGGAAGTCCGACGGCATCTACGGAGCGCTGGTTATGCTTGAAAAGAAAGGCTCATCTGTCGTCGAGAAGGGTCCTTATCCCGTCGCGCTTACGAGAAAGGCCGACATATACAGGTTCGATTCCGTCGACCTTACGGGCGACGGTGTAGCCGAGCTGTTGACGCTGGATGAGAGGGGATATCTCCACATCTATAAGAAGGGTGACTCAGGCAAGTGGGAGGAAGCGGTGAAATCCGTCGACTACTTCGGAGGCACGCTCAACTACATCAGGTTCGGGTCCGACCAGCCCGGTGTCGCCGAGCAGGATCCGATCTCTATCGAGGGCAGGTTCTTCCACGCGGATTTGAATAGCGACGGCAAGGTCGAGGTGATCATAAAGAAGAACACGCCGGGCGGGCTCGGGCGGAGCGCCGAGAGGGCGTCGTCGTACAAGAGCGGCGAGGTGATGAGCCTCTCGTGGGATGAAAAGGCGATGAGCCTTGTGGCTGAGAACTGGCGGACGAAAGAGATCGGCGGGTATGTCTCTGACTTTTTCGTCGGGGACATCGACGGGGACGGGGTGAGCGAGGTGACCCTGCTCGTCGTCGAGGGGACCGAAAAGCTCTTCGGGACCCCAAAAAGTTATATACTTTCGCTCCGTCTTTCTATATAATATGGGTCTTTAAACCTTCCTCGCAATCCAATCAAAAACGGCGGTGTAGCTCAGTTGGCAGAGCAGGGGTCTCATAAGCCCCGCGTCGGTGGTTCGACTCCACCCACCGCCACCAGATATTTCAGACAATCCGATTTTTATAATGGGGTCAGGGCCGCCTCGGGATCAGGCGGCTTGGTATCAATGGATACTTGACTTCTCATTATGGATATTTTATTATCCATTCGTGAAGATACGCAGGGTCCTTGAATCCATATTCGGCAGTCCTGCAAAGGTAGGTATCCTCAGGGTGCTCTTTGTCTCCCCCCAGCCGTTGAGCGGAAGGCAGGTGGGGGAGCTTTCCGGGCTTACCCACAAAGGGGCGATACAGGCGTTGGGGTCTCTGGTCGAGCTCGGCGCGGTCAGGCAGCGAAGAGTCGGAAGGGCTTACCAGTACTCTCTCTCGAAGGGGAATATCTTTGTCGAAAAGATCATAGCCCCGTGCATCAAAGCGGAAAAAGGACTGCTTGATGATTTAAAAAATGACATTGTCGCGCATTTCGGAAAGGATGCCGTCAGCCTTGTCCTGTACGGCAGTCTTGCCAGGGGCGAAGAGAAAAAGGGAAGCGATATAGACGTCATTGCCGTGGTAAGGGGTAAAAACGAAAAAACAGAGGTCGAGGAAAATGCCGCCTCGAAGGCCCCGTATTTTAACGAGAGATACGGCGGACTGCTGTCCCTTCAATGTTTTACTCTCGATGAGATTAAAAGAAGGAAGGCCCTGCCCCTTTTTAAATCCATAAAGAAAGAGGGGGTGCTTCTTTCCGGCAAGCCCCTTGGGGGAATATCCGGGTGACAAAGAAGCGGAAGACGAGGGCCGTAGAGAAGAGCCAGTACCGAGCCTTTCTTTCAAAGGCGAATGACTTTGCATTCATGATGGAGATGGCCCTTAAGGAGGGCAAGTGGAACTCAGCCGGGTTGCAGGCTGTCCATGCCGTGATCTCCGCCAGTGACGCCGTCATCGTGTATTACGGCGGCGTAAGAAGCTCGGAGCTTGACCACAGGGAGGTCGTCGGCCTGCTTCAAGATATCATAGGAGAGGACGCTTCGACCGCAGGCAGGCATGTAATAAGGGTTATCGGGAAAAAGAACCTTGTCGAGTACGAAGAAAGGGTTATCACACAAACAGAGGCAAGGGATATGGCGGATCATGCGAGAAGGTTTCTTGAATGGGCGGCTGGAATGCTGCCAGGAAAGGATTAGGCGTTAGAGGATTATAGGGATGCAAGACCATATACCGCTACCGGATATTCAGTCAAGCTATTCGAAATAATATTGGTGGGCGGAGCCCACCCTACGAGACTTGATGAATAAAGGATTGAAACATATTGTTGCCGAGGTCATCGGAGAGCGTGGACTGCCCCGTAAGGAACTAAGACTTGATGAATAAAGGATTGAAACTTGGAGAGGCGGTTGCCGCCGTTCGTGCCGTCGAGTGTAAGGAACTAAGACTTGATGAATAAAGGATTGAAACGTCACAGCCTGAGGTACGAAGCCCTCTTCGTTGAACTTGTAAGGAACTAAGACTTGATGAATAAAGGATTGAAACGCAGTGGACCGAAACATCGAGATAACGATTAATAGGGCGTAAGGAACTAAGTCTTGTAGGGTGGGCTCGGCCCACCAAAAAAAAGCCCGGGTCAAAATCCCCCGGGCCATTCAATCAGAATCTTTTCAAACCTTCCTCTAATTCCTCACCGGCTGTTGCGGGTTGAAGACAAAGCTTATCCCGTGCGCCTTGTATGCGTCCCTGATGGCGTTGGTCGCGAGCTTATATGATTTATCAAGCTCCTCAAGACAGCCGTAGTAGTTGTTATCCTCGAGCGCGGCGTGCGATATCATGAGAGAGTCCTGCGCCTCGGCGAGCTGTCTGAACGCGCTCTCGTCCGGGAACCTCCTAAGTATCCGCTCGGCCGTATTGATGAAGACGACCGCCTCCTCCATATTCTTCTTTATGGTGGTCTCCTTCTTCTCCGCCTCCCTCTTCTGGGTCTGGAAAGACTCCTCGTACATCACGAGCTCGCGCGTCTCCCAGTTCTGCTCGTTCGATACGAGTATCATAGCGTGCGTGGCCAGCTGGACGACCTCTATGAAATCCTCGACCGAATAGGTGTACTGGGCGGTTTCGTAGTGGAATATCCCTTCCTTCATCATGAGCTGGGCGTTTTTCAAAAGAGAGGCCGCCTCCTTGTTTTCGCCCTGGGCGACTATCTTCTCGGCGGAGTTGAGGTAGGACTTGCTGCTCTCCATCTTGGTCAAAACATCGTTTTTTGCCCTGGTATCAGATTCGATGTTCGCGCCCTTATGCTCGGGATGGTCGTCGGCCATTGCGGAGGCCGCTAAAAAGATCATCAGCAGAAAGATGATAAAGACCGATTTTTTCGCCACGGGACACCTCTCTTTAACCCGCCTGAACGCCAAGCTGGGTCGTTCTCAGGCGTTATAATAATCCCGCGCCCATTAAAAAATTATTAGACCTCAAGGCCATGCTTAAAAACCCAAAATATCAAGTGGTTGCAAGCCCATTCGGGGGCTTGTCCCCGGGGTTTAATAAAGTCTTAACCTTCAGGCTGATATAAGTTATTTATACGCTGTAGAAGGGCAAAAATATGGACAAAAAACCGAATACCAAAAAGGCAAAAAAAGGCTCTATCGTAAAGTGGCTGTTCATAGTCCCGATTTCAGCGGCCATCGTCATACTGGGCTATGAGAACGCCACGCAACATTATTATCCCGCGTACAGCATCCTGAGCGCGTTGCACCGTAGCGGCCTCTTCACCTCGGTCCCGGCCCTGCACAGGCCGAGCAAAGGCATCTGGCTGCCGCTCGGGTGGCTCGGCGGCGGGATGATGTGCACCCTCATGGTCTACAGCCTCAGAAAAAGGGTGCACGCCCTGAACCGTCTCGGGTTGCTAAAGAACTGGCTCCTCGTCCATATATTCCTCGGCCTCATGGGGCCGACCCTCATAGTCTTCCATACGACATTCAAGCTGAACGGCCTCGTTGCCACGAGCTTCTGGGCCATGATAGTCACCATGTGCTTCGGGATGCTGGGCAGGTACATCTATGTGCAGATACCGCGCTCGATAAACGGCACGGAGCTGAAATCCGGCGACATAGACGCACTCGTCGCCTCGTTGGACAAGGACCTCGGGGAGATGCTTCCGGACGCAAAGCTCGGGAGCATGTTGGAGAAGATAATCGCGCCGGGCGCGGACGCGGCGTCCATGAACCCCCTTAAGGCGCTCTTTTTCTACATCCGGAACGACTTCGGCAACATGTACCGGATAATGGAGCTGAAAGCGAAGCTCAAGAGCCAGTACAACCTGCCGGGTAGTGCGCGCCGCGAGATAGTCTCTGTCTTCAAAAGGAAGGCCGCGCTCGTAAGGAAAAGGAGCTTTCTTAAGACCTCGCAGACGCTCCTCAACTACTGGCATGTGATACACATACCGCTCGCCTTGCTCATGTTTTTTATTATGTTCCTGCACATCGCGGCCTACTTCATATTCAGACCGACGGTCTAAAAAGATGTCTAAAAAGCCCTTCAACGGAGCGGCCGGCAGGGAGTCTCTCAAAGCCCTGCCGATTCGCGCTTTCTTATTAACGGCGCTCGTCCTCTCCGCGCTCTCATGCGTCCTGCCGGCCCGCGCCATCGGGGCCGACACCACGGGCTGGCTATTCAGCCCCGGCGAGCTTTCGAAAAAACACTCCAAATACGAGGGCATGGGGAACTGCACCCTCTGCCACACCGTGGGTAGCGGCGTGACGGCCGGGAAGTGCCTTGACTGCCACGACAAGCTCGCCGAGCGCATAAAGAGGAACGAGGGCGTGCATGCGCGCTTCAAGGACCCCTGCATAACCTGCCACGCCGAGCACCAGGGCAAGGACCACAGCCTCATAAATATAAAAGAGAAGGAGTTCAAGCACGATCTCACCGGCTTTATCCTCAAGGGCAAGCACACCGCGCTAGAGTGCAGGAAGTGCCATAAAACGCAGGGCGTCTACTCGGGCCAGGTAAGGGAGTGCGTCTCCTGCCACAAGGACAAGCACGAAAAACAGCTTGGGACAGAGTGCAGCAGGTGCCACGAGCCGGACGGGTGGAAGGAGAAGCTCAAATTCAGCCACGACAAGGACAGCAGATTTACGCTTAAAGGGGCCCACACCAGGCTCTCATGCTCGAAGTGCCATGTGAACGGGCGTTTCAAGCTGGAGTACAACAGTTGCGGCACCTCCGATTGCCACGGGGACAAGCACAAGGGGCAGTTCGGGAAAAGGGAGTGCACCGAGTGCCACAAGAGCACGATGGAGAAGTGGGACTTGGCCGACTCTTTCGACCATTCCGTCGCGGCCTTTTCACTCAAGGGGAAACACGCGAAGCTCGTCTGCGCCAAATGCCATGTGAACAAGAAGTTCAAGCCCCTTGAGCACTCGACCTGCGGGGCCGCCAACTGCCACGGGGACAGGCACAAGGGCCAGTTCGGGGAGAAGCAGTGCACAGAGTGCCACTCGAAGACTATAGAATCGTGGTCCGCCAGGGACACGGTAGAGCATTATAAACTGAACTTCAGGCTCCGGGGCCGCCACGACCAGATAGAGTGTGCCAAGTGCCATGTGAACGGCAAGTTCAAGTCGATGGAGTACGGGAGCTGCGGTGTCGCCGCCTGCCACGGAGACTTTCATAAAGGCCAGACGAGCAACAAGGCGTGCACCTTCTGCCATCTCGACGACATCGTTTCATGGAAGATAAGGGGGATATTCGACCATTCCAGGGTCTCGGAGTTCGAGCTCAAAGGGCGGCACGCGAAGCTTGAGTGCGGCAAATGCCACAAGAAGGGGCATCTTAAGCCCATCGAGCACGGTAGCTGCGGCGCGGCCAACTGCCACGGTGACAGGCACAAGGGCCAGACCGGAAGTAAGCCATGCCTCGAATGCCACGACAAGGCGTCCTTCAACTGGAGGATATACAAGGACTTCGACCACGCCGCTAAAACGGAGTTCGAGCTCAAGGGCAGGCACCTGAAGGTGGAATGCTCGAAGTGCCACGCAAAGGGCCGCCTTAAGCCGCTTGAGCACAAGACCTGCGGCGGCCCCAACTGTCATTCGCACGACCACAGGAAGAAGGTCGAGGGCAAGGCCTGCGCCGACTGCCACGACCGGGGCTCCAATACATGGAATGTCCCGCAGGAGGTCTTCGACCACGGGAAAGAGACCAGATACGCGCTTACCGGCAGGCACGCCGAGCTCTGGTGCTCGCAATGCCACAAGGGAGAGAGGTTCAAATTCGACGGGTGCGTGGCCTGCCACGGGCCAAAGGACCCGCATGAGAAGCTCCTCGGTGTGACATGCGACAAGTGCCACACGCCCGAGGGCTGGAAGAAGGTGAACTTCGACCACGACAGGGACACGACATTCCCGCTCGTCAGGGAACACGCGGTGAAGGAGTGCATCAGGTGCCACAGCACCAAGGTATTCGCCGATACGCCGAAGAAATGTGAGAGCTGTCACGGGAAGACCGGGACAGGCAACATACTGCCGCGCTACAGGGATTACGAGGGCATGCCGTAATGGGTCTCGATTTTAAGCCCGATGGATTTGAGGAATGCGTTGGGGAGCTCGCCGCCGGCGAATACATAAATGTAGTCGTTCGGGACGGTCTCGATGGCCCCGGCGACGTCCAGCTTGGCTTCCTTCGGTAGTATCTCGGTCACGTTGGAATTGAGGACGAGCTTCACGCTCCCCTTTTTAACGGCCTCGTCAAGGCGCGTCTTGTTGCCCGCCTTGATGCGCCCGAAGGTGTCCTTGCGGTATGAGAGTATTACTTCATTGCCCTCGGCGGCGATGGCCATCGCCGCCTCGACGGCGCTGTCGCCTCCGCCCACGACTATCACTTTTTCGTTCTTGTGCTGTGCCGGGTCTATGAGCCTGTAGGAGACCTTGGGCATGCTTTCGCCTGGCACGCCGAGCTTTCTGGGCGTTCCCCTTCTGCCGAGGCAAAGGAGGAGTTTCCGCGTAGTGTACTCCCCGCCTGCTGTCTTTACCTTAAATCCGTCCGGCAGGGTCTCTACACCCGTCAGCTTCTCCTTCGTGTTTATCTTGAGCCCCGTGTCCTGTTTTATCTTGTTCCAGAGCTCCATGATCGTCTCTTTGGTCGTCTCCCTGAACTGCACCTTTCCGTACAAAGGCAGTTCGACGGGCGCGGTCATGACGATTTTGCGCACCGGGAAGTTGGCCACCGTGCCGCCGAACTCATCCTGGTCGATGAACAGGTAATTGAGCTTTTTTTCCATTGCCTTCAGGGTCGCCCCAATACCGGCCGGCCCCGCGCCAACGACGAGGACGTCGTAGACCCCGGCGCTTGCCGCGCCCGCGTCCTTGAGGCTCTCGGCCATGTTGTTCATGGCCTGAATGCCCTGGACGAGCGAGTTCCTTATAAGCCCCATGCCCCCGAGCTCACCCGCTATGTATATGCCCTTGACGTTCGTCTCGAAGTACGGGTCGACGTACGGTATCTCAACGCCCCTTTTAGCGGTGCCGAAGACGAGCGTTATCGCGCCGACCGGACAGGCGAGCGCGCAGGCGCCGTGCCCGACGCACATCGATGCGTTTATGAGCCTGCCCTTGCCGTTTGAGAGACCTATGACGTCCTTTTCATGGCAGGCCTTGACGCACGCGCCGGACCCGATGCACTTGTTCGGGTCGATGTAGGGGTGGAGGGAGATGGGCTCGTAAGTGCCGCATTCTTTCGCCTCCTTGACCTTCTCGGAGACGACGGCATGTTTCTTTTTCTCGTGGCGGATGAATATAGAGAGCGCTATCGCGAAGAGTATTATCGTGACAAGGATGACCATATGGATTGCCTCGGGGTTTATTTTATCATACCCGCGGGATCCTTAAAACTGCATTAGAAAACCCTGGAGTATGCCCGGGTGGGCCTGGCCGGTAAGGGATGGAGATGGAAAACGGCAGGGTTTTATGGAATCAGACAAAATCTTTATAATTCAAGGAATCTGGTTGCGCCCTGCGGGACCGCATCCGAAATAAATTCATGAGATATGGTATGCTATTTATTAAATAGTCCCTTTATACTACTTGCTGAAATATGGCAGGGTCCCGGAGGTTAAATATGAAACTGAATATACAAGTAATGAAAACTGAAAAGACTCTTGAAAAAATGTTTTCGGTTGAATTAACCGGGGACAGAAGCAAGGGTTTAGCCTCCTTTGAGAAACTCTCCATCGAGTTGTATATATGGGCTTGTGAAGAAGGATTATTTGAAGAAACAAAATGAGGAGACAATACGCGGAACGCCCGGTGGGATAATATAGAATACCTTTTCTAAAAAAACTCGTACCATTTCGCGTTAACCTCGATGCTCGTCTTGTCCCCAAGCCCACAGTAAGCTTTTCAAATTTGTTTTCCGCTTAGCCTTTTAACGCAAGTTCGCCCTTGTCTTTGGGAGGCGGTAAGTTTAAGATTAAGGGTCTGGAATACCGTACGGAAGAAGGACGATGGCCTTAATAAATTTACGAAAGATATCGCTGGGTTTCGGGAGCCCGAGGCTCCTTGACGGTGTCGACCTGCAGATAGAGAAGGGCGAGCGGGTCTGCCTCGTCGGGCGTAACGGCGCCGGAAAATCGACCCTTATGCGCCTTATAAGCGGCGAAGTCCAGCCGGACGGAGGTGAAATCACCCGCGCGCCGGGGCTCAAGGCCGCCGTCCTCTCGCAGGAGGTCCCAAAGGACCTGACAGGGACCGTCTTCGATGTGATAACCGGAGGGCTCGGCGACGTACACGGGCTCATGGCCGAGTATCACGCGGCGGTTAGCGCCTGCGAGGCGGGCGGAGAAAAGGAGCTTGCCGAGCTTGAGCGGATACATCACGAGCTGGAGACAAGGGGCGCGTGGCTCTCTACCCAGAGGGTCGAAACCGTGATATCGAGGCTCAAACTCCCGGCGGACGCGGAGTTTTCAGAGCTCTCGGGCGGGTATAAAAGAAGGGTGCTCCTTGGGATGGCGCTTGTCGCCGAGCCCGACCTCCTCTTGCTTGACGAGCCGACAAACCACCTCGACATGGACTCCATCGACTGGATCGAGGAGTTCCTTTTGGGCTACCGTGGGACGCTTTTGTTCGTGACGCACGACAGGATGCTCATGCAGAAGCTCGCTACCCGCATAATCGAGCTCGACAGGGGCCGCCTCATGAACTGGCAATGCGATTACGGCGAGTACCTCAAGAGGAAAGAAAACCTCCTCAATTCAGAGACCCAGCAGAACGCCCTTTTTGACAAAAAACTCTCGGAGGAAGAGGCCTGGGTGCGGCAGGGCGTCAAGGCCCGGAGGACCAGGAACGAGGGCCGCGTCCGGGCGCTCATCGAGATGAGAAAGCAGAGGGCCGAGCGGCGTGACCTCGAAGGGTCCGCAAGGATAAGGACGCAAGAGGCGGACATCTCCGGGAAGCTCGTCATAGAGGCGAAGGGGATCGGGTTTTCGTATGGCGACCGCCCCATCATCAATGATTTCTCGACCGTGATCATGCGGGGGGACAAGGTCGGCATCATGGGGCCGAACGGCTCGGGGAAGACTACGCTACTTAACCTACTCCTCGGAAAACTCGAACCCGCAACCGGCACCGTCCGCCTCGGCACGCGCCTTGAGGTCTCGTACTTCGACCAGCTCAGGGCTACGCTCGATGAGGAGAGGACCGTGCAGGACAACATCGCGGACGGCAACGACCAGATAATAATAGACGGCAAGCCCCGTCACATAATCGGCTACCTCCAGGACTTTCTCTTTACGTCCGACAGGGCGAGGACCCCGGTAAAGGTGCTCTCGGGCGGTGAGAGGAACAGACTGCTCCTCGCGAAGCTCTTCTCAAGGCCATCGAACCTGCTTGTCATGGACGAGCCGACGAACGACCTCGATATCGAAACGCTCGACCTCCTCGAAGACATCATCGTCGAATACCCCGGGACGGTCCTCCTCGTAAGCCATGACAGGACTTTTCTTAATAACGTCGTAACGAGCACGATGGTCTTCGAGAGCAACGGATTGAACGAATATATCGGCGGATACGACGACTGGCTTCGCCAGAGGCCGCAGGCGGAAGAGAAGATCGATAAGAAGCCCAAAAGAGAGAAGCCTAAAAAAGAGAGGGCAGTAAAGTTGAGCTTCAATGAAGAGAGGGAGCTAAAGGACCTGCCCGAGAAGATAGAGTCGCTTGAGACGGAACAGGGCGTCCTATACGGCACCATGTCCGACCCCGCCTTTTACAGGCAGGGCGGGCAAAAAACGGCAGAGGCCAAGGCGCGGATGGCGGAGATAGAGGCGACCCTTAAGGCGTCTTACGCGAGGTGGGAAGAGCTGGAGGCGAGAAAAGACGCGTCCGCGGGGGCTTAGAGCTGATAAAAACAAAACGGGCCGCCTTTGCGAGCGAAGCGAAGCAATAACATTATCTGAGATTGTTTCGTCGCAGATTTGCTGTTACTCGTAATGACAAAACCGACCCCTCCCCACCTCCCCTTGTAAAAAGGGGAGGAGATATATCAACGGCTCCCCTCCTTTAAAAGGAGGGCAAGGGGAGGCCGCAGTTTAAAATAAAAAAATCTTCACCCTCCCCGCTATCCCCTCCCGTCGAGGGAGGGGAAGTTTTTTGGGTAATTCCATGGGGGTGCCGAAAAACTTTTTTAGCTATTCAATTCTCTGGAGATTGCTTCGCAAGCTCGCAATGACAGAATACGAAAGGCATAAATGGCATATCTTAAATCCTTAAACCCCCTCCAGCGCAAGGCCGCGACATACGGCAAGGGGCCCATGCTCGTGCTCGCGGGCGCCGGTAGCGGCAAGACAAAGGTTCTTACCTCGAGGATCGCCCATCTTGTCATCGAGAGGAAGATCGAACCCGGGAACATCCTCGCCGTCACCTTCACGAACAAGGCGGCGGGGGAGATAAAAGAACGGCTTGAGAAATTGATCGGGGACAGGACGGAAAAGATCTGGGCAGGGACTTTTCATACCATCGGACTCCGGATAATAAGGGAAGAGGCGAGTCTGCTGGGCCTTAAGTCCAACCTGACCATCTACGACGACGAAGAGCAGACATTGCTCGTCAATTACGTCATGTCCGAGCTCTCGATCAGCAACAAGGATTTGCCGTACAAGACGGTGCTTTGGGAGATA
Source organism: Deltaproteobacteria bacterium (assembly GCA_016182655.1). Classification (GTDB taxonomy): domain Bacteria; phylum Desulfobacterota; class GWC2-55-46; order GWC2-55-46; family GWC2-55-46; genus GWB2-55-19. The sequence continues at coordinate 31,093 of JACPGB010000013.1, forward strand.
AACCTCGCGAAGAACAACTGTCTCGCGCCTGACGAATACGCGAGGAAGAGCGAGTCCGACCTGAAGGCCGTCGTCGCCCCGATATACAAGGCCTACCAGAAGAAGCTTACTTCCATGAACGCGGTCGACTTCGGGGACCTCATCTGCAAGCCGATACAGTTGCTCCAGTCGAACGAGCTTGTCCTTAAAAAATACCGGGAGAAGTTCTCTTACATCCTGATAGACGAGTACCAGGACACCAACAGGTCCCAGTACATACTTACGAAGCTCCTCTCATCCGGGCAGATGAACCTCTGCGCCGTAGGCGACCCGGACCAGTCGATCTACGGCTGGAGGGGGGCGTCCATCGAGAATATCCTGAAGTTCAAGGAGGACTACCCCGAGGCAATCACGGTAAAGCTCGAACAGAATTACCGATCGACAAGGAACATCCTCGGCGCGGCCAACTCAGTGATTGCGAACAACGAGGACAGGATAGAGAAGAACCTCTGGACTCAAAACGACCTTGGAGAGCCCGTTGCGTACGAAGAAAGCCTCAATGAAACCGAAGAGGCCCGGTTTGTAGTCAAAAACGTAAAAAAGCTGATGTCAACGGACGCGGCAGTCAGGTTCAAGGACTTTACGATCCTCTACAGGACCAATACGCAGTCGAGGGCCTTCGAGGAGTTGTTTTTTGAGGAAGGCATACCGTATACGATAATCGGGGGCTTTAAGTTCTTCGACAGGCGGGAGATAAAGGACGCGCTCGCGTACCTTAAGGCGATACTCAACCCGGACGACTCGCTCAACTTCTTGCGGATAGTGAACGTGCCGCCGAGGGGCATCGGAAAGGCGACGCTTGAGAGGGTACACAAGATAAGCGGCGCGCACAACTTGACGCTTTACGAGGCGTTCAGGAAGGGAAAGCGGGATAATATCTTCGGTGAGAGCGCGAACGACTTCATAGGCACTTTCGAGATGCTCCGGGCAGAGGCCTCGGAGATGCCCTTGCATGAGTTCGTCGGAAGGGTCCTCGACATCACCGGGTACGAGGACTTCTGGGCGTCGAAGAAGACCGAAGAGGCGGACGTGCGGGTCAAGAACCTTCAGGGCCTTGTCGCCTCGATAAAGAATTATGAAGCGACCCACAAACGAGCGACCCTCGGCGATTATCTGAACCTCGTCTCATTGATGAGCGACGCCGACCAGCTTGAAGACAAGCACAACAGGGTGACTTTAATGACCATACACTCCGCCAAGGGGCTCGAGTTTCCGTTCGTCTTCATGGTGGGGATGGAAGAGGGGCTCTTTCCCCATAAGAGGTCGATCGACGACGAGACCGTCGAAGAGGAACGCAGGCTTTGCTACGTGGGGATGACCCGTGCGAGGAGGCGGCTCTTCCTTCTTTCAGCCAAGAACCGTAGCGCGGGCAAGGAGGTCTCCTCGCAACTGCCTTCGAGGTTCATCGCGGAAATCGACCAGGCATTCGTAAGCAGGAAAGAGTATATCCCGGCAGGGACGGCAAAGGACCATATAGAGGCGATAAGACGGCTACTGAACCCCGTGCAGGGCTGAACAGGGCTCTACGATAAGGAGCATTGGCAATCGGGCTCAATCAGGTACATCGTCTGGATACCATAAATACCTACTCGATAAACGGCGCGAGGCTCGCGACCGGCGACCTCATATGCACGCATGACGGCGGGCCGTCGCCAAGGCTCCCGGGCTTGTTGTGGGGGCTCGTCGGGCTCCTGATCCCCGGCGAGGTCGACCACATAGCCGTATACGTCGGGCCGGGCGGGAGGTGCGTCGAGGCCGGCGGCAGGTTCAGGATAAGGAAGTTCTCGGCGCCGGAGACCTGGGACGGCGGAAGGATGTATAAGGAGAGGGGCTTTGTCGATTCGTTTCTCGGCGCGGCTTACCCGCTCGCGGGAAGGGGTCTGACAAAGGCGCGGGAAAAGGAGATACGGCTGAGCGTCGCGGACTACTGCCTCAGGCAGGCCGAGGCCGGGAAATATTACAACTTCAATTTTTTCGACTCGAATACCGAAAAGAGGTTTTACTGCAGTCAGCTCGCCTACAAGGCCTACCTTGAAAACGGGATCGACCTCAATACCGGGAGGCGTTTTCTCGGCATTCCCGGGACGGAGCCTATTATATTCCCGCAGGAGATCTGGGACGCCTGCGCCAATGAGCGCGGAAGGTGTTGTAGATAGGCGGTTAGCGGTTAGACCGGGAAGGGCCCTGAAGATGGGGCGGACACCCGGGTCTTAAGCCTGAAGGGTCAATAGCTCTGGTACAGCCAGACGACCTTGCCTATTACGAACTGCGTGCTCAGGTCCCCGGCATAGACAGCCGTGTGGGGAAAAGTCGGGTTGTCGGGTTTTAAAACCACCTTGTCGGGGTGGATGAAGACCCGCTTGATGCTAACGCCCTCGAAGTTCAGCCACACGGCGTAGATGTCGCCGCTAATGAGCCGCTTGTCATTGACGTCCACCCCGACGGTCGCGTCGTGGTGGATATTCGGCGCCATAGCCTCGCCCCTTACCCTCAAGGCCAAGGGCCCTTTCACATAATCCTTTTTCGGGACCATCACGCTGTCCATGGGGTCTGTGCCGGGAAAGTTATCCGGGCCCCCCGCGGACAGCATGTCATAGACCTTTACGCAGACGAAGTGCTCTCCGAATGCGGCCCTCGGCTCGCAGGCGTGTTCGGTGTTGATCATGTCGTAGCTCGACATGGGCCCTGAGCCGGTAAGGAGCCAGTCGAGCTTCACCCCGCCGATAAAGGAGATCTTGCGGAGCGCCGTTATATCCGGGTTCCGTTTGTCCTTTTCGTAGTCGCTAATAGTGGCCACCCTGTTGAAATCAAGCCTCTTTGCAAATTCCGCCTGATTGACTTTCAGGATCTCCTGCCTGACATAGCGTATTCTTTCACCGAGGGTTGACATAAAAATACAGTTGGGCGTAAAGTTTCACTTGACATTTATACGCAGTAGCGTAAAATCATGTGATGCTCTTGGTAAGAAGTTCAGGAGGTCTTTAAACATACAAGATTTTGGAGTCCTCCTTATAGCATTTAGCCGTCTTTCAGTCAATACGCAACCGGAAAAAAAAGATAAAAATATAACGAAAGGGGTTTTGAGCAGGAGATGGCCGTTAATTATTCAAAGATATTTGACAGGATGCTCAAGGCGGGCGGGTTGAAGAACGGGTCTCAGCTGGCTAAGGCCCTTGGCGTCTCTCCGCAGGCGGTCTCTAATTACAAAAAAAGGGGGGAGTTGCCTGCGAGCCTCATTTTCAAATTCGCGGAGACGTACAGCGTCTCTATCGACTGGCTCCTTAACGGCACGGCCAACACCGGGCGGATGACGGAGCTCGCGAAACCCGCGTACGCGCTTGAAGCGGACGACTATTATTCCGTCGAGAGGACCGACAAGCCCGAGTGCCCGTCGAGCATAAACGACCTCATGATGCTCACGCCGGACGAGATCATCTACGTAGGTAGGCTCCTTAAGGTACTCCGGGGCCCGGAAAAGTACGTGCCCGCCGTAAAGGTCTGCATAGACTCGTTTTTAAAGGCGGGGGAGAAGCCGAACAGTTGAGAGGGGCGCCGCCTTAGGCGGCCCTTTTTTCGAGACCATGAGACAGGCGAGGGCGGCCCTTCCGAGAGGGGCCGCCCGTATTTTTATGTGCCGCGTCCCCTTTCAGAACCCACTAAACCCTCACCCTTATCGGGAGTATCACGGTCGTTATCCCGCTCCACTGAAGTCTCCGCTGTATCGCGAACGCCGTCTCGTTATGGAGCATCTTGTGGTAGAACTTCTCCAGCCTGAAGGTGAGCTGTCCGGTAAAGACCATTATCCTCGGGAACTCGCTTGCAAGGGCCTTGCAGGCCTTTTCGGCGCTTTCGACTACGTCGGTCCCCTTGTCCATCCTGTAATCAGCCGGGAAACCGAGTTTCCGCGCCAGCGTAGCGTACTTCCCGAGCGACTCCTTCACAGAGGCCTCGAGCCTATCGAGCTCTTCCGCGCCCTTGAATGTGCCTGAGTCGATGACCGCGATGGAGACGAAGATGATGTTTTTCATCTGCGGGAAGTTCGTTGCGGTCGACAGGAGCGTGTGTATCCCGAACCCGTTGTAGCCGGATACCAGTATCACGGCCGTCGGCTCCTTGGGGTTTACCGGCTCGGAGTTTACGGGCCCGAAGACCGGCATGTTCATGAGCATCTCGTCCAATTGGGCCGTGCCCTTTTCGACCTTCCTGTAGTGGCTCTTTATGGTGTAGCACCCGGCGATAACTACCGAGGTTATAAGGAGCGTCACCCATCCGCCCTCCATGAACTTCTCGTACGATGTCACCAGGAGTATGGTGACGCAGAGGACGAACCCCACCGCGTGTACGGAGAGGTGGCGGAGCCAATGAGGGTCGGATGAGCGCCTCTGGATAAAGAGGCGCGCCATGCCGAGCTGGGAAAGGGAGAAGGTGAGGAAGACGTTGATCGAGTACATGACGACGAGGGCGGATACCGAGCCGTTGGTATAAAAGAGCAGAACAAGTGCCGATACTCCCATGAGAACTACCCCGTTCTGCATCGACAGGCGCTCGGACAACGCCGAGAACCTGTGCGGGAACCATGAGTCGACCGCCATGTTCGCCATGACGCGGGGGCCGTCGACGAAGCCGGTCTGCGCGGCTACAAGGAGGAGCGCGCCCTCGGAGAAGATGGTTATGAAGGATATGAGCGGCCCACCTGTCCAGTCTCCGTAGAGGGCGTCGGCGAGGACCGCGTTCAGGGTCCTCCCCTCGACAGGCGCGATCCCGACGAGGGGGTACGATACGAAGAGCACCCCTGCGGTGAACGCGAGGGACACGGCCATGTACGCCATCGTGCGCTTCCCAGTCTGCACCCGCGGCTCCCTCATTATCTGGAGCCCGTTCGAGACCGCCTCTATCCCGGTGTAGGTGCCGCCCCCGAGCGAGTACGCACGAAGGAGTATTGCGAGCACCCCCGTTGCGCCGATCGTCGAGAGGTCGGCCGATAGGCCCGAGCGGAAGCCGTGGATAAGCGCGCCGAACCTGTCGGAGTGCGTATAGAGCCCGTCGAGCAGGAGGAGGGCGTGCGTGATTATGAAGGTAAAGAATATCGGGGCGAGGACGGCGATCGATTCTTTCACCCCCCTGATGTTCAGCACTATGAGGAATACGATGAGCAGGGCCGCGAACGGGAGCTTGAACTCGTGATATCGAAGCGGCAGGAAGCTCCATACGGCGTCGGCGCAGGAGGCGATGGAGACGGTTATGGTGAGGACATAATCGACGAGGAGGGCGGACCCGGAGGCGACCCCCGGCTTTTCGCCGAGCATCCGGGAGGCGACTATGTAGCCGCCTCCGCCGTATGGGAAGTGCTCGATTATCCTCGTGTACGCGTAGGAGATGACGAATACGGTAAATACCATCATCCCTGCGATGACGAGCGAGAGGTAGGCGTGAGAGCCGAGCGCCTTGAATGCCTCCTCGGGGCCGTAGGCCGAGGAAGACAAGCCGTCCGCTCCGAGCCCTATCCACGCAAGCACCGGGATGAGCGAGATCTTGTGGAAGACGGCGGCGGTCACCGGCTTCGGCTCGCCGAAGAGCCTTCTTTTTATACCCTTGCGCCTGTCCTCTTCCATTTACCCCCTGTACGCTTTCGAGGCCCCGCGGTCCAGCCAGACACCACGGCATAATAGATAAAGGATAGCAGATTTGCCATGGACCGGCATTGCCGCCCTGGATAAAGGTATTTTCCTTGGCTTGACTCTACTTAGGGGACAGGTTACATTTGAGATAGGAAATAAATCGGGATGCGGATCTGAATAGCCTGCCTGTAAACGGTTATCTGTCCCCACCCATATACAAAATAAGGAGGGGCAACAATGGCACAGGCAAAAAAAGGCGACCATGTGAAGGTGCACTACAAGGGCACCCTCGAAGACGGGTCCGAGTTCGACGCATCGTTCAACCGCGAGCCCATCGAGTTCACCCTTGGGGAAGGCATGCTGCTCCCCAGGTTCGAGCAGGCCGTCGAAGGCATGGATGAGGGCGAGACGAGGAATATAAAGATCCCGGCGGAAGAGGCCTACGGGCCGTACTTTCAGGACCTTGTGATAGAGTTCGAAAAGGAGCAGTTCCCGCCCGACCTCGACCCCAAGATAGGCGAGCACCTCGAGCTCCAGCAGGAGGACGGGTCCTCGACGGTCGTAAAGATAGTGAGCATCTCCGGCGACAAGGTGAGCCTGGACGCTAACCACCCGCTCGCGGGCAAGGACCTCCTCTTTGAGATAAGGCTCCTGGCCGTAAACACATGCTGCGGAGACCATTCGCACTAAGGTTTTTATAGGCGCGCGCGGCCGCAAGGCCGCGCGCGCTTTTTAATTTATGTACGCCTTTGCTTTTTGCATTTGCGCCCTGCCGGGCTTTTTTTCGGCATGGGGCTTCGCTCCCTCCGCCCTCCCCCTCCCCGCTCGGCGCGGTGCCAGAGTTCTTCGGAAGCTATAGCGGTAGAGGTAAACGAATCGCCTTCGATACGGACTTTGCCAGTCCGGCGAGGACCGCTCGCCTCTTAGAGCGCTGTCGAGCCTTTTTACTTCCTCGGCTCGCTCACTAGACTTCCTCCCTTAAGGTCGCTCACCTTGGGGAGTTTTGAAAAACAAAAAAACCGCAAAAAGTTCCCCCTCTCCCCTTGTGGGAGAGGGCCGGGGTGAGGGGGAGTTTTTCACCCTCCCCTTTTCCCCTCCCATCAAGGGAGGGGAAGTTAAGAGACGAGTTTTTGTTCTGTTTTTCTAACACACGGGCGCATGGCGGAGAGCGCCTAAGGGCGGCCGGGGTGAGCGAGCAGGGGGAGGATAGACGCGCGAAGCGCGCAAGATGGCCTTTGGCAAAAATGATTTAAATAGTCAGACCAGCCGCTGTCGGGCTACGAATTAAAAAGGGTTCAGGTTGCAAACCTGAACCCGCAAAAGGTGCACATTCTCAGAAGTACCAATTCCAACTACGGCGGGTTCAGGTTTGCAACCAGTACTGTCCGGTTAAAAAAGCGTAGCTTGCAACGGCTCTTCTCTGAAGGCCCTTAGTCGTTCTGGTTTAAGGGTCAGGATGTCCACGAGGGTCTTCCGGTCGAAGAGCGTTTCACGGATGACGCGGCTTAGGTTCA
>JACPGB010000060.1 GCA_016182655.1 Deltaproteobacteria bacterium
AACAGGACTTGAGAAACGGAGCACATAACGCTCATTATCGGAATGTCTTGCTTCGATAACTTCCAAGCCCTTATTCGCTTAAGATTCGAATCGAATCTTCTTTAAAGAGAGTTATGCAAAGGTCTCCTTGTAAAGGGGAGGAGATATACCCTTGCGCAAATAGGCCTTAGGCAAAATGTTCAAATAGTCCGAACAAAGCGCATATTCGTGGCACGAAGCAAAAGGGGGATTTTCACCCTCCCCATAATCCCCTCCCATCAAGGGAGGGGCGATTTTTAAAAATAAAAGAGGCCCCTTTCGGGGCCTTTGTTTTAAAACCTATTTTTTTGACTTTCCCTTCTTCTCCACGATCTCAAAGACCGCCCTTATCTCCTTCTTCTGCGTCTCGAAGAGAGAAGGGACCTGTCTGCCCTTCGCGGGCTTCTCTTTGCACTTGCAGGATTTCCGGAGGGGCGTATCTATGAAGAGCCTGCCCCTGTGCCAGGTGATGGGGAAGACCCTGCATATCGTCGGCACTATCCTCTTAGGGGCCTTCTTCGTCGCCCACAGATAAAAGAGCGAACAGCCCCTTTTCCCTACGAGGCGGAAGGCGCAGGTCTTGTCCTTTTTCCTTACAGCCGTCTCCCTGTACGCGCCGCCGATATAGTCGTCGTCCTCTTTGAGTTCCGTCTTGAAGCAGTCCTCGACCTTCGCATGGATGAGCGGCTCGATAAGGTCCTTGTGCCTGTTGATGAGCTTCAGGGTGGCAAGGTCCACGTCACAGCCGTACTGGCAACACTCGTCCGCGCAGGAGGAACCGTAACACCCCTCGTCGTAAAGTCCGATCTGCGTCATCACCTTGGGGTCTATTTCCGTAATCCGTATCTTCTTCATCCTGAAAAAAGCCTCCGGCCGCGAAATTTAAAGACCGGATTATATACGATTTGGGATTGTTTGAACAGGGAATTTGGAAGGAGGGTTGTCGTAAGGTGGCGTCGTGAACAAATATTCACCCTCCCCTTGTCCCCTCCCGTCGAGGGAGGGGAAGTGTAAAGTATAGTCCGAAGCCTTCCATTGGGTAATTCATTTGAATTGGTATTGCTTCATCACAGGCTGGGAGTGCGGCCAAAGGATGGAATGAATCGGAATTTACATGGGAAGGAGATAGGCTGGACGCCTCACGTCTTCCCGTGCGCGCCGGTCTCGACCGTTATGTTGTTTACGACATCGTTAACGCCCCAGACATACCAGGCGTCGTCCTCGGCGGCCTCTTTCTCTATATCCGAGCAGGCGATGCCGGTGAGCGTCACCACCCAGTTCCGGGCCGTGGGGCGTATGGAGCTTGCGTCCACGAGCCGGTCCTTCTCGAAAACGAGCCGGAGGGCGTCCACCACCTCGTCGTCGGAATCCTCCTCGGGCGGGACGACCTCGATAGAGTTTATGACGTCGGTCGCGCCGGGTATCCACCATGCAAGGACCCCGGCGAGCCTCTTGTGGCTCAAGGACCAGACCTCTCCCTCGAGGTCGATTATACCGTCTTTTACCTCGACCTTGACCCCGTAGGGCCGGAGCGTCGGTTCTTCTTCTATTGCGTCTGTCATGTGCTTCATGATCTCGTCGTCGGACATGGTGGAGGCGGGCCTTACTTTAAGCCTGTCGATGACGCCCTCGGTCCCGGCGAGCTCCATCGCCTTTAGGAGCGCCCTTTTTTTCTGGGAGACCCGCTCGACCGTCCCTTCGATAAAAAGGCTCTCCGACTCCATGCCGCAGTGAATCGGGTTTTCGCGGAGGTCTATGTGGAGCTCGTCGGTAAGTACTGCCTTTAACGCCTTTACAGGGTCAAGTATTTCCATGGCGCTCCGCTCTGTTTGATGTGATTTTACGGCGTGTTTTGTCTCTCGATCCATCGGACATCCCTTTGAAGTATATCAGAGCAACACACATTTAACAAGCCGTGTTGGGCAACGGAAAGACCGGGTCGTTATCGTGAAAATCCCCTGAAAACCCTTGCAAAACCGCCCCGGACGAGTTCAATTATCACTTGCAATCGAGTTTTTTGTGTGTTAAATTGTATTTATTAACAGCCTCTTATGTTTCCTGCAAGTGGGCATTTGGCCCACTTTTTTGTTTGAGCCCCGGAAAATTCGAAAGGCTTTCGAGCGGAGGCTTGAATATCGGGAGGTAAGCCGCCCTTGAAGATGACGACGACAGGGATAGAAGAAAAAATCAGGGCCCTTGCCGAGCCGTTGCTCGCAGGCATGGGGATGGAGCTCGTCGATCTCGTCTTTGTCACTGAGCACGGAAGGCACGTGCTTCGCGTCTTCATAGACAAGCCGGGCGGAGTCACCGTTGATGATTGCGGGGACTTCAGCAAGGAGTTCTCTACGATACTCGACGTCGAAGACCCGATCCCTCAGAGATATATGCTTGAGGTCTCTTCCCCGGGCCTTGACAGGCCGCTTGTCAAAGAGGCTGACTTCAAGAGGTTCGCCGGGAAAAAGGCGAAGATAAAGGCCAAAGAGGCGATAGAGGGCAGGCGCAATTTCAAGGCCGTGATCGACAACGTCGCCGAAGGCAAGGTCTTCGTGACGGACTTCGACGGCAAGAAGTTCGAGATAGCGCTTTCCAATATCGAGAGGGCGCGGCTCGAGATAGAGTTCTAAAGCGCGCCGTATCCGGTTCAAGCAATAAACCCCGCCCGCATGGCGGGTTTAAAATTAAAGAATAAGAGACTTCGGAGGTTGTTTTAAAATGTCACTGAATCTGACCCATATAATCGACCAGGTCGGCAAAGACAAGGGGATAGACAAGGCCATACTTATTGACGCCCTTGAGTCAGCCATGTTGAAGGCGGCCGAGAAGAGGTTCGGACAGAACAAGGTCATCGAGGCCCATTACCAGGAGGAAGCCGGGGAAATAGAACTCTTCCTCTTCAAGACGGTCGTCGAAGAGGCCCAGGACCCCGACACCGAGATATCGTTCGAGAGCGCCAAGGAGCTCGACCCCGAGGTCGCGCTAGGAGACAGCCTCGGCGTGAAGCTCGACCAGAAGGAGTTCGGCAGGATCGACGCCCAGACCGCCAAGCAGATAATCATACAGAAGGTCAGGGAAGCCGAGCGCAATATAATATTCAGCGAGTACAGCTCGAAAAAGGGCGAGATCATAACCGGCATCGTACAGAGGTTCGAGAAAGGCGACATCATAGTCGATCTCGGAAGGGCCGAGGCGGTGCTTCCCAAGAAGGAGCAGGTAAGGCGCGAAGGCTACAGGCAGGGCGAACGCCTGAGGGGTATCGTCCTCGAGGTCAAGAGCGAGGCGAAGGGGCCGCAGGTAGTCATGTCGCGCACCCACCCCGGCTTTCTCATAAAGCTCTTCCAGATGGAAGTCCCCGAGGTCTACGAGGGGATAGTCGAGATAAAGGGCGCGGCGAGGGAGCCCGGAGACAGGGCGAAGATAGCCGTCGTATCCCACAATAACGACGTCGACCCGGTCGGCGCGTGCGTCGGCGTAAAGGGCTCGAGGGTCCAGGCCGTCGTCCAGGAGCTCAAGGGTGAGAAGATAGACATCGTCCACTGGTCGAACGACTCGGCGATATTCGTGAAGAACACCCTTTCGCCCGCGCAGATCGCGAGGGTCATAACGGACGAGGCCGAGCACGCGATGGAGGTTATCGTACCCGACGACCAGCTCTCGCTCGCCATAGGCAAGAAAGGCCAGAACGTCAGGCTCGCGGCGAAGCTTACGGGCTGGAAGATAGACATAAGGACCGAGACCGAGTCCAAGGGCGCGAGGGAAGGGCTATCCCCGGATGAGGCGCTCCGTAAAGAGGTCGAGGCCGCGGGGGCCCGTGAGGAGCAGGAAAGGGCCGTAACCGTCAAGACGATCGGCGACTTCCTGAACGTCTCCCCCGAAGTCGCGCTCTCACTCGTAAAGGGCGGGTACGACACCTCGGACAGGGTAATGAGGCTCACCCGCGAGGACCTCTCGAAGGTCGAGGGCTTGAATGACGAATCCGTCGAGCTTATCCTGAACTCCATACAGGAGCACGCGGGCAGATAGGGATGCCGGAGAGGACCTGTATCGGGTGCAGGGCCGTAAGGGACAAGGCTGAGCTTGCGAGGCTTTCGGCCGTCGACGGGGCGCTCAAGCTCGACGATAAATACAGTCTCCCCGGCAGGGGAGCTTACGTATGCCGCGACGCGGAATGCATCAAGGCCGTTTATAAAAGAAGAGAGTGTTTCGGAAAGGCGCTTAAGCGCGCAGTAACGCTTCCGGAGGAGAGTGTGCTCCGGGGGCTAATATTAAAATAACGTACCAGGACCTCGAGAGAGGGAAAAGGAAAGGCTATTTAAAGCCTTTTTGGGGGTTTCGCCAGCATAATGACAAACGAAAAAGAGAAACAGACAAAGGACGTCGAGGAGAAGAGGATCAAACCCTCGGTAATACGGAGGAGGTCCGCTCCAAAGCCCGCTGAACCCGAGCCGGTCGTCGAGGCCCAGCCGACAGTTGCGGCTGAACAGAAGGCGCCGGAGACAACGGAGAGGCCCGTAGAGGCCGCGGCGGCACAGGCTGCGCCTGCGGCCCCTGCCAAGGCAGAGGTGAAGCTTCCGGAGCCTCCGGTTGAGGTAAAGGCCGGGGCCAAGGAAGAGAAGAAGGAAGATAAAAAGCCCATACGGGGAAGGGGCAGGATAAAGGCCGTCGACGAAAAGAAGGACGCCGCAAAGAGGAACGCCCCCCGAAAGGTAAGGGAGAAGACCCCGGCGGAGATATTGCTGGAGCTCAAGGTCGAGGAGACCGAGGAGATACCGGAGGTCTCGGCCCCCGTAGCGGTAACCGAAGAAAAGCCCGAGGCAGAGGCGCCGGTCGAAGCAAAGGCCGCGGAGACCCCTGCCGTTAAGAAAGAGGTCAAGGTCTTCGAGAAACAGCCCGAGCAGAGGAAGTTCTTCCCCCCGAAGCGCCCGGCAGGCAGGAAAGACAAGTACCAGTCGAGGGACGCGCAAAGGGCAAAGGCCGCCTCCGCCCAGGCGCGGCCCATGAAGAAGACCGAGATCACCGTTACAAAGGCCTCCAAGAGGGTCATAAGGATAGTCGACGCCATAAGCGTAGCCGACCTCTCTCAGAGGCTCGGCGTAAAGGCCGGCGAGATCATAAAGAAGCTCATGGGCCTCGGCATCATGGCGACGGTCAATCAGCTCATAGACATAGACGCGGTGACGCTCATCGCGCAGGAATACGAGTACGAGGTCGAAAGCGGCGCGGTCCACGAAGAGACGCTCATGGAGCCGGGCGCGGTGGAGGTAGAGGGCGCGTCAAACCTCAAACCCAGAGCGCCTGTCGTAACCGTCATGGGCCACGTCGACCACGGAAAGACGTCTCTCCTTGACGCCATAAGGCAGACGAACGTCGTCAGCGCCGAGGCCGGAGGCATCACTCAGCACATAGGCGCGTACCACGTGCATCTGGAGAGGGGTGACGTGACCTTCCTCGACACCCCGGGCCACGAGGCCTTCACGGCCATGAGGGCAAGGGGAGCGAAGGCGACCGACATAGTAATACTCGTCGTAGCCGCGGACGACGGGGTCATGCCGCAGACCATAGAGGCCATAAACCACGCCAAGGCCGCGAACGTCCCCATAATAGTCGCGATAAACAAGATAGACCTCCCGCAGGCCGACCCGGCGCGGATAAAGCAGGAGCTCACGCAATACGGGCTCGTATCCGAGGAATGGGGCGGAGATACCATCTTCATGGAGGTCTCGGCCAAAAAGAGGATAAAGGTAAAAGAGCTCCTCGAGATGATACTCCTTCAGTCCGAGGTGCTTGAGCTCAAGGCCAGTCACGAGGCCCCGGCTCGCGGTATAGTCGTCGAGGCGAAGCTCGACAAGGGCAGGGGGCCGGTGTCGACCGTCCTCATACAGGACGGGACGCTCAAGGTCGGCGACGCGCTTGTGACCGGCGTCAACTTCGGCAGGATCCGCGCCATGATAAACGACTGGGGGAAGCGTGTCGACGAGGCGGGCCCGTCCATGCCGATAGAGATACTCGGCCTCTCGGGCGTGCCGCAGGCAGGCGAGACCTTTACCGTAGTCAAGGACGAGGCGACTGCGAAGCAGATCGCTACGATACGGCAGAAGAAGGCGCTCGAGAAGGACCGCTTGAAGACCGCGAAGGTGAGCCTGACGGACCTCTATGACAAGATAAACAAGGGAGAGGTGAAGGAGCTTAACGTAGTCCTCAAGGCGGACGTCCAGGGATCGATCGAGGCCGTGAAGGAGTCCCTTGGAAAGCTCTCCACCGACGCCATAAAGCTCAAGGTCATACACAGCGCCGTAGGCGGAATAAGCGAAGGCGACGTAATGCTCGCCGCCGCCTCCAACGCGATAGTCATCGGCTTCAACGTCCGTCCCGAGCCCAAGGGGCAGTCGCTCGCCGAGAAGGAAAATGTGGACTTGCGCCTCTATACCATCATCTACAACCTTGTGGATGAGATAAAGGCCGCAATGGAAGGGATGCTCGCGCCCGTAGTCAAGGAAGAGGCGCTCGGCCGCGTGCAGATAAGGGACGTCTTCCGCATAACCAAGGTCGGCATCGTCGCCGGGTGCTTCGTGACCGACGGCAAGGCCGTAAGGGGCGCGAAAGCGAGGCTCGTAAGGGACAACGTCGTAATATACGAAGGCAAGCTCTCGTCGCTCAAGAGGTTCAAGGACGACGTAAAGGAAGTCGCCGCCGGGTACGAGTGCGGCCTTACCATAGAGGGCTACAACGACATAAAGGTCGGCGACGTCGTGGAGCTCTTTACCCTGAAGGAAGAGGCGGCGAAGCTCTAAGCCCCGTGGCCAAGGGTGCGTATGGGTCCGGAGCGCCTTTAAGTTTCATATGACGGCCCGCGATTTTTACCGGGCCGCATTTATCACGAATGGTAATAGGGGTCCTGCGGATAACGCTCCTCATCCACGAGAGCCGGTCTCTTAAGGACAAGAGACAGGTTTTGAAGAGTGTTGTGGAAAAGGTCAAGAACCGCTTCAATGTCTCCGCCGCCGAAGTCGGAGGGGCGGACCTCTGGCAGAGGGCCGAGATAGGCGTCGCCGTTGTCTCAAACGACGGCGCCTTCGTCAACTCGGTGATGGACAAGGTGCTCGACTTCGTCGAGGGTCTCCACCTCGCGGAGGTAGCGGACCACGACATCGAGATAATAAGCATGTGAGGCGCGTGAGGGGCTTTTGCACTGTAACGCCGGGATGATACGATGAACTACAGACGCGCCGAAAGAGTAGCAGACGTAATAAAAGAGGAAATAGCCTCGATGATACTCCACGGCGAGATAAAGGACCCGAGGATCGGGTTCGTCACGATAACCCGCGTGGAGCTCACACCGGACTTCAAGGACGCCAAGGTCTTCTTCAGCCAGATAGGGTCGGATTCGGACAAGGCGAAGTCCAGGAACGGCCTCAACAACGCGAGCGGCTTTGTAAGGCGCGCGCTTGCCAAGAGGCTGGATCTCCGCCACATACCGAACGTGAGTTTCGTATTCGACGATTCCCTGGAGTACGCCGACCATATAGAGAAGGTCATAAAGGAGATGAAGGAAGGCGGCGGCCTCTAAAGGGCCTCCGGGCCGGCTTGGGAAGGGGAGCGGTTTTGCGATGGCGGGTATGTTGATGGAGGCTTTTACCGCACGGATAGTATCAGACGCCGACCCTTTTCGGACACCGCGCCGGACTTCGATAAACCCAAAATGGATAACAGGTTCGATCTGGCCGTAGAGGAGATACGGAAAGGCAGGAAGTTCCTCGTCGTCTCCCATGTAAGCCCCGAGGGGGACGCAGTCGGCTCCCTCCTGGGAGTGGCGCTCGCGCTCCGCTCCATCGGCAAGGACGCGACAGCCTATCTCGAAGACCCGGTCCCGGACCTTTTCAAGTTCCTCCCCGGGGCCGATACCGTCGTGCACTCGATAGATGGCGCCGGGCCGTTCGATGCGACCTTCGCGGTCGACTGCGGCCAGAGGGAGAGGCTCGGCAAGGGGTTCGTGAACCTCAAGACCCCGGGCCGCGTCGTCAACATCGACCACCACGCCACGAACGACTGCTTCGGCGACGTGAATGTGATAGTGCCGGACGCAAGCGCGGCCGGGGAGCTCGTCTACGACCTCTGCAAGGCGGCGGATATACACATAAACAAAGACATTGCCGTAAACCTCTATGTCGCGATACACACCGACACCGGGTCTTTCAGGTATTCATCCGCCACGCCCGAGTCCTTCATAAAGGCCGGAGAGCTCGTAAGGCTCGGCGCGGACCCGTGGGAGATATCCCGCAGGGTCTACGAGAACCATCCGGCTCGCAAATACAAGCTCCTCGGCATGGTCTTGTCCACGCTTGAGATAATCGACGTCGTAAACGGCGCGGCCCCCGGAAACAACGTCCCGAAGATAGCGACACTCGTCGTCACCAAGGACATGTTCAGGGAGTCCGGCGCCGAGAAGGACCAGGCCGACGGCTTCGTCAACTATGCCAGAGGCATCGAGGGTGTAGAGGTCGGCGTCCTCTTCAGGGAGGCCGGCCCAGGCGAGTACAAGGTGTCGATGAGGTCCAAGGGGGACGTAGACGTCGCGGTGATCTCGCAGGACTTCGGGGGCGGCGGCCACAAGAACGCCGCGGGGTTCACCGTCAAGGGCTCCCTCGACGAGATAAAGGGCAGGGTGGTCGCTATCGTCAGGGAAAGGATGTGCGAGGCCACGAAGTCATGAACGGGGTCCTCGTAATCGATAAGCCCTCCGTTCTTACCTCCCACGACGTCGTCTCAAAGATAAAAAAGAAGCTCGGGGCTAAAAAGGTAGGGCACCTGGGGACACTCGACCCGCTGGCAACAGGCGTCCTTGTCCTCGTCATCGACGGCGCGACGAAATGCGCGCGCCTCCTGGACGGCGGCAACAAGGAATACGCGGCCGGGCTTGTCTTGGGCATCGAGACCGACACCTACGATTCCGTCGGGACTGTCACCTTTAAGGGCGACGCCTCTGCCGTAACCGAGGCGGCGGTCATGGAGGCGCTCTCAAGATTTACGGGCAAGGTACAGCAGGTCCCGCCCATGTATTCGTCGGTCAAGCGTAACGGCGTGCCGCTATATAAGCTTGCGCGGAAGGGCATCACTGTAGAGAGGGCGCCAAAAGATATCGAGATATACTCGATAGAGGCGACGTCCATCGCGCTCCCGGCCGTCTCTTTCAGGGTCGTCTGCTCAAAGGGGACATACGTAAGGACCCTCTGCCACGACCTCGGGCGAGCCCTCGGGTGCGGCGCGCATATGACTTCGTTAAGAAGGACGGCCTCGGGCCCCTTCAATATCGAAGGGGCTGTAAAGATGGATGAGGAAAAAGAGGCGCTCGTGAATAGGATGATCCCGCTTGACGAGGCCCTTAAGATGTCCGGGGCCCAAACTGAAGTCTCCGAGGCCGTATAAGGGTGGCCGGAGGGGCCGGGAATCCGATAAAGCCGGGGCGGAAAGACTGGGATAACGGTTTGGGAAGAGATGTCTGGAAATATTCAAGTTTTCTCTTTCCTTGCGTCCCGTAAAATGGTAATATTCCCAACTCTGAAGTTTTTAAGGGCCGGTTTTAGCCGGTCTTTATCGATACCAATAAATACCGTAAACGGAGAAAGGAGGTCAATCAGGATGCTGGCAACAGAGAAGAAGAGGGACATAATAAAGACTTTTGAAACCCACGCGGGCGACACAGGCTCTCCGGAGGTACAGGTCGCCCTTTTGAGCGAGCGGATCAACAGCTTGAGCTCCCACTTCAAGACCCACAAGTCTGACCATCACTCGAGGAGAGGACTCCTTAAGATGGTCGGCAGGCGCAGACGCCTTCTCGACTACGTGAAGAGATCGGACGTCGAGAGGTACAAGGCCTTGATCGAGAGGCTGGGTCTTAGAAGGTAAGGGGCTCATACGAGCGGCAGGAGGGCCGGTTGGGCCGGCTGTAACGGGCTCACGCTTCTGTCAGTTCGCGGCGGGAGGGCCTCACGGGCCAGGTAAACGGATAAGGCCCTCCGGGATTCGCCGTAAATAAATTACGCCCTTCAGGGCGCCCGGCGGAAATGGCCGGGCAAACTCGAACGGGGGCTTGAGGCACAGGTGTGCGCTTAAGCCGCCCGTAATCCTTTTTCAAGAATTTAGAATAGGAGAACCTAACTTTGGTAAGGCAATACGAGACGGAATTCGCAGGCAGGCCTCTTAAAATAGAGATAGGCAAGATGGCGAGGCAGGCGCACGGGTCGTGTACCGTAAGGTACGGCGACACTGTGGCGCTTGTGACCGCGTGCCGGGCCGAGAGCGCCTCGGCGGGGATCGACTTCATGCCGCTCACGGTCAACTACATGGAGATGACCTACGCCGCGGGAAAGATACCCGGCGGGTTTTTCAAGCGCGAAGGCAGGCCGAGTGAAAAAGAAGTCCTCGGCTCGAGGCTCATAGACAGGCCTTTAAGGCCTCTCTTCCCCGAGGGCTGGTACAGAGAAACGCAGATCATCGCGACCATCCTTTCGGTCGACCTGGAGAACGACCCCGAGATAGCGGCGACCATAGGCGCTTCCGTCGCGCTCGGGATCTCAGACATACCCTTTAACGGCCCCATAACCACGGTAAGGATAGGCTCCCTGAACGGGGAGCTTGTCTGCAACCCGTCATTGAAACAGCAGAAGGAGAGCGAACTCGACCTCCTCGTATCCGGCACCGGAGACTCCATCATAATGGTCGAGGGCGGGGCGAAGTTCCTCTCCGAGGACTACCTCCTGAAGGCCCTCGCCTACGCGCAGGAATCGATGCAGGGCGTGATAGCGCTCCAGAAGAGGATAATAGCCGAGGCCGGGCTCCAGAAGTTCGAGGTCCATGTAAAGGAGCACGACGCCGAGCTCGAAGCGAAGGTCAAGGGGCTTGTGGAAGAGCGTCTGCGCGCGGCTCTCCGCATACCGGTCAAGCAGGAGCGCTACGGGACCATTAGCGCCCTTAAGAAGGAAGCGGCGGGTGTTGCCGGGGACGAGCCGGGCAGGGACAAGGAAGCAACGGCCGTCTTCGAGGACATGAAGTACAACATCATGCGCGAGATGGTCGTGAAAGACGGCGTGCGCGTGGACGGCAGGGGACCGAAGGACATAAGGAACATCACCTGCGAGGTGGGGCTCCTCCCGAGGACCCACGGCTCCGCTCTCTTTACGCGCGGCGAGACACAGGCCATGGTCGTGACCACTCTCGGCACCTCCGAGGACGAGCAGAAGATAGACGCCCTCTCCGGCTGGGAGTACAAGACCTTCATGCTCCACTATAACTTCCCGCCGTTCAGCGTCGGCGAGGTAAAGATCCTCCGCGGCCCCGGCAGGCGCGAGATAGGCCACGGCGCGCTCGCCGAGAGGGCCGTCAACAAGGTGCTCCCCACGGAGGGCTTCCCCTACACCGTAAGGGTCGTATCCGACATATTCGAGTCGAACGGGTCGTCCTCGATGGCGACGGTCTGCGGCGCGTCCCTCTCCTTGATGGACGCCGGAGTGCCGACCAAGGGACACGTGGCCGGCATCGCCATGGGGCTCATAAAAGAGGGGGAGAGGACCGCGATACTCTCCGACATCCTGGGTGACGAAGACCACCTCGGAGACATGGACTTCAAGGTCGCGGGCACCGCCGAGGGCGTGACAGCCCTTCAGATGGACATAAAGATAGGCGGAGTGACGGCTGAAATACTTAAGGAAGCGCTCTATCAGGCGCGTGACGGCAGGCTCCACATCCTCGGCAAGATGAGGACTGCCATCGAGACGCCGAGGACCGAGCTCTCGGTCTACGCCCCGAGGATAACGACTATCTACGTCAAGCAGGAGAGGATCAAGGACGTCATCGGGCCCGGCGGCAAGAACATAAAGGGCATCATACTCGAGACCGGCGTGAAGATAGACATCGACGACACCGGAAAGGTCAATATCGCCTCCACCGACTCCGAGGCCGCGCAGAAGGCCATCGACATGGTGAAGAGACTCACCCAGGACCCCGAGGTAGGGGCCATCTACAAGGGTAAGGTCAAGAAGATAATGGACTTCGGGGCCTTTGTCGAGCTCTATCCAGGCACCGAGGGGCTCGTCCACATCTCCCAGCTCTCGGAAGAGCGCGTAAAGAGCGTCCGCGACGTCCTCAAGGAGGGCGACGAGGTCCTGGTGAAGCTCATAGAGATAGACAGGGACGGGAAGATCCGCCTTTCAAGGAAAGAGGCCATCGGGCAGAAGCCCGACGCCAAGTAAACGGTAAAACGGACGGCCCCTGAGGGGGCCGTTTTTTTCTTTCTGAAGATCGTAATGCGGGCGCGAGCCCCGTTGGAACAGGAGCGAGGCGTACTTTTTGTACGCCTCGGTTTCGCTCGGCTAAGGCAGCAAAGCATGAGAGCAATCTGCTAAAATACCTTCGTGGAAAGTCTACCGGATGTCTCGCATACAAAAGACGGAGCTCAGAAGCGGCATAAGCGTCATAACCGAGGAGATGCCGGATGTCGAGTCCTCGTCCATAGGCGTCTGGGTAAACACCGGCTCCAGGAACGAGTCCCGTAAAGTCAACGGCATCTCGCACTTCATCGAACACCTCCTCTTCAAGGGCACTGAAAAAAGGACCGCGCTCGACATCTCCCGCGAGATAGAGTCGGTCGGCGGTGTCCTTAACGCATTCACCTCGCGCGAATACACCTGCTTCTACGTCAAGGTACTGAATAAAGACCTCCCGCTCGCCATAGACCTCTTATCCGACATCTTCATGAACTCGAAGTTCGACAAGAAGGAGATGGACAAGGAACGGCTCGTGGTATTGCAGGAGATAAAGATGGTCGAGGACACGCCCGACGACCTCATACACGACCTGTTCGCCGAGAGGTTCTGGAAAGACCACCCGCTCGGGGCCTCCATCCTCGGACCTTCATCGAACATAAAGTCGATATCGAGAACGGACATACTCGCTTATTTCAAGGAGCATTACAACCCATCCACCGTCTTCATCACGGCGGCGGGGGGCTTGAGGCACAGGAAGGTCGCGAAGCTCCTTGAAAAGACCTTCGGCTCGCTCGACGGCCCGACGAAGAGGGCGCCCGAGCCCGCGCCTCTGAACTCTCCGGGAGGCAGGCTTATAAAGAAAGACCTCGAGCAGGTCCATATCTGCCTGGGCGTTCCCGCTCCTCCTCAGCCGCACCCTGACAGGTACATGGTATATCTCTTGA
This sequence comes from Deltaproteobacteria bacterium, assembly GCA_016182655.1. GTDB lineage: Bacteria > Desulfobacterota > GWC2-55-46 > GWC2-55-46 > GWC2-55-46 > GWB2-55-19. The sequence continues at coordinate 13,220 of JACPGB010000060.1, forward strand.
ACACCATCCTCGGCGGCGGCATGTCGTCGCGCCTCTTCCAGGAGATAAGGGAGAAGAGGGGGCTCGCCTATTCGGTCTATACTTATCTGAACCTGTGCAAGGACGCCGGCTCGCTCATCACCTACGCCGGGACCTCGAAAGACAGCTTCAAGGATGTGATCGATCTCATACTCTCGGAGTTCAAAAAATTCCCGAAGACTATCGCCGCGGACGAGCTCAGGAACGCGAAGGAACAGCTCAAGGGCGGGATGCTCCTCGGGCTTGAGACGAGCGATAACAGGATGACGAAGCTCGCGCGGGACGAGATTTTCTTCGGAAGAGTCGTGCCGGTACGCGACATAGTGAAGGGCATAGAAGGCGTCAAGCTATCGGACATCAGGGACGCGGCCTCCGACCTCCTCGCCCCCGAAAAGATAACGCTTGTGGCCATGGGCAAGGTGAGCCCGAAAGGGCTCCCGTCCTGGTTAAAACTAAATTAAAAGTTTTTAATCGCCTGAAATACCCTTTGACTGATTTTTCCCGATAAATATAATAAGGTTAGGCCGGGCGGGCCGGGTGGGTTGCTTTAGGGCCGGGTTAAGGTTTACACGACGGGTAACAAGGACAAGGCATGAGGATACTGATAATCGAGGACGAGAAGAAGGTGGCTTCGTTCATAAAGCGCGGGCTCGAGCAGGAGAGCTACGCGGTCGATGTATGCGAGGACGGCATAGAGGGCCAGCACTACGCCGAGGTGAACGAGTACGACGCGATAATACTCGACATCATGCTCCCGAAAAAGGGCGGGCTCGAGGTATTGAAAGACCTTAAGAGCGGCGGGGTAAAGGCCCCGGTATTGTTGCTTACCGCCCGCGACACGGTGGAAGACAGGGTAAAGGGATTGAACATCGGCGCGGACGATTATCTCACCAAGCCCTTTGCCTTTGAAGAGCTCCTTGCGAGGCTCCGCGTCCTCATGAGAAGGGGCGTTTCCGGCACGCCGATACTTAAGTTCGCCGACTTGAGCCTGGACCCCGCCACGCGCCGGGCCAAGAGGGGAGAAGTCGACGTCGAGCTTACTGTAAAGGAATACGCGCTTCTTGAATACCTGCTTCGCAATCCCAACCGCGTCCTTACGAGGACGCTCATCGCCGAGCATGTCTGGGACCAGACCTTCGACAGCGAGACCAATGTCGTCGACGTCTACATAAACCACCTCCGCTCCAAGATAGACACCCGCGACTTCTCCAAAAAGCTCATCCACACCGTAAGGGGCGTGGGGTATGTGCTGAAAGAGGAGTAGGACAGACCTCTTTCACGCCCTTTTATCCTGCGACCCGATACGGTTTGTGTCGGGTTACGCTACGCTAACCCGACCTACGCCAGCTGAAGCCTTTTTCCGCTCAGCATACAGATGCGCATTTTTTGGGTGTATTGTACCGTTTTCATTTTTGCCCTGCCGGGCTTTTTTTCGGCATGGGGCTTCGCTCCCTTCGCCCTCCCCGGCCTACGCACTCGCCTCCCCTGAGCGCGCTTCGCGCGTCTATCCTTCCTCAGGCTCGCGCGTCTCTTCCTCCCTTAAGGTCGCTCACCCCATGCCTGGGGAGTTTTGAAAAAAACAAAAAAACCGCAAGAAGTTCTCCCTCTCCCCTTGTGGGAGAGGGCAGGGGTGAGGGGGGAGTTTTCACCCTCCCCCTTTGTCCCCTCCCGTCGATTTGATGGGGAGGGGAAGTTAAGAGAGGAGTTTTTGTTCTATTTTACAAATACAAGGGCGCATGGCGGAGAGCGCCTCAGAGAGAAAGAGGCGAGCGCGCCGGGGAGGTGGAAAGCGCTCGGAGCCATCGCCGAAAGCGCGCGGAGCGCGCAAAAAGGCCTTTGGCAAAAAAAAATGGGATAAGCCAGATGAGCCTGTGTGGAGTTACGAATTAAATGGTTCAGGTTGCAAACCAGTACTGTCCGGTTAAAAAAGCGTAGCTTGCAACGGCTCTTCTCTGAAGGCCCTTAGTCGTTCTGGTTTAAGGGTCAGGATGTCCACGAGGGTCTTCCGGTCGAAGAGCGTTTCACGGATGACGCGGCTTAGGTTCA
>JACPGB010000016.1 GCA_016182655.1 Deltaproteobacteria bacterium
TGGGCTATGACAGGCGAAAGGTCATCCATATAAATTTTTATTCCGCGCCTGTTGACGATGTCTATTATCCGACGCACGAGGTCCTCGGGGACATCGCGCACAGCATCCGCGCCATAACGGCGCTCGTAACGCCTCAGTCGCATTGGGACTTCGGATTTTTCATGAAGGTAATAGCGTCGCTTAAGGCCCATGTGCCGGAGAAATCAGACGACGGCGGCTTTCCAGTAAAGCCGCAGAGGCTCGTCGCGGAGCTTAGAAGGCATATCCCCGAGGACGGCATACTCGCGCTCGATAACGGCATGTACAAGATCTGGATAGCGAGAAACTACCCGGCGTACGCGAGGAACACGGTATTGCTCGACAACGCCCTTGCCTCGATGGGTGCGGGGCTCTCGGCCGCGATGGCGGCGAAGATCGTACACCCCGAGAGGAAGGTCGTATGTGTCGCCGGGGACGGCGGCTTCATGATGAACTCGCAGGAGATAGAGACCGCGATAAGGTTGAAGCTCGACCTTGTCGTCGTGATCGTCAACGACTCCGGCTACGGCATGATAAAGTGGAAGCAGGACTCGATGAAGCTCCCGGCCTTCGGGCTCGAGTTCTCGAACCCGGACTTCATAAAATACGCCGAGAGCTACGGGGCAAAGGGTGTAAGGGTAAATAGCGCCGGAGACCTCGGACGCCTGTTGTCGGAAGCTATAAATTCGAAGGGCGTAACCATAATAGATTGCCCGATAGACTACTCCGAAAACCTGAAAGTCCTCACCGACGAGCTGACCCGCAGGACTTCTCTGCTATAATCTATTGAACCATGAAAACGATAGGCGGGACATTCCTGTCCCGCCTGCGGGGTTGGAAAACCCCGCCTATCTTTAAAACATCGAGGCGTGGTGACGGCTCTCTTCGCAAGACCTTTCTTTTTCTTCCTCCTCCTCTTTAGCCTTTCGTTTGCCCCCGCCGGTGCGGACTCCGGCGCGCTTGTCCGGACCCGCCTGCAAGTCCCTGAAAAATTCAGGACAGGCGCGCTCAAGAGCGAAAGACACCTCTTTGCCCCGAACGGCTGGAACGTCTCGGTGTTCGCCGGAGGGCTCGGAGGGCCGAGGCACATGGCGATGGACGAGGCAGGGAACATCTTCGTCTCAATCACATCCGACGGCACGGTCGTGGCCTTGCCGGACAGGGACAGAGACGGTGTAGCCGACGAGGCCCTTACCTTCGCCGAGGGGCTCAATAAACCCCACGGGCTCGCGTTCAGGGGAGGGGACCTGATAGTCGCCGAGACCGGGAGGATAGTATCGCTCAAGGATAAGGACAAAGATTTAAAGTCCGATTCAAAAGAGATAATCACGGAAGATATCCCGACGGGCGGGGGCCACTCGACAAGATCGATAGCAATTTCCCCTTCCGGCGATATCTTCGTTTCAGTCGGGTCGAGCTGTAACGCGTGCGTTGAAAAAGACAAAAGACGCGCCGCTGTCTTGAAGGTCGAGGGAATGAAGACCGTCCTGTACGCGACGGGCTTGAGGAACAGCGTAGGCATAGCCATGCACCCCGATACAGGCGACCTCTGGGGCGCTGACAACGGCACGGACTACCTGGGGGACGACCTGCCGCCCGAGGAGCTTAACAGGATAGTCGAAGGCAACGACTACGGCTGGCCGTATTGTTATGGAGAGAAAGTCCCTGACCCGAACATGGGCTCTCCGGAGAGGTGCAAGGATACGATTCCGGCAGTATTGGGGATGCAGGCCCATTCGGCCCCTCTGGGTATAGCATTCGGCAAGGGGCTTAAATCTCCCAGATTCAAAGACTCGCTCTTCATAGCCTTTCACGGCTCATGGAACCGGTCCTCGCCCACCGGGTACAAGGTCGTCTCAGTGCCGTTCAAGGACGGAAGGCCGTCGGGAAAGGCAATCGATATCATAACCGGCTGGCTTGCAAAAGACGGCCCCTGGGGAAGGCCCGTCCAGCCGCTCGTGGGCAAGGACGGGGTCTTGTATATCTCGGATGATTACGCGGGGGCCATTTACAGAGTTGTTGCGGAGGAGGGGGAGTAAGCCTCTAATAGGGGTAAAGCCTAATTTATGTTTTATTAATCGACCTCCCCTGGCCCCTCCTTGTTAAGGAGGGGAGTCCTTTTATCTCCTCCCCTTGACAAGGGGAGGTTGGGAGGGGTGTTTTTGGTTTTTGGGCGGGACTCCCGTCCCGCCCGTCACACACATCAACCTTCTAAAAGCTCCTCTTGAAGAAGCAGACCGAAAGCGGCGGCAGAGTGAGGCGAAGCGAATACGGCCTCTTGTGCGACGCTACATAGTCGGCGTTGACGCCCCCGAGGTTCCCCTTGCCGCTCCCGCCGTATTCGGCGGCGTCGCTGTTCAATATCTCCCTCCAGTAGCCGTCTGCAGGCACGCCAATGCGGTACTCTGTCCTGTAGACCGGCGTCAGGTTGCAGACGACGAGTATGGTGTCGCGGGTCTCGTGCCCTTTTCTTAAGAAGCTTATGACGCTCTCTTCCCAGTCGTGGAAGTCTATCCATTCGAACCCGGCGTTCTCGAAGTCGGTCTCATGGAGCGCGGGCTCAGTCTTGAGTAGATGATTGAGGTCCTTTACCCACTTCTGCATCCCATTGTGGACTGGGTACTGGAGCACGTGCCACTCAAGGCTCTCGTCGTGCCCCCATTCCTTTACCTGCCCCCATTCACAACCCATGAAGAGGAGCTTCTTACCGGGGTGCCCGTACATGTACCCGTAAAGGAGCCTCAAATTCGCGAACTTCTGCCATTCGTCGCCGGGCATCTTGCCGAGCAAAGACCCTTTGCCGTGGACGACCTCGTCGTGAGAGAGCGGCAACATGAAGTTCTCGGTGAATGCGTACCAGATGCTGAATGTGAGCTGGTTATGATAATACTTCCGGTGGACGGGGTTCTTTGAGAAGTACTTGAGCGTGTCGTGCATCCAGCCCATGTTCCACTTCATCGAGAACCCGAGGCCGCCAAGGTATGTCGGCTTCGAGACCATCGGCCACGCCGTCGATTCCTCGGCGAACATCTGTATGTCGGGGTATTCCTGGTAGAGCGCCTCGTTCATCCGCTTTATGAAGCTTATGGCGTCGATGTTCTCCCTTCCGCCGTACTCGTTCGGTATCCACTCTCCGTCGTTCCTCGAATAATCGAGATACAGCATCGAGGCCACCGCGTCGACCCGGAGGCCGTCGATATGGTACTTATCCAGCCAGTGCATCGCGGAGCTTATGAGGAACGAGCGCACTTCGTTCCTGCCGTAGTTGAATATGAAGCTCGCCCAGTCGGGGTGGAAGCCCTTTTTCGGGTCGGCGTGCTCGAAGAGGTGCGTGCCGTCGAAGTACGCGAGCCCGTACTCGTCCGACGGGAAATGAGAAGGGACCCAGTCGAGGATGACCCCGATGCCGTTCTGGTGGAGGTGGTCGACGAGGTACATGAAGTCCTGGGGGGTGCCGTATCTTGAAGTCGGCGCGAAGTAGCCGAGCGTCTGGTAACCCCAGGAGCCGTAGAACGGGTGCTCCATGACCGGGAGGAACTCAACGTGCGTAAAGCCCATCTCCTTCACATAGTCGGCGAGTTGGTGGGCGAGCTCCCGGTAATCGAGCGGGCGGTTGTTGTCCTCGGGGACGCGCCTCCAGGAGCCTATGTGTACTTCATAGATGGAGATCGGTGACTTGAGGTTGTTTCTGAGATGCCTGTTCTGCATCCAGTCGAGGTCGTTCCACTTGTAGCTTAAGTCCCACACGACCGAGGCGGTCTTGGGAGGCGTCTCCCAACGGACGGCAAAGGGGTCGCCCTTCTGGACCCTGTAGTCGTGGTACTTCGATTTTATGTGGTACTTGTAAAGCGTGCCCGCGCCGAGCCCGGGCATGAACCCCTCCCATATCCCTGACCAGTCGTCCCGGACAGAAAGCTTGTGCGTCTCGGTGTTCCAGGAGTTGAAGTCGCCTATTACCGAGACCTCTTCGGCGTTCGGGGCCCAGACAGCGAAGTGCACGCCTTTGACGCCTTTCACCTCGGCGAGATGCGAACCGAGCTTGTTGTAGAGCTTGAAGTGGCTGCCTTCCTTGAAGAAGTAGACATCGTGGTCGGTGATATGACCCGCGCCGTAGATTATGGCGTCCTTGGTTTGCATCCGCGCTACTCCTTTTCGAAAAGATGTTTGAAGGAATAAATATACCATAAAAGACGGTTTTTGTAGCCTGATTGTAGAAAAGACCCTCAGGGCCTCCGAATATTACTAAAAAAACACCCGTCAAGAGGGCGTTTCCGGGTTTTAACAATTGAATTTTCCGCGATATTCCATTATATTGTTCTACAATCGTTTGTTGATGAAAAGGGGCCCTATTGGCTGATAAAACCGAGAAAAAAGTAATACTCATATCCAACGACGACGGCATCCGCTCCGAAGGCATATTGAAGCTCGCAAGCGCTCTTAAGAAGGCCGGTACGGTATATGTCGTCGCCCCGGACAGGGAAAGGAGCGCGGCGAGCCACTCGCTCACACTCCATAGGCCCTTAAGGGTCGAGGAGGTGGCGAAAAGGATGTTCGCGGTAGACGGCACGCCGACGGACTGCGTGACGCTTGCGGTAAACGGCATTTTGCCCGTCAGGCCCGACATAGTGGTATCCGGCATAAACAAGGGTGGGAACCTCGGCGAGGACGTATCGTACTCCGGGACGGTTTCGGCCGCGATGGAAGGCACGCTCCTCGGCATCCCGTCTATCGCATTCTCTCTTGCCAAGAGGGAGGACTTCGACTTTGGCCCGGCATCCGAGTTCGCATTGAAGCTCGTCCGGTTCGTGTTCAAGAAGGGGTTGCCCAAGGACACGCTCCTCAACGTCAATATCCCGCCGGTCAAGAGGATAAAGGGTTACAAGATCACCCGGCAGGGGAAGCGGTTTTTCAGCGACGTGGTCGTCGAAAAGGTCGACCCCAGGGGAAAGAAGTACTACTGGATAGGCGGGGCCATGGAGAGGTGGGAAGGCGGAGAGGACGCCGACTACTTCGCCATAAGCAAGGGATACATATCCATTACGCCCATACACCTCGACATGACGAATATGAGCTCGATGCAGGAGCTTCGCAAGTGGAAGATATAAAAGAGCGCCAAACTAAAGCATACCTGCGTTGCTGAGGCGGGTTCAAGTTTGAAACTTGAACCCGAAAAATCGTATAGGTTATACGAACTATATGGTTCAGGTTGCAAACCAGTAGTGTCCGGTAAAAATTGAAAATTTCTTTGAAAATATGGGGCCTTATCTGGCTCTTTTATTAGCCGGACAGCATGTAGTAACCCTTAAAATAGCTATAAGAGCCTATTTGCACAAAGAAAATCTACCGATGAACTTGAAAATTTAACCGGACAGTAGTGGTTGCAAACCTGAACCCGCAAAAGATAAAATAGGCCTCCTTATGGGCACTGTGACCATAATCCCCCTTTATAGAATGGGGGAGGTGAACAACTGACATGACGATCCGCGTAAAAAGGGACATATACGAGAGACAGCGCCAGCAGATGCTGGACAACCACCTCATCCCGAGGGGCATAAGCCAGTTGCAGGTCCTTCACGCCATGCGCACGGTCCCCCGCCACATCTTCGTCGAAGAGGCGCTCTACTCGCAGGCATACAACGACTGCCCCTTGCCGATAGGCGAAAAACAGACCATCTCCCAGCCCTATACAGTCGCCCTCATGACAGAGGCCTTGAAACTCGACGGCACCGAAAGGGTGCTCGAGATAGGCACGGGCTCGGGCTACCAGACGGCGGTCCTCTCCATTCTCGCCTACAAGGTCTACTCGATCGAGCGGCTCTCGACCATCGCGGCGCGCGCCAGAAAGATACTCGACGGGCTTCTTTGCTCAAATGCGATAATAAGAGTCGCGGACGGCACTACCGGCTGGAAAGACGAGGCGCCGTTCGACGCCATAATAACGACCGCTGGCTCCCCGCAGGTCCCTGCCGCCTACGTCGAACAACTCAAACCCGGCGGACGCCTCGTAATACCCGTAGGCCCCGAAGACTCCCAGGAACTTCTCCGCATCACCAAAAAGACCGACGGCTCGACCGTGACTGAAACGCTCGGCGGCTGTAAATTCGTAAAACTCATCGGCAAACACGGCTGGTCCAAGAGTTGATCGAGGTCCACACGCCAGTCCCCGTTGCTCGTCTCAGGTGTCTTATGGCTAAAGCCCTCAAATTCCCCTCCCTTTGTTTCCCTTTTATCCTCACCCTTTTACTTTTCCTTAGCGGCTGCCTCAGTGGAAGGGGCGTCTACCATACCGTCCATAAGGGAGAGACCCTCTACAGGATATGCAAGACGTATAAAGTAGATATCCAGGACGTCGCCGAGCTCAATAACATCAAGGACCCGACGGAGATAAAGACCGGCAAGAGGATATTCATCCCCGGGGCAAGGAGGGTTAAAAAGGTCACGCCCTATATGGCAGGGGCAGGTAACGCAGAGAAGGAGCCGGAGGGAAAGATCGTAATTGAAAAGGACAGGTTCTCATGGCCTGTCCACGGTGTCATGGAGTCGGCCTTCGGGCCGAGGGGTGGGGGGCGTCACGACGGCATAGATATCTCGGCAAAGGAAGGCACACCCGTGAAGGCGGCCGATAACGGCGAGGTCGTCTACGTGAGCTCAAGTTTCCGCGGCTATGGCAATATCGTCATACTTAAACATAAGGATGATTTTTATACAGTATATGCGCACAACGAAGAAAACCTTGTTAAAACAGGTGAATCCGTTAAAAAGGGGGAGGTAATAGCAAAGGTCGGCTCGACCGGAAACGCAACCGGAAGCCACCTCCACTTCGAGGTCAGGCAGGGGAAGATTGTAAGGAACCCTCTTTTTTTCTTGCCTTGACCCGATTTTTATAGTAGAAACAATATAATACAAAAAACCAAAACCGCATCCCGGTGGCCGCTTCTCGTTTGGAAAAGGGGTGAGATATGAGAAGAACGAACGCACGGACCAAAGGCACGTTCATCCCGAGGCTCATCGAGGAAAGGGAACCCGCTCAAAGCCCATCAACTGATTCTTTAACCATCTTTTTCAGTTCAATAAAAAGGTACCCCCTCCTCACATCCAGGGAAGAAAAAGACCTCGCCAAAAGGATATCCAAGGGCGACCCGAAGGCCCGCCACCGGATGATAGAGTCGAACTTGAGGCTCGTCGTCAATATCGCTAAAAAATACATTAACAGGGGGTTCCCGCTCCAGGACCTGATCGAGGAGGGGAATATCGGGCTTATAAAGTCGGTCGAGCGGTTCAGGGCCTCGAAGGGGTGCAAGTTTTCGACATACGCGACCTACTGGATCAGGCAGTCGATAGAAAGGGCGCTCGCCAACCAGTCGAACGTCGTCAGGCTCCCGATACACATCTCCGCCGACATAGCCAAGTTGAGCAGGGCCACCCACGAGCTCATGATGACGCTTCACAGGGAGCCGGATATCCGGGAGCTTGCCGAAAGGACCGGTTTTTCAGGCAGGTACGTTAAAAAACTTGACATCGTCTCCAAAAAAAGTTATTCACTCGAAGCGGCCCTGCCGGACGGCTCCGACCAGACTTTGCTGGATAAGCTCGAGGACTCAAGCGCCATGCCACAGCTTGAAATGCTCGATCTGGCCAGAAAGTCCCGTAAGATAGAGGCCTGGCTCACGCTCTTGAGCGAATCAGAGAGGCGTATCATAAGGCTGAGATTCGGCCTCGATTGCGCCGGCCCCCAGACCCTCGAGGAGATAGGCAAGGCCTTTGGCATTACAAGGGAGAGGGTTAGGCAGATAGAGGTAAAGGCGCTCACCAAACTCAAGAAGATAATCGTCGAGAGGAACCATATAGCTACGCTCGACGCAGTTTAGTCATACATACTACGAAGCGGCAAGGAGAAGGAAATGGTCGAGGATCTAAAAAAATCGATACGCGACGTCCCTGATTTCCCGAAAAAGGGGATACTCTTCAAGGACATAACCACGCTTTGCAAGGAGCCCGCGCTCTTTCAGCGCATGGTCGACCTCCTCGGCCACCGCTATGTCGGGAAAAAGGTCGATCTCGTCGTGGGCATAGAGGCGAGGGGCTTTATCATCGGCGCCGCGCTCGCCTACAAGCTCGGGGCCGGGATAGTGCTCGTCAGAAAGCCCGGCAAGCTCCCGCACAAGACCCACAAGGCGAGCTATACGCTCGAGTACGGCAAGGACTCGCTCGAAATACATCAGGACGCGATAGAGAAGGGCCAGAATGTGATAATAGCCGACGACCTTCTTGCAACGGGCGGCACAGCCGGGGCGGTCGCGAACCTCGTTAAGGAGATGGGCGGCAACATCGTCGAGTGCGCCTTCATCGTGGAGCTCGAAGAGCTGAACGGCCGGGAAAAGCTCACCCCGCACCCGGTGTTCTCTCTCATTAAATATTAGTCTGCATTAAATCGATTTTTCAGAAGAGGCGGGACTAACGAGTCCCGCCTTTATTTTTTAACCAAAGGCCGCCTTCGTCTATGCCGTCATACGTCCCCCTTGCCGTCCTTGCGATAGTCTTCATCCTCATAGCCGTAAGGCAGATAGGGTCGCTCCGCCTGAAAATTTGGCAGATAATGGCCGGAGGCGCGGCGATCGTCGTGGCAACGGGCTCGATTACGCCGCTGGACGCGCTCAAGGCCATAGACATCGATGTGATAGTCTTCCTCTTCGGGATGTTCGTCGTCGGAGAGGCCCTTGTAAGGAGCGGGTATCTCTACCACATAGCACACGACGCGTTTAGATTCGCAAAAAGCCCCGGCAACCTCGTCCTCATCATGCTCATCGTCGTAGGCGGCCTCTCTGCCTTTCTCATGAACGACACGCTTGCGGTCATAGGCACGCCGCTGGCCGTCTTTGCGGCCGAGAGATATAGGATAAACTCCAAGCTTCTCCTCCTGACTATCTGTTTTGCAACGACAATCGGCAGTGTCGCAAGCCCCATCGGGAACCCCCAGAACCTCCTTGTGGCCATAAACGGACCTGTTGCCGCGCCGTTCTGGACATTCTTCAAATACCTCTTCATCCCGACGATAGTAAACCTCGTTGCAGCCTATGCAGTCCTCAAGGTCGTCTACCGTGGCCACTTTACCGAAGACGAGGTCTCCTCCGTCAGGGAAGAGATAGGGGACCAAACCCTTGCCCGCCTCTCCCGGCTATCCCTCGTCATCATCTTCACTATGGTAGCTCTCAAGGCCGCCTCTTTCGCGCTCGGGGGCGCGTTCGACTTCAGGCTCACTTACATAGCGATTGTCGCGGCCCTGCCGATTATCATATTGAGCGGGAGGAGGATCGAGATACTTAAGTCGATAGACTGGCCGACGCTCCTCTTCTTTGCCGCGCTCTTTATCCTCATGAAGAGTGTGTGGGAGAGCGGTGTGATACAGCCCGTCCTGTCTTCAATGGGCCTCGACCTCTCTTCGACCGGACTCATACTCGTCCTTAGCGTCCTGTTGAGCCAGATATTATCGAATGTCCCGTTCGTCGCGCTCTACCTTCCGGTGCTGGGCCACATCGGCGCGAATGAAACGGCGCTCATGGCCCTTGCCGCAGGCTCGACCATAGCCGGGAACCTCTTCATACTCGGGGCCGCGAGCAATGTCATAGTCATACAGAACGCGGAGAGGCAGGGGCATACGCTTACTTTTTTTGAGTTCGCGAAGGCCGGGGTGCCGCTTACGGTGATCAATATATTTGTCTATTGGGTTTGGTTCAGGATAATAGGGTAGGTGCTGGCGATGGCTTTAATACAAAACACCCCTCCCAACCTCCCCTTGTTAAGGGGAGGAGTTCGATCAGCTCCCCTCCTTTACAAGGAGGGGCCAGGGGAGGTCGTTTTTCAATCTATCGCCATTATCACGCACTTAAGATACTCCGTCTCCGGCACCGTTAGCGCGATCGGGTGGTCCTTTGCCTGCGAGCGGACTTCGAGTATGCGCCCGCTTTTTCCGGCATCCCTTGCCGCGAGCCTCAGCATCTCGAGGAAAGTGAGCCTGTCCACATGGAACGAGCACGAGGAGGTGGCAAAGATGCCGCCTTCTTTCAAGAGCTTCATGCACGAGGCGTTCAATTCCCTGTAGGCCTTGAGCCCTTCTTTCATATTGGCCTTCGATTTTACGAACGCAGGCGGGTCGAGGACGATCGCGTCGTAACGGGCGGCGCCTTTCGCGGCTTCCCCCTTCACGAACTCGAATACGTCCGAACGGACAAAGGCGCACTTTTCAGACAGGTTATTCAGCCCGGCGTTCCTTCCGGCCTGTTTGATCGCCGCTTCTGACGAATCTACCCCTGTCACATCAGAGCCCGCCTCGGCGAGCTTTATTGACCAGGCCCCCGTGTAGCAGAATAGGTCGAGCGCCTTGCCTTTACCTGCCAACCCCTTGAACGCCTCCCTGTTCTCAGCCTGATCGAGGAAAAACCCGGTCTTCTGGCCTGCCATGGGGTCTACCTCGAAGAGAGTCCCGCGCTCTTTTATGATTGGAAGGGTCTCAAGGCTCCCCTTTATGACCCTCTTTTCCATATTGAGCCCTTCGAGGGTCCTGATAGAGGTGTCGTTCCTTAAGACTATCGTCTTGGGCTCAAAGACCTCTTCGAGTGCGGCGATGACATGGCCGCCCTGCGCCTCCATGCCCAAGGTCGAGAACTGTATGGATAGCGTGTCGCCGTACTTATCGACTATGAGGCCGGGTAGACTATCGCTTTCGCTGAATACGGCCCTGAAGGCGTCCGTTTCTTTTACGAACCTTTTCCTCAATTCGAGCGCGGCCTTTATCCTCTGAACGAAAAAGGCGCGGTCTATCTCCTCTCTCTGCCTTGTAAGTATCCTTACGCTGATAAGCGAATGCGGGTTGGCGTAGCCTATGCCCAGGAATGCGCCTTTCATGTCCTTGAGCTCGACGAGGCCGCCAGGGGTGAGCCTCTTGGGGCTGCCGTCGAGCTCGTTCGAGAATACCCAGAGGTGCCCGGCGAGTATCCTCGAGGTCCTCCTGATTATTACCGTCTCCATCCGTTTACCTCCGATTGATGCTACATTATAGACGAGACCCCGCCTTACACAAGCTTTTTATTCCGGGCTATCAAGGGAACGGAAATCGGATATAATATTATATAGTCCTAATTGGAGGCGCAGATGGCGGTCGAGAAAAAGATAGTGAGGGAAGAAGAGCCCGAGTCCATAGAAGTGATATTAAGGAACGGGCAGAGCTTGAGGGTCCGGCCCATAAGGCCGGAGGACAAGAAAAAGCTCGAGGGGTTCTTCTACAGGCTCTCACCGCGCACGCGGTACTTGCGGTTCCAGTACGCCAAGGAGTTCATAACAGAGGACGAGCTCAAGTATTTTACCGAAGTCACGCCACCCAAACGGTACGCCTATGTGGCGACGGTCGGCGAGGCCGACACGGAGCGGATACTCGCGGTCGGCAGGTGGGACATACTCCCCGTCGGGAATGTCGCAGAGGTCGCCTTCACGGTCGAGGACAACATACAACTCCGGGGGCTCGGCACGATACTCCTTGAAGAGCTCGCAAGGGCGGCTACCAAATACAACATCGTGGCCTTCGAAGCACAGGTCCTTCAGGATAACACCCGGATGCTCGAGGTCTTTGAAGAGAGCGGCTTCAGGCTTAAAAAGAGGTTCGCCGAGGGCGTCTATTACATAGCTATCGACTTAAAGGACCAGGAAGAGTACGAAAAGAGACAGGCCCACAGGGAGCATATCGCGAGGAGCGCGGGCGTTAAAAGGCTCCTCTGCCCGCATAGGGTCGCGGTAGTCGGCGCGTCCCGTAACCCCGAGTCCGTCGGAGGCGCCCTTTTCAGGAACCTCCTCAAGGACGGCTTTAACGGAGTGGTCTTCCCGGTGAACCCGAAGGCGGATTCCATCGCCGGGGTGCTCGCGTACCCCACGGTGCTCGATTGCCCCGGAGACATAGACATCGCCATATTGGTCGTCCCGGCCGAGCAGGTATTGAGTGTGGTGGATGAGTGCGCGAAGAAGAACGTCGCCGGGCTTGTCATTATTACCGCCGGGTTCGGGGAGTCCGGCCCTGAGGGCAGGGAGCGGGAGAAGAAACTCCGCGAGAAGATACTCTCCTACGGCATGAGGGTCATAGGCCCCAACTGCCTCGGCATATTGAACAACAACCCGGATGTGAAGTTGAACGCCACGTTCTCTCCGGTCTCTCCGCCTTCCGGCAACTTATCGATCGGCTCGCAGAGCGGGGCCCTGGGGCTCGCCCTCCTCGACCATGCGAAATCCATAAACCTCGGCATATCGAGCTTCGTAAGCTTCGGAAACAGGATCGACATCTCGACGAACGACCTCCTCGACTACTGGGAGGACGACAAGAACACCGATGTAATAGTCCTCTATCAGGAGTCGTTCGGAGAGGCGCGCAAATTCGGGCGCATCGCCAGAAGGGTCTCGCACAAGAAACCGATAATCGCCGTAAAGGCAGGAAGGTCGAAGGTCGGCGCCGCGGCGGCCACCTCCCACACCGGGGCGCTTGCGGCCTCGGATGTCGCGGTAGACGCGCTCTTCAGGCACGCGGGCGTAATACGCGTTACCACAATTGAAGAGATGTTCAACGCTTCCGAGGTCCTCACCCACCAGCCGCTTCCCCGGGGGCCGAGGGTCGGGATACTGACGAACGCCGGAGGCCCCGGAGTCCTCGCGGCAGACGCCTGCGAAGGGTTGGGGCTGAAGGTCACGCCGTTATCCGAGGCGACCCAGAAAAAATTGAGAGAGTTCCTGCCAAAGGCCGCGGCTGTACTTAACCCCGTTGACATGATAGCCACGGCCCCGCCGGAGTCTTTCAAAAAGGCGCTCTCCATCATGCTCCAGGACCCGGAGATAGATTCCATCATCGTCATCTACATACCGCCCCTTGTCACGAAACCCGAGGATGTCGCGGAGGCCGTAGGGGAGGTGTTGTCGAATTACATGGGGGACAAGCCGGTCATCACCTGCTTCATGATGTCGCAAACAGCCCTTGCCGAGATAAGGAAGAGCGCGAAGTATCCATTAAGACCCTTTATCTTCCCGGAGGACGCGGTCCAGGCCCTGTCGCTCGCCTACGACTACTCTCAGTACAGGGAGATGGAGGAGGGGACCGTCGTAAAATTCCCGGAGATAGACGCAGAGAAGATACGCTCCAGGGACTGGGTGCGGAATATACTCAAAAGAAAGGGCTGGCTCATGCCCGAGGAGGCGATAGCGCTCCTGAAGGAGTACGGGATCACCGTGGCCGATACCCTTGTGGCAAAGAGTGCGATTGAAGCGGCAGACGCGGCAGAGAGGCTCGGTTATCCGGTCGTCATGAAGATCCGTTCCTCCCGCATAGTCCACAAGACCGATGTCGGAGGCATTGCCGTCGGACTTAAAGACGCCGAGGATGTCAAAAGGGCGTTCTCGATGATGCTCCTCAAGGTGGAATCCGCCGGGTTTGCCGGAGAGACCGACGGGGTAATAATACAGTCCATGGCAAAGGGCGGGCAGGAGATGATAGCCGGCATGTCGCAGGACCCGCTCTTCGGCCCGCTCATCATGCTCGGGCTCGGCGGCGTCTCTGTCGAGCTTCTGAAGGATGTCGCCTTTTCCATCCACCCGCTCCGGGACGCCGACACGGACAGGATGCTCCGGGGGCTTAAAAGCCTCCCGCTCCTCCAGGGCTACCGTGGAAGGCCGTTCGGCGACATAAAGGCGCTGAAAGAGGCGCTCTTAAGGTTCTCGTCCCTCGTCGAGGACTTCCCCGAAATTGACCAGATAGAGATAAACCCGCTCCTCGTGCTCGAAGAGGGTAGCGGCGTTACGGCGCTCGATGTAAGGGTCTACATGAACCCTGCCGAATAACCATCGGGACTTTTCCTTATTATAGACAGGCAATCAAATGCTCTGGTTGAGACGCGCGCTCCTGGCAGGCATCGCGCTATGCCTGCTTTTCATAATCATATCGCTCGCCGCCTTTCACCTCGTGCCTATCGAGATAATAGAGGCGCGCCTCAAGGAAGAGGCCGAGGCGCGCGCCGGGCTGACCGTCACGGAGCAGTCGTTAATGAGGACATACCCGGCAGGCATCGAGGCGGAAGGCGTCGATATGGCGCTCAAAGGCAAGGAGCCGTTCATCCACATCGATAATATGGTCGCCTGGCCCGATTACATGGGCCTTCTCTCGGGCAAGGTGAGGTTTTCGTACGCAGGGGCCATTGAAAACGGCGTCATCAAGGGGCGCGCGGGGTTCGGCCTCCTCGGCGGGTCTCAAATACGGCTTGAGGCGGACGGGGTCCCGATAAGCGCGGTGCCTGCGATAAACAGGTTCGTGACCGGCTTGAGGGGTTCTTTCTCCGGTACGGCCGAGGTCTCGATGAAAGGCGATGGGAGGTGCCCTTCCGGGTTCGCCGAGTTCCGGAGCGACGATCTAAAGGGAGGCAAGGTGAGCTTAAGGGGGATACCGCTTTCGGTCGGCTCGATAGGGGATGCCGGATTGGACGCGAGGTTCTCGGAGTGCAGGGTGGACGTTAAAGGGCTATGGCTGGACGGGAGCGACCTTTCTCTGCGGATCGATGGAAAGATAAAGGTCGAAAAGCCGTTGAATAAGAGCCCGCTCGATCTTACGCTCGAGCTCGTACCCAAGAAGCCCCTCTTTAGAGGAGAAAGCGATGTGCTCGCGGTCCTGAGGCGGTTCCAGGGGTCCGCGAATTACTTCAAAGTGCCGGTCAGAGGCACGCTCGGGTCCCCAGCGCTCGGCGGCTAATCGTTTTTTCCTTTCTCAATATCGTCGAGGGCGGCTCGCGCGCCTTCGGCGCCCGGAAAACCCTTGTTCGACAACGCGGCCTTAAGCTCTGTTTTCGCCAGCTTCAAATCGCCTTTAGCCGGATATGCCATGCGTGCCGGTTATGGTCGGGTCGTCCGGGAGAGTCCCCTTGGCCATCTCGGCGAACGTCGGGGCCGCATCAGTTGGGTCGATAGACAAAGTCTTTCTGAGCGTCTCTTCGGCCTTCAGGAGCTCGCCGCTTGAGGCGTATACGCTTGCGCCCACAAGGTACGGCCTTACAGAGCCGGGTTTTGTCCTAAGGACCTCTTCGATCATCTCAATAGCCTTCTCGTACTCCTTGCGGCCCGCGAGGGCGGCGGCGTATATAAGCCGGGCTTCGGTACGGCCGGGCTCGGTTTTGAGCACCTGAGAGGCCATCTCCGCGGCCCGTGTAAACTCCTTTGAGGCGAGGTAGAGCTCCCCGAGCTTAAGGCGGGCCTCGGTGTAGCCGGGCTTTAATTCCACCGCCCGTGAGAGCTCCTTATAGGCCTTGACCGCGTTGGACGCGCCTCCGCTCCTCATATATGCGAGCGCGAGGAAATATAGCCCCTCGGGGCTGTCAGGGTCTATCTGGAGCGCGTTCTTGAACTCTATCTCGGCCTCAAGCGGCATCGCCTCCGAGAGATGCTTCCTGCCGCTCTCCATGTATTTCTCGAACTTCTCCGCCGGGCTCGACCCGCAGGCGTACATGTAGATGAGCAGGAAGAGCGCGAAGAAGACGACCGTCGGTTTGTATTTTAGGTATCCGCCCATCGATAGTTATCCCAATCCGCTCAAGTCCCTGAGTATCGCCTTGGCGTCCTCGGCCTCGGCGAACCCGTCGCTTATGTCGAGCGCCTTTTCGAACGACTCTTTCGCCTCTTTCGATTTATCGAGTTTGCGTTGCACGAGCCCGAGCCTGTAGTAGACCGTCGGCTTCCCGGTCCCTGCCTTTACAAGCGCCGAATAGGCGTTGAGCGCGTCTTCGAACCTCCCGAGCTTGAAATACGCCCAGGCGAGCGCCTCTTTCGCCCCGGCGTCCTCGGGGTTCGCCTCGACACCCTTGAGCGCGAATTTCAGGGCCGACTCCATGCCGCCTTTTTTTATGAGAGCGCCGGAGAGTCTGGAATACCCCTCTGCCATCTGGGGCGAGCTTGCCACGGCCTTCCTGTATTCCGTCGCCGCCTCGTCAAGCCTTCCCGCCTTTTCATAGAGGTCGCCGAGTATCATGGCGAGCCTGTACGAGCCCGGCTCTATCTTCTGGGCCTTCCCGTAATACAGGGCGGCCCTCTCGTATTCGCCTTTTGATTCGAGCACCTCTCCAAGCTCGACGTAATGCGTTATGAGACCAGGACGCTTTTCTATCGCCGAAAGGTACGTCTCCTCCGCCTCCGCCACGTTGCCGAGCCGCGCCTCGGCCCTCGCCCTCGATATCGTGAAGAACGGGGACTCGTCCTTATTGACGAGCAGCATCGAATCGACCGCTTCGATCGCCTGTATGTAGAGCCCGGCCCTCATGAGAACGTAAGAGAGCGAAAGTCTCGCGGGGAGCTCCTTCGGCGCGGCCTGGACGTGCTCGGACATCCTGAAGTCGGCCCTGCTCAAGTCCGGGAAGATATCTCCCGCTTTCAGGAACTCGACATCCGCTTCATTCGGTTTGCCCTCGGACAGGAGGACCGCCCCCAGTATGAGGTGGCCCGCGTCGTCAAGCGGGTCGATTTCTATCGCCTTTGTCGCCGCCTCCTTCGCGCCCTTGTAGTCGCCGAGGAGATGCATCGCGGCCGCGGCGTTCAAGTACGGCTCCTTGAGCCGAGGGCTTTTCGCGATTATCTTCCTGAAGTCTTCCGCCGCGCCCTCGTAGTCCTTTCTTACGAGCTTTGTGAGGCCGATAAAATAGGAGGTCATGTAGAACTCGGGGTTCAGCTCGTTCAGGGCCGCAAACCGGCTTTCCGCCTCCTCGGGCCTGTCCGTAAGCAGGTAGCAGGTGCCGAGGACGAGGTATGCTCCCGAGGAGCGCGCGTCGTCGGCTATCGCCTTTTCGGCGTACTCGGCGGACTTCGCGTAATCTCCTTCGGCGAGGTGTATCCTGCTCAAATTCAGGTAATCGGGGTTTGTCGCAAGGAGCTTTTCATAGTAGGCCCTCGCGTTCTTGAGGAGCCCCTGACCGAGATAGATGGAGGCGACATGGCGTATCACCGCCGGGTCCTCCTTGATCTTCAACGATTCGAGGAAGTAGACGAGCGACTTGTGATACCTCTTCCTCCCCGAGTAGTAGCGCCCCATGACGCCGTAGATCTCGGAGGCGAAGAGCCCGTCGACCTTCATGGCGCGCTCGGCCTGCCTTAAGGCCATGCGCTCGTCGTCGAGGTTGAGGTAGGCCATCGTGAGAAGGAAGTAGGAGGTAAGGTCGCGGGGGTCCTCGAGGGCTATCTTTTCCTCAAGCTCCACGACCTTTCTGAATTCGTTTTTTTTGAGCAGTTCGATGGAGACGTCGTGTCTCGACTCAAGCCCAGGGGCGAGCGGTATCGCGTGCGACGGCGGAGAAAAGACGAAGATTGCGACGACTACGGACAGGACTGCCGCGACAGACTCGATCGTGGTGAGTTTTTTCACGCCGCGCCTCCATTTTGGATAAAGACGAGTATACACGGTAAAATAACGTCTGCCGGCCTGTGCCGGCGCTTTGAAAATCTTTTTTGGATGATATTTTCCGGGGGTGCCGGATGCGGGATGACAAGAGGTAAAAAGAAGGGGCGGCCCGTTTTCACGGGCCGCCCCTTCTGCAGACGCAGGCTACTCGTCCCTCTTTTTGAGCTTTCTCGCGGCGAGGCCCGCTACCGCCGCTCCGAGGAGGAGCATCGTCGAAGGCTCAGGCACGCTCACGTGGTTCCCGCCGTTCTCGTTGTTCCCGTTGCCGTTCGGGATGTTGTTCAAATTGCCGTCCTCAGCATAGGCGTAAGGCGCGAACGCGAGGACCGATGAAAGCGCCAGCACGGTAAAAATTGACTTCATGGTGCCTCCTTTTCTCCCTTGGTTTGTCAGGCTTTTCCATATAGATGATATATGGGTAAGGCTTTACGGCTACGTGGATATATAGCAACAGCCGTGCCAAAGAGCGCTATGCCGTTTTTTACTGAACGATTCCGGCGCGTTCAGGAGTCACGGACTACGCTTTGCGGAGGGTGCGGACAAACGGTACGTGGGAATGTAAACGCCGGTTGACGCGCCTTGGGGGAGGGTCTTCGCAAAAAATCGCGCCGTGCCTGAGTAATCCCTTGTACCCATTGTGTAAAACTTATTTACCGGTGTTTACCTGACTCTTCTACCTGGTCCTTATGTTGTACCTTGTGATGAGCCTGGAGAGGTACTGCCTGCTTATGCCGAGCTCGGTCGCCGAGCGCGTGACCGCGCCTTTGTTCTTAAGGAGAGTTTCCTGTATCATCCTCTTCTTGAACCGCTCCTTGGCCTCGATGAACCCGGCCCCGGTCTCCTCCGCGCTCTCATTCTCTCCAAGTGCAAGGTCCTCCGGCGTTATCTCCTTGCCCCTGCATAGGGCCACGGCCCTTTTTACCTTGTTCTCGAGCTCCCGGATGTTACCCGGCCAAGAGTAGGATTTAAGCGAGTCGATTGAGGCCCTCGAATAGCCCGAGACGGGTATGTCGAACTCGGATGAGTATTTCCTGAGGAGCTTCAGCGCCATGACGCATATGTCCTCGCCACGGTCCCGGAGCGGCGGCATCTCGAGTATCACTACCCCGAGCCTGTAGAAGAGGTCTTCCCTGAAGGACCCTTTCCTGATCATCGATTTCAGGTCCCTGTTCGTCGCGGCGATGACTCGAGCGTTCACCTCGACCGGGTTACGACCGCCGATAGGCTCTATTGTGCGCTCCTGGAGGAACCTGAGGAGCTTGACCTGGAGCTTCAGGGAGAGTTCGCCGACCTCGTCTAAAAATAGGGTGCCTTTGTCGGCGCATTCTATCTTGCCGGTCCTTCTGGAGTCGGCCCCGGTGAACGAGCCCTTTTCATACCCGAACAGTTCGCTCTCAAGGAGGTTTTCGGGTATCGCTCCGCAGTTTATGACTGTGAGCGGGCCGTTCTTGCGCGCGCTCATGAGGTGTATCGCGTTGGCGGCGAGCTCCTTGCCGGTCCCGGATTCGCCCAATATGAGGACCGGCACGTCGACCGGCGCGACCTTTCCTATGATCCGGAAGACCTCCTGCATGGGCGCGCTGTCCCCGGTCATCTCTAACAAGGGAGCATTTGCGCGGACCTCCGCGGGCCTGCGCTCCCGCCGTACACGGCAGAGGCCGGCGGCCCTCCTTACGACTACGCAGAGTTCCTTGAAATCCACGGGCCTCTCGAACAGGTCGTAAGCGCCGGCGTCAAGGGCCATAAGCCCGGCGTCCGCAACGCCGTCCGAGAGGGCGACGACCTTGAGGTCCCTGTCGAGCCTTGATATCTCCGAGACCGCCTGCCACGCTCCGTCGTCAAACCGGGCCCCGCCCGAGTCGAGGTCGACGACGGCCGCCGAGTGGGCCTCTGCCCGGAGCATGCGGAGAGCCTCGTCCAGCCCGGACGTCTGGTTGAAGCAGAAGCCGGAGGGCATCCCGCGTCTGAGCCCTTCGGCGATCCCCGCGTCCTGGCTCAATATGAGAATCGGCTTAATCCTGGACATGGCGTGTCAACCCCTTATGCCTTGACTATCTTGTCGCTCTGTATGCCGGAGGTGGCGTTCCTCGTGTCCACGACGAGACGGCTGTTCTCGACTATCCGGGGATAATCGTAGGAGCTGTGGTCCGTGGCTATGAGGACGCAGTCGTAGCGCTTGAGCCCCTTGTAATCGAGCTCCCTGGAGCGGAGCTTCATCGGCCTCCTGTGGCTTATCGCGACGGGTATGAAAGGGTCGTTATAGGAGACCTCCGCGCCTTTTTCCTTGAGTATCCTTATGAGCTCGAGAGAGGGCGATTCGCGGAGATCGTCGACGTTCTTCTTGTAGGCTATCCCGAGGAGGAGTATCTCCGAGCCGCGTATGCTTTTCCCCCTGACGTTCAGCGCCTCCATCACCTTCTGGACGACGTAGTACGGCATGTTGGTGTTTATCTCGCCGGCGAGCTCTATGAAGCGCGTGGAAAAATCGTACTCGCGCGCCTTCCACGTCAGATAAAACGGGTCTATTGGTATGCAATGGCCCCCGAGCCCCGGCCCGGGGTAGAAGGCCTGGAAGCCGAACGGCTTGGTGTTCGAGGCCTTTATCACCTCCCAGACGTCGATATCCATCCTGTCGCAGAGCATCTTGAGCTCGTTCACAAGGGCTATGTTTACCGAGCGGTAGATGTTCTCGAGGAGCTTGGACATCTCCGCGACCTTCGTCGAGCTCACGGGTATCACGGACTCGACTATCTTCGAATAGAGCGCGCAACCGGCCTTCGAGCACCTCTCCGTGATACCGCCGACTATCTTCGGCGTGTTCCGCGTCGTGAAGTCCCGTCTCCCGGGGTCCTCCCTCTCGGGGGAGAAGACGAGGAAGAAGTCCCGCCCGGCTTTGAGCCCGTCCCTTGCGAAAAGCGGCAGGAGTATCTCCTCGGTCGTGCCGGGGTAGGTGGTGGATTCCAGCGAGACGAGCGTGCCGGGGCGCAGGTGCCTGGCGACCTCCCTTGCCGACGCCTCGACGTACGTGAGGTCGGGCTCGCGCTTGTCCGACAGCGGCGTGGGGACGCAAATCACTATCGCGCCGGCCTTCGAGAGGAGCGAGAAATCGGTCGTGGGATGGAAAGCGGGCGAGGGGCCGTTGACGAACCCCGCGACCTTTTCCGAGGGGATGTGCTTTATGTACGACTCCCCGTCGCTTAGAGCCTTGATCTTTGACTCGTCCAGGTCGAAGCCTATCACAGTGAACCCTTCCTCGCAGAACCTGAGCACTATCGGGAGCCCGACGTAGCCGAGCCCGACGACGCCTACCGTTATCTTTTTCTCGTCGATCGACCGTAGGAGGTCCTTGTAGAATCCCGCCATGTCTATCTACCCCTTTCTCTGCGCTTCGAGCATATGGTGTCTTTTGATGATGCTGTGGACCGTCGGCCTGCTGAGACCCAGCTCCTCGGCGGCCTTGCTTATGTTCCCGTTGTGTTTTTGGATCGCGAGTTGGACGAACTTCACCTCAAGGTCCTCCTTGGCTTTTTTCAGGTCGAGCGAATCCTTCCTCTCCTCGCCTGGCGCGAAACCGAGGTCCGAGGGCCTTATGACGTGCCCCTCGGCGAAGGTGACGGCCCTCCTGATCCTGTTTTCGAGCTCTCTTACGTTGCCAGGCCAGTCATGCCCTTTTATAGACTCTATCGCCTCGGTAGACAGATGCCTCGGGTCCTCCGCGTCCGGCGAGAACTTTGCGAGGAGCGATTTCGCCATTATGACGAGGTCGTCGCCGCGGTCCCGGAGAGGGGGAAGGTCGATAGTGACTACCGCGAGCCTGTAGTAGAGGTCTTCGCGGAACCTGCCCTCGGAGATCTGCCTTTTAACTCCCCGGTTGGTTGCGGCGATGACCCTTACGTCCATTTCAAGCGCCCCCCTTCCGCCGACCCGCTCTATCTTGTGGTCCTGCAGGAACCGGAGGAGCTTGACCTGCAGCGCGAGCGGGAGTTCCCCGAGCTCGTCCAGGAAAAGCGTGCCGCCCTCGGCGGACTCGATCCTCCCGTTCCTTTGGGCGTGCGCTCCGGTGAATGCGCCTTTCTCGTGGCCGAAGAGCTCGGTCTCAAGGAGGTTTTCCGGTATAGCCCCGCAGTTTATCGGGACGAAGGGGCTCGAGCGGCGCGAGCTCTCGTTATGTATCGCCCTCGCGATCAATTCCTTTCCGGTCCCGCTCTCTCCGGTTATGAGGACCGGCACGTCGGTCGCCGCGACCTTCCTTACGGTCACGAATACGTCGAGCATCTTCTGGTTCGTCCCGATGATCGCGCCGAACTGCGGGGAGACGCTCTCCCTCTGGTGCCTGAAGTATTCGGTCTCGAGCGTATGGACGTAGTACGCGCGCCTTAATATTATCTTTAGCTCCTCGACGTCGATCGGCTTGGTGAAAAGGTCGTGCGCGCCCGTGGAAATAGCTTTTAGCGCTTCAGCCCTCCCGGCCATGCCCGTCACTATGATGACCTTCGTCACGGGGTCGTAACTGAGTATCCTCCTTAAGAGGCCCAGGCCGACGGTTGCGTCCCCGGGGGAGGGCGGCAGGCCGAGATCGAGAGTGACGATAGCCGGCCTTATGCTTGTAAAGACCTGCATGGCGTCTTCCGCGTTCGAGGCGGCGAAGACGTTGTAGTCGTCAACGAGCGCCCATTTCATCTGGGAGCTTATCGCTTCGTCGTCCTCTATTATGAGAAGGTCGTGCTTGTGCATTTACCGGCCCCT
Organism: Deltaproteobacteria bacterium; assembly: GCA_016182655.1. Classification (GTDB taxonomy): domain Bacteria; phylum Desulfobacterota; class GWC2-55-46; order GWC2-55-46; family GWC2-55-46; genus GWB2-55-19. The sequence goes on from JACPGB010000016.1 coordinate 22,220, forward strand.
GTTTATCAGCACGCCAGACGCTCCCTCTTCAGGGGGAGCTTAAGCGTGAATGAAGCGCCTTCGCCTTCGGAGCTCTCCACCTCTATAGACCCCCCGTGGGCCTCGAGTATCGCCCTCGAATGGACTAGCCCGACCCCGGACCCGGTCCTCTTTGTCGTGTTGAACGGCCTCCAGAGGCATGTCTCGGCAAAGGCGCGGCTTATGCCCCTGCCGTTGTCCGATATCGTTATGACGAGGCTTTCGGCGTCGAAGGCGCACTCTATGGATATCCTGCCGTTGTTCGGAAGCGCGTCGCAGGCGTTCTTGACGATGTTCAGGAATACGCTTTCCATGGCCTCAGGGTCGATATCGACCTGCGGAGGCTCCCCGGTGGAAAGGTCGAGGCGGATGCGCTTGCAATCGAGCTCGCGCTTAAGTTTCTCAAGGGCGCGCCTTATGCAATCCGAGATGTCCGTAGAGCGCCTGTCCAGCACTATTGCGCGCGGCGGGTCCCCGAGCCGCTCGATGAGCCTTTTCATCCGTCCGACGGAAGCGTCAATGGCGGTTATGGCGTCCCTCTGGAACTCGGGTCTCGTGATGTTCGTGCGCGCGTTCTGGCTGACGAGCGAGAGGGCGTTGGCGAGGTTCTTGAGGTCATGGAGGATGAACGAGGACATCCTGTGGCGCACCTCGGCCTCCCTTGCGGACGAGAGCTGGTCCCGGAGCATGATGTTCCTTATTTGAGAGGCGGCATGCGTCGAGAGGGCCCTCAGGAGGTCGACGTCGTCGGCGCAGTAGGGGACTCCTGAAACGCCGGGGCCGAGGAGGATGAGCCCGACGACCTCGTTCGTCGTCGCCATTGGCGCGCAAAGCTCGGCCCCGATGGACGACCCGAGCTCCCCGACCCCGGGGAGGGCCGAAGGTTCTTTCATCGAAAAGGGCTTGAGACGCGCCCTCGCGTGCTTGACGACCGGGTGGGCGGACGGTATCTCAAACCCCGTCGATTCGTCGCGATAGACTCGCCCGGCCCTCTCAAGGACGAGGACCGCAACAGAGCTCGCCCCGAGGTATTCGGCGAGCATCCCGGAAATAGACGAGCTTATCTCCCTTGAGTCCATATCCGGGCTGAGGAGGTCGATAGACTCCATCCACCTGTCCCTGAACTCGTGCCTCTGCCTGAAGAAGTTCCTGCTGATGAATATCCCGGCCCTCTGCCTGAGCCTCTCGGCGTATAGGAGGAGAAAGTGGATGTAAGAGCTCATTATTGTATCGCTTTCCGTTTGTTCCCGGTGATGGAGGTCACATACCCATGACGGACTATCGACTACAATACTCAGGAAAAATCGTAGCTTTATTAACGCCTTTGCTCAGAGCAAACCCGGGGAAACCCGGCGACGCAGAGCAACGGGACTAAAGAAGCCCCCTGTACCTGACGCTCTCTCCACCGCTCGCACAAATTCGATTTCACCGGCTTCCATGTCGGCCGAGCCGCCAAAGGGGATACCCTTTTGGCGGTTTTTTTTTAGAAAGAAGGAGGATGACTGATGCACAGAAGAAACCGTTTTATCGCCCTTGCGGCAGGTGCGGCCCTTTTCATGCTGACCGTCCCTGGTCTCGCGTTCGCCGGGCAGGCAACGCTCACGTGGAGCGCTCCGACGACCAACACGAACGGGAGCGCGCTTACGGACCTCGCGGGATACAAGGTCCATTACGGAACGGCCTCGGGGTCGTATACGAATTCGATCGATGCCGGGAACGCGACGGTTTACACGATCTCCAATCTGGCCGAGGGATATACCTACTACTTTGCGGTAACGGCCTACAATGCGTCGGGGGGCGAGAGCTCGTATTCTGCCGAGAAGTCCAAACAGGTCGTCCCGGACACCGCGGGGCCTTCGATAACCGGCGTATACTCGACCGACGTTACCATGAACGGGGTGACCATCGGGTGGGCGACGGATGAGGCGTCCGACGCGCAGGTGGAGTACGGGACGACCACGGACTACGGCTCGACCACCGCGCGTAACGGGACCATTACGACGGCGCACAGCCAGGCACTCTCGGGCCTGCAGTCCTCGACCACGTACAACTACAGGGTCATGAGCTCTGACGCCGCCGGCAACTCGTCCGTTTCCGGCAACTACACCTTTACTACCATCGCCTCGGCGGACACCGGGGCGCCGGTCATCACCAACGTGCGCGCAACCGATATCACGGCCTCCGGAGCGTCCATAAAGTGGGAGACCGACGAGCCGTCCTCGACCGAGGTGACTTACTCGGCGGGAGGAGCGGACTCATACTCCGATCGATCCCTGACCACGGTCCACACGGCGGTCCTCTCGGGGCTTAGCGGGTTCACATCCTACAGCTTCACCGTCAAGTCCGTTGACGCGGCGGGCAATGCCGCCACCTCGGCCGGGACGTTCAAGACCTCAAACACCGCGCCGTCCGTATCGCTTGCCTCGTCGGTTGCGAGCGGCACGATACCGCTTGCGGCCGAGTTCACCGCAACGGCGGCCGACGCCGACGGCGCCGTGGTCAAATACGAGTGGGACTTTGACGGCGACGGCGTATACGACGCGGATACCGGCTCGGTCCCGTCCGCCTCCAACACCTATTCCGGCGTGGGCAACTATAACGCGCGTGTAAGGGTGACGGACGACGGCGGGGCGTTTGCGGAATCCGGTTTCGTCGCGATATCCGCCGAATCGGCGACCAACAAGCCGCCGGTAATAGCCGGCATCCTGGCGAGCATCGTGAGGTCGTTGACGGTCGAGTTCGACATATCGGCGTCCGACTCGAACGGCGGCGTCATAGTCTCGTTCAAGTGGGACTTCGACGGCAACGGGACGATAGACGCGACCACTTCCACCGCGCCCGCGCAGTATACGTACAAGTCCGCGGGGACGTATAACCCCGTTGTGACGGTCACCGACGACCAGGGCGGCGTTGCGAAGGCGATGACGACGGTGACCGTGACGGAGGCGTCAACAGGGGCGACCGAGGAACAGCCCTCGTCCTCGACGGGCGGCTCGTCGGCCAAGGGCGGCGGGTGCTTCATAGCGACCGTAGCCTACGGCAGTTATCTCGAGCCCGAGGTCGTGGTGCTCCGCAAGTTCAGGGACAACGTCCTCCTTGCGAACCCTCTCGGCAGGTCGTTCGTGTCGGTCTATTACAGGTTCTCGCCGCCGGTAGCGGAGTTCATCTCGAGGCATGAGACGCTCCGCGGCGCCGCAAGGGCCGCGCTTACTCCGCTTGTCATGTCCATCAAGCACCCGCAGGCAGCGCTCGCGGTCCTCATGTCGCTCGGTGTCGGCGTAGCCGTGTTCGTCAGGCTCCGGGACCGGTAAGAAGGGCGGGCCTTTCGCCATGGCCCTGCGCCCCCTGGGGGGCGCAGGGCTTTTTGTTTTCAGGATCTCCCCCTCTCGGCCTTTCTTATAGCCCACGCGACGAGGGCGAGGGTGGAGAGGGCGAGGAGGAAGAAAAGCAGGCCGCCCCGCGTATGGAGGCTCCCGTGGAGAGTCCGCTCGTCCCAGTAAAGTCCGAGGAGCGTAAGCGTTGTTATGCGGAGACTGTTCTTGAGGACGGTTATGGGTAAGACTGAAAGCAGGAGAGCGGCCTTGCCCGCGTAAGACCTTAGATACATTTGAGAGGCAACGGAACCGGTGATGACGAGCACGAGGCTCGACCTTATCCCGCTACACTCCTTCGCGACCTCTATGGAGAGCCCTGGGAAGCGCAGGACGAAACCGTCCCTCGTGACCGGGACGCCTGCGGCCTTTACGATCGCGTGAACGGCATCCGTCGAGAGCGACTGGAGCGCGTATATGATGGCGTCCATCGCCGCTACCGGCAGTGGTATCATGAAGACGAGAAAGAACACCGGAAAGGCCCCGGCCTTAAGCGATCTGGCGCCGAACGAGACGACGAACGCCCCGAGTATGAAAAGGAAGAGGGACGCCAGAGATGCCGAGATATAGTCGTTCCTCCCAAGCGTCTCTCTAAACGCCAGCGATAGCATATGGACGGCCGCGCCGGCGCAGTAGACAGCCGCGCCCGCGGCATGTCCGTTTTGAGCGTCCCTGAATACCGCCGCCCTTCTCTTTATGAAAAAATACGCGCTTATGAACGGGACTATGAGGATGTGTGAGTATAATTCCGAGGCGTATATCCACGCCGCCTGTTCCCGGAGCGCGTAGAGCACGGCAAAGGACCCGGCCCCGGCCAGAAGGCAGAACTTGAGAACCGGCCCTTTCGCCCTGGTCATGCCGTAAGGAGCCTGGTTTTAAGCCCCATGCCTTTTACGAGCGCCCAGATCTCCTCGATGTAGACGGGGTTCATGACTATGATTATCTCGGGCCTGTATTCGGCGAGGAACCCGGGGCCGACGATCTCCTGCGCGGAGACCGGCACGAAGGTCCCGTGCTTGTGCGGGTTTATGTCGACGACGTACTCTATCCCCCCGGTCTTGAGGATGTTCAGAAAGGTGGTCCCTTTGGACCCGGCCCCCCATACGACCGCGCGTGCCGAGCTCGCCTCTATCTCCTTAAGCGCGGAGTTCCATGATACGACCTTTATCCTGTACCTGTCGGCAAAGGCGGCAACCTCCGCCCTGAGGGCGTTTATGGCCGACGCATCCTGTCGTGAGGGACTCGCGGACGACGGGCTCGCTTCAACCGAGATGAACTGCCCGTCGAAGGATTCCGAGAGCTCCGTCACCTCGAACGAGCAGGTCCTTAAAAGCGAGACCAGCGAGGCCTTCGTGAAGTAGGAGGCGTGCTCGTATATGACGTCCCAGTATTTTTTCTCCCGGAGCATGTAATCGGCGTTCGGCACCTCCACGTAAACGCTCGTGGAGCGCCTGCCGCCGAGAACGCTCCGGATCATCGTCAGGAACTCCTTCGGGTTGGAGAGGTGCTCGAGGACGTGCCTGCAGATGAGCATGTCGCAGGCCGCAGGGGTGTTTTTTTCGGAGTACATCTCGTTGACGAAGACGACCTTGTCGTTGTCCCTGTTCTCGTCCCTCTCGCATATGTAGGTCGGGTCGAAGCCGACGCCTCGGTTGCCGCCGAGATCGCAGATGAGGTTCAGAAAATCGCCTTTGCCGGAGCCGATCTCCACGACCTCCTTGTTATAGAGGTTATGCCGCTCGATGAGCCCGACGGCAAGCGACCTCGCGTAGTCCTGGAAGAGGGGAGAGAAGTGGAGCGAGTTCTCGTATTCAGCCGTGTATTCCACGGGGCGGGGCGAGTACCTGGCGTTCTGTACGTGCCCGCATACGGAGCAGAAGCCGAGCGCGACGTCGCCTTTCGCCGCTCCGAGCGCGTCCTTCCTCGCGGCATGCAGGATATTGGCGTTGACCGGGACGCCGCTCACCTCGAGAAAGAGATCCACGCTCGAGGACGCGCACCCCTTGCATGTCCATTTGCCTACCGGTTTCAATCGCACTCCCGTTAGAGCGTTATCAATGCCGGCTCGATTGCGAGACTCGCGAGCTCAAGCCGTATCTCGTCCCTGTAGACGGGGTTTACCGCTATGACGGCGTCGGGCTTGTAGTCCCTGAGGAACGACGGCCCGACGATCTCATGCCCTGTTCCCGCCACGAAGGTCCCCTGCCTGTAGGGGTTTATGTCCACGACGAAGCCGACCTCGTCCGTTATTCCGAGTGTCGTCAGAAACGCCGCCGCCTTGGAGCCCGACCCCCAGAGGACCGTCCTGTAGCCGGTGGAATGGAAGTCCTTGAGCTTCTTTTTCCATATGGAGATCTTTTGCGCGTTGTTCTCGGCGAAGTACCTGACCGCGAACTTGAGGGATTCGAGCTCCTGGCGTCCCGCAAGGGCCTCGGGCACGGAAACATCGCCGGGCCTCGCCTCGCAGATGATGTACTGCCCGTCGTAGTCCTTCTTGACGTCAGTCACCAGAAAGCCGCACCGGCTCAAAAGCGATCTCAGCGAGTATGTCGAGTAATACGAGCAGTGCTCGTAGTATATGTCCCAGAACGCGAGCTCGTAGAGGACGCGGGTCGTGTCGGGGACCTGAAAAAAGAGCGCCGAGCCGGGCCTTTTGCCTGCCGAGGAGCGTATGGCCGAGAGGAGCTCCCCGGGCCTGCCCACGTGCTCAAGCGTCATCTTGCAGACGATAAGGTCGGCGCCGACTTCCGCGTACTTGTCCGAATAGAAGTCGCTTACGAATCTTACCCTGTCGCCCTGTCTTGAGTCCCACCCGGCGGAATAGGCCGGGTCGAAGCCCACGCCGGTGTTCTCTCCGAGCTCGCAGAGAAGGTTCAGGAACTCGCCCTTGCCGCAGCCTATCTCCATGATCTCCTTATTCCGGAGCTTGTAGCGACTTACGAGCCCCTCCGCGAGGGTCCGGGAAAACTTCGAGAAGGTCGGAGAGAAGCCCTGGGACTCCTCGCATTTGGGTGAATACCGCTGTAGCGACGGGTCGTAGGCGGCGTTCGATATGAAGCCGCACCTTTCGCAGAAGGCGAGCGCGATGTCGCCTCTCCTGAAGTTCTGCGCCTCCTCCTTCGTCTCCATGAGGAGCACGCTGTGCACCGGGACGCCCTTCTGCCGGTAGAATACCTCGGTATTTGCGCACCCGCACGCGGCGCAGGATTTCCTTGCGGTCGAGGCATTCGCGGCGCGGCGCGTCTTTCCGATCATAGCTTTCTCCATCACATACCTCTTGTTTTTTTTAAGCGGCTGTTATTCTATCTTCCAGACCGGCAGGGGCAGTATGAACCTGCCGCCCCGCCTCCTGTACTCGTCCTGCTGTCTTATGATCTCCTCGGCGAAGTTCCAGGCGAGGATGAGCACATAGTCGGGCATGAGCTCGGTTATACGCTCCGGGCCGCAGATAGGGATGCGCTTGCCGGGCATGAACCGCCCCTGCTTGTGGATGTTCCGGTCCGCGACGAAGTCTATCGTCTCCCGGCCCAATCCTATATAGTTGAGGAGCGTCGAGCCCTTGGCCGCCGCGCCGTAAGCGGCGATCCTCTTGCCGCTTTCCTTGAGGCCCGTGAGCATGTTCCTGAGGCCGATCTTGATGTTCCGCACCTTGAGCCCGAAGTCGTCGTAGTACGCGAACGAATCCACCCCGGAGTCCGACTCTTCAGCGAGCATGTCTCTGACGGATGCGCCCGCGTCGTCCTTCCTCCCGGCGTATATGCGGAGCGACCCGCCGTGGATCCCGAGCCGCTTGACGTCGTTTATGTAGAGCGCGTGCCTTCTAAAGAGGTTATTGAGCGACGTGAGCGAGAAATAACAGAGGTGCTCGTGGTAGATGGTGTCGAACTCGCAGTTGTCGATCAAGTCCTTTACGTACGGCACCTCCATCACGGCTACGCCGTCATCCTTGAGGAGCGTCCTTACGCCGTCGAGGAAACCGTTCGTGTCGGCGACGTGCGCGAGCACGTTGTTCGCGATGACCGCGTCGGCGGCCCTTCCGAGGCTACGGAGGTCCTCGGCGAGCTCTTTCGTGAAGAAGGCGGTGAGCGTCGGGACGCCGGAATCCTCCGCCGCCCTCGCGGGCCCCTCCGCCGGGTCTATGCCGAGGCAGGGGACGCCGGACTTAACGAAGTTTTTGAGAAGATACCCGTCGTTGGAGGCGATCTCCACGACAAGGCTTTCAGGCCCGAGCCCACGGGACTCGATCAGCCCCAGCGCGTTCTCCCTCGAATGATCAAGCAGGGCGTCGGAGAACGACGAATAATACGGATAGTCCCTGCAAAAGAGCACGTCAGGCGGTACGGTCTCGAGTATCTGCATGAGGGAGCAGGCCGGGCAGAACGCCGCCTCGAGCGGATAGACCCGCTCGGCGGAGTTGAGGTCGTCTCTCGTCAGGAGCGCGTCGGCCAGCGGGGTGTTCCCGAGGTCGAGCACGGATTTAAGCCCCCTGGAGCCGCAAGAGCGGCAGTTTCTTTCTTCCATGTCCATCAGGCCCTCCTCGCGGTGTCCTTCGTTTACCATATCTTCCATGGCGCCTGGTCCGTTTCCCATAGCTTTTCAAGGAGGCGCTTGTCCCTTAACGTGTCCATGCACTGCCAGAACGAGGCGTGGTGGAAGGCCATGAGCTCTCCCTCCCTTGCGAGCGCCTCCAGGGGCTCCTTCTCCCACTGTGTCTCGTCCCCGTCTATGTACTGGAAGACCTCGGGTTCGAGGACGAAGAACGCGCCGTTTATCCACCCCTCGGCCGTCTGCGGTTTCTCGGAGAACTCGGAGACGCGCGACCCGTCGAGCTTCAGATGCCCGAAACGGGCCGGAGGCCTGACGGCCGTAAGTGTCGCGAGTTTTCCATGCGACCTGTGGAAAGAGAGGAGCGCGTTAAGGTCGACGTCGGCCACCCCGTCACCCCAGGTGAGCATGAAGGTCTTGTTCCCGACCCACGTGGAGAGCCGCTTTATCCTGCCGCCGGTAAGGGTAGCCGCGCCGGTGTCCACGAGGTCGACGGTCCAGTCGGGGACGTTCCCTCCGGAGAGCTCCACCTCTCCGGTCCCCATCTTCACGGTCATGTTGCTGTTCAGCGCGGAGTACTCCTTCATCCAGCGCTTTATGTACTCGCCCTTGTAGCCGAGCGCGATCACGAAGTCCTTGAAGCCGTAGCAGGCGTAGTACATCATGATGTGCCAGAGTATCGGCCTGTTGCCGATCTCTACCATCGGCTTCGGTTTCAACTCGGTCTCTTCCGAGAGGCGGGAGCCGACCCCGCCGGCAAGTATCGCTATCTTCATCTCACGCACCTCGTTCGTTTATTGGACGCCCTTCGGCTCCGCGCTTGCGACAGGCGCGGCCGCGGCCGGGATGACCGTGTCTTTCGCGCCCCATTCCGGAGCGAAGGAGTTGTTGAGCTGAAGGAAGCTTTTTTTAAGGTTCCAGTTGGCGCAGGTACTGTGGTAGCAGTTGCGGCAACTCGCGGGCATGAGCCTGGCGTCGTTAACGGAGAGCCTGATGTTCTGCATGTCCTTCGAATTCCATGCGTCCTCGGGTGTCCTGAAGTCCTTTACGCTTAAGAGCCTTTCCGCCGACGATTGGCAGGGCCTTACGAAGGTGTCGCTTCCGATGTAGAAGTCACGCCACGGGAAGGCGCAGGGCTTGTGGGCGAGGTCTCCGGCGTCGGACTCGCCCTGCAGTTCCGGGAGTTTCAGATAGATGTTCAGCCTTTCGGCCGCCTCGCGCGCTTCAATGAAGTGTCTTTTTACGAGTTCCTGCCTGTCAAAGAGCGTATCCTTGCGGAGGCCGTCGTTGAAGATGGTCAGGTATACCGCCTTCACCTCGGGCACGCCCATCTCATAGGCGAGGCGGACCATCCCCGGGAGCTCGTGGATGTTCCTCGCCATCGCCGTGAAGACGAGGTTCACGTACGGGTAATCGAGGTTCCTCCGCTCCTTTTCCAGCAGGATCCGCTTTATCGAGCGGACCTCCCGCTTGAGGTCTCCGCCCTTCCTTATGGAGTCGTTCGTCCCGGGCGTCACCCCGTCGAGCGAGACGGCTATGAGGTCGACGTGGTGTTCGAAGACGCTCTCCATTATCTTCGGGAGCGTCGAGCCGTTGGTGACGAAGTACTTTCGAAGGAGCGGGAAGGTGTTCAGGTACTCGAGTATCTCCGGGAGCTTCGGATGGAGCGTCCCTTCGCCCCAGCCGTGGAGGGTAGTCTCCTCCGCGAACTGGAAGAAGGACCTGAAGGACTTTATGACGGAGACGGGCAGGTCGGAGGTCTTGAAGTCCGCGGATTCCCTCCCGCACATCACGCACTGGAAGTTGCACTTGTTGGTGAGCTCGAATACTATCCTCCTCGGGTACGATTCAAGGACGGTCTTACCAGAGGAGCATTCGACGTGGTTCTTCTCGCTGTTCCGCTTTTGCGCCTCGCCAAGCGGCGTTTTGAATAGCCTCTCTGTCTTCATGTCGACCTCGCCTTTGTTTTTGGTGCGGACTTCGGAGACGGCGCCGGCCCTTCGGGCGTCCGTTTTCTCACGTCGTTTTTCTTACGATGATCTGCGAGGGCAGAGACCCCATCTCGAGCGCAAGTCTCTTCCATCTGTTGGCGAACATCCGCGCTATCAGGTAGTAGCAACGCGCCTTCGATTGCTTGTCGAGAGCGAGCCCCCTTATCGCCGAGAGGTCCTCGACAAGGAGCCTCCAATTGGGGAGCACGACCTTCGGGCGGGTAGTGGTGTCGTACCACCTGGCCCTCTCCTTGTAGGAGTTTATCTTGGGAAGCATGACGGTCGAGGCCTTCGGGTGAATACGCCTGAAGTAGAGCTTTTTAGGGACCTGCCGGAACGGACCCGCGAGGAGTATCTTTGTGAGGAGCACCTGGTCGTTGGCTATGTATCTTCCGAAGAGACCGGTACGGGAGAGCACCTCCCTCCTCGTGACGCCGAAGATCGCCCAGAATATGTCGTTTGACCGCGCCTCCATGGCGACGAACCGCTTGAGCCTCGCGGCCGGGTTTTTTTCGGTGATGCTCAGGTCTCCGGTCTCAGTCGAGAGATAGATGCCGTTCGCGTCCATGTAGGTCGTCTCAGGGAAGGCAAGGACGCATCCCGGGTCTGCATTGAGGACGCTTATGCACTCGGAGAGGTACTCCGGGGAGATAAGGTCGTCGTGCGCCGCCCATTTGAAGTACCTGCCGCGCGAGAGCTCGAATGTCATGTTGTAGTTGAGGGTGGCGCCGAGGTTTACGCCGTTCCTGTAGTACCTGACGCGCTTGTCCATGGAGGCGTAATCGAGGCATATCTCGCGCGTCCTGTCGGTCGACGCGTTATCCGAGAGTATGAGCTCGAAGTCCTCGAACGTCTGTCCGAGTATCGACTTTATCGCCTCTTCGACGTATTCTTCGCCGTTGTATATCGGCAGTCCCACGCTTGCTTCCGGCACGCGGTCTCCTCCGTTGTTTATGCCGAAATGAAAGACTTTCTCTTTAGATACCCCCTTCGCACGATCCTCCGCGCGGTCCCAAGGACCGCTCGGACCTTCTCTTTTGTCCCGAGCGGCTTCCATAGGCGGCGTAGAAAAAAACCGTTAAAGGCGGGCGAGGGGAGGGTGAAGACCCTGAAGGCGAGGAGCCTTCCCCAGAGCGCGGATTTTTTTTCAAGGAGGTTCGGTTGCGCCGCGGCTATCGCCCCCTCATTCGAGCGCTCGAGCTTCAGGTATCCCGCCCTTATCGCGCCCTCGACTATCTCCTGCCCCCTCATGGTCCTTGCCAGGACGATGGAGCGGCCCATTCCGCCATCCTCCCTGTGCCATGCGTCGCCGCAGGAGATATCGGCGAACTCTCCGGTGCCGTCGGGGCAGAGATGGCACCTGTAGGGGCGGTATTTCTGGAGGAACGACCAGGCCTCCCTGTAGGAGACCTCAAGCGGAGCCCCCTTGATCCTCGCGCTGAAGACACCCGGCCAGCCGCGCCCCCTGTATCTGATCTCTCTCGCGTCCGCAACTTCGGCTCCGAGGCTATTGATGAGCTCGGCGGTCCCTTTGGTAGATGGCGTACCGGCGCAGAATAACGCAACCGAGGCCCCGGCCTTCTCTTTCAGCGCCGGCCTTATCCCGGCGGCCTTACGCAACGCCGCCGCGTCGCACGGCTTGCCGATAAAAAGGGATGGTCTTTCGGCCGATTCGATAAGCCCAAAAGAATCGCAGGGCGAGGCAGGGGAGTACCTTGAGCCTGCCCTCGCCAGCAACTCCTCGCGCGAAGCGCTGTAATGGGTCTTGTTGGAAAGCGCCGTATCCCCGGCCCCGGTGTGGAGGACGCCCACGAACCCGAGCTCTTCCATGCAGTAGAGCGCGATGGCCGTCGCCGCGCCCCCCGAGGAGCCCCTGAATCGGACCTCCTCGTCGATGGCGTACCCCTCCCAGACGCTCAATATCGGCCCCCATTTCTCGAAGGCGCCGTTCGCGCCGCCTTGCGGCAAGGAGCGGGATAATCCAATGCCCGGGCAGACCTGAAGGCAGTCGGTACAGTCTCGGCAGTCACCTTCCGCGACAAAGGGCCTGATCCCGTCGTCGAATACGTCCTTGAGAGAGACCAACTTGTCCCTGCACGCGTAAGCGCACGCGCCGCACCCGGCGCACAGGCGCCACTCGGCGACATCCCTTACGGTCTTAAGCCTCATGCGCGTCTCAAGAGTTGCGAGTAGAGCCTTTCAAGGTCGCCGGTGACCTTGTCCCACGTGAAATTCCTGAGCACCCGGCCTCTGCCGGCCTCGCCCATCGATCTTCTGAGCCTTTCGTCCTTAAGTAGCCGTATGACCGCGTCAGCAAGGCTGTTTTCGTCCCCGGGTCTCACGAGTATGCCGGTCCTTCCGTCGTCGACGACCTCGCGTATCCCCCCGGTCTTTGTGGCCACGACAGGAAGTCCGGCCGACATCGCCTCGACGATCGGCATCCCGAAAGACTCGGATAAAGAGGCGTTCACGAAGACGTCGGAGGCCCCGTAAAACCCGGAGAGCGCCGAGTGCGGTAGATTGCCGATGAAGCGGACCTTGTTCTTAAGGCCCTCAGGGAGCATCGATTCAAGGTGGTCCTGATACCCGGACATGTAAAACCGCTCAAGCGCCTTTACGCTCTCGTCGTTAGATAGTCCGACGATGTATTCGATGGGCGTCACGGCCTCGGGGCCTATTATGTCGAGCGATGTCCCGGGGAACTCCCTGCTTATCCTCTCGAAAGCGCTTAAAAGGACATGCACGCCCTTTTCCGGGGATACGCGCGACACGAACAGAAGCCTCGGCCCGGTATTTTTCAAGGCCCTCGTACCGTGAAAAGGGAAGAGCGCAGGGTCGACTCCGTTATGTACCGTGTGACACCTGCCAGAGAGTTCCGGGAAGGCATCATTGATACCGTCTGTTAAAAAACCACTGCAACCGATGATGGCGTCTGCCTTTTTTATGCACGGCCGGATCGCCTCGGGGGATATTTCCGTAAGCCACGCGCCGTGCATGTGGAGGATTATGCGGGCGGACGGGTTGAAGGCCCTTACCACCGGGACGAACTGGGAAAAGCTGTGTATGTGTATTGCGTCGAAACGCTCCTGCCTGAGGTCGAGGGCGGTTTTAAGGATATACGGATGGTAATAGAAACGTGAGCTGAACGGAGGGCGCTTGCGTCCGTAGAGAGGGAGTTTTCTTATCAGCCTGTTGAGCCTCAAGTCCCACTTTACGGGGATGCGCTTCAACCTTATCCCCGAGACCTCTTCAACCGACGGACCCGCCTCCCGGGTGCCCGTGTAGACGGTGACATCAAAACCCGAGAGCCTCCGCGCGGTCTCGTATACGCATACCCCGATGGAGGTGGGGGTCGGTGGCAGGACCACGTCCATGGGCTGAGGCAGTACGGCTATCCTGAACCCGCCGGGCTTCCGGGTGCGAGACGTTTTAAGGTCTTTCATCACCGGACCTGGGAGAGGAGGGCGAGGGCGGACTCCCTTACGCCTTTCATCTCTTTTTTAAGCCTCTCCCTGATGAGGGAACGCTCCTCGAACGTCCTGTCGATTATATTGATGATCGCGTCCTTGCCCATCCTGCACGGGTCGGCTACGCAGTCCTCCACGCCGATCGATTCCATAACGCCCATGAACTTCCTGCTGTAGGAGAGCGGCACCGCCGGGACGGATTGGGACAGCGCCGCTATGCACGCGTGCATGCGCGAGCCTATGAAAAGGTCGGTCCTTCCGATGACGTACTTTATCTCGTGAGTGTCGTACTCGCCCCGGAGGAGAAAGAGCTTCTCCCTGTATTTCTCGCTTAGCTCGCGGTAGAGGGCTTCGCAGGCGTTCGAGTCGCTCTCTTCGTTCCTCTTGCCGCCGAAGACATGGGGGATGAGTATGACGAACGCGCCTTTTCTCCTGATGAGAAAGTCGATTATTTCCATGACGAGCGCCTTGTAGTCATGCTTTAGCCCGAACATGTTCCTCTTCGTGTACCCGCCGATGTAGAGGAGCCCGCTGACGTTCAGCCCGACGGCGACCCCGACGGCCGCCTCTCCCGGCCAGCCGTCGAGCTTGAGCTCCGCCGGTTTCGAGGGCTCAAGCAGGAAGCCGAGGTCGTACCCGAACCGCACCTTGTCCGACGGACCGCGCAGCCCCAGTATCTCTCTGGCCTCCACCATGCTGGAGTAGTCCCTCGAATACACGGCCTCGGCCCTGTCCATGATGAACCGGGCGATCGTCCTTGCGATCCCGCCCTTGAAAGGCCCGAGTGTCTGCGGGAGAAGTACGAGCCTTTTTCCCGCCGCTATCACGAGCGCCTGGGGGAGCGTCACGTAGAGGAGGCGTTCAAGCCCGTATATGTCGCTGAAGCTGTCGCCTCCGGCGACGGAGAAGGCTATGTCGGCCTCGAAGACCTTTTTAAGGTGCGGATTCATGCGGAGCACGGCGGCCCTGAACTCCTTTAAAGGTATCATCCTCAGGGCCAGCGCGAGAAAGAGGAGCATGAGGACATGGTTCCCGAGAAAGATGTTCTTCGAGAACCTTAAGTTTACGAGCTGTACGAGGACGTTCCTGTGGTCGAGGCTCAGGTTGTACGTCGCCTCTTCCTTCCCGTAATCGAGGAGGAAGACGTCGGAAGCCGGGTATCTCCTTTTTATGCACCTTACGGCCCCGGAGGCCAGCGCGCCGACACCCATGTTCCTGGTGGAGAGGCTCGCGCCGAGGAGCAGGACCTTCGTGTTTTTTTCAGTTTGAGATGTCATCGTGCGAGGGGATCTCGAGCCTCTCTCCTTTTGCGGGCTGGCCTGCTTTTATGGAAAGGACCGCGTCCATGCACCGGAGGAGCGCCATCCGGGTCTTTCCTGCGTGGATAGTCGCGCACGACGTCCTCACTGGAAGCCGCCCTTTCCATTTTGTCCGGAGGTATTCGGCCGCGGCCCAGAACTCCGAGGGGAGTTTTTTTATCGCCACGCTGTTGTGCAGGCAGATCTCGCTTACGGCGAAGCACTTGAGTTTCCTCTGCGACGCCTCGAGGCATATATCCGTTCCGTAGAGGTGGAAGTTCGGCATGAACGGGTCGAACTTCAGCCCCGTCTCTTTCCTGAACGCGAGTATTATCTCGTCAAGCGAAACCACCTCTTTCGGCCGTCCTATCGACCCGAGCTCCCTTTTAAGGCCGTTCGAGTAGACGTGTCCGGCCTGCAGGCCGTCGGCTGTGATACCGTAGCACCCGGCGACCCCCATACGGCATCTCTTCTCAAGCGCCCTGAACTCGGAAGTAAACCTTTCGTCCCAGCCGTCCGGGAGCCACAGGTCCTGGTGGACGAAGACGATAATGCCGCCTTTTGCCTCCGCGAGCGCGCTGTTGTACGCGAGGGCGGCCGACTGGAACCCCTCCCTTATGATCATCCTGTGCGGGTGCCTCCCGGCGAATACCGGCGAGTTGAGGAGGTTCTTCCTCAGGACCTCGGCGTCATTCACCGAGACGACGAAGGTGAGCGGCTCTTTTGCGCCTTTGAACATGTCAGGGCCTCAGGACATCCCGTCATGGCGGCTCTGGGCTATGAGCCTTGAGAGCAGGGAGTCCTTCCTGTACTTCAATATGAAGGCGCCGGCTATCGCGTAGGAGACGAGGCAGGCGAGGGCGCCTATGGTCATATGGATGACCGGGAGAGAACCGAAGATGCCGTATGTCGCGGCCCAGACACCGGCGACGAGAAGCGATATGACAGAGGGCTTCAAAAAGATCATGACGTATTCAAGGAGCCCCAGGTCCGAGGTCTCGCGTATCTGAAAGACCTGGACGACGTGGCCGAGGAGCATGGAGGCGAGGGACGCCGCCGCGCCTCCTTCTATGCCGAAGTATCTGACGGCCGGGTATATGATGACGACGATCATTGCCGTCCGGAGCGCTGTCGCCAGCCTGTGGGTCTCGGGCTTGCCGATTGCGAAGTAATAGGTGACTATCGGGACGTTGACTATTCTAAGGAACGACGTCGCCATGAGTATGGCGAACGGGACCGCCGCAGCTGCGTAAGGGGCCCCGTAGAGGACGGTAAGCAGTTCCCTCGAATAGAGGACGACGTAGAGGAGCATCGGGAAGCCCAGGAACGAGATCGCGGCGGTGAGCCGCAATATGAGTGTGTTGGACCTCTTTCTCTCCTCCTGCATCTCGGAGAAGACCGGCATGGCGACCTGCCCGACAAGGGTCCCGACCATCTGGAACGGGATCCTCGAGAACGCGGCGGCTATGCTGTAGAGTCCGAGCTCGGTCGGCGTGCAGAGCTTGCCTATGGTGAAGATGTCTATCTGAAGGAAGATGTTGGTGAGTATGGGAAGCCCGAAGACGCCGCGGGCGAACCTCCAAAGCGATTCCATGTGCCGCCTTTCGAACTTGAGCCCAGGAAGACAGAAGCAGAGCGCGAATGAAAGGGCGCACCTTACCGCGGCCTCTATCGTGTACCCGGCGACAAGGGCCCATTCGCCCGGTACGAAAAAGACCAATAGCACGGTCGAGAATATCCCGGCGCCCGCCGAGCCGAGATTGATGGCCACCCAGGGCTTGAAGTCCATGTCCTTGAACGCGACGTAGAGCCCGGCGCTCTGCGCGCCGTTAAAGAGTATGCTGAGGAACGCCACACGGAGGAGCGGCGTAAGCGACGGCATGGAGTAGAAGACCGCTATCCACGGCGCGGCGGCGTAGGCGATGGCGTACAGGAATACGGAGCGCGCGAACGAGAGCCACCATGCGGCGTTAAGGAAGGTCTCTTCGTGCCCGTCCGGGTTCTGCACGACGGCGGACTTGACGCCTATGTCCGTGAAGGCCTCGAGGGCCGAGCAGGCGGCGAGCACTATGGCCATGACGCCGAAGGCCTCGGGGGCGATGACGCGCGCTATTATCATGTTCCTCGCGAGCCTCATCAATTGCTCCACGCCGGAGCCCGCGCCGAGCCAGAGCCCCCCGCGAGTCGCCCTCGTAAAAAGGCTCTCTCCGGAGTTAAGCTTCTCCAGTGAGGCCTTGAGGAACCTGCCCAACGGCCGTAAACCGATTTTCATTTATATTTTTTTTGACCTCGCCGCGATGCGGCACTGAAAAAGGCCGCCGTGCGCGCATTTTTTTTGCGCGCGCGGCATAAGCCTTGGGAGATGACTTGAATTGGTTATTGATCGACGCCGGCCGGGCGGCCGGGTCGCAGGACCTGCTTGTCGCGAAAGGCGCCTGTCTGCCGTTTCCGGCAGACAGGCGGGATAGATCAGTTTACCTGAAGGTTTTCCGGGGCGGAGGGGATGAGCGTGGCGGTGCCGCCGTACTCGAACGCGCCCCTGTCCCAGACCCCGTCGCCGCCCCTCGTGTAACCGTACATGTCGAGGTTGTACGAGGTCCCGAGGTCCTTGCCCGAGCTCGTCGGCGCGGCGAGCTGGAAGTTATACGCCGACGAGTTCACGAAGGGGTTCCCGGTACCGTTCTGTATGTTCGACTCCGACTGCGAGTTCGTGCCGTAGAACCAGTTGTAGTCGTGGCTCACGTTGCCGAACGTCAGCTTCTGGCAGTTGTACCAGATGTTGTTGTAGGCGGTGTTGCCGCCGCCGGAGGTGGAGTCGAACCAGACGCCTGCGTTGTAACCCTTGAGGTTCACGAAGGTGTTGTTGTAGACCTTCGTGTTCGTGACCTTATAGCCGGTCCAGGTCGCCACGGCCCCGTTGCTTATGTCGTAGCCGTACCCGGAGGTATAGAAGAAGAGGTTGCCGTAGACCTGCCAGCCGTCGCCGTCGAAGACGAGGATGCCGGTGCCGGTTATGTCCTCCCAGACGCTGTACCTTACCGTGTTTCTCGCCGTGCCGCCGTAGGCCGAGATGCCCTCGGAGTGCTCGGACGACGTGCTCATGTTCCTCGCCACGTAGAGGTGATCGAAGACCGAGTCGGTCGTCGCGCGGAGCAGTATCGGGGCCCTGCCGGAGTCATGCAGGTAGCAGTAGGAGATGAGCAGGTTGTTCGCGCCGAGCGTGTAGATGATATCGTCGCCGCTCTCGGTATTAGTCCCCCTGTGCTCCATCTCCACGTGCTTGACCGTCACGTACGAAGGACTGTTGTCGAACCTCATGAGCTTCGAGGACCCGGCCGAGATTATCTTGAAGCCGTAGCCGGTCTTGCCCGAACCGGTCTGTCCGTCGAAGACCCAGTAGCTGGAACTGAAGGTGATCGTCGCGTTAAAGGTCGCCGTCCCGTCTCCGTACGAGCTCTGCCAGCCCGAGTCGGTGCCGTGGTCGGAGGCGATCGCCTTCTTTATGTAGGTCTTCGTGGTGCCGGAGTCGTCGAAGGTATAGCTTCCGTAACTGCCGTCGGCTATGTAGTAGACGTCGCCCCTCGTCAGAGCCGAGGGGAGCGTCGTCCATGCGTTGGTCCAGTCGGCCCCGGTGTTCGCGCCAGCGGCCCCGGACCTTATGTAGTGGTTTGCGGCAAGCCCGGCTTCAGGCAAAACGGCCAGAAGGAACAGGGCGAGCAGAAGTGCGTATTTCTTCATTACAACCTCCTTGATACTTGGTACTGATTTTAGATCCTGATTTCCCTTTGCTTCACGACAGGATACAGGAGGTTGAGACTAAAAAATGTGATTTAAATCACTATATTATGAAAGGAAATTCAGGACTTTTGTTAGATGTTTCGAGCTTCCCTGAGGCCCTCCGTAAATATCCATCTAAGGCAACGGAGGCTCCTTTCCACCTTGTGCCGGTTCTCCTCGTGGCGTCCTTTTTTAAGGCTTGAGAGGGCCTCCCCCCTTGCTACCCTCACGGCCTGGTGGAGCGCCGCTATCGCGAGATAGGCGTATTTAAGGCCGCCGTGGTGCTTGGCCCAGTATTTGAGGTTCGCCCTGTGCATCTCTATATAGTATTGTAACGGGGCGTTGGCCGAGGATTTGCCGCCGTAGTGGATCGCCTCGGCCTCGGGGAGATAGACTATTTTCCACCCGGCGGACCTGATCCTCCTGCACCAGTCCTTGTCCTCGGCGTAGAAGAAGAACCGCTCGTCGAGCAACCCGGCCTCTTCGACGGCCGCTCTCCTCGCCGAGAGAAAACACCCGCTCAATACGTCCACTTCCCGTGTCCGGTCATGGGGGTGATAGAGGAGGTCCTTCCGTATCGACTCGAACCCGAGCGCCGCGAGGAGGTTCCGCCCGAGGGAGGGGGCGCGTCTGCAACTCAGCTGAAGGGTGCCGTCGGCGTTCAATACCCTGGGGCCGACTAATCCCGCGCCCGCATTTTTATCGAGGTATCGAATGATGCGCCCGACGCACCCGGGGATGATCCTGATGTCCGAGTTGACTAAAAAGACATACCGGCCCGTGCTCTCCCTTATGCCCGTGTTATTGGCGGCGGCAAAACCGGAGTTAGACGGGAGCTCTATTAGCCTCGCCTCGGGGAAGAGCGCCCTTACCGCCTCTTGCGAGCCGTCGGTCGAGGCGTTGTCGACTACTATCACCTCATGGTCGATTGCGCGCGCGTCGTCTCTGATGGACGAGAGGCACTCGACGAGGTACTTCCTCGCGTTCCAGCTGACTATTATGAACGATACGTCTTTCAAGGCTTCAGTAGGACCGGGACTCGCCGGCTCGGACCGTCTCGTCCTCATCCTCGGGGGCTGTTTTCAATTCGTAGGCGGCCTCTTCGCTTAAAGACCTCGCAACCGAGATCATCCCGAGGAGCATGTACAGGACCACCTTTATCTGGTCGAAGTAGGAGACCCCGAAGAACGAGACGACATGGACGAGGAGGGATGCCCCGAGCGCCCAGTAAATTTTTTGTTGGACGTCGTCCTCCGTGGACCTCACGGCCCTGCCTATCGACTGGAACGAGAAGGCGAGTATGGCGATGAATATGACGAGGGTGGAGAGTCCGCCGTCGACACCTATCCTGACGAAGTTGTTGGTGACGTCGAAGAGGTAGTAGCCCCAGTCGGCGGTCGACCTCACGCCGAAGAGCCACCACTCGTTGAACCTCCGGAGGAACTGGTCGAAGAGATAGAACCTGTGATATCCGGTGGAGCCGCCGAAGACGTTGGCGCGCGCGAGGAGCGCCCAGACCGGGGCCTTCATGACGAGGTGCAACGCTATAAGAGTGAGCGCAAGCGCCCACCGGAACTCCCGCATCCTGTCCCTGAAGAACCACATGCACAGGGCCGCGATACCCGCCAGGTACCCGAGGAGCGGCCCGCTCGAGGAAGTGCTCAAGGTTATGACTGAGGCGGCGATCGCACCGAAGGCCATAAGGGCCCTGCCGTTGCCTCCGACAAGCCTGAGGGCTATCAAGAGCGGGAAGACCGCGGCGCCGAACGTACCGGCGGTAATAGGGTGTGAGAACGCCCCCTGACAGCGCATCTTGCCCCAGCGGACAATAGTAACGTCGGGGACGCCGCCGAAGACCGAAAAGAGGTTCCTGCCGTTGACCCTCTCAAGAAACATCGCCGCGGCCACCGGGATGGTGACGAAGGCGAATATCTTCACGACCCAGACAATGTCGTCGAAGTCCCGGACAAGGAACCGGATGAGAAAGTATATGCCTATGATGTCGAAGGATACGCCGAGCCTGTTTATGAACGCCCCCCAGGTCTGCCAGAGCATCGTGTACGTCGCAACCGCCGAGACGGCCCAGAGGACCATGAGCTTGTCTATCGTATTGAGTTTTATCGAATACTCTCCCCGCATGAGCACGCGGGTCCAGCCGAAGAGGATAAGGATGCGGATTATGAAGAAGTCGAGCGAGTAGACCATGATCCTCTGCTGGAGAGGGATAAAGACTATGGCGAAGACGAGCGGCACGAGCGCGCCCCTCCTTGGGAGCGCGAGCATGAGCGAGCCCGCCACGAGCATGAACGCGAGCGCTACGGGATGTATCGGGACCGACTGTTCCATCAGAAGTAAGCGAGCCTCCTTAAGAAGTCTGCTACGTTTATCGAGTCCACGTCCGACGAGACCGAAAAGGCGCACCTCGCTCCGGCGGGCCATCTCCAGATGCGTATGAGGGGGTAGGGGGAGGCGTCGATACGCTCAAGGAGCTTGAGCTTCTCCGCGCCCGAGAGCGGATCGATGCGCCCTGTCGAGAACGACGCGACGTCCGGCGCGCCCTCCCTTATTATAAAGCCCTCGTCCCTTAGAAATTCCCTGACCGGCTCGTTTGACCCGTCGACGGAGATCATGTGCGATTCAGGGCTCTCCGTCTCGAAGACGAGCTCTCCGCCCTTGTCGGCCCCCGGGAGGACTTTGTAGTTCCTGTAGAAGAACCTGCCGCCTCGGTCGCCCGGCGACTTTATAAGGACAGTTGCGCCCCTCGGCGCAACAAGGCTCATGACGTATCTTTCACCCGGGCGCGCAGTTCTTTCGACCCTCCATGACGAGGCCCGTCGCGCCTCCCACCAGTCCTTTATCTCGCCTAATGTCGCGTGCCAGACCGGCGGGTCGAGCTTCATCGACTCGTTCACTACGAAAGACGCCGGGCCGCATATGAACGAGAACCTCTCGGGATGGAAGAGGAGATGGAAGAGCTCGCCCCTCTCGTAGACCCTGTTGAAGGCGCGGAGCCACACGCCTGATATCTCGTCCCGGTCCCTTACCCTGAACCTTTCAATCATCATCTCGTCGTCAGGGCCGGTTATGGGTATCTCAAGGAGGCCTTCGTACCTTTTCGGAAGGGAGAGCGACTCGTCCGAACCAGAGATCCTGTAGATGGAGCCGAGCTTGTCGAGCTTCTTTTCCGAACCCCTGCCTTCCCTGGGAGAATCCCAGAGGATGAGGTCGTTGCTCGTCCAGGAGTACCTGCTCTCGCCGAGAGCCTCTATCGTCCGCTCGTTGTAACTCAGGTACGGACACCGGAAGCCGGAGACCCGAATGCCGAGCCTCCCGAAGCTCTCGTATGAGAGCCTCAGTATCCCGGAGAGCTCGTCGAGGTTTTTTTTTTGAGGTCCGTGTGGTGAAAGCCGTGGGCCGCGAACTCGTGGCCGCGCGTATTGTATTTTTTTAAGAGAGCCGAGTGATTATCGAGGAGCGACGCCGTGACGCAGAACGTGACCCTGACCCCGCGCGAGAGGAAGATGTTTTCTATCCCTGACATCATCTCCGAAAACTTCCTTTCGCCGAATGAATACCTCCACGCCACCTGGAGGGCGCGTTCTATCGCGTGGATGAGCCCCTTGGTCCTGATTATGTGCCTTAAATACCTCATCAGGCCGCGTATGCCCGGAGCCATTCCTCGAGGACAGCGATGGAAAAGAGCGTCTTCGAGTTGTCGGACCTCCCCGACCTGTGGTCGTTAAGCATTGAGAGCACGGTATCCCTTTCAAGATAGCGATAGATTTTGGAGTCCACGCCGGTCAGCCTTTCGGCGAGAGGGCCCTTGATATCCCGGAACCATTTATCGATCGGCGTCGCGAACCCGAGTTTTTTCCTCGATACGATCGATTCCGGAAGGAGCCTTCTGGCCGCCTCCCTGTGGACCCACTTGCCCTTGCCGTTCCTTATTTTGAGGCGGGGGGAGAGCCTTTCGGCAAAGTCGACTACCTCGTTATCCAGGTACGGCACCCTTATTTCCAGACCGTGCGCCATCGAGAGCTTGTCCGCGTACAGCAGGAGCTCGTCGGGCAGGGACGAGCGCACTTCAAGGAACTCAAGCCCGTTGAGCTCTCCGTCCGGCGGCATGAGAGACAATAGGCCGGACCAGCAATCGAAGAGCGCGCTTTCCGCGCCTTCCGGCAGTACGCCGTCCCTGAAGAGGGCCCTGGCCGTGCCGTCGTCCACGACCGAGAATACCCGTTCGTATCTTTCAAACCTGTCGTCGGAGCCGAGCGAAAAGAGCCCCCGTCTTATCGTCTCGTTTCGGGGGAGGCAAGAGAGCCCCGCCGCGCTTAAAGACCTTGCCCAGGCGGGAATAGAGCGCCAGTATTTGCCGTAATGCACGCCGAGGTGCCGCTTGTAGCCTCCGAAGAGCTCGTCCGGGCCCTGCCCCATGACCGCGGCCTTTACGTCCTGCCTCACCCGCTTGCAGAGGTGGTACATGGGTACGATGGAAGAGGCCGCCACCGGCTCTTCGAGTATCGGGACGAGCCGGGTAAGGGTATCGTCGAAGTCAGTCTCCCTGAGCTCGACCGGCTGGTTTCGGGCCCCGAGCGCTATGGCCGTCACGCGCCCCTTCATAAGCTCGTCGTCCCTGAAGTCGATCCCGAACCCCGCCGTGTACGTCCTCCACGGGCCGCCGAGTTCTTTCATGAGGGCGAGGAGGACTCCTGAGTCCACGCCGCCGCTCAAGAGCACGCCGATCTCGACGTCGCTCAAGAGATGCCTTTTTACCGCGCGCCTGTAAACGGACAGGAGCCCTTCTACCGCCTCCCGCTCATCAGGCATGGGGTCGAAGGGGGAGGGCGTCTCCTTCCACCACCGCTCGACCTTTTCTTTTCCGGCTTCTACTACGAGCCTCGTGCCGGGCGCGAGCTTTTTTATCCCTTTGAAGATCGTCAGGGGCGAGGGCGTGTACCTGTAACGGAGGAAGAGGTACATCGCCATCTCGTCAGGCTCGGGTCTGTGTCCTTCGGATAAGAGCGCCTTTACTTCCGAGCCGAAGGCGACGCCGTCGGCGTCGCACCTGTAGTAAACCGGCTTTATGCCCATGCGGTCGCGCCCGAGTACGAGTCTTTTGTCCCTCTCGTCCCAGATCGCGAGCCCGAACATGCCGTTAAGGAGCTTAAGGACGTCGGCGCCCCATTCCCTGTAGCCGTTTACGATGACTTCGGTGTCCGACCGCGTCCTGAAGGCGTAGCCTTTTGATTCGAGCTCTTTCCTGAGCTCCGGAAAGTTGTATATCTCCCCGTTGAAAGCGACCCAGACGCGGCCGCCCTCGTCGGACATCGGCTGATGGCCCCCCGAGAGGTCTATGATCGATAGACGCCTGAAGGCGAGGCCCAATGGGCCTGATGTGAATACGCCCTCGTCGTCCGGGCCCCTGTGCGAGATGGAAGAGGCCATCTTTCGGAGTGTCGCGGCCTCGACGGGTCGTCCCGTCCTGAAGTTATACCTTCCGGCTATGCCGCACATCAGGAGTGCCTCAAGACGGCCTTGAATAATCTGGAAGAGCGGAGCCGCTCCTTCTGCTCATTTCTTATAAAATCCACGAATTCTCCGGAGACGGGCCTCTCGTAGCCAATGGCCGCGGACCACGCGTAACCCGCGAGCGTGCAGAGCGCGCCCAACACATAAGGCCTGTCCTGGGCCCTGTACGCGCACTTCATTATCTCGAAGAGAGGGTGGTAGCCTAAAAGGTAATGCGCCACGCCGTGCCTGAAGCGGGACTTAAAGACCCGGCCGTTGCCGCCCGAGACCCTTCTGTGGTGGAAGGCCTTGAGGTCGAATGCCCGGACCCGCCAGCCGCGCATCCTCGCCGATATCTCCGCCGCGGCGTCTATCCCGCCGGCGCTTATCGGTATGTAGCCGCCGATATCTTCAAAGCACTCGCGCCTGAAGAGCTGTATCGCTCCGGCGACGCTGTCCGGGGTGTTCCTCTGCGGGACGAACTCTTTGCCTATGAGCTCGAATATGACGCCTCCGGCGAGCCCGAGCCTCCTGTCGGAAAACTCATGCAAGAGGTCCCTGTAGTAATCCGGCCCGAAGGTGATGTCCGCGTCGAGGTTGCCGATAAAATCGTATTTCGACGTGATCGAGTCGAGCCCGGCCTTGAAGGCTACGGCCTTTGAGCCGAAGTCCC
This sequence comes from Deltaproteobacteria bacterium, assembly GCA_016182655.1. Classification (GTDB taxonomy): domain Bacteria; phylum Desulfobacterota; class GWC2-55-46; order GWC2-55-46; family GWC2-55-46; genus GWB2-55-19. The sequence continues at coordinate 46,868 of JACPGB010000016.1, forward strand.
TCGTCCGCCCGCCCTCTCTCCTTACAAGCTTTATGAACGGGTGCAGGCGCGACCAGCGTTTTGCGATATCGTCGGTGTCGTCCGTCGAGCCGTCGCTCACTATTACCCACTCCGAGGGTCGGAGCGACTGGGCGACGACCGACCTTATCGTGGCCTCGAGCGTCCTGCCTTCGTTCCGCGCCGGGGTTATTATTGCGTATCTGGGAAATGGCACCTCAGAACCTGAACCTGCTTCTTCCGTGGTCGATGAGTATGCGGAGTATCCTTTTTGCGGACCTGCCGTCCCATTTATCCGGCGCTTTTCTCACCACACTCCTCTTGAGCTGTGTCGCTATCGCCTTTGCTATCCCTTCTTTCTCGACCCCGGCGAGGATGTTCGTGCCTTTCCTTACGGTCACGGGCCTTTCGGTATTCTCCCTGATAGTCACGCAGGGGACGCCGAGGCAGGTCGTCTCTTCCTGTATGCCGCCGGAGTCGGTAAGCACGATGCGGGCGTTTTTCATGAGGCTCAGGAAATCTATGTAGCCTTGCGGTGCGATGAGGTTTATCTTCCCGCGCGCCGCGCCCCTTTCCGCGGGGGACGCGAAGCTGAACGCATCTATCAGGCCGAACTCCTCTATCCTCGTCCTCGTCCTCGGGTGAGCCGGAAATATTACCGGCATCGTGCTTGAGAGGGGACTTAACGCCTCGACTATCTCCTTAAGCTTTTTCCGGTCATCGACGTTAGCGGGCCTGTGGAGCGTGAGGAGCGCATATTCCCTCGGGCGTCCGCCCTGTCCGCGGAGCCTTAAGTCCGATAGCGACCGGGAGGAGTCCGCCCTCCTCTTGAACTTAAGGAGCGTGTCTATCATAGTGTTCCCGACGAAGTGGATCTTGTCGGCCTCGATGCCTTCCCTGCGGAGGTTCCTTATCCCGCTCTCCTCGGTTACGAAAAGGAGGTCGGAGAGGTGGTCCGTAAGGACGCGGTTCACCTCCTCCGGCATCGCGCGGTCAAATGACCTCAAGCCCGCCTCGATATGCGCGATGACAGGGCGGCACGCCCCATTATAGGAGGCCTTTGAGGCGACGAGCGCGCAGGATACGGTCGAATTGACGTCTCCGACGAGGAGGACGAAGTCCGGGTGCTCCCGCATGAGCACGGGCTCGAACCTCGACATTATCTCGGCTGTCTGCCTCGCGTGCGTCCCGCCTCCCGCGCCGAGCGAGACGTCGGGCCTCGGGAGGCCGAGGTCCCTGAAAAATAGCCCCGACATCTCCTTGTCGTAATGCTGTCCCGTGTGCACGAGCGTATGCCTTACGGGCCCCGGACCTTTCGGGGCCACCCTCCGGTTATGTTCGTTGATCGCGGCTATCAACGGCGCGGCCTTCATGAAGTTGGGTCTCGCGCCCACGACCGTCATTATCTTTATCTTCATTCAGAGTGTCTTCACGATGGCCTCGATGTTGTCTGCGAGGACTTTCAGGGCCTGGTTCCTGGCCTTGGGCGGCCTCCATGGCCTCTTCCATTTGGCTATCTTTATCTTCGACTTCAACTCGGAGGCGTTCTCGATGAGCACGAGCCTGCCGGAATCGGCGAGGGACCTGTCGACCGCGCCCGTCCTGCCCCTGAAGACGCTGTAGACCGGGGCCCCGAGCGCGGCGGCCTCCCGGTTCATCGTCCCGCCGCCGCTTATGACCATGTCGGAATGCCAGATGAGGTCAAGCCCGTCGAGCACCCCGCCGGGGATGATAAGCCGCCGGGAGTCGATGAGCGGACGCCACTTCCTGAATATCAGCGCCCTGTCCTTATGGTTCCTCGGGAGGACCACCATCCTGAGGTTCTCGACGGACGCGAGGTGGTCGACGGCGGCTTCGAAGAGGCTTATGGACTCCGGGTTCTGGTAATTGGCGTCCATCGCCGGGGGGCGGACCGTCGCGAGTATCTCGTCTTCCCCGATATTGAGCTCGCGCCGGAGCCCCTTTGACGGGGTGAAGTCCGAGAGATAGACCTCCTCTTTTATGCCGGGGTACTTAAGCGCCCGCGAGCCGTTCTTGCGGAGCGCCTTCTCGGGGATGACGTCAGGCGAGATCGACCAGGTCGGGCGGGTGACGAAAAGCCCCTTCGAGTGCTCGTAATCGAAGATGAGGACCGTCGGGATCTTGAGCGCCTTTGCCGCCACTATCTGGGCGCGCGACCCGTGCGAGAGGGCGAGCACGGGTTTTTCCCTCAATGCGAACGGCATGAGGCTCAAGGACCTCACGACGAGCCCGAAGACCTTGAAGACCTTGTGCTTCCCGTAGTGCCTGCCGATTTTTCGGTAGTCCATCTTGAACCGCTCGGCAAGTTCGCATACCTGGAAGCACTCCCGCGCGGTAAGCACGACGTCATAGCCCCTGCTCTCAAGCTCCCTTATTACGGGTTTGAAGAAGACGACATGGGGCGAGTTGTCGAGGTCTATCCAGATCTTTTTTCCGTTTTTTCTTTTCATGAGTTTTCCGTTATCCCGTGTGCCTGTAAAGGAGCGCGCCCAGGGCCCTGAGTACCGGCATGGGGAGGACTTTGAAAGGCCTGTATGATGGCGAGACCGCCTCCTTGCCCGTGACGAAGCACATCTTCCTAAGGTCGTACCTGTAGTAATACAGGGGCTCCGCTTTCGCGCCCCATCCGGACTTGAGCTGAAGGAGCCCGGCATTTGTCCGCTCGGTCCTTCCGAAGGAGAGAGAGACAACGCCGTCGTCCCTGAGGCGCCTTATCGCCTCCCACATGATGAGGTAGCTCGCCCTCGTCTCGTCCGCGCCTTTTAAGGACGCGCCGTACTTGTAGACGGCCTTTTGCCCTGAAGAAAGGAAGACAGAGGCCGACAAGACAGCCCCGTCCTTGCAGGCGAGGCTTACAAAACCCTTGCCTCTGGATATGACGCTCTTCTGCAGGGACCTGAAAAACGAACGGGGCTGGGGCGGGAGGCCTTTTCTTTTTCTTGAAAGGCAGTTGAGCCTGTAGAACTCGTCCATCGCTTCAGCCGATCGCTCGACCTTCGTCCTTAAATTGCAAGAGATCGCCGCCTTTTTGATATTCCTGCCGGTCGAATCGCGAAACGATCTCAGTAGCTCGTCGTCGCTTTTCCCGATATCCGTTTCGTGGTGGAGGTATGACGAGTACGATGAATGCGCGTCCTTGAACCCGTCCCTGAACTCGATGCGCCTCCAGCCGCGCTTGAGCCCGTAAGACCTGATCATCGAGAGGAACTCCCCCGCTTCAGCCGGGTCTTCGAGAAGGGCAGGGGAGAGGTCGGTAAAAGGGAGGCAGACCCCGCGAGCGCCGGTCACAAGGCTCCTGACCTCCATAAGCGGAACGACGCTTTTTATCGAGCCGTTGTCTAATCGCGTAAAATAGAGCGGGGTGAAACCGTATGCCTCGATGAGCGCCCTTGCCCACCCTGAGGTATGAAAGGGAGAGAAGTCCTTGAACCCGTAGAGCCGCTTATCCCAGTCAGGGACTTTCGTAGGGTCGAGGACGGAAATATTCCCGTTCATCTCAGGGCGTCTGGCCCGTAAGGCTTCTTTTGGCGGAAACGCGGTCCTCCGCCAAAAAACACCCTATCGCTTCAGCTACCTTCCTGACTTGACCCTCCGAAAGCCCCGGGAACATGGGGAGAGAGAGCCCTTCCTTTGCGGAATTTTCGGCTACGGGAAACGAGCCGGCCTTGTACCCGAGCTTCGTATACGCCTTCTGGAGATGGAGGGGCAGGGGGTAGTGGAGCCCTGTTGCGATGCCGGCATCAGAGAGATGTAGCTTGAGCGCGTCCCGTGACTTTGAGCGTATGACGTAAAGGTGATAGACGGATTCGGACCACTCAGGCTCGAAAGGAACGGTAATGCCGTCGATGCCGCTTAAAAGGCTGTTGTAAAGAGAGGCGACGGACCTCCTCTGCCGGTTCCATTCCGGGAGGCGCTTGAGCTTGATGCTCAGGATCGCGGCCTGTATGGCGTCGAGCCTGCCGTTACAGCCTTCCAACTCGTGGAAGTACTTCTCCCTCTGCCCGTGGTCGCGTATCATCCGGGCCTTTTTCGCCAGATCCGCGTTCGAGGTCGTTATTGCTCCGGCCTCTCCGCAGGCCCCGAGGTTTTTGCCCGGATAGAAGCTGAAGGCCCCGGCGAGCCCCATCGAGCCCGCGCCCATCTTCATGTCGAAACGCTTCGAGGCGTAAAGGGCGCCGTGCGCCTGGCAGGCGTCCTCGATGACTATCAGGCCGTTCTCGTCCGCGATCGCCATTATCTCGTCCATGTCGCACATCTGGCCGTAGAGGTGGACGGGTATTACGGCCGCCACGCGCCTGCCGGTCTTTTTATCGAAGAGGTGCCCGTCTACCTTGAGGCACTCGCGCTCGACGTATCCACGGAGCGCTTGCGCGTCCATGTTCGACGTCCTCTCGTCGACGTCCACGAACGCCGGTAGAGCCCCGGCCTGGGAGATAGCCTCCGTAGTTGCTATGAAGGTGTTGGGTACGGTTATCACCAAGTCGTTCGTCGTCACGCCCGCGGCAATGAGCGCTATTTTAAGCGCGTCGGTGCCGCTGGCCACGCCGACCGCGTACTTTGAGCCGGTGAACTCGGCGAAAGCCGCCTCGAACTCATCGAGCGCCTCTCCGCCTATGAACGCGGCCTTCCCGAGCGCCGCCCTTATCGCCTCGATTATCTCTCCCTCAAGCTCCCTGTGCTGGCCTATGAGGTCGAGAAACGGGATCATTGCTCCGTTATTCATTGTTGACGCTCCTTATGACCTTCGCCGGGTTCCCGGCTACTATCGTCCCCGGAGGGACGTCTTTCGTCACGATCGAGCCCGCGCCTATTATGGAGCTCTCGCCAATGGTGACGTTCGCGAGAATCGTAGCCCCCGACCCTATCGACGCGCCTTTTTTGACGAGCGTGGGCTCTACGGTCCAGTCGGCTTCGGTCTGCATCCCGCCGCCCCTTGTCGTCGCCCTCGGATAAGTGTCGTTTATAAAGGTGACGCCGTGGCCGATAAAGACCTCGTCCTCGATGTTCACGCCCTCGCATATGAACGAATGACTCTGTATCTTGCAGTCGCACCCGACGACGGCGTTCTTCTGGATCTCGACGAAAGCGCCTATCTTCGTCCTCGCCCCGATGGTGCAACCGTAGAGGTTCACGAAGTTCCCGAGCCTGACGTTCTCTCCGAGCTTGACGTCGTCGGAGACGAGCGTATACCTTTCAAGAGGCCTTTCGATGGTCGTCTCTTTCATATCTCCACCATTTTGCCGTTGTTTTTAACGGATTCGTCGCACGCCTCCAGCATCCTTACGACCCTTAAGCCCGCGTGCCCGTCGTTGAAAGGCGTCTTTCCGTCCCTGACGCATTCGATGAAGTATTGCGTCTCGTTCCGCAGAGCCTCGTTCTGGTCGACCTTCGGGGCCCACATGTCGCCGGAGCGGTAGTTGACGAGGAGGTCGTAGATGCCTTCGCTCGACGTTATCTCCACGCCCCTGTCGTAGACCTTTATCTTCTCGTCAGCGTTCACGTCGTTCCAGACGAGCATCTTTCTCTCTCCTCCGATGAGAGTGGTGCGAAGCTTAACCGGGGAAAGCCAGTTGACGTTTATGTGCGCTATGACGTTCCTCTCGAAGTAGACCATTATGTAGGCGATGTCTTCCCGGGAGTTTATGTGGGCGCGGCCGGTGGCCGCGACGGCGAGCGGTTTGAGCCTTATGAGGTAGTCCATTATAGAGAAGTCGTGCGGGGCGAGGTCCCATATGACGTTCACGTCGTGCTGGAAGAGCCCCAGGTTCACGCGCGTGGAGTCGTAGTAATAAAGGTCGCCGAGGACGTTCCCGTCGATTATCTCCCTTATCTTCCTGACGGCGCTCGTAAAGAGGAACGTGTGGTCGACCATTATCCGGAGGTTTTTCTTCTCGGCGAGCTCTATGAGCTCCTCTGCCTGGGCGGCGGTCGAGGTGAACGGCTTTTCCACGAAAACGTGCTTGCCGTTCAGAAGCGCCTCTTTCGCGATAGCGTAGTGCGTCGAGACGGGAGTGATGACGGTGACTATGTCTATTTCCGGGGACGCCGTGATGTCGCGGCTCTCTTCGGTCACTGTGAGGCCCGGGTAGTTCTTTCTCGCGCGTGCGAGGGACGACGCGCTCCTGTCGCATATGGCGGTCACGCAAGCGCCCTCGGCGAACCCGAAGTTCCTGACTATGTTAGGCCCCCAGTACCCGTACCCTATTACGCCGATCCGTAGCATGCTCACCCCTTTTTTTGTTCAATACGCGCCGCGGCTCGTGATAAGAGCCCACGGGGTCTTTACGATGAGTTTGATATCGAACCACAGGCTCTTCTCCTGAAGATACCGGATGTCCATCCGCACCATCTCGTTGAAAGTCGTCCTTGAGCGGCCCTCCACCTGCCAGAGGCCGGTTATTCCAGGCTTGGGCTCAAGGTATCGCCTCCTGTGCCAGCTGTCGTAGCTTTCAAGCTCGTACGGGATGGGGGGGCGCGGGCCGACGAGCGACATGTCGCCCTTGAGCACGTTGATGAACTGCGGCAGTTCGTCGAGGCTCGTCTTCCGGAGCAACCTCCCGATCCGCGTTATCCTCGGGTCGTCCATTATCTTGTATACGCCCGGAGAGCCCTTGTACGCCTTCTCCTCGAGGATGAGTTTCCTTACGTACTCCATATGGACCTTCTCGTCGTTGCCGATGTGCATGGAGCGGAACTTGAGGAACGTGAACGGGCGGCCGAGCCTGCCGATCCTCTTTTGCCTGAAGAGCACCGGCCCTTTGGACGAGAGCCTTATGAGGAGCGGAATAAGGATAAAAAACGGGGAAAACAGCAGGATCGCGAAAAGCGCCCCGATGACGTCGATCACTCTTTTAAACGCGAGATACACCCTTGACGGGGTCTTTTTTTTTTCAAGCTCCGGGTAGAGCGTAAGGTCTATGGCGTCGGCCTTTTCCTCCGGGAAGATATGGAACGTCACGAGGGCGTTCCTTTCGGGGCCGGACCCTTCGGGTGAGACGGCCTCCCTGACGGCGCGCTCGACCTTGTCTTTAAGCGCGGGTTCGTCGCATGCGCCGATGCCGGTGAAGATGACCCCGAGGAGCATGTTGTGCCTGTACCAGCCGATTGCGTCGGTCTCGCGGACCGAGGCCTTAAGGGCATGCGCGGCCGAGCGCACGGCGTCCTTCGCCCCCGCTCCGTAATGCAGCCCGCTGACGTCGACGAGGGCGAGCGCGAACGGCTTTTTCGACCTCTCGGAGCGCCTTCTTTCGATGTATATCATCTCGTGGAAGAAGTCCTCTATCAGCACCCCGTTTTCGGTGTCGGAGAGAAAGTCCGTGCATGCGAACCTGTAAAGGTTCCTCTTGAAAACTCCACGCGCGCCCTGAAGCCATGAATTACGCATAGGAGGCCCCCTTTGTTCCGGTGAAAGGCTTGCTACCCCCCGGGCAGGCTACCGCCGTTCGAGTGTCCATGGCACCCGCCGGATAAAAAATATCGGAAACTGGCAAGCCTTAAGGTTAAAAGGAGCGCTGGAGCAGGCTCCCGTCCACTACCATCCTGATGTTCATAGACTTTAAAAGAACGCTTACGCGCTCCATGCCGTTCAACTCTTTCTCGAATACCGCCGAGAGCCCCTCGAAGGGCCCGGCGAGGATTGTGACCTCCTCGCCGGGCCTGAAGGCGGGCTTTACGCTTATGACGCCGTTGTCCATCCTGGCCGTGATGGACTCTATGATCCTCTCGTCGACCTCAGCGGGCCCGCTGTCGTTGCCAAGGACCCGCTTTATCCCGCGCGTGTACCTGATGAGGTGATAATCGCGGTGCTTGTCGAAGCTCACAAAAAGGTAGCAGGGGAAGAGCGGGGAAGTGACCTCCGAGATCCGGCCCCTTGAAAACTTGCGCTCGGATATCTTCGCGTTAAGCGTCTGAAAACCGGCGTCCGAGAGCCTGCCGGAGACCATCTCCTCGTGTTTCGGTTTCGTGTATACGAGGAACCAACTCCTCATCAATGCCTCCGGTAAAATAAGAAAAATACGGATCGCGCCGCTATTCGGCCGTTATCGGATTATCGCGCTCGTGTGGTCTTTTTGTCCGGCTTACAGGGGATGCAGGGCCAGGAGCGAGCCTGCCGGCACGGCGCTCGCGCGGGCTGAAAGCGCGGCCGCTCCGGTCCCTGACGGGCATCCGCGCCTCTTGAGGCCGGGTATGCCGGAACCGGCCATGGCAACGATGGCGGAGGCGAGGACTATGAGACGGTAATAGCGGGTCTTGTCGAAGTCCGCGAGAAGAACGCCCGCGACGAGCGAGACCGCGAGCGCGCACATGGATGAGAGCGCGAGTGTTTCGGAGATCGTCTCCAGCGAGGGGGTCGAAATGCCTCTAAGGCTACTGCTTGTCATGGCCGCTCCTTTGCGTATGCCTGCAGGCTAATAGTAGTACTTGTTCATGTGTATGCTGTCCGCGCAGTTGAGCACTATGCCGAGGAGGTTGTCTTTCGGGAGCGACCGCACGGCCTTCTTCACGATGTCCTTGGGTGTCGCGCCCGCCTTCACGACAAGGAGCATCCCGTCCACGCACTTCGAGAGAATGCTTACGTCGACGAGCGGGAAGATCGGGGGCGAGTCGACTATCACGTAGTCGAAGTCCTCCTTGGATCTTGAGAGGACCGACCTCATGCCGGGCGAGTCGAGCAGGAGCGACGAGTTTTTTACGCTGCACCTTGCCGGGAGGAAGTGGAGGTTAGTGTCCTCGAGCCTGTTTATCGCCGACCTTATGTCGGCGTCGCCCTTGAGCACGTCGATGAGCCCGTGGAGCCTGCCCATGTTCAGGTACTCGCTCGATATCGACGGGTTCCTGAAGTCGCTCTCTATTACGAGGACTTTTTTCTTGAACTCGGTCGCCATGATAAAGGCGAGGTTCATGGCCGTCGTCGTCTTGCCCTCTCCCTTGACCGCGCTCGTGACGGCGATGGATTTTACCGACCCCTTGAGGCAGATCTGCTCGAGCCTGTTGAAGAGTATCCTGAACTTCTCGGTCGCCATCTGGTCCTGCTCGGCCACGCTCAACGCTCGCCTGAGCGTGATCCTGTCCTTGAAGGCGTCCACCTCCGAGTACTCCTCGAAGGCGTCCCTTCCGGCGTTGATGGAGCCCGAGTCCCATTCCCTCGACGGCGCGGTCCTCTCTTTCCTCAGGCTCTCGTCATAGCTCTTTCTTTTCGCAGGGTCCGAGAGAGTGTTGTAGATGTCCGAGAGCTCCAGGAGCTTCTGTTTTCTTTCCTCTCCGGAGTAGAGGGAGTAGAGCGCAACGGATTCGTCCGAGTATACGGACTTGGCCTTTCGGTACGCGCGCTCTATCTCGTCCGTCGTCGCGTCCTGCCTGACTTCGAACGTCTCGTAGTAGCTTCTTACGCCGTTGTTCGCCGTCGCCTTTTCCTTTTTCACTGTAGCGCCCCCGCGGGCTCACGTGACACGCCCTTTTTAAGTATTTCGTTCAGGCACGACTCTATGGACCTCGCCGCCCTGGTCTCCGGGTAGTGGACGAGGAGGGGGCGGCGGAGCCTGATCGATTCCGCGACCGACTCCTCGTATCCGATGGAGCCGAGATAGCAGATGTTGACGCCGAAGTAATCCGAGCAGGCCCTTCTTATTGAGTTTCCTATCTCTCCGTCCTCGGGTCTGCGCGCCTGGTTGACTATCATCGAGATATTGGTCGCCCCTATGTACTCGCGGAGCATCGAGCCCTGGGATGAGTCCAGCTGTTCGAGAGAGCCGAGTATGTCGGATACGGTCTTCACCCGCTGAGTCCATTTTTCGCTGAATATCCTCTGGAGCATGTCCTTCAACTGCCCGTCCTCCTGCTGGTCGGCCACGGTCTTGATCTTCCGGAGGAACAGGCACTTCAGATACCTGTAGTTGTTCTCTATGGCTGTCGGCTCCGGGGTCGAGAGTATTATCCCCTCGCTCGCCATGAGGAATATGTCGAGGAGGTTGGACGAGGTGCCGGGCCCGATGTCGAGTATGATGTTGTCGTACTCGAGATTCCTTAGCGCTTCCTTGAGGCGCGCCACCTTTGCGGTCGAGATGTCGGCTATGTCGAGAGAGTCCTTTGCGCCGCTTATGAGGTCGAGCCCCGGGACGGACGTCTTGACCACGAGAGAACGGATGTCGGAGACCTCCTCCTTTAAAAAGCTCGAGAGAGCGAGCCTGCCTCCGTCGACCCCGAGGAAGGTATGGAGGTTGGCGGCGCCGAGGTCCGCGTCTACGAGGAGCACGTCCTTGCCCTGCTTCGCGAGCAGTATGCCGAGATTCGAGGCTATGAGGCTTTTCCCGACGCCGCCCTTGCCGCCGCCCACGGCCCATATCGCGGGCCCGTAGAAGCTTACATGGGGGAGGGGCTTGAAACTGTACGTCTTGCCCGCCGCTTCGGCGTCGAGCTCCCTGTCCCTGAAGAGCTTCTTTATCCAGTCGAAGTTGAACACGGTCATTTCCTCCCGTGTATCACGGTAAGCTTCGGCTCGGGCTTTCTCTCGCCGGGATCGATGATCGGTATGGAGGTCAGCACGGGCTCCTTGAATACACCGTCGAAGTCCTCGGGCCTCCTGAATGCGGGGTTCACGAACTCGAAGAGGAATACGAGGGCCGCGCCCGCCGCCGCCCCGCCGAAGACGCCGAGGAAGACCACGAGGGGCTTGTTCGGCAATTCCGGAGACTCAGGCATGTTCGCCGGGTCTATGACCCTGAACCGCGCGCCCTTCTGCCTCTTCTCGAGGTTCTCGGCCAGGCGAGCGTTCATCTTTTTCTCAAGGAGCCCCTGATAGTTCTGGAGCGAGGAGTTGTAGTCGCGCAGCAGATCCCTTTGCCTCTGCTCGCTCGTCGGGGTCACCTCGACCCTCTTCTCGAAATCGCCCATCTGTTTTCTTATCTGGGCCTCCCTTTGCCTGAAATTCGCGAGCTGGGACTTTACAGCCACGAGGTCGGCCGATACCGCCGGCCTCGCCACCTCTCCGGGCTTCTCCTCGGTCTTTGCCTGGCCCTCTATCTCCCTTATCCGCCTTTTGAGTATCATGACGTCGGGATAGGTCTCCTTGTACATGGAGAGCATTATCGAGAGCTCGCCACGGAGCTTTTCGAGCTCGGTCTGGACCTGCGGGGTTGCGGCCGGGTTTTTCCTCAACTCCGCCTCGAGGAAGGCCTTCCTGTCCTCGTTCGTCCTTATTCCGGCTGTCACGGTCTGTAGCTCGGTTTCGAGCCTGTCCAGCGTCCTTAAATTCGAGTCGAGCTGTTCGGGGAGCGTCCCCATGCTCGTTTCCTTGAAGCCCTTCAGAGCCCTTTCCTGGGCCTCGAGGTCGGCCTTGGCCTTCTCAAGCTCGTTTGAGAGGAACTCGGAAGTGCCTTCGGCGTACATCTCCCTGACCTTCAGGTTCTCCTCTATGAAGAGCGAGGCGATCTTGTTGGTCACCTGCATCGTGGTCTCGGGGTCCCTGCCGAGATAGGTTATCGTGAAGGCGTTCCCGCCGGTCTCCTGCTGGCCCCTGGACCGCTGTTGTTCGCCGCTGACCCTGAAGACGATGTCGCGGCGCATCTTCTCTATCACCGCGTCCTTCGCGGGCGTGTCCGCCGACTCCCCGCGCAGATACCTTACGGTCCTCTCCACGACCCCCGGGCCGTCCTCCTGGTAGAGGCCGAACTCCTTTATGACCTGCTGGAGCTTGGTCCTGCTCAAGATCTGCTGGCTTATGACGTTAAGCCTCTGCGTGAAGGGGGTCCTGTCCGACGGCATCACGTATTCTTCCGGCACCTGCTGTTCCTCTACCACTATCAGCGTGGTCGAGCTGTAATATTCGGGGAGGTAGACGCTCATGAAGATCCCGATGGCCGAGCCGATTATGAGCGGGACTGCCATGAGCCACTTCCTGTGATAGAAGACGGCGAGCTGGTCCAGAATGTTTTTTTTCGGCTCCTTCGGGTTCATCGTCAAAACCTCCACTCGTTTCCTGTGAACGTCACATTGATGTATACGATGTTCCTCGTCGTGCCTGCGTCGAAGGTGTCGCCGTCCCACTGGTTATAGTAGGAAAGGCCTGCCCCGAGGAGCATCCATCTTCTGGCCTGCCACCCTCCCGCGAGGTCGATGTCATACGAGTTCAGGTCGACCGTTCCGTTCGGTTCCGTCCTGTTCTTTGCGAGACCCCCGGTGAGAGAGGCGGTCAGCCCGCGCGAAAAAGTCTGCTCTATCCCGAAGCTCACGCGGTCGCTTATGTTTATCTCGTCGGTCAGGCCGGTTGGGTCCGTGACCTCGCGGGTGTAGGCGACCGAGAAGACCGAGTTCCTGTAGGCCTTCTCGAGGCCCGCGGCGGCCGTAAAAAAATAGTCGTCGCCGTCGAGCCCCGGGGTGTACGCCACTCCGGCAGAGAAGTCGGCCGATAGCGTCGGCGTCAAGTCCTCGATTATCCCGAGCGAGACCCCGTGGCTCTCGACGTCGCTGTCGGTATCGAATTTGTAGTCGGTATACCGGTAAGTGAAGCGCGCGGTCCCGTTTTGTTCGTACTTGTAAGCGTAGGACGCCTCGGCGGAATCGGTCCTCGAATCGACGAGGTCAGGGGAGTCGTAGCGCGCGACCCTGTTCCGGAGCGTTAGCGCGGCCTCGGACCTCTCGCCGATTGCGCGCGCTACTCCGGCCGATGCCGTATTGGCGGTTATGCCGGTCCTTGCGACGAGTATGCCGGTGTCCCCGGCCTGGAGCGAATCCTCGGTGTAATCGTACCTGTCCGAGAGGTCAAGCCTCGTCCTTTCGGCCAGGTCGAGCGTGAATGCGGCGTTCGCCTGATGGGCGATATAGTTCAGGTCGGTGTTCCCGGCGTAGTAGCTCGCCTCAAGGCCGTAAGACACTTCCAAATCGTACCTCTCTCTCTTTTTCGAAAAATCGAACCTGGGCGAGGCCGAGGTGATGAAGTCGTCGTCCTTGGTCTCCTCGTCGCCACGGAACCTTACGTTGCTGTCGTACTGCTCTTCAATTGTGATCGACGGCCTGAGCGCGGTGTCCTTGCCCAACGCCGGGGGGGCGGCTGTGAGGAGGACAAGGAGCGCGGCGAGCGCCTGTGGCGAAATTCTATGGCGCAAAGATGGTATCTCCGGGTCTCAATATCAGGTTCTTGTCCGCCTTTTCGCCGTCGTCCACGATATCGTCGAAGCTGATGCTTATCTTTTCCGGCTTGCCGTTCCTGTCAGGGCGCTCCCGGACGAGGACGAGGTCGCGGGAGGCGAACGGGTTGAAGCCTCCGGCAAGGGCTACTGCCTGCAGTACCGACGTCTTCCTCGTAATGACGTAAGTGCCGGGGTTGAGGACTTCGCCAAGTACGAATATCCTGCAACTCCTTACCTCCTGCACTATGACGGAGGCGACGGCGGTCTCCTGGTATTCCTTGAGCCGCTCCACTATCCTGTCCCTCAGGGCCGAAGGTGTCGCCCCGGCGGCCCTCATGTCGCCGATAAGCGGGAGCGTTACCATCCCGTCGGGCCTGACCGTCACGACCTTCGAGAGGTCGGGGTTTTTCCAGACCGATATCTCGAGTATGTCGTCGGCGCCTATGACGTACTCGGGGTCGGATTGAAGCTCTGCCTTTGACGCCTTTTCCGTCTGCTGGTTTTTCGCGGCCTCGGCCTTGTCGGCGGCCGTTGCCCAGGGCTGGAAAACCAGGATGAATGCCGCTGAAAGCGCCGTGGCCGCGCACAGCTTGAACTTCTTCATGTCCATCTCATGACCTCCGGAGGGCTTGGCCCTTCTCTATTAGAGACTTTAAATGATCCTGAGACCCGAGGCCGAGAGAGCGCCGTTTATCCTCTTCGACCAGACGACGACGCCTTTTTTCTCCCAGCCGTCGCGCGCCACGTTGACTATCGCTCCCTTTACCATCGGCTCATTCTCGTATGCGATACCTATCCCGCGCTCCGATGAGTCAAGGGCCATGGCGGCCATGAAGATCCCGTCAACGACGAGTTCCAGTTTTCTATCCGATTGCGACCTGACTGATGAGCGCCGTTCGTTCAATACCGTCAGGCACTGCGGGCAGATGACGGTCTCACCGCGCCTGTTCGGGTGGAAGGCCTTGTAGCACTCGCCACATACCTTGAGAGGCATTCTTCCTTTCAACCGGCCTGCCTGTTAAGCGCAACCCATCAGCGACGCTCTTTAAACAAGCATAGCCCACGCTCCGTCCTCGGCAATCCAACAAAAGAATATAAATCCGCGCAAAGGGATTAGCACCCGTGGACGATAACGGTATGAAGGCAGGGAGACAAAAGGGAGTAATCCCGGTATGAACACCGGGGGTTTAGGAACCGCTCGGCGGTACTCGGCGTACGGCCAGTTTCAAATCCGGTTCATCCGGCGTACCTGAGGCCAAGACGCCGGATACGGAATCTGCCCGTCCGGCAAGGACTCGGCGTACGGCCAGTTTCAAATCCGGCTCATCCGGCGTACCTGAGGCCAAGACGCCGGATACGGAATCTGCCCGTCCGGCAAGGACTCGGCGTACGGCCAGTTTCAAATCCGGCTCATCCGGCGTACCTGAGGCCAAGCCGCCGGATACGGATCTGCCCGTCCGGCAAGGACTCGGCGTACGGCCAGTTTCAAATCCGGTTCATCCGGCGTCCCTGAGGCTAAGCCGCCGGATACGGATCTGCCCGTCCGGCGAGGACGTTTACTTGAAAAGAGGAAATAGGCGAGGGTGTCTCAGCGTATTATCTGGTTGAGCTCGAAAATGGGAAGGAGTATGGAGAGGACGATGAAGCCGACGACGGCTCCCATGGCAAGGATGAGCGCGGGCTCGAGGAGGCTTAAACCGCTCTTTACGGACCTTTCGAACTCAAGGGCGTAGGAGTCCGCCGTCCTAAGGAGCATCTCCTGAAGCCGTCCGCTCTTTTCCCCGACGCTCACCATGTGTGTGAATATGCGGGGTATCTCGGCGTGCTTGCCGAGGCTCGCGGAAAGGGATGCGCCGCCGGTGCAGTCGGCCTTCGCCTCTTCGAGTATCCGCCCGTAGACGGCGTGGTCGAGGACTTCCCTTGTTATCTCAAGCGCCCGGAGGAGCTGGACGCCGCCCTTAAGGAGACTGCCGAGCGTGCGCGCGAGGTATGAGACATAGAAGCACTCTATTATCGGCCCGAACCATGGTATGCGGAGGAGCAACCGGTCCGTGATCTCTTTTCCCTTATTTGTTTTGAGATAACGCCTCCCGGCCCATACCGAGACAAATGCGAGAACGAGCATCACGGGCCAGTAATCGCGGAAGACGGACGTTATGAGGATGAGGATACGCGTCATCAGGGGCAGGGCGTGTTCGGTCTCCTCGAACATCGCGGTGATCTTGGGCACGACGAAGGCGAAGAGGAACGAGAGCACCCCGGCCCCGACGAGCGTCATGAGCGCGGGATAGGCGAGGGCGGCCTTTACGTCGTTTATCATCCTGGAGCGCGCTTCCAGGTAATCGGCGAGTTCGAGGAGGACGCTATCGAGCGACCCGCTCGCCTCTCCGGCCGCTACAAGGCCCCTGAAAAGCGTTGAGAATTGTTTCGGATGAGGCTCCAGCGCCTTGCTCAAGGAGCTCCCGCCGGCGACACTCTCATTTACGTTCGAGAGGACGGTCTTCAGCCCGGGATTCGCGGTATTATCGACGAGTATCGAGAGCGCTTCGGCAAGCGGCGTCCCGGCTGACAGGAGGTTAGCGAGCTGGCGCGTGGCGATAGTGACCGCCAGCGCGGGGGTCCTCCCTCCAAGAAGCCTTCCTCTGTTCGGTCCATCTTCGATTGCGACCTCGGCTGGAAAGAGCCCCGAGTTCTTGACGAGCTGGACCGCCTCCCTGGCGCCCGCCGCGTCTATCGTGCCGCTGACACCCTTGCCGGATGTGTCGTACGCCCTGTATCTGAAAGACGGCATCAGTCGGCCTCGTCCCGAGTGACCCTTAAGACCTCTTCGAGGCTCGTAATGCCTTCGGCCGCCTTCTCGAGCCCGTCTTCCATCATCGTCTGCATGCCCTTGGCGACGGCCGACCTCTTCAAGGTGTCCGCGTCCTGGTTTTTGAGTATCATCGGCCTCATCTCCGGGCCGGGGACGAGGAACTCGAATATCCCGGTCCTTCCGAGATAACCGGTATCGAGGCACTTATCGCACCCGGCCGGCCTCCAGAGCTTTTGGGGACGGGCCTTGAAGAGGCGGGCCTCTTCATCCTCGGGCGCGTACTCCTCCCTGCACTTTTCGCAGAGCACCCTGACGAGCCTCTGCGCAAGCACGCCTGAGACCGACGAGGCGACAAGAAATGGCTCTATCCCCATGTCCACGAGCCTTGTGACGGCCCCGGCCGTGTCGTTGGTGTGCAGCGTTGAAAGGACCAGATGGCCTGTAAGGGACGCCTGTATGGCTATCTCGGCCGTCTCCCTGTCCCTGATCTCTCCTATCATGATCATGTCCGGGTCCTGCCTGAGTATTGAGCGGAGACCGCTTGCGAAGGTTAGCCCGATCTTGGGGTTCACATGGACCTGGCCTATGCCCTTCAGCTGATACTCGACCGGGTCCTCGACCGTGATGATGTTCCTTGAGGTGGAGTTCACGCGGCTTATCGCGGAGTACAGGGTAGTCGTCTTTCCGGAGCCGGTGGGGCCGGTAACGAGTATTATGCCGCTCGGTTTAGAGAGGAGCGATTCGAGGCACGAGACCTGCCCGGGGTTCAGCCCGAGGTTCGAGAGCTGGATTATCTCGCCCTTCCTGTCGAGGAGCCTCAATACGACCCGTTCGCCGTAAGAGGTAGGGATGATCGAGACCCTGACGTAGATGTCTTTTCCAGCGACAAGGAGCCTGATCTTCCCGTCCTGCGGCAGTCTCTTCTCCGCTATATCGAGCCCGGACATTATTTTCACCCTGCTTACGAGCGCCTCCTGAATGGACCTCGGGGGCGTAAGCACCGGATAGAGCACGCCGTCTACCCGGTATCTGACCTCGACCTCTTTTTCATACGGCTCGATGTGTATGTCGCTCGCCCTGTCCTTTACCGCCTGGAAGAGGAGCGAGTTGATGAGCTTGATGATCGGCCCTTCGTCGGCAAGGTCGATCAGGTCCTTGGGCTCCTCCCAGACTGTTGAGAGAGACTCTACCGACTCAACGTTCATGCCTTCGATCACGTCCTGCGCGGAACCCGAGAGCCTGTCGAAGGAGCGGTTTATGGCCTCCAGTATCTGGGACTCCTCCGCGAAGACCGGGCGCACCGGGAGATTTGCGATGCGCTCCACCTCGCCGAGCGCGAAGATGGACTTGTGCCCGGCGATGGCCACAATGAGGTGGCCGTCCTTTTTCCGGAGCGGCATGATCAGGTTTTTTTTGACAAAGGAGAGGGTGAGCTTCGAGAGTATCGCGGGGTCTATGTATTCGTCCTTTATTTCCCTTATGCGGTGAAAGCCCTTGTCAGTCGATTCGAAAAGCTCTTCTTTCATCCTGCTACCTACTTCCCTTCATCGTCCTTCTTGTCCTTAGGCGGCTCCACGCCGCTCTTTTCCCTGAACTCGAGGTCTTTTTTGTTCCGGAGGTCCTCGAGCCCCTTGAAGTCTTCGATGATGTACGGGGTTATGAAGACGAGTAGGTTCGTCTTCTGGTTGGTGTCGGAATCCGATTTGAAGAGCCAGCCGATAAGGGGCAGGTCCCCGAGGAGCGGTATCTTTGTGGAGCTGTTCGAGGTCTTGTCCTGTATGAGGCCGCCGATCACGACCGTCTGGTTGTTCTTCACCACCACCATGGTCTTGGCCGACCTCTTCGTGGTTATGAGGTCGGATGCCCCGGCGACGGCGGTCGTGGAAATGGACGATATCTCCTGGTATATGTCGAGCTTGACGAAGTCGCCCTCGCTTATCTTGGGCTTTATCTTGAGCCTTATGCCGACGTCCCGCCGCTCTATCGACTGTATGATGGGCTCGCCCGAGGTGCCGGTAGAGGCCTCGAACTTACTGAGAAACGGCACGTTCTCGCCGACGACTATCTCGGCGTCCGAATTGTCGCTCGTCAGTATGTGCGGGGTAGATAGCACGTTCACGACATTTTTGAAGTCCGAGAGCGAAAAGAGCGCGGCGAACCCGGGGGCGGTGAGGTTGGTGGTAGTACCGTCCGAGTTGGTCACCGGGACGGTCACGAAGTTGCCGATGCCTCCCATGGTAAAGCCGGCGAGTCCGGTCAATACCGACTGGATCGTCGAGGTGTCGACGGACCCGACGCCTCCTATGGCGACCGGCGCGCCGTCTTTCTCGGCGGCTATCCTGAATTTGGTGCCGAGCTCGAGCGCCTTGTCGACGCTCACTTCCGTTATCATCGCCTCGACGAATACCTGCCTCGGGCGCCTGTCGAGCTTCTGTATCACTTGCACGAGGTTCTGGTAGTCGGCGGGTGAGGCCATTATTATAAGGGAGTTCGTGGCCTTGTCCGGGGTTATCGACACCTTTCCGGTAAGCTCCTGCGAAAGCGCCGGGGGAGCCGTGCCGCCTCCCGGTTGCGGGGCGGCCGGGGTGGTCGTGCCGCGGATGAGGGAGTCGAGGACCCTGCCGAGGTCGTCGGCGTCGGCGTTCTCGAGATAGTATACGTTTATCCTGCTCGAAGTCGCCGGGGGAGGGACGTCGAGGATGGTTATGAAGCGTCTGAAAAAGGCCCTTTCCGTCTCGGGACCCGCGAGTATGACCGCGTTAAGCCTTGCGTCGGCGGTTACGCCGCTATCTTCCTCGGCCTCCCCTGGTCTCCGGCTTCCGGTCCTCCTCTGCCCCTCGCGCCGGAGTACCTGGACGAGGGTCTCGGCCTGCGCGTTCTGGAGGTATACGACCTCCGGCTCCCCTGATTCGGGCGGGAGGTCGACGGTTGCGAGTATCTGGAGTATCTTTTCCATGTTCTGCGCGGTGTCGACGACAAGGAGGGCGTTCCTCGTGCCGAAGGACGAGACCTGCCCGTTCCTGGAGACGAGCGGCTGGATGACCGGGAAGGCCTCCTGCGTCGAGATGTATTCGAGCGGGATGAGGCGGACGATGTACTCGTCGGCCCTGGCCGCCTCACTCTCGCTTAAGACCCTCGTCCCGCTCTGCCTGGCGAGAGAGGAGGGGATTATCTTGTACGCCTCGCCGGTCTGCACGACCGTGAAGCCCTTAAGCTCGAGCGCGGATATGAAGAGGCTCAGGGCCTCTTCCTGCGTGAGCCTCGTCGGCGCGATTATCGTGACCTTGCCCTTGAGCGTTTCGTCATAAAGGAAGTTCCTGCCCGTGAGCTCGCTCATGATCTTTACGAGCGACGAGATCTCCACGTCCACGAAGTTGAGGGTTATCTTGCCGTTCGCCCCCTTCTGTGACTGGGCAAAGGCGGCTTCGGACAAAAGGAGCGCGAAAACGAGAAAGAGGAGAGATATCCGTCTCATCATGTCCGTTCCGTCTTCTGGATTTAAGGTGAAGTAGAGGGGTTGTCCTGACGGCTGTGCGCGCATGACGATCATACGGCGCGCGCCCAAGAGGCGATTGAAAGAGATTATAGCACGAAAATTCCGGGACTGTCGCTTCACCGCTACCTTATCTCGTAATGGAAGTTCATATTTTTGCCGCCCCTTACCAGGTCGATCTCCATGCGGGTCTCTCCCTTAAGGCCTGAGAGCACCTGTACGGCCTTTTCGGGCGTGTCTATGTCGAAGCCGTTTATCCTCTTGAGGACGTCCCCGTTCTTGAGCCCCACGGCGTCAAAGACGCCTCTCGGCTTTATTTCGGTGACAAGGAAGCCTTCGACCGCGCCGTTAGCGACTTTCGGCGTCATCCTCGCGTCAGTCAATACCGTGGAGATATTGTTAAGCGAGTTTACGAGAGCCCCCTGGTCGATCGCCCATTCGTTCTCGCTGATCTTCCGCGACATCGGCCCCCTTGGACCGCCGGGCCGGGGGCGCTCCCCGGGCTCTGTTGCCGGGCCCGCGCCCGTTGGCAATGCCCCGCTTCTCTCGGGCAACGGCTCGTCCTTTATCGTGAATGAAACGTCGCGGGGCCCAACGGATACGACCGCCTTGTCGAGTGTAACGGATTTGAGGGGCCCGGCCTCGAAGACCTTCTCGCCTATCTTGAACACGGACTGGGGAGAGCCGGTCTTTTCGAATATCGCGAAACTTTTAACGCCCCTTACGAACGTGCCGAGGAGTCTCAAGTCAGCGAAAACCGGCGGCGCGCCCGCGGACCCCGACGCCTCTATCGATTCGATTGCTACGAGCCTGCCGGTCTTCGACGGGAAGGCCGAGCTCTCGGCTATCGGCGCGTAGGCGAGGAGGTCCCTGTCCGGCTCGCTGGGAGCGGTGTCGCGAGTACCCGGCATCGCGGCCCTCCTCGGGGCGAGCGAGTACGCGAGGTAATCCCTGGCTACAAAGGCGGAGAGCGGGAGGGAGAGAGCGAAGAGGAGTATGTTTACTGCCTTCAGCCTGTCTTTAATACCCTGGAACATGCGGTTTTACAGCCTGTCTTTCTTCGGGGCCTTTAAGCGCGCCCCTTTTTACCTGAGAGGGTAGAGTTTACGACAGCCCTCTTTATCGAGTATTTGATGAGCTCCGAGCGTGTCCTTATGTCAAGCTTCCTGAATATCCTGTTCAGGTGCGTCTTTACCGTGAGCTCGCTTATAAGAAGCCTCTCGGCTATCTCCCTGTTTCTAAGGCCCGTGCCTGCGAGCGATACTATCTCGTCTTCCCTGCCCGAGAGGACCGGTTTTTTTACGGCGTGAAGGCCGGTAAGGAGGTCCTTGACCGCCGAGGAATCTATCCATGACTCGCCCCTGGCAACGGACCGGAGCGCCTTTTTAAGCATCCCGGGCGTCGCGTTCTGCAGGAGCAGTCCGCTTACGTTCAGCTCGGTCACGGCTTTTACGAGGTTCTCGCGGCCGCAGTCGGTATCGAGGAGTATGAAGGCGGGGCCTTTCGCGGACTCGCGTCCGAAAGAGGCCTCAAGCGACCGATAATCCGCAAGGACCACGTCAGCGGCGCTGAGCTCCTCACGCCTTATGCGCCTGCCGGAGTTCGCGGCACCGGCGACCTCGACCGATTCGTCGTCTTCAAGGAGGCGCTTGACTGCCTCTGATAGGACGCGACTGCTGAACGCGAGCATGACACGTATGCGCATGAAATAGCCCCGGTAATGGATGCGAGGGAGTAGACTTTTTTTGAATAACCGCTTTTCGGAAAATTCGGTCGGGAGCGACAGGAACAGTACAGTATGAGGACGGCCTGGGTTTTTACGGGTAGAGGCGGTTTTCTCCCCGCCACTCTCTTTTCAGGGCCGGAACGCGGCACACGGATTCACCACAAAATTGTATCAAGTTTTGCGATGTTTTCAAGTGATATTTGTCCGGGGCCCGTTGTTAACCGGAAAATCTCGGCTACAATCTACTATGAGAAAATGGGCCTCATCCCCCTGCCGGTGCGGTGGCGCGGGCTCGGGACGCGCCCCTCATCCGTCCCGGACAGACGGCATTACTCTTATCGAGCTCGTGGTCGTGCTCGCGTTGATCGCCATAGCCGTGGCCGTGATCTACCCGAGGATCTCGGGGCTGGAGGAGGCGAGGCTCGAGTCCGACGCAAGGAAGATGGCGAGCCTCATCGGCTATTTGAGCGAGTCGGCCGCGTCCAGGCGGGTTTATTACAAGGTGAGGTTCGGGCTCGACGAGGAGCGCCTTGACGTCGAGGTGTCGCGGGACGGCAGGGAGTACCTGAGAGACAAGGAGTTCGGTTTTCTTTCCCTCTCGAGCGGCGTCTCCATGGAGGACGTCGCGACCCCGGAGGGCAAGACCGACGCCGGGGAGACGGAGATCGTCATCCCCCCGGACGGCGGAAGCTCGCCTTTCTCGGTGCATCTCAAGGCCGGGGACGAGTTCATGACAGTCACCTTCAACCCCTACACGGAGAAGGTCTCCCTTGAAAAAGGCTATTCCTGAGGCCGGAGGCTTTACTCTCATAGAGGTCATGGCGGCGCTCGCGATCCTCTCGGGCGTCATCGTGACCGCGCTCGCTTCCGTCAACTATCACCTTGATGCGTCGCTCCGGGCAAGGGACATCGTGACAGCCACCGTACTCGGGAGATACAAGGCCGAGGAGACGAGGCTCATGGGAGGGGAGGCCGAGACCGAAGGCGACTTCGGCCCGGCGTTCGACGGCTTCATGTGGAAGATAGGAAAGACCACGGACGAGGCGACGGGACTATTGCGCTACGAGATAGAGTCGACAGGCCCTGGCGGGAAGGTCGTCTTCGTCATGTACCGTGAAGGATAACGGGTTTACGCTCATAGAGGTCCTCGTGGCCCTCGCCCTTGCCGCCGTGATACTCGCGTCCGTCTACGGCGCGTTCTTCTATATCGTAAGGGGGACGAGGGGGTCGGCTGAGGCGCTGGACGAGTACATCGAGGCAGGGAGGACTTTAGAGAGGCTCGGGCGGGAGATACGCTCATGCTACTTCAAGGACGGCAACAGGTTCACGCTGTTCGATGGCGAAAAAAAGGGGGAGTCCTCCCGCTTGAGCCTTACCTACGCATCCGGCCCGTCATCGCTCTGGAGCGGCATTGTAGCGGCCTCGTACTCAGTCGAGGAGACGGATAAGGGCGGGGCGCTCGTGAGGGAGGCAGGGGACGTGTATTCTAAAGAGAGGTCCAGGGCCGTCGCGATAGCAAATGTCGCCGGGTTCGAGGCCTCGTTCAAATCGGCGCGCGGCTGGGCAAAGGCCTGGGACTCTTCCCTTGAGAAGAGGCCCCCGGACGCCGTGAGAATAGATGTCACGCTTAAGGACGGGCGTGTCCTGTCCGCGATATCAGAGGTGATGGCGAGGTGAGGGGCGCCGCCGCGCGTCGCGCGCTGAGAGCAGTTACCGCGATAACCGGCGAAGGCGGGCTCGCCCTTATAACGGTCCTCCTTATTACGGCGATCCTCGTCGCCCTGACCGTCGAGTTCGCTTACAGGATATACATCGGGGCGGCGCGCGCCGGGAACTTGCGGGACTCTTCCCGCGCCTCGCTTCTCGCGACAGACGGCGTGGTCATAGGGAAGTCGGGGCTTGAGAAGCTCCTCGATTCAAGGCCGAACCTCGTCATGGGCGCGGAGGGCCTTAAGTTCACTCAAGACCTCGGTGACGGCCTCTCGATAGACATAACGGTGCACGACGAATACTCGAAGGCGTCGCTCCGGACCGTCTACACCGCTACGGGGCTCTCTAACGATAAGACAGGGGGCATATACACGAGGCTCCTTAAGGCGCTGAAGCTTGAGGAGCGTCTCGCGGAGCCGCTTGCCGACTGGATCGACGCGGACGACGACCCGAGGCCTTACGGCGCGGAGGCCCCG